>CAZQAT010000052.1:0-28411 GCA_964591315.1 uncultured Planctomycetaceae bacterium
AGGGCCGCTCCCTCGTCCGGGTCCGTGCCGCCGCCGAGCTCGTCGAGCAGCACCAAGGTGTTCTCGTCCGCCCGCTCGAGGCCGGCGCGGATTCGCATCACGTGGCTCGAGAAGGTCGACAGGCTCTGGCTGATCTCCTGCTCGTCGCCGATGTCGGCGGCGATGCCCTCGTACAGGGGCAGGGCGCTGCCCTCCGCGCAGCAGACGGGGAGGCCGAAGCGAAACAGGAGCGCCGCCAGCCCGGCGGTCTTGAGGGCCAGGGTCTTGCCGCCGGTGTTCGGCCCGGTGATCAGGAGCATGTCGAACTCCTCCCCCAGGCGCAGGTCGATCGGCACCACCTCCTCGAGGGCGCCGCGGCGCAGCTCCGCCACCAGCAAGGGGTGGCGGGCGGAGCGCAGGAGCATGCCCTGGGGCGCGCCGCGGTCGCCGGCGACGAGCGGCATGCGCGCCCCGTACTCCGCGGCGAAGGCCACGCTCAGGACCGCGACCTCGATCTCCCCCAGGCGCAACGCCGCCCGCTCGAGCTCCGCCTCGCGCTCCAGCACGTCCCGGGACAGCTCACTCAGGACGCGGGTCAGCTCGCGGCGCTCGTCGTGGCGCGCCTCGGAGAGACGGTTCGCCACCTCGATCACCTCGCGCGGCTCCACGAAGGCGGTCTGCTCGCTCTGGGAGCGGTCGTGGACGATGCCCTTCACCCGGCCCGAGGCCTTGGCCTTGACCGCCAGGCAGTGGCGCCCGCCGCGCAGGTGCACGCGGCCGTCGGTCAGGTGGTTGCGCAGGTCGCTGCGGCTCGACAGGTGGCGCAGGGTGCTGTCGATCTTGGCGGAGAGGGTGCGCACCTCGGCACGCATCCGGCCGAGCATGGGCGAGGCGCTGTCGAGGATGCGTCCGCGCTCGTCCACCACCTGACCCAGGCGGTCCCAGAGGGCGGCGACGTCCGGGACGTCCGCCGCGCAGCGCGCCAGCTCGGGCACGTCCGCGGCGCGCTCGGCGAACCAGCCCTTGAGGCGCTCGCAGGCCCCGAGGAAGTTGCGCAGGCGCGAGAGGTCCGCCTCCTCGATCGGGCCCCTGTGGGCGCTCTGGACGATCGGAGCCGGGTCGGTGACGCCCCCCAGGCTGACCGGGTCCCGGGCCTTCTCGAGGCGCTGCACCTCGGCGAAGCGCGCGATGGCGGCGCGCACCTCCGGCTCGCAGAGGGGCACCCGCTCGCGCAGGAGACGACGTCCCAGGCTCGAGGCCGCGAAGGGCTCCACCAGGGCCAGCACCGCCTCCAGCTCGAGCGTCCCGGCGGCGAAGGCCTCGCGGGCCGCGGCGCACTCATCGGCCCGGTGGTCGCGCGGTGCGGGCGGGGGCAGCTCGATGTCCCGGCTCTCGCTCATGGAGCCGGCGGCCTCAGAGCGTAGACCGTCAGCTCGAGCTCCGGGCCCACTTCCGGGGCCACGCTCACCTTCCCGAGCTCCCGCACGCTCCAGCCGAGCTCACCGATCAGCATGCCCGCGTAGCGCCGGCTGAACAGGCGCGCCACCCGCTGGCCGATGTCCGGGGGGTCGGTGGTGATCACCACGTCGAAGTCCTCGACGAAGTGCGCCAGCCGGGCCGCGTCCCACCCGGGGTCGTTGCCGGTGAAGGTCACGTCCACCGGCCGGTGGGCGTCCGCCAGGAAGCGCGCCCGGTTGCCGCTCGTCTCGAGCAGGGCCATGTGCAGCACCGCCGGGGGAATCTCCGTGCTGACCCCGATCCAGCCCACCCGCTCCGCGGGCCCCACCTCCGCCGTCACCAGCTCGAGCACGGCGCCCGCACCCTCGGGGTGCAGACCGGGGGTCCACATGTGGCGCCCGGCGCCCAGGCGCGGCTTCTCCTCGAGCACCTCCAGGATGTAGGCCCGGGTGTGCTCGTCCGTGTCGAGCAGGCCCAGAGCCCCCGCCACGCGCGAGGCGTCGAAGGTCGGCACCGCCAGGGTCACGAGCGCCAGCACCGCCAGCACGACGGCTCGCCCCTGGGACGCGGCGGGCACCAGGGTCGCCAGGCCCGCCGCCGCCAGGACCCAGAAGGCCGGCGCCCCGGGGATCAGGAAGCGATCCAGGTGGAAGTTGTGGGTCCAGACCGGCAGGCCCGTGGCGAGGAACACGATCCACAGGCAGCGCACGCCGGGTCTGAAGATCCCGCCCAGGGACGCGCCGGCCCCCACCAGCTGCAGCACCAGGAGTCGCGCGGTGAAGGAGAGGTACAGCGCCCAGAACACCACTCGCTGCTGCCAGGGGGTGCTGGCCATCTGCTGGTTGCTGCCGAGGAAGTCGAGCATCACCCGCAGGTGCTCGCGCCCCCGCTCGAGGCCGAAGGGGAGCGGTAGCACGACCCACCAGGCCACGGCCAAGGCCAGGGGCAGGGCGGCGATGAGCAGGCTGCGCAGCTCGTGGCTCTGACGACGCTCGGCCCTCGCGAAGACCAGCCCGACCAGGGCGTCGAGGGTCAGGCCGAAGACGAGCAGGATCCCGTAGTTGAACTTGGTGAAGAAGGCCGCAGTCAGCCACAGCCCGCAGGCCAGGGCACGCCAGGTGGCGCCGGACTCGTCGCGCAGGTTGCGGCGCCGCAACCAGGCGCGCAGGGCGAAGACCGCGCAGAGGGTGAAGGGCACCTCGAGGAACAGACTCTCCGCGTACCCCAGGGCCAGGGGCGACAGGACCCCGAAGCCGAGGGCCAGCCAGGGCAGGAGGTCGTCCCCGCGCCGCGGCGCCCCGCTCGACTGGGCCCGGGCCACCTCCTCGCCCAGGAGGAACATCCCGAACAAGGTCGTGCCCCAGGCCACGATGCCCGCGGCCCGGGCCACCCCCTCGGAGATGCCGAAGACGGACTGCACCAACGCCAGCACCAGGGGCCACCCGAAGGGGTACTGCTGGCAGGAGTGCAGCGTGTTCCAGAAGCCGTGCAGGTCACCCGCCTGGAGGGAGAACAGCATCCGCAGGGCGGGCAGCTCGGCGTGCATGGACTCGTCCCAGGCCCAGCTCTTCTCGATCTCCAGGGTGGCGATCCACCACACCGTCAGGGCGACGCAGAGCAGGGCCGCGCGCAGGCGGGGCGAGAGCGTGGGGAGGCTTCCCCCGGATTCGCGGGCCTCGGACATGGCCGCCGAGTTTGGGACTCGGGGCCGGCAATCTCCACCAGTTTCGGGGGCCTGAGTCCGCACCGGAGGCGTGCTAGGATGACCTCATGAAGATCCGCAACGACCACGGGCGCTTCGAGACCCGCGCCATCCACGCCGGCCAGAGCTCCGATCCCCAGAACGGGGCCGTGATGACGCCGGTCTACCTGACCAGCACCTTCGAGCAGGACGCTCCGGCGGTGCCTCGGGACGGCTACGAGTACTCGCGCACCAAGAACCCCACCCGACTGGCCCTGGAGGAGAACATCGCCTCCCTCGAAGGGGCTGCCTGGGGCCTGGGCTTCGCCTCCGGGCTGGGGGCCACCAACGCCCTGCTCGACCGGCTGGTGCCCGGTGACCACGTGGTCTGCGGGAACGACCTCTACGGGGGCACCCACCGCATCTTCCGCCAGGTCTTCGAGCGCTACGGCATCCGCTTCAGCTTCATCGACTCCTCGGACGTGGCCCAGGTCGAGGCCGCCATGGAGGACGCCACCCGCTACGTCTACCTCGAGACGCCCACCAACCCGCTCCTGCGCCTGTCGGACATCGAGGCGGTGGCGAGGATCGCCCACGCCGGCGGCGCCCTGTGCGTGGTGGACAACACCTTCGCCACCCCCTACCTGCAGAACCCCCTCGAGCTCGGGGCGGACGTGGTGCTGCACTCGATGACCAAGTACCTGGGCGGGCACTCGGACGTGGTGGCCGGGGCCCTGGTGGGCAACGCCCCGGAGCTCTTCGACAGCTTCGCCTTCTTCCAGAACTCCTGCGGCGGCAGCCTGGACGCCATGAGCAGCTTCCTCGTGCTCCGCGGCACCAAGACCCTGGCCCTGCGCATGGAGCGCCACGGGGAGAACGCGATGAGGATCGCCCGCTTCCTGGAGAGCCACGACGCGGTGGACCGGGTCATCTACCCGGGCCTCGAGAGCCACCCCCAGCACGAGCTGGCCAAGCGCCAGATGCGCGGCTTCGGTGGCATGGTCTCCTTCGAGCTCACGGGCGGCGTGCCCGCCGGCGAGACCTTCGCCAGCTCGACGAGGTTCTTCACCCTGGCCGAGTCCCTGGGCGGCGTCGAGTCGCTGGTGGAGACCCCGCCCTCGATGACCCACGCCGCGATCCCCGCCGCCGAGCGCCACGCCGCAGGCCTAGCGGACGGGCTGGTGCGCCTGTCGGTCGGCGTCGAGCACGTGGACGACCTGCTCGAGGACGTGGAGCAGGCCCTGGCCAAGGCCGTGTCGACGGTGCAGGTCAGCTGAACCCGACGGCGCCCTTCCCGAAGCACGCGGGCCCCGGCGACCTCATCGCCGGGGCCCGCGGTCGTTCCGGTTGAGCCGTCGTCCTAGAAGGGCGAGTTCGAGGTCGGCGGCTTGGGCGGCGCGTCCGGGCGTGAGGACTTGCTCGCGCCGGGTTCGCTGCTCGCCTGGGGATTGCGCTCCTGGCGCGGCGAGGTCTCCTCCTCGCCACAGACGCGCTCGCGCATGGTGCGCCCGACCTTGAACTTCACGACTCGCTTGGCCGGGACGGTGACCTTCTCGAGGGTGCGCGGGTTCTGGGCCTGACGGGCCGCGCGCATGCGCACCTCGAAGACACCGAACTCCCGAAACTCGAGGCGGTTGCCCTGCACCAGCTCCTCGATGATCTCGTCGAGGAAGCGCTGGAGGATGTTCTTGACCACCACCTTCGTCTGCCCCGTCTCCTCGGCAATCCGGTTGACCAGCTCCTTCTTGGTGACGGTGGTGGTCTCTCGCTCGGACATGGAAGGGCAGCTCTGGGGACGGTGTGGGATCGGGGTCGGGTCCTGGGGCGGATCGAGGGGCCAGATTGTCGAAGCGCATAAACCCCCCGTCAAGCAAGAACTTGCGTCAGGAGGGTGGCGACTGGTCCTGGGGTGCTTCCTCCAGCACGAATGTGACCGGCCCGTCGTTCTCCAGCCCGACCGACATGCGCGCCCCGAAGCGCCCCGTGGCGCACTCGAGGCCGAGGGCACGCAGGTGCGCCGTGAACTGCTCGTAGAGGGACTCCGCCAGGGCCGGCTCCGCGGCCCGATCGAAGGAGGGACGCCGCCCGCGGCGGCCGTCCGCGGCCAGGGTGAACTGGCTGACCACCAGCACCGCGCGCCCCAGGTCGAGGGCCGAGAGGTTCATCCGGTCATCCTCGTCCGTGAAGAAGCGGAAGCGGGAGACCTTCTCCGCCAGGCGCTCGGCCTGGGCCGGGCCGTCGCCGCGCATCACCCCCAACAGCACGAGCATGCCGGCGCCGATCTCCCCCACCGGCTCACCCGCGACGGTGACCCGGGCGCGGCTCACCCGCTGCACGACGGCCTTCATCGACCGTCCTCCTCCGGCAGGCTCCGTTCGAGGCGCTCGAGGTGCACGGCGGCCCGGAAGCGCTGCAGGCCCGCGGCCAGGTCGTCGCTGGCCATCGCCAGGCGCAGCACCTCCGTCCAGGCCTCGCGCGCGGCGGCCGGGTCGTCGATCCACAGCTCCAGCAGCATGGCCTCCTGCACCACCGGCAGGAGCGCGCTCGGGTCCGCGCGCCGCGCGGCCCGCGCCGCTTCGAGGGCCGAGCTGATCTGGTCACGGCCCTGCTCGACCACGGCGATGGCGGTCAGGCGCCGGACCTCGTCCACGTCCCCCGGCGCGAGGCCGCGCAGGAGCTCCGCGGCTCGGCTCTCCTGACCGTCCGCGTTGAAGGCCAGGGCCAGGTCCAGACGCACCTCGTCACGCAGGCGGTCCGTGGCGAGCAGGTCCTGGTCCGAGCGCTCGAGCCAGGCCTGGAGGGCGTCGATGGCCCGCCCGGTCTCCCCCGCCTCCGCCAGGAACCAGCCGTAGAGCCGCAGGGCCGGCAGGTGCGAGGGCAACAGCTCGAAGGTGCGCTCGAGCTCCCCGCGGGCCGCGCCCCAGTCCCCGGCCCGGGCCGCCACGTGGGCCAGGGCGTAGTGGGCCCAGGACATTCCGGGGTCGAGCTCGAGGGCCTTCTGCAGCAGGAGACGCGCCGCGAGCGGGTCCTCCTCCAGGCGCGCCGCCAGGTACCAGGCCAGGGGCGTGGGGCGCTCCTCAGCCAGGCGCCGGTAGCGGTCCCGCAGCCCGTCGAGGGCCGCCGGATCAGCCCCGGGGGCCAGGCCCCGCTCCAGGGCGGCCACCCGCGCCTCCTGCTGCCAGACCGCCGCGGCCACGTCCCCGGGAGCGCGGCCCGCGAGGCTGGCGAAGGTGCCCCGCGCGGCGGTCAGGCTCCCGGCCTCGAAGAGGCGCACACCCTCGCGCAGCTGGGCCGCCTCCTCCACGTCGAGCTGCCGGTAGGCGTCCCGCGCCACGGTGCCGAAGGACCAGGGCTGGGGCGACGCCTGGCAGGCCAGGGAGACACAGGCCAGGACGAGGGCGACGGCGACCCGCCCGCGGCGGCTCGCCCACCCCCCAGCGCGGCCCGCCGCTCTCACCTCGGCGCGTCCTCGGAAGGAGTCCCGGGCTCGGGGACGGGCCCGATCGGCCCCGTGAAGCGCAGCTCCGGCCCGCGTCGCTCGGCGCCGCTCTCCAGGTCGCGCCAGTAGGCGTCGCCGGTGGCGCGCAGCAGGACGTCGAGCTCACCGGGGCGCTCGAGCACGACCAGCTCGCGCATGGCCACGATCTCGACGTTGTCGAGCCAGGCCCGCAGCTCGACCCCGGAGTCGGGCTCGAGGACCTGGAAGCGCTGCTCGAAGCCCCTGGGCAGGGTCTCCGCCTCGTAGCTGTGGAAGCCGTCCTCGGCGCGCGTGGCCACGTGATCGAGCAGCCCCTTCGGGCCCTCGATGTGAACTCGATCGGCGATCACGAGGGAGGCCTGGCGGAAGGCCGGCGTCCAGGGGCGCGGCACCTGGGGGACCCCGCCCCCGTCGCCCCCACCGGCGCCGGGGTCGAGCTCGGCGGGTACCGTGCAGGCGACCAGGACTAGGGGCAGGCTGAGGAGCAGCGGTGATCTCATCGGACGGCTTCGGGTTCGTGGAGCGACGATGGAGGTTCTTCGGCCCGGGGCGCGCCTCACCTGAGGCCGCAGGCGGCCAGGGCCCGGTCGCGCACGGCCGTGGCCCGCTCGCGGGCCACGGCGGCCCCCGCTCGCAGGACGCGCTCGACCTCGTCGGGGTTCGCGAGCAGCTCCTCGCGGCGGGCCCGGGCGGGTGCGAAGTACTCCTCCATGGCCTCCCAGGCGCGCATCTTGAGCTCCCCGTAGCCCGGGGCGCCCTCCCCTCCGGCACGCACGCGCTCGGTCCAGTCCGCCAGCTCGCCGGCGTCCAGGAACAGCTCGAGGAAGCGCAGGGGCAGGATCTCCGCCGGGTCCTTGGGCTCGTGGGGCTCGCGGCTGTCGGTCTTCAGCTTGCCGAACTGCTTCTTGAGCTTCTTGCCCGTCTCGAAGATCCAGATGTCGTTGTTGTAGGACTTCGACATCTTCTCCCCGTCCAGGCCGGGCACCTTGGCGCAGCTCTCGTTGTCCGAGAGGCGGTACTCGGGGCGCACGAAGACCTCGCCGTAGTGGTTGTTGAAGTAGCCCGCCATGTCCTGGGTCATCTCCACGTGCTGGACCTGGTCCTTGCCGACCGGCACCACGTTCGAGTCGTAGGCGAGGATGTCCGCCGCCATCAGGATCGGGTAGGTGAACAGGCCCACGTTGGGCTTGACGCCGTGGGCCAGCTTGTCCTTGTAGGAGTGAGCCCGCTCGAGCAGGCCCAT
This sequence comes from uncultured Planctomycetaceae bacterium, assembly GCA_964591315.1. Classification (GTDB taxonomy): domain Bacteria; phylum Planctomycetota; class UBA1135; order UBA1135; genus JABACD01. The sequence goes on from CAZQAT010000052.1 coordinate 7,840, forward strand.
GCCGGTCACGGTGGCCAGCAGCCAGGCGAGCTCGCAGACCTCGGGCACGTCGCTCTGGCGGAAGAGGGTCGCGCGCTCGGGGTCGAGGCCCAGGGCCAGGTAGGTGACCGCCGTCTCCCGCACCTGCGTCCGCAGCTCCTGCGGGTCGCGGCAGGTGGTCAGCGAGTGGTAGTCGGCGATGAAGTAGAAGTGCTCGCCCTCGCCGGAGTGGGCGTCCACGTGCTGCTTGATGGCGCCGAAGTAGTTGCCCAGGTGCTGGAGCCCGCTGGGCTGGATGCCGCTCAGAAAGGTGGTCATGGTGGTGCTCCTGCGGCGTCGAGGCGCGTGGGGACGCCCGACGCGACGGGGAGCGCCGCAAGCTACCACCCCCCCGGCACCGGGGACAAGCGCGGGAGCCGTCCCCCGGAGGGTCGCGCCTAGTTCACGCTGAAGGTGTAGGCCCCCTGCGGCGCGAGGGGCGGACGGGACTCCGTACGCCCCGAGCCGTCCGTGGCGCTCAGGTAGTACTCGACGTCTGCGCCCGCGCCCTGGGCGGGGATCACGCCGACGAACTCCTGGCCGTGGGCACCAGGCTGCAGGGACACCGCGGTCCAGCCGGTGGACCCGGCCAGGCGCCAGTGGAGGGTCGTCTGCACCAGCGGCGTGCCGCTGTAGGCCTTGATCAAGGCCCGCACCTCGATCGGTGCGCCGGCGCTCGCCCCCCGGACCCGCGGGTGCCGGATGAGCAGCATCTCGGGGTCGAAGATCTGGTGCGTGCGGCAGTGCAGGGCGTCGAAGGTGTGCCAGGCATTGCCCGGCCCCGTCAGCGGCGCGTCGCCGTAGAGGTAGCCGATGACCTCATGGCCCGGCATGGCCTTCTCGTAGACCCGGAGCGCCCGCGCGTCGGCCTGGGGCAGGCCGAACATGGGGACCAGGACCTTCCCGTTGAGGATCAGGGAGTTGGCGTAGTTGGCGGGGGCGGGCCCCCAGACTCCATCGTCGAACAGGGGCGCGTCGATGCGGTGGACCTCGTAGCGCCGGCCGAAGGCGGTGCGGTAGCTCTGGGCCTCCAGGGCCAGGGCCTCGAAGTAGGGATGGTCCGGGTGGTTCGCCGGCGGGCGGGTGATGACCAGCGTCTCCTCGTCCACGACCTTGAGGGCACAGTCGATATGCTGCAGGTCGAAGGTCGCGTAGTTGGGCAGGACGCGCAGCTGTTCGATGCCGAGCTCCTGCGCGAGCACGCTGCGCAGGAACGGCTCGGGCACGCCCCAGTACCGGTTCTCGTCGACCAGGAGCTGGGTCGTGAAGGCACTGCCAAAGCCGTCGGGGTCGTAGTTGCCACCCACGAGGTGCACCGGAACTGGCACGTGCTGGGCCCCGGTGTGCGCCGCGACCGCGGCGGGCGAGGCGTCGTCGTCGGCGTGATTGCCGCCGAGGGTCACCAGCGAGCCTCCCTGGTGGGTGTCGAGCGTGTAGGCGGTGAAGATCGGGTCGACCAGGGTGTGCTGCCCGCCCTGGAAGCCCGCCGCGGCGCTCCAGTCCCGGGTCCAGATCGTGTTCGTGGGGGCCACCAGGAACTCGACGTTCGAGAGGTCGACCCCCTTGTCCACCAGGTCGCGGGAGGCCGGCCACTGCTCCCCGGCCTCGTCGATCAGCACGTACAGGATGTCGTCCTCGGCGATCTCGGCCAGGAGGGCGAAGGGCAGGGCCGTGGGGTAGGTCACGAGAACCCCCGCGGCCGGCTCACTCTCGGCGCAGGCGCGGACCTCCGGGAGGGGCGGCAGTTCGGACGCGCTGCTCGCAGCGGCGAGGGGCGAGGCGAGGGCGAGGAGGAGCAGGCTTCGGGTCATGGCGATTGTCCGTCGAGGGTGGATCGGGCAGGGCCGAGCGGAGTCCACGCACTCCGCTCACTCCGGTACCCCGGGAAGCCCCGGCTCTCGGCTTCGATTGGAGAGTACCACGGCCCCGCCGCCTGGGGTGTGACGGCCGTCGGCCCCTGGCCCCGCTCGCGGGGAGTTTCGACGGAGGAAACACCGCGGACACGAGGAGGACACCGCGACCACACAGTCCGACCCCGGGCCCGGCCCGCGGGGGGTCTCCGGGACAGGCCTGGGAACGCTCCGGACGTGGCGTGACCGGCCCCGAAGTGGAGGCTAGAGTCCGATGCGATGCCCCGCAGCGCAGTCCCCCTGCTCGCCCTCGGCCTGGGCCTTCTGAGCCTGGGAGCCTGGCACCTCCTCGACGGGGAGCCGGGCGCGAGGTCTGCGGCCGAGGCGCCGGACGCCCTGGCCCCCGGGGAGCACGGCCGGGCGGAGGGGCCCCAGGCCCCGACCCTCCCCGGAGCCGAGGCAGCGGGCACGCGCAACCAGCCGGAGACCGGAGCCGCGCCCGCGACCGACTGGCTCGAGGGCGGCCTGCTGCCGGGCCTGTGCGTGCAGCACCTCAACTCGGCGCCCCTGCCCGGGGTCGCCGTGACCTTCCTCCAGGGCGGGGCCCAGCGCGCGCGGGCCACCAGCAACGCCGAGGGCCGGTTCCGGGTGGAGCTGCCCCCCGGCGGCTTCGACGAGGTCCGGGTCGACCCCCCCGCCGGCTGGTGGTGCGTGAGCCGGGAGCTGAAGGAGGACGGCTACCGCGTGCGCCTCGCCCCCGGGAAGCTCGGCCCCCTGCGCGGGCTCCTCCTGGACGAGGTCACCCACGAGCCCGTTCCGCACTACGTGGTCCGCGTGGTGGGCGCGGGCGACTGGAGCGAGACCGTCGAGAGCGATGCGGAGGGCCGCTTCCAGACCGGGGTGCTCTTCGCCCGCGGGCTCCTGCAGATCTTCGGCGGCGCGGAGGAGTTCGGGGGTCTGTGGAGCGGCCAACGTCTCGCCCGGCACGAACACGTACCCGCGGGGGCGGCTCCGCCTCGTGCCCCGATCCCGATCCCGATCGGCCCCACCTACAGCCTGCGCCTGGAGAAGCCCGCGAGCCTGGCCCTGTCCGAGCTGCGCGCCTACCTGACCGGGGCGGCCTGGCTCGAGGAGGCCTCCGAGGCCGTGGGAGACTCGTCGCGGGTGCGCCCCGCCGAGCTGCCCTGGGTACGCTTCCAGGAGGCCGACCCCTGGCTCGAGGAGCCCCAGCTGGTCGTCACCGACACGGGGGGCCGCTGGTTCGGCCACGCGGCCGTGGACGCGAGCCCCGGGATCCACAAGGAGCCGGTGACGATCGAGCTGCAGCCGATGCTGCGCCTGCGGGGGCGGGTGTTCGACGCCGAGGGCGAGCCCGTGGCCCGGGCCAGGGTCGAGTTCTCCCCCGCGGAGCACGGCGTGAGGGGCGCGGTGCGGGAGACGACCTCGAACGGCCGCGGCCTCTTCATCATCGAGAGCCTGCGCCCCGGCCGCTACCAGGTCTTCGCGCGCCATTCCCGGGCGGGCATGGCGCGCGAGACCGTCGAGCTCTCCGAGCAAGGCCCCGAGGAGGTCGCCGTCCACCTCGAGCCCTACCTGGTGGCCGGGGACGTCTCGGGGGTCGTGCGCAGCCTGTCCGGAGAGTTCCGGGGGCCGACCAGCCTGCACCTCTCCCCCCAGGGTCCGAGCGAGGGCGACCTGCCGGCCCGCTCCCTCCGCCTGCAGTGGGAGCGCGCGGGCACCGACTTCCAGGCCCCCTTCCGCTTCGAGGGAGTCGCCCACGGACAGTACGAGCTCCTGATCACGATCCGCGGCGCCTCCTTCGACGTGGAGCCCGTGCGCCAGGAGTTCGCGCCCCCCCGGGCGGGGCTCGAGATCCTGGTCCGGGACGACAAGCCGCGGCGCCGACCGCGCTTCATGGTCCTGGACGCCGCCACCGGCGCCTGGCTGCACGAGGCGCGGGTGCGGGTCCTGGACGAGCAGGGGCGGCTGGCCTACGAGGGCTCCGGAGTCGATGGGAACGCGGGGCGCATGTTCGCGAAGGACGAGCCCTTCCAGTGGAAGGTGACCCACCCCGGCTACCACCCGGCCTACGGGGACCGGGCGGCCTTCGACGAGCTGAGCCGGGAGAGCCGCTACCACGCGGTGGTGCGCCTCGAGACGGACTGAGCGCCGGGCGGCGGCCCGAAAAGTCCGGTTCGCGCGTGGGCCATCGGGGTGGTCGGCGCTTGCATCGGGCATGGATCCCTCGACAATTCCCCGATGGGGAGACCTCTGGGCATGAGCGCGCGCGTGGGCCGCGTGGCCGCATTGGCCCTCTCCGCTCTGGCGGCCTGCGCCGGCCCCGGCACCGAGCAGCACCTCGCCCCCCTCTACACCCACGTCTCCACCCCGGGGGGCGGCGAGGAGTACGAGGCCCTGGCCGGCTCCGTGGTCGCGCGGCGCGCTCGGCTCGGAGACCCCCTGGACATGTGGGGCGTGCGGCCCCTCTTCCTGCACTGGCCCCGGTACCGGGACGACCTCGGGGAGGAGCGCAGCCGGACCCAGTTCCTCTACCCCTTCGGCCGCGTGGTGCGCAGCGACGAGGAGTTCAGCTGGTGGGTCCTGCCCCTGTTCGACTACCGGCGCGAGGACCTGCCGGAGGGGCGCAAGTGGACCTTCTTCTCCCTGCCCGGCATCTACCTCACGCGCCTGCCGGACGGCCGCAACGCCAACGTCTTCTGGCCCCTCTTCGGCTTCGCCGAGGAGGTGCTCTACTTCGACGAGTTCGAGTTCTACCTCTGGCCCCTCTACCTGCGCACGGTCAAGGAGGGCATCACCGAGTACCACTTCCCCTTCCCCTTCCTGTCCTTCCGCACCGGCCCCGACGCGGGGGGTTGGCGCGCCTGGCCGCTGGTGGGGCACACCTGGCTCGAGGACTCCTACGACCGCTGGTTCGCCCTCTGGCCCGTCTTCAACTACGGGAAGGAGAACCTCAAGGCCTCCCCCGCCCAGCACCGCACGGACTGGACCGTCTTCCCCCTGTACGGGCGCACGACCCAGGGCAGCTACACCTCCCAGACCTTCCTGTGGCCCTTCTTCGGCTACGCCGAGGACCCGGCCACGGGGCACTGGGCCTGGGACGGGCCCTGGCCCCTGGTGCGCTTCCGGCGACCCGGGGACCGACAGCTGACCCTGGCGCCCGACAAGCAGGGCAACGTCACCCGCTCGCGGGTCTGGCCCTTCTACTCGTCCTACGAGGGCGACGGACTGCGCAGCTACTGGTACCTGTGGCCCCTGATCAACGAGCGCCACGAGGAGTACTTCGACTCGGAGCGCCAGGCCTTCCAGTTCGTGCCCTTCTGGACCGGCTGGAAGAAGCGCACGGACGACGGGCACACGCACTCCTACAGGAAGCTGTGGCCCCTCTACTCCTACGAGCGGCGCGATTCCCTGCGGCGCTACCGCTTCCCCGATCTCAGCTTTTTCTGGTACTGGCCCGAGTTCGACGAGCACTACTCTTGGCTGTATGAGCTGTACGGCACGACGGTCGGCCCCGACACGGTCCACGAGCGGGCGCTGTTCGGGATCTGGCGCCGGGAGCACGACGCCGACGAGGAACGCACCTACCTCAGCGGGATCTGGTCGCGACGGGCCTACAGCCTCGAGGGTCGGGAGGTGACCGAGCACTCGCTCCTGTTCGGCCTGCTGCGCTGGCGGAACCACGATGCCGAGGGTCTGAGCCTCCTGAGCCCCGCCCTGCCCGGCCCCGGCTGGCCGGTCGAGCGGGTGCCGAACTCCCTGGCGCCAGACACCGAGGAGGAAGGCGATGAATAGGTTGCTGTACAAGTTCGTGCGCAACCAGGGCTACCGGCTCGACCTCTTCCTGCAGACCTGCCTGCGCCTGGGGGCCGTGGTCGAGCGGCGCGCGTGGATCGCCAGCTCGATGATCTCCCTGGGCCTCTACATGACCCACGTGGTGCTCTTCGTCGGGCTCTTCATGGGCATGATCGTGTCCCTGCAGACCGGCATCGAGCTCTCGCGTATCGGCCAGCAGGACCAGATCGGACTGATCGTGGCCATCAGCATGGCGCGCGAGATGGGCCCCTTCATCACCGCCACGATCCTGGCCGCCACCTCGGGCTCCTCGATCGCGGCCGAGCTGGGGACCATGTCGGTCTCGGACGAGCTCTCCGCCCTGGAGGTCATGTCGATCGACAAGGTCAAGCTGCTCGTCCTGCCGCGGGTGGTGGCCCTGGCGATCATGTGCCCCCTGCTCACGATCCTGTGCGACGCGATCGGCATCCTGGGCGGCGGCATCGTGGCCACGGGTCAGCTCAACGTGGGCTGGCAGCTCTACTCCGAGACCGCCATCGACGCCTTGCGACCCGTGGACGGCTGGTTCGACCTGCCCTACGACGTCTACGCGGGCCTGCTCAAGGCCTTCGTGTTCGGGATCATCGTGGCGGTCATCTCCTGCAGCGAGGGCCTGCAGGCCAAGGGCGGAGCGCTCGGCGTCGGCCACGCCACCCGCGGCGCGGTGCGCGACTCGATCATCTACGTGATCATCGCGAACTACGTGATCTCCCAGATGCTGTACCAGCTGTGAGCGCCGCAACCGATCCCGTCATCCGCTTCGAAGGCGTCTGCAAGAGCTTCGGCCCGCAGCACGTCCTGCGCGACCTCTCCTTCGACGTGCCGCGCGGCAAGACCCTGGCCATCATGGGCCCCTCCGGCTCGGGCAAGTCGGTCACCCTGCGCCAGATCGTCGGCCTGATGCAGCCCAACGCCGGGCGCGTGCTCGTCGAGGGCCAGGAGGTGGCGGCCCTCGACCGCAAGGCCCTGGCGGCGATGCGCAAGCGCATGGGCTACGTTTTCCAGGAGGGCGCCCTGATCAACTGGCTCTCGGTCGGCGAGAACGTGGCCCTCCCCCTGCGTGAGAACTCGGACCTGCCCGACGACGAGATCCGCGCCCGGGCCGAGGAGAAGCTCGCGATGGTCCGTGTCGAGGGCGCCTGGGACAAGATGCCCTCGGAGGTCTCCGGGGGCATGAAGAAGCGCATCGGCATCGCCCGGGCGCTGATCACGGAGCCGGAGATCATCCTCTACGACGAGCCCAACGCGGGCCTCGACCCGGAGATCGCCCGGGCGGTCAACGCCATCATCCGCGAGCTCTCCGAGAACCTGGACGCGACCGCCATCGTCGTCGAGCACCGCATCGAGTGCGTGCGGGCCGTGGCGGACGAGGTCCTCTTCCTGCACGAGGGGGCGGCCCTGATCCAGACCGCCCCCGCGGCCTTCTTCGCCAGCGAGCACCCGCGCCTCAGGCGCTTCTTCGGGACCGACGAGGGTCCCCCGGACAGGACGAATTCATGAACAGCAAGAGCCACTTCCTGCTGGGCCTCTTGTGCCTGAGCGCTCTCGGCCTCCTGGGCTTCTTCACGATCGCGAAGAGCGACTTCACCCTGTTCGGCGACGTGCAACAGCTCGTGGTCCAGTTCCCCGAGGCGGACGGCCTGCGGGAGGGGGACGCGGTGCTGGTGGCCGGCGTGCGCTGGGGCAAGGTCTCCTCGATCGTCTACCACCCCGAGGAGCAGGACCTCCAGCGCCGCATCGAGGTGGTCATCTCCCTCGACGAGCCCGTGGAGCTGCGCGCCGGCGGTGAGTTCCTGATCGAGGACTCGACCCTGCTCGGTGGCAAGCACCTGGCCATCGACCCGGGCCCCGCCGGGGCCGAGGTGCTCCCCCCCGAGACGGTCTTCCAGGGCCAGGTGCAGATGAACGTGATCGAGGCCGCCGGCGACCTGATCGCCAGCAACTCCGAAGGCCTGACCGAGACCATCGGCGGCATCCGCGACCTGGTGCAGGGGGTCCAGTCCGGCCAGGGCACCGTCGGCAAGCTCTTCGTCGACGAGGAGCTCGCCGGCGAGGTGGACCGAGCCGTGGAGGGCTTCGCGGAGACGGGCGAGAACCTGGCGGTGGTCTCGGAGCGCCTCGAGCAGGGCGAGGGCACCCTCGGCAAGCTGTTCGCCTCCGACGAGATGTACGTGACCCTCAAGGGCGTGGCCGACGACTTCCAGGCCTTCCTCGACGAGGCCAATGGTGCGGTCACGGACCTGCGCGCCGGCAAGGGGACCCTGGGCGCGGTCATGACCGACGAGGACATGGCGGAGGACTTCCGCGTGGCCGTGCGCGACCTGCGGGAGATCATCGAGCGCGCCAACAACGGCCAGGGCACCCTGGGCAAGATCCTGGTGGAGGACACCATCGCCGTGGACATCCAGACGGTCATGGACCGCCTGGCCAAGGGCGAGGGCACCCTCGGCCGCCTGCTGGCCGAGGAGACGATCTACAACGACATCGAGGCCATCACGAGCGACCTGGCGGACGTGATGGCCACCGTGCGCGAGGGCCGCGGCACGGTCGGCAAGCTCGTCATGGAGGAGCAGCTCTACTACGAGATCCTCAAGGCCGTCGGCCTGCTCACCCGCTCCCTCGAGGAGTACCGCGAGGCGGCGCCGATCTCGACCGTCACGAGCGTGATCTTCGGGGCCTTCTGAGGCGCGGACGCGGGCGCGGCAGGCGCGAAGTCCTTGCGATTGTCTGAAGCACGCCCCCCGGCGAGCCGTCGCCCCGGGCACTCCGCGCCTCGGTTCCCCCGCGGCGCGGTGTAAGCTCGACTCGTGGCCCCAGCCCCGAACAAGAGGATCCTCCTGGTCGAGGACGACGAGAAGCTCGGGCGGCAGGTGCTCGGGCACCTGCGCGACGCCGGCTACGAGGCGAGCTGGGTGCAGGACGGCGAGGCCGCCCTGCGCGAGGACCGGGACGCCGTCAGCCTCTGGATCCTCGACCTGATGCTGCCGGGCACCTACGGCCTCGACGTGCTCAAGCACGTGCGCGCCCACTCGGACGTGCCGGTGCTCGTGCTCAGCGCCCAGAACGACACCGCGGTCAAGGTGCGCGCCCTCGAGCTCGGGGCGGACGACTACCTGACCAAGCCCTTCTGGCCCGAGGAGCTGGTGGCCCGGGTGCAGGCCCGCATGCGGCGGCCGACGGCGGTGCGCGAGGACCGCATCGAGCTGCGCGGGCTGACCCTCGACCTGCAGGCCCGGCGACTGACCCTGCGGGATGAGGAGATCGAGCTGACGCGGGTGGAGTTCGACCTGCTCGCCTACCTGGCCCAGCGACCGGGTGCCGCCGTGCAGCGGGTCTGGCTGGCGGAGAGCGTGCTCGACCCGGGGCGCGAGGGCACCGACCGCACCCTCGACGTGCACGTCTCGCGCCTGCGCAAGAAGCTCGGAGCCTTCGGGACCTGCATCTCCACCGTCTGGGGCGTGGGCTACCGCTTCGACGAGGAGGGCCTGCCGTGAGCCTACGCCTGCGCCTGGTGCTCGTCCTGATCGGGCTCTCCGTGCCGCTGGTGGCGCTCCTGACCTGGGCGCGGGCCTCCCTCGACGACCAGGCCGAGGTCGACGCCCTGCACCAGTTCATCAACGGCCGCATGGTCGAGGGGCGCGCCCAGTGCGAGGCGGACCCGGAGAACTTCCCGCATCCCCCGCGGCACCTCCCCCCCCGCGACGGGAGCCCGGGGGGCCGTCGCGGCCCCGGGGGGGAGTTCCGAGAGCAGAGGCCTCCCGGCCCGCGGACCCCCGGCGGCCCCGGGCCGCGCGAGCGAGAGGCCCGGCCCCGCGGCGAGCGTCCGTTCCGGGAGGATCGCCCGCCCCTGGACGAGCTCCTGCCCGAGCCCGGGCCGCGCATCGACCTCTTCGCCTACGGCCCCGACTTCGTCTCGGAGAACCGCCGCGCCCCGCGCTTCCCCCCCACCCTGCGGGCCCAGCTCGAGGCCGGCGAAGAGGTGGCGGACGAGAAGTTCGGCTCCCCCCGCGGCCAGGTGGTGCGGGTCGCGGCGCGCATGCCCTGGGGCGAGGGCCCCTGCGCCATCGTGCTGGCCATCCGCCCGGGCTTCGAGCCGGGCTGGTTCGCCCGCCACCAGTGGACCAGCGCCCTGGCCCTGGTGTTCGGCCTGAGCGCGGTGGTCTTCCTGGCCGCCGGTCCGATCGCCGCCCGGGTGCGGCGCCTGACCGCGGAGGTGCAGCGCTCCGCCGCGGACCGCTACGCCGAGCCCGCCACGGTCACGGGCCGCGACGAGATCACCCAGCTCGCGCGGGCCTTCAACGAGGCCCGCGAACAGCTCCGCGACCAGTTCGAGACCGTCGAGGACCGCGAGCGCGCCCTGCGGGAGTTCGTGGGCAACACCACGCACGACGTGATGATTCCCATGACGGTGCTGCAGGGACACCTCGCAGCGCTGCGGGACGCCAGCGGGCGACCGGACCCGGCCCTCCTGCACGACGCCATGGAGGAGGTGCAGTACATGACCTCCCTGCTGCAGAACCTGGGGGCTACCGCCAAGCTCGAGGTGGGCGAGCGCTCCCTCGAGCGCACGGAGGTCGACCTGGGCGCCCTGGTCGGACGGGTGGCCTCACGCCACGCGCCCCTGGCGCGACAGAAGGGGCTCGGGCTCGAGTTCTCCGTGCCCGACGACCCGGTCCGCACCGCGGCCGACCTGACCCTGCTCGAGCAGGCGGTCAGCAACCTGGTGCACAACGCCGTGCGCTACGGCCACGCGGACGGCCACGTGGCGATCCTGCTCGACGAGCGCCACGGCCGCTTCCGGCTGCGGGTGGTGGACGACGGGCCCGGCATCGAGCCGGCGCAGCTCGAGCGGCTCCAGCGGCGCGCCTACCGGGGCGGCGAGGCCCGCACGCGCTACCCCGAGGGGCAGGGCCTGGGCCTGCACATCGCCCTCGAGGTGGCCCGCCGGCACGGGCTCGAGCTGGTGCTGCAGGCCTCCGAGTACGGGGGTCTCGAGGCCCGTCTCGAGGGGCCGCTACACGAGCAAGGCCACCCGCCCGAGGGCCGCATCAGCTAGGCTGGACCCGATGTCAGACCTTGAGAACTCACCGAAGAAGGCACGAGGCCCCCGCTGGATCCGCCGGGTGGTCCTCTTCGTCGCGGTCGCCGCGGGACTCTTCGTCCTCCGCCTCGGGGTCGGGGTGGGAACGGCCTACGCCCACTACAGCACGACCGAGGACTTCGAGACCGCCGCGGCGGCGCAGGCGGTCCCGACGGAGGTCGTGGAGAGCCGGCTCCCGGGCGGCGAACGGCTCGCAACCGACGCGGTCTGGACCTCGGGCCAGAGCCTGGGCGAGGGCAACCAGGAGCTCGGGGTGGCCTTCAGCTTCTCCCTGCGGCGCGGCGCCGAGGTCCTGCTCGAGACCACCGTCGACGTGACCGGCGCCGTCGACCCCGAGGACTGGGCACGGCTCGGCTACCGCTTCGAGCCGCCCCGCGTGCGCACCCACCCCAGCTTCCGCGCGGTGGTGCAGCTGACGCTCGTCAGCACCGGCGACCCCTTCGTCGCCCTGACGCCGGAGTCCAGAGGCCGGGTCTTCGTGGACGTACTCCTGGTCGCGGGCGCCGGAGACGACGAGTTCCGCGTCGTGCGGAGCGATGCCCACCCGACGGTCCCCATGCAAGAGGGCCTCGGCCTCTCGCCCTGGCGCATCCTGCTGGGACTCGTCTACCCCGCCGGCGAGGTGCCGCAGGAGGGGCTCGTCTACCACCTGCAGGGCAATGCCTGGCCCAACGGATCCAGGACCGAGACGCGCTCGAGTACCGCGAGCCTCGGCCAGAGCGAATTCTGGACCAACTGCCACCAGTACAGCTTCGAGGCCGGCGTCGAGCTGCAGGTGCACGAGGGCGGGCGCGACTCCTTCAGCACCTCGACCAAGTGGGCGGAGACCTACAACTGGAACGGAGAGCTCTGGTAGCCGACCGCCCTCAGCCGCCGAGGGCCTCGAACTCCGGCGCGTAGTGCACGCGCCCGCCAGCCTCTGGCAGGGCCCCGCCCACCAGCTCCAGGACCTGGAAGGCATCGCCCCCCCCGAAGACGCAGTCGAGGCCGCGTCCGCCGGCCGGCTCGAAGCCGAAGCGACCGTAGTAGGCCGGGTCCCCGAGCACCACGACCCAGGGCGCGCCCGCGGCGCGACAGCGCTCGAGGCCGAGGCGCACCAGAGCCGCAGCCAGGCCCCGGCGGCGCTGGCCCTCGAGGGTGGCGACCGGGCCCAGGCCAAGGCCTTCCTCGGCCCCCTCGAGGGTCGCCGGACTGAAGGCCGCGTGGGAGGCGAGCTCCCCGTCGACCTCCGCCACCAGGGACAGGCGCAGGTTTCCACCCGCCCGCAAGGCGTCCACCAGCCGCGCCTCCTCGTCCCCCTCGAAGCAGGCCACGTGCAGGGCGTGAAGGGAAGCGGTATCGCCCCCGCGCTCCGGGCGCAAGGTGGCCCCGCTCCCCCTCGCCTCGGACTCCGGGATCAAGGAGTGAAGGTGACCTGGACCGCGTTCGTCAGGTTGTTGCCGGCCCCGCACGGGCCTGCAACGGGATCGCGGAACCAGACCTGCAGGCGCCGCACGTCCCCGGCGAGCCAGCCGACCTGGGCCGCCAGCCCCGGACCCCACTGACCCCGGCCGGCGGAGGTCGTGTTCTTCACGTCCAGGCGGACGATGTTGCCGTTGGTGCACAGGAGCCCGTCACCCAGGGGCTGGCCAAAGCCGCCGTTGACCGTCTGCTGGCCCACGAAGCCCAGGGCCGAGACGCCCGCCGGCATGCCCTCGGCGTGGAGGTAGAGGTCGTCCGCGGACACGCTCACCGAGCCGTAGGTCGCCATGGTGGCGCCACGCCCGGTGGAGTTCTCACAGCCCTCGCCGGCCGCACCCGGGTTCGAGCAGGGGGCGACGAAGAGCTCGCAGAAGCAGTAGGCCGTCCCCACCGGGAGGCCGTTGGGGAAGGTCTCGTTCAGGTAGACGCTGGTCCCCTCGCAGCGCCCCACGACCATGTCGGTGTCGCCGTCCCCGTCGATGTCGAGCAGCCCCACGTCGTGGGTGCCGTTGAGCTCATCGGGGTCGAGGCCGACGGCGCCGCGCCAGCCGCCGGAGGCTTGCTGCGCCTCCTCCCGCAGGGTCACCGCCCCGCCGACGGTCCCGCCCGCGTTGTGGTACAGGTGCAGGCGACGCTGGCAGCCGGGCAGCTCGATGTCGTAGTCGCAGATCAGGACGTCGTTCCAGCCGTCCAGGTCCAGGTCGACCACGTAGTTGTCGCTCGCGTAGCCGTCGTCGCCCCCGGTCAGGAAGTCGAAGTTCCGGCGCACCGACCACTGGACCGCACCGTGGGGGTGGGTCGAGAGGTTGTAGTGCACGTGGTCATCGCCGTTGTCGCTGACCACCAGGTCCGGGCGACCGTCGCGGTTGAGGTCCCCCACTCCCGTGTAGTAGGGCGACCCGCCGGGGATGACGCCCGAGACCGCGAAGAAGCCCACGTTGTCCGGGTCGTTGTAGACCGCAGCGACGCCCCCGAAGTAGCCACGGTTGCGGACCACGTCGTTCTCTCCGTCGTCGTTGAGGTCCGCGATCGTCACCGAGGTCGTGAAGTAGGAGTTCAGGGTCGCGGCGGTCATGCGCAGGGCGCTCTCGTCCACGAAGTGGCCCGTGCCGTCGTTGACCAGGAGGCGCTCGTTCAGGTCGCCGCCACCGAGGTTCGCCAGCAAGTCGTTGTCGCCGAAGTACAGGTCCGGAAAGCCGTCACCGGTCAGGTCCCCGGCGTCCACGGCCGTGAAGCGCGGCCAGGCGAGCTGGCCGGCGGTGTCCAGGAGCTGGGGGATGCGCGCCGCCTCGTAGCGGAAGCCCTGCCACAGCCCGCTCCCATCCTCACCCAGGTTCCGGTACACGCGCGGGTGTGAGACCTCCTTGGGCTTGCCGGGGCTCATGCTGGTGGCGGTCACGATGTCGAGCCAGCCGTCCTGGTCCACGTCCGTGACCACGACGTCCCGGTCGTTCGTGCGCGTCAGGAAGCCGTTGTCCCCGGGCACGTCGGAGGCCGTGGCGAACTGGGCCGTGCTGTCCACCAGGGTCCCGCCCAGGTTCAGGAACAGCACGTTGGGCTCGCCGTTGGTCGATTGCAGGGGCTCCTTGCGCACCACCACCAGGTCCTCCAGGCCGTTCTTGTCGAAGTCCCCCACCGCGTAGTCCTTCTCCTCGGGGTCGGAGAGGCCGAGCCCGGGGGCGCTGACGAGCAGGTCGTCGGCGCGCTCGAAGGAGAGCCAGCGGTTGTCGAAGTCCTGGCCCGCCGCCGTGGCGGAGGAGAGGGCGAGGAGGGTCAGGCCATGACCGAGCGGCGTGGATCTCATGCTGGATGTCCGTCTGCCGGACCGGGAGGGGGATGGATGAAGGGGGCCAGTCAAGGATAGCCCGGCTCCGGGAGCCATGGGCTGCGCGCGGCACGGTCTTCCAGGGCGGGCCCAGGAGAGCGGGCTGTCCGGTGAGTCTCCTGGAACGAGCGGCGGCGGACACGCGAACCGCTCCCGACAGGGGCCCGAACTCGGCGGCCGGGACTCCCGACCCCCCACCGGAAGGCCCCGATCCTGCCCGGCGGCCTCCGACGCCGGCCCCCACCCCGAATTCTCCCCGATGGGGGTCAAGCCCGGGCCCGGGGGGCCGAGAACAGCCCCTGGAGCTCCCCTCAGCGGCTCCGCCCCCCTCCCCTCCGCCCCCTGCGGCCTCGGCCGCACCCACCTCAGCGAAGGAGCGCCTCCCGCCTTGGGGCTGCGTATCAACACCAACATCGCCTCGATGGAGGCGAGGCGAAACCTCTCGGCCGCATCCGTGCGGCGCGAGGCCAGCTTCCGACGCATGGCCAGCGGTCAGCGCATCGCCACCGCCGCCGACGACGCCGCCGGCCTGGGCATGTCCGAGACCCTGCGCGCCCAGATCCGGAGCTGGGGCGCGGCCGTCGCCAACATCCGTGACGGTCTGAGCCTGGTGGGAGTGCTCGACGGCTCACTGAACGAGGTCTCGTCCCTGCTCCTGCGCATGCGCGAGATCCTCGTCACCGCCGAGAACGGGACCTGGAGCGCCGCCGACCTGGGCTCGATGGACCTGGAGTTCCAGGAGCTGAAGGCCGAGCTCGACCGCATCGCCACGACCACCGAGTTCAACGGCATGCCCCTGCTGGCCGGCACCCTGTCTGGGATCCGCATCGTCTCCGAGCCCATGGCCCTGATAGAGACGCCGATCAACTTCGCCGACGTCAGCCTGGCCACCCTGGGGCTGACGAGCATGGCCGTCGGTGCGCCCCTGCCGGTGGACAAGCTCTCGGTCATGGACGCGGCCATCGCCTGGGTCAGCGACGAGCGGGCCGAAGCGGGGGTCGACCGCGGCCGGCTCGACTCGGCCCTGGTCACGGCCCAGCGCTCCTACGAGGAGCACTCGCGGGCCGAGTCCCGCATCAGGGATCTGGACTTCGCGGCCGAGACCGCCGAGCTGGCGCGCAGCGGGATCCTGCAGGAGTCCGCGAGCTCGATCCTGGCCCAGGCCAACGTGCAGCCCGCGGTGGCGCTGCTGCTCCTGTTCAAGCGCGACTAGAGACCCCGCGGGGACCCTACCCCGGCCCGCAGCTCGCTGCCCTCCTCGACCCTGATAGTATGGAGACCTAGAGGTCCGTAATCTTCCCCCGCCGGGTCCCTCGCCCTTCGATGACTGAATCTCCCTCGATGACCGCCTGGAAGGTCGTTCAATTCGCGGTCTGGCTCGTCGGAGTGGCCATCGTCGGCCTGCTCCTGTTCGCCCCGGAGCTCGGCCTGCACGCCTTCTGGAACGTGCTGATCCCCGCGGCCCCGGCCCTGGTAGTGCTGGCGCCGGGGGTCTGGCGCAACGTCTGTCCGATGGCCAGCACGGCCCTCTTCGCCCGCAAGCTGCCGGGCGCGGCGGAGCGGCGCAGGCTGTCGGTCGCGGCCAACGACCGGCTGGTGGTGCTGGCCGTGGTGCTCCTGCTGCTGATCATCCCCCTGCGCCACGTGGTCTTGGACCTGAACGGGCCCGCCACGGCGATGATGCTGCTCGTCGCGACGGCCTGCGCCGTCGGCCTGGGGCTGCGCTTCGAGTGGAAGAGCAGCTGGTGCTCGGGGCTGTGTCCGATCCACGCGGTGGAGAAGCTGTACGGCAGCCGGCCCCTCGTCACGCCGAAGAACGCCCAGTGCCAGATCTGCGGGCGGTGCGTCGACCCCTGCGCGGACTCCACCCCCGCCATGGACGTCGTCACGACCCGCCCCGACTCCCGCCTGCGCAGGCTCACCGGCCTGCTCCTGCTCGGGCTCTTCCCGGGCTTCATCGCGGGCTGGTTCCTGGTGCCCAACTACGCCGGGGGCGAGGGCTGGGCCCACCTCGGTCAGGCCTACGGGACGCCCTGTCTCTGGGGTGCGCTCAGCCTGGCGCTCTTCGGGATGGCGCGCGCGACCTTTGGCCCCCGCGCGCGGCCCGTCCTCGAGCGGGGCTTCGCCGCCGCGGCGGTCGCCTGCTACTACTGGTTCCGGCTCCCGGCCCTGTTCGGCTTCGGAGCGATCCCCGGGGATGGCATGCTGGTGGACCTCACGGCCAGCCTGCCGGTTGGCTGGGTCGTCGTCTCGCGCGTCCTCACCACCGGCTTCTTCTTCTGGTGGATGCTGCGCCGCCGCTCCGAACCGCAGCCCTGGAGCCGCCGCCCCGCCTACGCGAACCCGCCGGTCGAGATGGAGCGCTTCGCCTCGAACTTCCCGAGACTCTGAGCCCGGGCGCGGTCTACTTGCCGCGGAAGAGCTCGAAGCTCACCAACCGCGGCTCCGGGCCCCAGGTGGCGATGCCCATGCGGTGGGCATCCGGGATCAGGCCCAGGGGCACGCGCTCGAAGAGCTGCAGCTCGCCCAGGCGGGCGCTGAAGCGGTCCCCCACCAGCTCCAGCTCGAGCTCGTGCAGGCCCGCCGCGTCCTCGATCTTCAGGCGCTCGGTCTCGTAGACCAGGCGGTCGTAGCGCTCGAGGCGCGCGTTGACCAGGGAGTCGCGGTGCGGCAAGAGGATCAGGGTCCAGCCCGAGAGGCCGTCCTGCTCGCCCTCCCCCTGGAAGGTGAACAGGAACTTCGGCGCCCGGGCATCGGTCTCGAGCTCGAAGACGGCCCGGAAGTCGGTCAGGTCCTCGGTCAGCTTCGGCTTGAGCCAGGCCAGGTTGGAGGGCGAGTCCTTGGGGAAGCCCGGACGCACGGTCCAGCGCCGCCACTGGACGCCCTTCTCCTCGCTGGTCCCCGAGATCGCCTTGCGTGCGCTGCGGAAGCCCCCGACGGTGGCCTTGGTCTTGGCCTTGAAGGAGCGGTGGTCGAGGCGCACCACCCGGCGCCAGCCGCGCTCCGGGGCGGCGGGGTACGGCGCGGGCGGCTCGAGGTCCTGGACGAAGTCCAGGGTGCTGCCGTCGAGCTCGGAGAGGGCCATCACGACCCCGGCGGTGCGGGCCTTGTTCTTGATCTTGACCACCAGGGTGTGGCGCCCGGCGCTCAGGGGGACGGCGAACTGCTGGGCGTCCGGCAGGTTCACGAAGGGTCCGCGCCAGCGGGCGTTGCTGGAGGAGCCGTTGAAGCCGCGGCCTTCGTAGGTGGCGACCCGATCGCCGTCGACGAAGAGGGCGAAGTCGTCGTCCGCCCGCAGGTGGAAGAGCACCTCGCGGTCCTCGGCCAGGGTCACGCTCGTCACCGCGTAGATGGCGGCGTTGCGCTGGCCGTAGGGCTTGTAGTCGAACTCGACCCAGCCCGTGGGGTCGATGGTGACCGGCTTGTCCCCGAAGGAAGTGCGCCAGGTGGGGTGGGGCTCGCGCCAGATCAGGCGCGTCTCGCCGTCCTTCGTCGAGCGTAGCGCGGGCACCTTCTCCTCGAAGTCGATGCGCTCCTCGGGCGGGAAGGGACAGGCCGCGGCGTCCGCGCGACGTGTGAAGAAGGGCCCGATGGTCTGCCACCTCGTGATCACCCCGTGGCGGGCCAGCAGGGCCCGCTCGTCCGCGTCATCACCGGTGACCCGCGCCACGCGCCGCCCGGCCCGGTCCCGGGGCAGGGGCGAGGTGGGCCAGGCCTCGAAGGCCCCCTCGAAGTCCCCGTAGTCCTCCCAGTCGAAGGCGTCGAACTCGTGGGCGAGGACCCGTCGGTCACGCTCCTCGAGGGGGAAGCCGAAGCGCAGCAGGTCGTCGAAGGCCGCCGGCCCGAAGGCGCGCACCAGGAAGTGGGCCAGGCCCCGGGCCACGAAGGGCTCGCGCCCGTCGCGCACGGGGGCCTCGCGGTACTCGCGGAAGAAGCGCCGCAGGCCGCTCCAGTCGTGGTTCGCCTTGCCGACCCGGGCGTAGGTGTCCAGGAAGTGCAGGAAGAAGCCCGCGCTGGGCCCGTAGTTCTGCATGCGCCAGTACTCCAGGTCGCGACCCAGGAAGTACTTGCGGAACTCCTCCAGGTTGCGGTCGAAGGAGTGCAGGGCGTCGGAGTTCTGGTCGAGGGCCTCGAAGGCGTAGGCGGCCCCCAGGTTGGCGAGCCCCTCGCGGAAGCCCGCGTGCACGGGCCTCGTGTCGTCGATGCAGTGGGTCAGCTCGTGGTACAGGAGCCCCGTGTCCACTCGCACCGGCTTCTTCGGGCGCGGGTCGGCCTTGCCGATGTCGATGATCTTGCCCCCGCCGACGCCGCCGCCGAACTCCCACAGCTCCTTGAAGTACACGGTGACCCGGTCCCCCTCCGGGTTCGGCAGGCGACCGAAGAGGTCCGTCAGGAAGACGTAGGCCAGGTCGAAGTGCAGCCGCGACGCCTGGGGGATCTCGCGCACGAGGTCCTCGGGACCGATGTAGATGAACTGGTGGCTGAGGGAGGTCTTCGTGCGCTCCCAGGCGGGGTGCTCCAGGGCGGCACGCACGCGCTCGGCCTCCGCCGGGGGGGTGGCGGCCAGGTACTCCTCCTCCATCTCCGGCCAGCGCGCCCGGGCCTGGTCCTCGAGCTCCTGGTCCGCCTGGCGCAACTCCCGCAGGAGGGCCACCGCCAGGCGCACCTCACCCTTGCCGTAGCGCTTCTCGGCCTCCTTGAAGAGCTTCTTCGTCAGCCCGTGCTCGTCCACCAGGGCCTCGAGCTCCTGCTCCTCCTGCTTCGACAGCTCGCGGGTCATGCGGCGCCGCAGGTCGTCGATGTCCTGGTCCATGCGGTCCGCCTTGTCGAGGGCGCCGATGACCGCCTCGTCCGCGTCGAGCCGCAGGGAGCCGCCGATGCGCTCGAGGATGCGCAGGCCCCCGTGGAGCTGGCCCGCGTCCACCATGCGGCCCGCCTCGAGGCGCCAGTAGCGCACCTGCTCGGAGCGGATGCGCGAGGCCACGGTGTTGGTCTCCAGGGGAGTCATGGGCCGCGGCCGGTGGCGCCCGACCTTCTTCAGGGAGTCCCGCAGGCGCTCCTTGTCGCCGTCGCGGCTCGCCTCTCGCAAGCCCTCGACGAGCAGGTCCCAGGCCCCGGCGGGGTCGTCCTGCTGCTGCATCTTCGTGGCGGCGTCCAGGACCGCCTCGAGGTCCGCCCGGCCGGGGGCACGGAAGTAGGCCGGCAGCTCGACCTCGCAGACCTCGAGGGTATCGTCCGCCGCGATGCGGGCTCCGAGGGGCGCGCGCCACTGCTCCGCGCCGCGGCGGGCGAGGGCCATGGTGACGAGCATCAGGTCCCGGGAGCCGGGCACGTGGTCGGGGTCGCCCCCGACCAGCGGGGGCACGGAGGCGGGCAGCACCAGGTCGAACTCGAACAAGGTGCGCGCGCCCACCTCCCAGTCCGCGGGCCGCGGGTCCAGCTCCCGGCGCTCGTAGTGGGTCGCCCCGGCCCCGAAGTCGAGGCCGATCACGAGCTCGTCGACGTCCTCCAGCGGCGCCAGGGGCCAGAAGCTCGCGAAGAGGTGCAGCCCGCCCCCGCGCTGCACGGCGCCGGTCTGGACCTGCACCTCCACCGGCAGGGGCTCGAGGACCGCGTCCTCCTGGGCCAGGGCCGGGGTCGCCGCGCAGAGCAGCAGGGCCCGGGCCACGCGGGCGCTCACTTTCGCTCCCATGCTCGGGCTCCTCAGGAGGCCGGGGTGACCAGGCGCTCGATCCACTTGCCGACCATGTCCGCCTCCACGTTGACGCGCTGACCGACCCGGGCGCTGCCCAGGTTGGTCAGCTCCAGGGTCAGGGGGATCAGGGCCACGTCGAAGCGGCGCTCGCGGGGCTCGCAGACCGTCAGGCTGATGCCGTCGAGGGTCACCGAGCCCTTCTCGATCAGGTAGCGCTCGAGGCCCGGGTCCACCTCGAAGGTGTAGACCGAGCCCCCGTCGCCGGAGTCGCACACCTCCACCAGGGTGCCGCCGCCGTCCACGTGGCCGGAGACCAGGTGGCCGGAGAGGCGGTCGGTCAGGAGCATGGCCCGCTCCAGGTTGAGGCGCGCGCCCACGGCCAGGGCCCCGAAGTGGGTCCGCTCGAGGGTCTCGGCGGAGAGGTCGAAGACCATCGTGGCCCCCGGGCTGCCCTCGGCCAGGCGCTCCCCCGTGGGGGTCCCGGGGGCGGGGGGGCCGGCGGCCGTGGTGCGCGGCTCGCAGACCTCGACCACGGTCAGGCAGCAGCCGCAGACGGCCACGCTCTCCCCCTCCACCACGGCCCATTCGGCGCTCGGAGCGGGGATCCAGAGGCGCATGCCGGTCCCCCGGCGCTCGAGCTGTAAGAGGGTGGGCGAGCCTTCGACGATGCCTGTGAACACGGTGCGGGACGGGGGCGGGGGCCGGGGGGTGAGGGGGCGGGGGCCGGGGGGTGAGGAGGCGGTTCCAGGGGCCAGGAGGGGCCCTCGGGG
>CAZQAT010000052.1:28511-30059 GCA_964591315.1 uncultured Planctomycetaceae bacterium
GGCGGGGGCCGGGGGGTGAGGAGGCGGTTCCAGGGGCCAGGAGGGGCCCTCGGGGAGCCCCGCGGGAAGGGGCCTCCGGACCCCCCGGACCAGCCCTAAACTCTTGACGTTCGGGGGCTGGCCTGTCTACCCTGCTGGGCCTTTTCCTGGGCTCCGGGGCCCTCCACGAGGCCCGCCGCCACCCCAGGAGCGACGCCTCGCCGGGGAGGTCCCCCCGATCGGGATCAGCACCCGGCGTCGCCCCCGTGCCCGAACGGATCCGACGTGCCGCTCTTTGTCCTTCTGACCCTGTTTCCCGACGCCCTGGAGCCCTACCTGAGCTCCAGCATCGTGGGCAACGCCCGGCGCCAGGGCGCGGTGCGGATCGAGCTGATCGACTTCCGCGACTTCACCCGCGACCGGCACCGGACCGTGGACGACCGGCCCTTCGGCGGCGGCCCCGGCATGGTGCTGCGCCCCGAGCCGATCGTCGACTGCGTCGAGTGGCTCGAGGAGCGCCACGGGCCCTTCAAGAAGCTCATGATGGACCCGGCCGGCACCCCCTTCCACCAGGAGGGGGCCGAGGAGCTCTCCCGCGAGGAGCGGGTGCTCCTGCTCTGCGGCCGCTACGAGGGCTTCGATGAACGCATCGCGACCTGCCTCGAGTTCGAGCGCGTCTCGGTCGGCGACTTCGTCCTGTGCGGCGGCGAGCTGCCGGCGGCGGCCGTCGTCGAGGCGGCGGTGCGGCTCCTGCCCGGAGTCCTGGGAGACGAGCGCTCGGCGATCGAGGAGTCCTTCCGCGGGGAGGGCGACCTGGACCACCCCCACTACACGCGCCCGCGGGTCTTCCGCGGGATGGAGGTGCCCGAGGTCCTCCTCAGCGGAGATCACTCCCGCATCGAGCGCTGGCGCAGAGAACGAGCACGTGAGCGGACCCGCAGCGTGCGACCCGACCTGTCGTCGGACCCGGCTCCCCCGGTGGCCGAGTCCGGTGAGACCGAGAACGAGACCTGACCAACAAACCCGAACCCCCGGAGGGCGCCGTCGAGCGCCCGGACCCGAGATGAACCTGATCGAGACCCTCGAAGCCGAAATGGGCAAGGACGTCGTCCCCAGCGTGCACGTCGGCGACACCGTCAACGTCCACTACCTGATTCGGGAAGGGGACAAGGAGCGCATCCAGATCTTCAGCGGCACGGTGCTCTCGATCAGCGGGCGCGGCATCCGCAAGTCGATCACCGTGCGCCGGATCGTGCAGGGCGAGGGTGTCGAGCGTATCTTCCCCCTCCACAGTCCGCGCGTGAAGGAGGTGGAGATCGCGCGCCGCGGCGACGTGCGCCGCGCCAAGCTCTACTACCTGCGCGACCGGATCGGCAAGAAGACCCGCGTCAGGGAGCTCCTGGGCGAGAAGGCTCGCCGCGAGAAGGACCGCGATGCGGGCCTCGCGGCGGACCAGGCGGCCGCAGCCGCAGAGCGCGCCCAGGCCACAGCGTCCACCGAGGCCGAGGGCGACACCGAGGCCGCCGAAGGCGAGGCCTAGTCCCGCGCCCCCCTGAGCCCCGCGCCGCC
>CAZQAT010000053.1:0-29635 GCA_964591315.1 uncultured Planctomycetaceae bacterium
GAGGTCGGCCGGGGCGGCATGGGCTACATCCTCGAGGTCCGCGACCAGGGGCTCGACCGCGACCTGGCCATGAAGCTGCTGCGCGGCAAGGGCGGCCTCTTCGGCGGTATGGAGGACGGGTCGACCCGCAAGGACGAGCGGGCGCGCTTCCTCGAGGAGGCACGCATCACCGGCCGCCTCGAGCACCCCGGGATCGTGCCGGTGCACGAGCTGGGCCGCGACCCCGAGGGCAAGCCCTACTTCACGATGAAGCTGGTGGCCGGCCGTACCTTCAGGGAGATCCTGCCCCTGGCGCGCGAGGAGCGCGAGGACTGGAACGTCCAGCGCGCCCTGGGGGTCCTGCTCAAGGTCTGCGAGGCGGTGGGCTTCGCCCACGACAAGGGCGTCATCCACCGGGACCTCAAGCCCGCCAACCTGATGGTGGGCAGCTTCGGCGAGGTCTACGTCATGGACTGGGGGCTGGCGCGGGACCTCAACCGGCCGGAGCCCGAGCCGAAGCCGGAGGAAGCCTCGGCCGAGACGGACACCCAGGACTTCCGCACCCTGGACGGAGACGTGATCGGCACGCCCGAGTACATGTCCCCCGAGCAGGCGACCGGCAGGCGCGAGGAAGTGGGGCCCCTCTCGGACGTCTTCGCCGTGGGGGCCATGCTCTACGAGCTCCTCTGCGGCCGTGCCCCTCACGGCGTCAGGGGCTCGAACTCTCCGGTGATGCGGCTGGCTGCGGCCATCGGTTCGAACCACGAGCCGGTGGAGGAGCTCGCGCCCGAGACCCCGGCGGAGCTGTGCGCCATCTGCGAGCGCGCCCTGGCCCCGGACCCCGAGCAGCGCTACGCCTCGATGGTCGAGCTGGCGGAGGACCTGCGGGCCTACCTCGAGGGCCGCGTGGTCCGAGCCCACGCCACGGGAGCGTGGCAGGAAGCCAGGAAGTGGGTGCAGCGCAACAAGCCCCTGGCGGCGTCGCTGGCGGCGGCGGTGCTGTTGCTGGTCGTCGGGCTGGTGACGGCGCTCTACCTGGGCGAGGAGGCGCAGGCGAACTTCGAGCTGGCGGAGGAGCGGGCGAAGGAGCTGGCGTCGGTGAACTCGGAGCTCGAGCAGACGGCGACGAGCCTCAGGGAGCAGACCGGGCTGGCGGAGGAGCGGGCGAGCGAGGCGGAAGAGGAGCGCGGGAAGGCGGCCGCGGCGCTGGAGCGAGAGGAGCAGCGGGCGGCGGAGCTGGAGGAGGTGACGGAGTTCCAGCAGGGGCGGCTGGCCGGTCTCGATCCCGAGTCGATGGGCCTCTTCCTGCGGCAGGGGCTCCGCGGGAAGCTGCGGGAGCGGGAGGAGCGCAGCGGTCGGAGCGCTGAAGAGACTGAGGCGTTGCTCCTGGATTACGACCGGTGGGTGGCGGGAGCGGACTTCACGGGGCTGGGCCTGGAGACCCTTGCGGCTCAGATCCTGGAGCCGGCCCTGGAGGAGATCGAGGAGAGCTTCGGGGATCAGCCGCGGGTGAGGGCGAGTCTGCTGGAGACGGTGGCGACCACGGCGCGCGGGCTTGGGTTGCTTGAGCTGGCCGAAGCACCGCAGCGCGAGGCGCTGGCGACGAGGCGCCAGGTGCAGGGGGACGAACATCAGGCCACGCTTACCTCGATCAGCAACCTGGGCGGCCTGCTGAATGCCCAGGGCAAGCCGTCCGAGGCCGAGCCGCTCTACCGCGAGGCGCTGGAGACGAGTCGCCGGGTGCTGGGTAACGAGCATCCGAACGCACTCACCTCGATAAGCAACATGGGCTACCTGCTGCAAGCCCAAGGCAAGCTGTCCGAGGCCGAGGCGCTCTCTCGCGACGCGCTGGAGGCGAGGCGCCGGGTGCTGGGTAACGAGCATCCAGACACGCTCATCTCGATCAACAACCTGGGCTACCTGCTGCAGGCCCAGGGCAAGCTATCGGAGGCTGAGCCGCTCTATCGCGAGGCGCTGGATGCGATGCGCCGGGTGCACGGGGACGAGCATCCGGACACACTCGCCTCGATCGGCAACCTGGGCCGCCTGCTGAAGGAGCAGGGCAAGCTGTCCGAGGCCGAGCCGTACTTCCGCGAGGCGCTGGAGGCGATGCGCCGGGTGCACGGGGACGAGCATCCGTCCACGCTGATCTCGATCAACAACCTGAGCACCCTGCTACGGGCCCAGGGCAAGCTGTCCGAGGCCGAGCCGTTCTTCCGCGAGGCGCTGGAGACGAGTCGCCGGGTGCTGGGGGACGAGCATCCGAACACTCTCATCTCGTTCAGCAACATGGGCTTCCTGCTGCAGGAGCAGGGCAAGTTGTCCGAGGCCGAGCCGTACTTCCGCAAGGCGCTGGATGCGATGCGCCGAGTGCTGGGGGACGAGCATCCAGACACGCTCATCTCAATGGGCAACCTGGGCACCCTGCTGCAAGAGCAGGGCAAGCTGTCCGAGGCCGAGCCGCTCTATCGCGAGGCGCTGGAGGCGAGGCGCCGGGTGCTGGGTAACGAGCATCCACACACGCTCATCTCGATCGGCAGCCTGGGCACCCTGCTGCAGGAGCAGGGCAAGTTGTCCGAGGCCGAGCCGTACCTGCGCGAAGCGCTGGAGACGAGTCGCCGCGTTCATGAGGACGAGCATCCGTCCACGCTCAACTCGATCAACAACCTGGGCACCCTGCTGCTGTCCCAGGGCAAGCTGTCCGAGGCCGAGCCGTACTTCCGCGAGGCGCTGGAGACGAGTCGCCGGGTGCTGGGTAACGAGCATCCGAACACTCTCGCCTCGATCCACAACCTGGGCACCCTGCTGCAGGAGCAGGGCAAGCTGTCCGAGGCCGAGCCGTTCTTCCGCGAGGCGCTGGAGACGAGTCGCCGGGTGCAGAGGGACGACCATCCGTACACGGCTCACTTCCTTCGCGGGCAGCACGGGATTCTCCTCGAGCTGGAGCGTTCCGGCGAGGCCCGCACACTGCTGACCGACTTCCTCGCCACCACCGACCTGCCGGAGGACCACCCGCTGCACGTCGAGGTCCGGGGCCAGCTCGATGCCATGGAGTCACCGCCCTCGGACGAGGGAGACTAGGGCCTGGCGCCTTGCCTGGCGTGGCGAGGGGCTCGCCCACGAAGTCGATCAGGACCTTCGAGGTGATCGGGCGCTCACGCAGGAGCCTGCCACCCTGCATCCAGTCACCAGCCTAGGCCGCTCCACGGACGAAGGCCCGAGTGCTGCCAAGGGAAACAGCAAGCCTGTTAGCATGATGGGCACCGCAGGCCTTGCCCCGCCGGCCTCTCCCCTACCCCTCTCATGAGCCCGACGAACGAAGGACCCGGAGAGGTTAAGCGCTTCTGGCGGCCTCCGCTTGTTCAACTGCTCCCGCGCCCGAGTCCAGCCCCGGGCCGTGCACACCTCGTGCCGCCCTCTCCGCCCCAGATCTAGGTCAGACAGCACCAATTGGGAGCGGGCACGATGTCGCCGCGCCAGCTCGCGCCTGGTGAGTTCCGAGCCCCCGCGCCCGGGCGCGCCGCTCCCGTGTGCCGGGGCTGCCTCGCAGTCCGGCATGCACCGAGGGACTCTCGTTCATTTCCGCCCACGGGCTAGACTCGGGTCTCGCTCTGAGCCCCCCGCCCACCTCCCATGCATTACGACGCCCCCGACCCCACCCGCGAGGGTGACGCCGACGCGCTCTTCGCCGAGTTCCTCGAGCTCGAGCGCGCGGGCCAGGCCCCCGAGCTGGAGCAGTTCTGCGAGCGCCACCCCGAGCAGGCCGAGGAGCTGCGCTTGCGCCACAGCCAGTGGCGGAAGGCCGGCGCCGCCCTCGAGCGCTTGAGGCAGGCGGGGGTCGGACCGGAAGAACAGCCCGGCGAGAGGGCCGATGCGGCCCCCGAGGCACGCGCCCGGGCCGAGCTCCTGTGGGCGCGCTACAAGGTCCAGGGCGAGGT
The DNA here is from genome assembly GCA_964591315.1 of uncultured Planctomycetaceae bacterium. Lineage (GTDB taxonomy): Bacteria > Planctomycetota > UBA1135 > UBA1135 > JABACD01. The sequence goes on from CAZQAT010000053.1 coordinate 3,918, forward strand.
CGGCCGGGGCGGCATGGGCTACATCCTCGAGGTCCGCGACCAGGGGCTCGCCGGAAGAGGCGCCAACCATGCACTCGGCCCGCGGGACTGACGGCTCCGGCTGAACTACCGAGCCAAGCAACGCCGATCGTCACCGCTTGTGGGACCACCAGAGGGGACGGTGGCCTGTGAGGATCTGCCGTCGCCGCGGGGCTCTTGCCCCACGACACCTGGTGCCCTTGCAAGAAGAGCAGGAGGGCAGACTTACACGCCGGTCGTTCTTCCGGTCCGGATCATCTCCTCATCGTTGTACCCTGGGGGTGCTGAACACGTAGGTGCCATCAACATCAGCTCACCCCCCAGGTCGATCCATCGACGCAGGCAACCTCATGCGCAAGACCCTCCTGCTCCTCTCTCTCTCGCTACTCGCTCTCCAGGTCGCGGCGTCCGCACAGACCCAGACCAATGTCGGTACGCAGCCGAACCTGGACCCGGAACCCGTCGCCCCCATGCGGAAGGTGGGGTACTTCATCGAGTGGGGCATCTACGGTCGTGACTATCACCCGCTGGACATCCCCGCGGACAAGGTGACGCACATCAACTACGCCTTTGCCAACATTGGCCCCGATCTCAGGATCCAGATTGGCGACCCCTACGCAGCCATCGACAAGCTCTACCCCGGCGATGTCTGGAATCAACCCTATGCCGGGGCCTACAACCAGCTGAACAACGTGCTGCGGGCGCAGCACCCGCACATCAAGACCTTCATCTCGGTCGGTGGTTGGACCTGGTCGGGCCTGTTCTCCGACGTGGCGCTGACGGCGCAGTCCCGCCAGGCCTTCGCCAGCTCATGCGTTGACTTCATTCGGACCTACAACTTCGACGGGGTGGACATCGACTGGGAGTATCCCGTGGCAGGCGGCCTGGCCAGCAACATCACGCGCCCTGAGGACAAGCAGAACTACACCCTGCTCGTACGCGAGCTCCGAGACCAGCTGGATGCAGCCGAGCTGACGGATGGCCGGGAGTACCTGCTGACGATCGCGGCTGCCGCTGGCTACGACAAGATCGTCAACTACGAGCCGGCCGCCCTGGCAGCGGAGCTCGACTGGATCAATGTGATGACCTACGACCTCCGCGGCGCGTGGGACCTAAGCATCAGCGCCCACCACAGTCCGTTGTTCCCCAATCCTGCGGATCCGGCTTCGGTCGAAATCGCCACCCGCTACAACGGCGACTGGGCCATGAACGAGTGGGCGTCGGCAGGTGTCCCCAGGAAGCAGCTGGTCATGGGGATGCCCTTCTACGGTCGAGGCTGGGGCGGCGTGTCCGCAACCAACAACGGCCTCTTTCAGTCCGCCACCCACGTGCCGCCCGGCACCTGGGACGACTGGTCCACCGGCGCGACGGGCTTCAACGAGTTCTGGGAGATCCAGCTGTTCGAGCAGCTGCCCGAGTACTCCAAGCACCGTGACCGATTCAGCATGGTGCCCTTCCTGTTCTCTCCGACCGTCGAGGGAGGTCACTTCATCTCCTACGACGACGAGATTTCCATCCGGCGCAAGATGGACTATGTGAAATCGCAGGGTTTCGGTGGTGCGATGTTCTGGGAATTCAGCGCGGACCGTAATGAGGTCCTGATCGACGTGATCAACGACGAACTGCCCTAGCAGCTGCAGTGGCTAGCGGCGTGCCGCTGGGCTCGACTGGAGAACTCGACAGGGAGACCCGCCTCGATCGACGCGGGTCTGTTCTTCCCCCGCACCCAGACCTCCCCCACCCGAACACCACGCCGAGCGCTCGCCTCCGGGGGTCCTCCCCCACCCTCTGGGCCGGCTCACCCGAAATCCAGCACGCTCCGGCAGCGCCTCCTCGTCCAAGCTCAGTCCCGTGAAGGCGTCTCCTGGTCCCACGATCCCACCGATTCCCGTTCGGAAGGAGTAGCGCCCCGTCAGGATGGTCGCCCGAGTAGTCGAGCACATGGAGTTAGTCCACGCGTCCCTGAAGAGCAGCCCGCGGTTGGCGAGGCGATCGATGACCGGAGTCCTATCGGGAGCCGGGTGAACCCCGTACGCTCCGACGCGATCCACGCCCGGGTCGGCTGAAACGATGACGAGGCAGTTCGCCTGACCGAGAGCGGGCACGTTCAGAAGGCCGAGGAGACAAAGCTGCACCAGGCTCATGGACCCTTACATCCAACCGCAGTGTACGGCGGCTCCCCCAGGTGCAACTCAGCAGGGTATTGGCAGCCAGTCACATCTCCATTGAGTAACCGCACGCTCTGATGCTAGCTGTATGGCAAGATCCTTGCAGGAGGAACCCAATGACCCCTCGTCTGTGCTGGCTACTGTGCGTCGTCGTCCTGGCATACGTCTTCGTGTCGCAGTCGAACCTGGGAGACCGGCTCGGACGCTCCGGTCGACTGATGGTGGGCGGCGCGGGGATCGTGCTCGTGATCGTGGTGGAGGTCGTAGCGGCGCGAAAGTCGCCGGACGACGAGGGATAGGTCGGTCACGTGACGATGTTCCTATGCTGAGGATAGTGTGCTCGGCGCACTTCATCCCGGCTCGACCGCGCCCCTCGAGCTTGCTATCCCGCGCCGATGAACCTCGTGCTGCTCGGGAGCGAGCGTGTGGCGGAGGGCAGCTCGTTCACTCTGACCGGAGGCGTGCTCGACCACGATCCAATCGTCGCGGGGTCGTCCGCGTCGATGGTCAACGGCGCACTCAACGCCTTCGTGCTGTCGGCACCCATCGAGCTCGAGCGCGGCCTGCACGTCAAGCTCGTCAGCCCCGGGGTGATCACCGAGGCTCTCGATGCGTACGCATCCTACTTCCGCGGCTTCGAGCCGGTACCCGCCGCGCGCGCAGCCCTCGCCTATGCGAAGAGCGTCGAGGGCAACGAGCACATGAGCGCGGCCGAGATCGAGGCGAAGATCCGCGAGGCCTACCGACGCTTCTACGTCAGGCCGAAGCGCCTGGTCCGCGAGGTGAAGAACCCGCTGCGGCTGGCGAAGCGAGTCGCGCGCTACCTGACGCTCTTCAAGCAGCGCGCCTGACCGTCACATCGTGGCGAGCCGTTCGATGTAGCGCGCGAGCGAGTCGGTGTTCATCTGTCCGGGCAACCCGCACCACCTGCCCTTCGGTTCGTTGCCGAACACGACGATGCCGGCGTGCTGTGTCTTGTCGGCGTCGATCACCGGATCCGGATCGTACGCGCCGAGCTTGCGGCGCAGGTGGTCGATCTCCTCCGCGTCGCCGGTCAGGAAGGTCCAGCCGGGGCCGACGCCGTACGAGTCGGCGTACTCCGCGAGCGCTTCGGGAGTGTCGATCTCCGAGTCGAGCGTGATCGAGTAGAAGAAGAGGTCGCGACCGACGCGGTCGCCGAGTGTCTTCTGAACCTCCACGAGGTTCGCCGTGGTCTCCGGTCAGATGCCGTCGCAGACGGTGTACATGAAGTTGATCACGACACACTTGCCGACGATGAGGTCGTCGTAGAAGCGCACCTCTTCGTTCTCGTGCGTTGTCAGCGTCGGGTTCGGGAAGTAACCGACCATTCGTGCCCGGGCGCTGCGTGTCTGCTCGTCCTGTTCCTCGTACGGTCGGTCGAGCTGCTCCTGCGTCGGTGCCGAAGGGATGACTTCATCGACCGTTTCGATGTGCGGCCCGGCGCAGCTCGTCGCGAGGAGAACGATGAGGGGGAGAGTCGCGGATGCGTTTCGCGCCATCGATTCAGCGTACGTCCCGGCCGGGTTTCGGCGCTCACGAAATCGCAATTACGGTGATCGACGCGTCAGCAGCGCGCGATCGTCGTTGCAGGTCGGGCTTTGACAGAGAGTTGCGAGACGACGGTTGGTGTCGAGTTTAGCGACATGGGCATTCACGTGCTCCTATGCTGGTGGAATCGCCGTCGCGGAGGCGGCTGCTCGAATTCAATCGCGCCGGAGCCGCGACGATATCCAGAACCGTATGAGGAGATTTGGGATGCTGAGTCGACGTGAGCTCTTGTGGATGTCGATGGCCGCGACCTACTCGGGAGTGCTCTCCAAGAAGGGCCTCAAGGCGCGTTTTCCGAGCTCGTTCTGGGGAGACCCGTCGAGCCCGCCGACGACACCGTTCGTCGCGCCGCTGCCATTCCCGCAACCGCCGCTGGCCACCGCTCCATTCACGCGGCGCGACCGCACCTGTCACGAGATCACGGCGGAGGAGATCATGGTCCCGCTGCACCCCGATCTTCCGCTGACGCCGGTGTGGCGCTACCGCGACAACATGATCACGGCCGCGCAGCACTCAGACGCGGCCGGACTCCTGCAGGCGGGACCGACGATCATCGCGTCGATGGGCACGCCGATGAAGGTCCGCTTCTGCAACGACCTGCCGCAGGACCACGTCGGCTTCGGGGTCAACCACCTCACGACGCACTTCCACGGCGGCCACATCGAGGCGGAGTCGGACGGCTTTCCCGAGAAGGGGCATGCTCCCAATCCGACCTTCGATCCGATCATCCTCCCGACCGAGCACCGCGACTACAGCTGGGCTTTCCAGGACGTCGGCTTCACGCACGGCGCGCCGGACGAGGAGGAGCGCGCCGCGACCCAGTGGTACCACGACCACCTGCTCGACTTCACCGGTGCAAACGTCCAGCGAGGGCTCGCGGGATTCCTCCTCGTCTTCGACGAGTACGACACCGGTGACGAGACGACGGGCCTGCGTCTACCGAGCTTCTGGAAGCCGAACGGCGACACCCCGGCCTATGACATTCCGCTGGCGATCACGGATCGCATGATCGCTCCGGACGGAACGCTCGTGTACCTGCCCGAGGACTTCGACGGCTTCCTCGGCGACAAGCGCATGGTCAACGGCCGCATCGACCCGTTCTTCGAGGTCGAGGCGCGGAAGTACCGCTTTCGGATCCTGATGGCGACGAACGCGCGCATGAGTCAGTTCAACCTCATCGACGAGTACGGCAACCGGTACCCGTTCGACATCATCGGCAACGGCGGAGGACTGTACTGCGCGCCGATCCGCGACCAGCTGACGACCGGTATGCTCTCCATGGCGGAGCGCAAGGACATCGTCGTCGACTTCTCGGAATTCCCGCCCGGCACGAAGCTCTACCTGGAGGACGTCGTCGACCAGGACGACGGACGTGGCCCCGGCGGCGACTTCGAGGACCCGGACCTCTTCCCGACGGGTGAAGGGACGAAGATCCTCGAGTTCCGCGTCGTCCCCGCGACCGCTCCCGACCTCAGTCAGGTGCCGGACACGTTGCGCCCCCTGACGCCGATCCCGCAGTCGGAGATCGACGCGGCCACGCGGCGCGAGATCGTCTTCGAACGCGGCAACGGCGCGTGGCAGATCAACGACGAGTTCGCCGACATCGACAACCCGATCTTCCAGGTGCCCATCAACACGCCGGAGGTCTGGACTCTCAAGAACAACGGCGGCGGCTGGTGGCACCCGATCCACGTCCACCTCGAGCTGATGCGCGTCCTCAGCCGCAACGGCGAGCTGCCGCCGCTCGAAGAGCGCGACGGCTTCGCCAAGAAGGACACGATCAATCTCGGCCCCAACGACGAGGTCGAGGTGTTCTTCAAGTTCCGCGACTTCCCCGGCCCGTGGGTCTTCCACTGCCACAACATCGAGCACGAGGACCACTTCATGATGGCCCGGTTCGACGTCGTCTGAGTGCCTTGCGGATAGGAACTCCATAGGGTGTCTTCGAAAGGAGAGGAGAGACCCAGCTCCCCTCTCCCGCCCCCGGGCCCTCCCCTGCAGCACCCCAAGCGCTCCGAAGTGCCCCCTCGCTGGCCTGGACACGCATCCAGTGTGCGAGACCGGGTAGGTCCATTGCCTCGAAGTAGGCGGCCATCGCCAGGTAGAGGTGACCGGAGTACTTCTCCGCCTTGATCTGGGCGTTGAGCGCCTGTTCTATCTTCCGCCGGTCGAGGCCATTTCGTGTTCTTGGAGCTGAGGTCCTGGGGGGGCGTCCACCCCTGGCCCATCAGAACCGCGCGTGGGACCGTACACCGCTTGGGCCTTGGCGTCAGGAGCGACCCGGACAGCCGGCGTCGAAGTCAGCGGGTCCAGAGCACGGCCCAGCCATTGCTGAAGTTGAAGCCCTGCCCCGAGCAGGTGTTCTGAGTATCTCGATACCAGAACTGATAGTAGGCGTGGGATCCTGCCCCGTAGCTCGAATTGCCGAAGGGGCTCCCCTGGAAGTCCGTGAACAGCGTGGACCCCCCCGAGGTGACCTGGACTTGGGAACGAGCAGACTGACCAGAAGCGCATAGCAGCCCGTCACCGACCGGCGACCCTGCCCCTCCGTTGTGTTGGTTGGATCCTCGCAGGACCAATCCCGGCTTGCTCCCGGGCACGCCCGCGACACTGAGCGAGAAGCTGTCGTTCGAAATGGACGCCATTCCGTTGGCGGTGAGGCTTGCCCCCCAGGTACCCGTCGAGTTGAGACAGCCTTGATGGGTGCCGGCGTTGCCACCACAGGGACAGGCCGCGCCGCTCCCGTCACCCGAGCAGAAGGACTCTCCACTGCCACCGGGGATGTCGAAGAGGTAGGCAGAACCGGTGCCACTGTGCCAGTGGCTTCCAACAATGGCTGTTGTGCCGCTAACTGCCACCGAGGCGCCAAACTCGTCGAAGGACGCACCGTTCGATGGGAGTAGCTGCTGTACGGTCGAGCCATTGGCCAGGTCCACCAGGTAGGCAGCTCCAGAATCATCGCCGTTGTCGTCCCGGCGGTCTGCGCAAACGACAGCGATCGACCCAGAGAGGGCAACGGAGACTCCGAACTGATCCCCGAAGGATGGGTTGGGTGCAGACAGGGCCGAGATGTGGGAAAGGGGATCGGTGTCGATGAGGTAGGCCGCACCGCAGTCCGATCCGATGCCACCCACTCCATCGGCCCAGTCAGCGCCGACCAGCGCCAGCGTCCCCTCCAGGGCCACCGACGTGCCGAAGTAGTGGCTCGGCCCCGGATCACTGGACTCAAAACGCACCAACTGACTTCCGGTGGTCAGATCAAAAACATAACAGGACCCAGAGTTGAAGTACTGAATGTCGTTGCCAGGCGACCCGACGAGTGCCCGCGACCCGCTGATGGCTATCGAGCCGCCGAACAGGTCGTGGGAACCCGGATCGTTGGGGAGAAGCTTGAACAGCTGGGCTCCTGTGATCGCATCAAAGACATACACAGAGCCCTCATTCTCCCCCGCGCCGTCATCCATCGGCGCCGAGACAAGGACAGTGGAACCTGCAAGGGCTACCTGAGATCCGAATGCGTCGCTAGAACTGCCGTCAAGAGGCACGAGCTTCGTCAACTGAGCACCCGTTGCCGTCTCAAAGACATAAGCGGACCCCGACACGGAGCCAGAGTCGTCGTCCCATGGAGAGCCTATCACGATCAGATCTCCATCAATCGCGACGGAAGAACCGAACCGGTCCCCCGCTGCAATGTCATTCGGTTGCAACTTGGTGAGCTGCTGCCCTGTCGTCATGTCGAAGAGGTAGACAGCTCCGGCGTTGTTTCCAGGGCCATCGGTGGAGAACGCGCCGACAACGACAACGTCCCCATCCGCCGCCACGGCATGACCAAAGAGATCACCCGACGAGCCATCACTCGCAAAGAGCTGTGCGGATTCGTTCTGCTGAACAGCAAGGGCAGTGTGAGCAGTGAGGCCAAGACAAGCCAGGCCTGTGAGGAGTAGTTTGATCGAGTTCATGGCGAGCAGTGGGAAGGGACTTGTCGAGCCGCGGCAGCGTAGCACAGTCCCCAAGACAGCCGCACCAAGAGCTCGCGCTGTGTAAATTACACGTGCGACCATCGGATTAGGGACACCGTAGCTCGTAGAGAATGCCTCCCCTCGCGTCACGTGGGAGGCGTCGCGTCGAGATCGCCGGACGCGCGATGTAGCGACACAGCTTCTCGAGTCGCTTGCGCCGATCCGCGGGTACGGCCACGCCCGCGTGCAGCGCGAAGCCCCCACCGAGGCGCCCCCGAGTCGGACGAGGAGCTCGCCGACCTCTGGCGATCCTCGTCGCGACCATCCTCGGCCCCCCGGCTGAGCGACTGGCCCGAAGGGCCTGCCGGCTTGTTGAGTGGTAGCGGGGGCCTCATGCGCTCGGCTGGAGAGGAAAGGCCTCCGGAGCCGGCGCCGCGAATGGACTCGAAGAGGTGCAAGAAGGACCTGGACATGCCGGCCGGGCTCACCCTCCACGGCGGACCTCCCCAACGCCACACTGCGGAAGCTCCCCCCCATGCCCGAGACTGCCCACCGCGAAGGGTGGCCCTCGGCCGCGGGCGAGCGAACGAGGATGAGCATGGAACCCAGATCCTGAGTGACCTTGCTCTAGCGGTCCCTCTTCTTCCTTCGTTCGGTGTTCCTCCCCTTGTCGCTGCCACCCCTAGGTCGACGGGCATCAGGATCGAAGTCGGGGTTGCGGCCGCCGGGTAGCACGGCCTGAGTCTTGGAAAGCCAATCGTCGAGTCGCTCCTCCAGTCGGCTGGCAATCTCGGGACGCTCCGCGAACAGGTCCAATGCCTCGCTCGGATCGGCGTCGAGGTCGTAGAGCTCGGCTCGCTCTCCTTCGTAGCGCCGAACGAGCTTCCAGTTGCCCGCCCGCACGGCACTGGCGGGCGTTCCCCGTCCCGTATAGCAGGGGAAGTGCCAGAACAGCCCATCGCGATGCAGGGTGCCGGTGTCCGACAGTAGAGGAACGAGCGAGGCGCCGTCGAGTTCGGCACGCATCTCGAGCCCAGTGAGCTCGAGCAGCGTCGGGTAGACGTCGAGGCTCGAGACGGGGGTCACGGACCGGCGTCCGGCGCGGACGCCCGCTCCCCAAGCGACGAAGGGGACCCTGAGCCCACCCTCGTACAGCTCTCCCTTGCCACCGCGGAGCGGCGACGTCCGGCGGTGCTCGCCGCCGTTGTCCGAAGTGAAGATCACGGTCGTGGAATCCTCGATCCCGAGCTTCCTCAGGTGGTCGACGAGCCGGCCGATGTTGCGGTCGACGGTCTCTACCGTAGCGGCGAACGCAGGATCGTCACCGCGACCGGCACGCGCCTCGTACTTCGCGAGAACCTCCGGATCGGGTTCGAAGGGGGTGTGGACGGAGTGCAACGCCAGATAGCAGAGGAACGGCTCTTCCGAGTGGGATTCGATGAACTGAAGTGCCTCTGCCGTGAGCGCGTCCGGCAGCTGGCGGCCGTTCTCGTCCCGGTACGCGTTCTTGTCGAAGTTCAGGTCCCGCGGCACCACGGCCATCTCGAACCCCTGGCCCTCGGGCCCGCTCTCACGCTTGCCGAGGTTCCACATGCCGAAGAACCCGGTCGCGTACCCGGCGTCTCCGAGCGCCTCGGCGAACGTGACGAATTCGGGTGCCAGCTCTGGACGACTCGAAGCAGCGAGCAAGCGGTGGTGCGGGAGCCCCGGCGCGTTGCGTTGGTCGACGACCGTGTAGACGCCGTGGCGTCCGGGCCACTGGCCGGACATGAGGCACGCACGCGTCGGGGCGCAGTTGGGCGCGCTCGCGTAGGCCGCGTCGAAGACGAGCCCTTCGTCCGCTAGCCGGTCGAGGCGCGGGGTCTCGACGAAGTCGTTGCCCATGAATCCGACGTCGTTCCAGCCCATGTCGTCGAGCAAGACGACGACCAGACCGCGCGACGCTGGAGGGGCGGCTGCGGAGGATCGCCCCCCTTCGGCCGCCGCAGGAGCCTGGCGATCGCCAGCCTTGCCGGAGGCCGTGGAGAAGGCTCCGTCCCCGTCGGAGTCGTGGCGGCGATGGAAGCGCTCGAACACCGCGAGGACCTCGTCTCTCTCGATGCCGCCATCCCCGTCGGCGTCGAGCTCTGCTCGGTGGCCACGCAGGAACCCGGCGACCGCGGAGCGCACGCGGACGGAACCGTCCAGCTCGACGTCGCCGAGGCGGCCGTCCGCGTTCGCGTCGAAGCCGTCGAACGCCTTCTCCACCTCCTCGCGGACCTCCTCGAGCGTGAGCACGCCGTCGCCGTCGGCATCGAGCTCGGCTGCGTGCGCGAGGATCCAGGGCTGCCGCGGCTGTGTGCCACCCCCTCCGCTGTCAGCGGCGTCGTTCCCGCGGCCGCGCCGCCGTCCCTCGCGACGGTCGCCACGACCACGCCGGTCGCCATCCGCATCGCGGCCCCCCCGGCGCTCGCCGCGCTGACGCGACGCCGGATAGGACTCGCTTCGCGCGGTCCCGTCGGGATCCACGAACGAGAACTCCACCCCCCCGTCCTCGCGGAGGTGGTATTCGATCCGGTGCGTCTTCCCCCGGAGCGTGTACTCCAGCTGGTACCCGCTCTCGCGACTGCCCGTGAACCTGGTGACCCGCGCACCACGCAGCGGACGGGTGTACGGCCGCCAACCGCGCGTCTCCGGTCGCGCGTCGAGATCGACCTCGCCGGCGAAGGCGCCCATGAAGTAGGGCTTCTCGTCGGTGCCGTGGTAGTGGTACGTGCCGTCCGCGTGTCGATGCCCGTGGGCGGCATCGAGCGGCTTCATCGGGGAACCGTCGGGCTCCCTCTTGCCGAAGATCGGGAACCCGTCGAGGCCGAAGGCGATCGGGGAGTGTTCGCCGACGACCTCGGCGAGGTGGAACGGGGCCACGTGGTAGTGATAGTCGTCGGCACGCCCGGCGTGCCCCCCGAACTCGTCGAGCTCACCGTTCCCATGGGCGTCGTGCCGGCCGCCCTGCGTCGTCGGATCGAAGATCGGGACACCGTTCACCGCGATCGCGATCGGACCGGTCAGAACGGTCTCGCGCGGCTCCTCGAGTAGCTTCGGCTTCCGTGGGATCCGGAAGACGTTGTCGCCGCGAAAGGACTGCGGGAGCGGCACCTGCTGGTTCCATGTGCGGATGCCGACCATCATCGGGTGATCGGGCAGTCCGTCGCTTCCCACGTACACGTGGTCGTCGTCCCAGGTGACGTCGAGGTCCTCGAAAGCGAGGAAGGGTCGCGCCTCGGGCGGCGCCTCCATCGAGGGTTCGTCGCGCGGCGCCGGCGCCGGTTGCCCTGCTTCGCGATCGCGGCGCCGTCGGCCCTCCCCGCGGCCCCGCTTCTCCCGGCCCTCCCGCTCGCGCTCCTTGCTCTGCTTTCCCCCCTTGCGCTCCTTGTGGCTCGGGGGCTCACTGCCTTCCTCGAAGCCCGGATTGGGCCGCGGCAGGTCGGCGCCGAGGTGCTCGAGGTGATCCTCGAGCCGCGCCTTCAACTCCTTGGTCTCGCGCGGCCGCTCCGCCGACAGATCTCGAGTCTCCCCGGGGTCCCTCGCCAGGTCGTACAGCCCAGCCTCGCCCGTCTCGTACGACAGGACGAGCTTGAGATCGCCCACGCGAATCGTTGACTGCGGGCCCGCGGGCCCCTGGTAGTGCGGGAAGTGGAACACGAGCCCGTGTGGCTCGCGCGCGAGCGATCGATCGGGGTTCGAGAGGAGCTGCGCGAAACTCGTCCCCTCCAGATCGCGGGGCAGACCCTTCGTCACCCCGGCGAGCTCCGCGAAGGTCGGCAGGAAGTCGAACCCGACGATGGGCTCGTGGCACCACGCGCCCTCGGGGATTCCCGGCCCTCGAACCAGGAAGGGAACGCGAATCCCGCCTTCACCCAGCCCGCCCTTGCCGCCGCTCAGGAGGGCGCGCCGTCCCCCACCGCCCTGGCCGTTGTCCGAGGTGTAGATCACGATCGTCGACTCGCTCAGCCCTCGGGACTCGATCGCCGCGAGCAGTCGGCCGACGCCGTCGTCGAGATCCTCGGCGATCGCGGCTCGCTGCATGTCCTTCTCGTTGCGCCAGCCCCCCCTCTCCTCGACAGCCTCGAGCGTCGCGGCGCGCGCGTTCTGGGGATAGTGCAGGGCGTGGAAGGAGAGCTGTGCGAAGAACGGCCGCCCGTCTTCCATGGACTTGCCCATGAAGGCGTCGGTCCGCTCGACCATCCCGAAGATGTCCACCGGGTTCGGGTCCTTGTGCGGGGCCGCGTCCTGGTTGCTGGTGTCACCGTCGTGGACGTCGTAGCCGTGCTGTCCCGGCCCCCCGCCGCCGAGGTGCCACTTGCCGAAGTGCGCCGTCGTGTAGCCGGCGCGGCGGAGCACTTCGGCGACGGTCACCTCTTCATCGGGGAGCATTCGCGCGGAGACCGGAGGGATCAGGCGGTAACCGTCTTCCGGCGACACCGAGCGGGCGGCCTTCGTCCAGTGGAGCGCTGCCGGATTCTTGCCGGTCTGGATCCCGGCTCGCGATGGCGAGCAGACGGGTGCAGCCGAGTAGGCCTGCGAGAAGCGCAATCCGTCACGCCCCAACGTGGCGATGTTCGGGGTACGGATGCGCTCGCTCGAGGCTCCCGCCAGCTCCGGGTGCATCGGAGTCGAGAGCCCCGACCAGCCCTGGTCGTCGGAGAGCAGCAGAATGATGTTGGGCCTGGCTGGGATCGTGGTGCGGGCTGGGCGTGCCCGTCCGGAATCGGTCGGATCTGCGTGCGCCCCGTGGGAGTGATCGAACACCGTCGACAGCACAAGGGGGCCGTCACCTCCCTCTCCGGCGACCACCTGCCAGGCCGAGCTCGGAATCTCATGCCCGCCCACCTGAATGCTCAGGCTGTGAGCCGAGCGCGGGTCCGTCAGCCGAGTCTCGATGGTCATAGGGTAGCGAGCCAGGATCTCGAACGATTGCGGGCCCTGCGGCTCGCCGACGATGGGGTCGACTGCGACGAGCTCGCCATCGATCCACATCTCGAAGTCGCAAGCGGAATCGACCTCGACACCAACCGTGTCCGGCATGGGTGGCTTGGCCACCGCGCCTCTGCCCGTTCCCTCTCCGCGACGCTTCTTCCCTCCCCGTCTTCCACCCTGGCGTCCCGTCCGTTCTCCCTTCGGCCCGGGATCCGAGCGGCGAGCAGCTCCGTTCTCGGGGCGCGGTGAGTCGATGCGTGTACGCAGGAGGACGGTATTGTCGAGCGCCAGGTCTTCGCTCCACACGAATCGCGCGCCACCGAAGTCGTACTCGAAGAAGCAATCCTTGGGGTCGACCTGATCTGCCGAGAACTCGACCGCACTAGCCCAGGCGCGGTCGTCGAAATTCGTGCTGAACCAGTTCTCCGGAAGAGGATCCCATTCGACGCGGGGATTCTGAACGTCGCCGCCAACGGGGCCCCGCGAGAAGCATCGGGCGCGCCAGGAAGCGTCAGTGACCGTGCCGTCACTCAATCGCAGTGCGAAGCCACCGTCTCCGATCTGAGTGTCGTCGTACTCCATCCCGGTGCGCGAGTCCGCGTTGTCCTCGGCGCGGATCGCGATGGTCATCGGATACTCCGGAACCAGCTCGAAGGTGACCACGTTGTGCGGCCGAAAGCGGATCGGGTCGACGGCGACTCGTCGACCGTTGACGTACATCTCGAACCAGTTGTCCGCGTAGACGGTGGCGGTGATCGTCTCGGGCCTCGGGCGCGTGGGCTGGATGTGTCGATCTGCAGACTCGTCGTGACCGGCAATAACGGCGCTCGACGCACAGAGGGCGAGGAGAGATCGTGAGACGAAGGTGCGCTTGAGAAGGGGCTTCATGATGAGGAGGTCTTGGTCGGGGGAGGTCATCTCGGCTCATGGGGCAGCGAGGACCGACGAGAGGGCTGCCGTCAATCGACCTGCTGTGAGCCGTCCCTGTCGGTGCGATTGCGCTGCCGTCCGCCGTTGCCTCTCTCACCGTCACGCGTGCCCCGTCCGCCGCCGCGGTCTTCGTCACGGGATGCTTGGTAGATCTCGAGCTGCCAGGGTGTCAGCGCCCCTTCGATGGCCTCCCGCGTTTCGCGCTTCAGGTCACGGAGTGCGTCCTTCCCTTCGCGCCCCCGGTCTCCGCCCGCCTCACGCAACTCGGCGCGCTTGTCTTCCTGCAGCTCGAGTAGCGAGCGCACCGAGGCGACCTGCGTGGGGTCGAGCGAGAGATCCGACACGAACTCGCCAATCTGCTCCTCCACTCGCGCCGCGCGCTCGAGACTCCGTTCCTCGGCTCGCTCCGCCGCTCTCTGCTCCTCGACGAGCTCGACCGCCTCCTGCACACTCGTCAGGAGCTGATGGGGAAGCTGATCACCCGGTGCCTTCAGCGCGGTCAAGAAGGCCTTCATTTCCTCTTGAATGGCAACCGACTCCGCGTCGCGAGCGAGCATCTCGGCTGATGGAACCGCCTCACGCTGGATGGCTGGAGTCAGGGCGAGGGGGCGCTCTTCGAGATCTCGGATGCGTGCTTCGAGCTCCGCGACCCGCGGCCCTTGATCCACCGGCGAAGGCCCGATCACGAGGGGCTCCGAGGCGGGCAAGGATCCCGAGCCGCGCCCGGTGTTCAGCAAGAGATTGACGACAACGGTCACGGCCGCTGCGCCGAGCCAAATGAGGAGAGGATGCGCGTGCTTCATGGGCGTCACGAGAGAACTTCGTTCGTCGGAGGGGACGGTTCGGGACTCGGGCGGCAGCCGGCGGCCGCTGCGAGCCATCACGTCCGCAGGATGTCGTCCGCACCCTTAAGCTGAGGTGAAGGACGCGCGCCTCAGCCCGCCCTGGGGAGCCGCACGGTGAAGGCTGCGCCCCCTCCCTCGTGTGCGCCCAACTCGATCGAGCCCCCGTGGGCGTCCACGATCCCCCGACAGATCGCCAGCCCCAGACCAGCTCCACCGCCGGCGCGAGCCGACCGTGAGCGGGAATCGTCCACACGATAGAAGCGATCGAACACTCTGGGCCTGTGCTCGCTGGCAATGCCCGGACCGGAATCCGCGACGATGATCTCTGCACCGAGCTCCCCCGGCTGCAGGACGATCTCTACCCATCCGCCGGAATGGTTGTAGCGGATCGCGTTCTCCACGAGGTTGAACAGCACGCGAGCAATCGCCTCGGGGTTCCCCTCCACGTCGCTCTCGCTGCCCTTCTCCAGCCGACTCACACGGACGCTGACGCCGTGATCCGCGGCGAGGGTCGCGAGGTCATTCGTGACCTCGTCTGCGATCGCAGCGAGGTCGAGCGGGTGTCGCCCTGCCAGGGCATCTTCGGAGTCAGAGCGTGCCAGGAGAAGGAGCCCGTCGATGAGTCCCCTCAGGCGCTGCGCTGCCTCCCCGCATGAGCGAAGTGCGGCGCGATACTCCTCGTCCGTACGCTCCTTCGCCAAGGCCAACTCTATCCGGGAGAGGAGAACCGACAAGGGGGTACGCAGCTCGTGCGAGGCATCGGCTGTGAACCGCGCCTGGACTTCGAAGGAGTCCTGCAGTCGCTCGAAGGTGTGATTCAGGACGTCGGCGAGATTGCCGAGCTCGCTCTTCGTTTCACGGACGTCGATGCGCTGGTCGAGGCTCTGCGCGGAGATCATCTCGGCGGTCCGCGACATCACGGCAATCGGGCGAACGACCCGGCTCGAGATCCACCATCCTCCCGCGACTCCGATGGCGAGCAGTCCGCCGGCCGAGACCAGGATCCTACCGAGCAGACCCGCGAGCTCGCGCTCCTCCCTGGCGAGTGAGCGTCCCACGAGGATCTCGGTGCCGAAGGGACCTCGCACCCCGACCTCGCGGAACTCCCCACGCGTTCGGAGGAAGATCTGGTCCGTGGTCCCTCCGTACATTCCCATCGAGGTCGGGATCTCATCCAGTCCTCCCGACGAGCTGTACGTCTCGCCGTTCTTGCGCCGGATGACGTAGTGGTAGGTCGCGCCCTCGCCACCGTATCGACGTAGGAGCCGCTTCGGATCGTTCGCATCCTCTCGTGGCTCGTCCCGGGGTCTTCGAGACTTCCACGGTGGTTCGGGATTCGCACGGAGGGCTGCGTCCAGTGCACGAGCTGCGCCGGCCAACTCGCGGTCGACTTCACCGAGGAGCGTCCGCTCTCGAAGCTGGTACATGGCGATGCCGAAGCTCGCCAGGACGACAACGAGGATCGCCGAGTGCCAGCCGAGGAAGCTCCAGCGAATTGATCTACCCATCGATCTGGTACCCGTGTCCGCGCCGAGTCGTGATGAAGTCCGGCCGGATCTTCTTGCGGATATTGGAGACGTGCACTTCGACCAGGTTCGAGCGAGTCTCGTCTTCCTCGCCGAATAGATGGTCGTGGATCACGGCTCGCGTGACGACCCCTCCGCGACGCAGTGCCAGCAACTCGACGAGCTTGTACTCCTGGGCAGTGAGGTCGATCGATTCGTTTCCTCGAGTGACCGTCCGCTTGACGGTGTCCAAGACGACGTCGCCGATCTCGAGGGTCGCGGTGGAGTGACCCGCGGCACGCCGCACGAGTGCCCGAAGCCTGGCGAGGAGCTCGCTCAGCT
Source organism: uncultured Planctomycetaceae bacterium (assembly GCA_964591315.1). Taxonomy (GTDB): domain Bacteria; phylum Planctomycetota; class UBA1135; order UBA1135; genus JABACD01. Next base: position 20,210 of record CAZQAT010000053.1, read on the forward strand.
CGAAGGGCTTCGTGAGGTAGTCATCGGCTCCCTGGTTCAGTCCTCGAAGGCGGTCGTCCAGTTCATCCCGCGCCGACAAGATCAGGACGGGGACGTCCTTCTTCGCACGAAGCTTGCGCAGGAGGTCCCAGCCGGAGACCTCCGGAAGCATCAAGTCGAGGACAACGGCATCCACATCGAGCTCGAGCGCCTTGTACAGCCCCTCCGCGCCGTCCGCAGCGAGCTCGACGAGGCAGCCGGCCTCGGTCAGGCTCTGCTGGACGATCTCGCGTAGTTCGCGCTCGTCTTCGACGATGAGGATTCGCATCTCGTCCGGTGGACATCTGGGGCTCGTGCCCGGAGTTTCTCAGGATCCAGGCCGGAGCTTAATGACGCCTTAAGCGAGGCGCGTGGCCGGGACTCATGGGCTGGGCTGGATGTGCCCTCGCGGCGGCCGGGGCGCCCCGCTGGCAACGCGCGTAACCGGCGAATACTTGGCCGGTTACGGCGCCCAAGTGTGAACAGGAACGTCGACAATCCGCTGGCTGCATCGGCATGGCTGAGCCTCCATGGGTTGTCCCCCACCCCGCCATGCCGCGACCCCACCCCCACGGGCTCAACGGCCGGTCCGGACCCCAGGTGGCCGTTGGCTACCTCCGCCGCTCGACCGACCGCCAGGAGCAGTCCATCCCCGACCAGAGGAAGGCCATCGAGCGCTACGCCGCCGAGCACGACCTCGAGCTCGCCCGGTTCTTCGTCGACGACGCCATCAGCGGCACGAGCGCCGTCCGGCGTCCGGCCTTCCAAGAGATGGTCGGCCTGGCCCAGCAGGATCGGCGGCCCTTCTCGTACGTCATCGTCTACGACGTGAAGCGCTTCGGCCGACTCGACAACGACGAGGCCGGGTACTACCGGCACATCCTCCGAACCCACGGCGTCGAGGTGCTGTACGTCGGCGAGAACTTCTCCGGCGACGCGACCGACGACCTGCTGCGGCCGGTCAAGCAGTGGCAGGCGCGCGAGGAGTCCAAGGACCTCGCCAAGGTGACGATCCGTGGGATGCTCTCCCGTGTCGAGGGCGGGTACTGGAATGGCGGCTCTCCCCCCTTCGGCTACGACCTGCGCTACGAGAGCCCACGAGAGGACGGCGGGGCGTTCCTCCTTGTTCTGCGGTTCCAGCCCGACGGGAGCAAGCTGGTCCTCGACGAGTCGGGGAAGGTCGTCCGCACGCTCGCCCGCGGGGAGCGCCTGCAGGTCTCCAAGCGGGATCGGAGCCGCCTCGTACTGAGCTCTCCGGAGCGCGTCGAGCTGGTCCGACGGATCTTCACGATGAGCGCCATCGACCGCATGGGCTACCGGGCCATCTCCAACGTGCTCAACGAAGAAGGCGTCCCCTCCCCGCGGAATGCCGAGTGGTCCCACATCTATTCGGGTGCGTGGACGGCGTCGACTATCCGTTCGATCCTCACGAACCCGATGTACGTCGGCGACCTGGTCTGGAACCGGCGGACCGACGCGCGCTTCTTCAAGGTCTCGAACGGGAATCCCCGGCTTCACGGGGTGCCAATTCGGCCGGTCCTCTCCACCTGTTCACCACGGGGTCCGCTACACACCGGCGACCCGACCCGCGCTCCCGGCCCAACGAAAAGAGGACCCAGCCGGGAAGGGCCAGGTCCTCTCTTGGAAGTGGTAGCGGGAGTAGGATTCGAGATGCTCCAGCCGCGCCAGCGGATGGGCCAACGTGATGACAGGTTCGAATCCTGCCTCCGCGGAAACGAGACAAGCCGACTGGCCCAAAGGGCCTGCCGGCTTGTTGAGTGGTAGCGGGGGGACGCTTGGCTCGCCTGGAGAGCCAGCTATGACGCAGGAGGAGGACAGCCCAGAGCCGACGCCGCTGGCCTGGGTGGACCCAGGGCGGCGCCGGGGGATCCTAGTCCAACGGCAGCAGCTGGAAGGCGTCGACGACCACGAACCCAGTCGTGCCCTTGTTCGCGACTTGGAGCACGGTCTCCGTCTCAGCCTCGAGCTCGACCGTCGCGATGTTGCGAAACCTCCGGCCCTCGGGCAGCGGCTTGGTCTGGTCGATCAAGATGGTCCTGCTCCCCGCCGCGGAGGAGATGGTCACCGGGACCTCCTTCGCCCGGGAGTCGTGCGCCGAGTAGGCCATCCGAACCTGATAGCGACCGGAGGCGGGCGCGGTGAACCGGAACGTCGCCGTGGACTCGCCGTCGCCGGCGGAGTCGGCACCCCGCTCGGGTGTGAAGACGTAGCCGTCCTCGACGTAGGGCTTGAAGGTCGTCGAGTGAGACCACGTGCCGCGCAGCTCCGCCTGCGCGTCGTCGAGCACGATCCCGGGCAGGGTCGCAATCGCGATCGCGCCGTCCTCCGCCGGCGCTGGTGGTGCGTGCGGGAGATCGAGGACCTGACCTTGGGCAAGGAGTCGCGTGCGAAGCTCCGGGTACGGAAGTTCTTGAACCGGCACGTCCTGATCCGCCGCCAGAGCCGCCGCGACGCCGGCGGCCTGTCCGATGACCATCCACGCACCCTCGATCCGCAACGAGGAGATGCCGACGTGGGTGCACGCCAGCGCGACGGGAACGAGGAGGTTGTCGCACTGCTCCGGCTTCGGAAGCACCGCACGGTAGGGCACGTGATAAGCGTAGCCCTGGCGGTCGGTCCTCCGCACGGGGAAGATCGTGCCCTCGTTGATCACGCCGCCTCCGCGCAGCGCAACGCGCTGGCAGTCGTGGGAGTCGATGGGGAACGAGGAGATCGCGATCGGGTCGGGCTTCTCGGGCTCGTCGAGGATGTCCTTCTGGCGGATCACGTGCATCCCCAGCATGCGCCGCGACTCGCGCACGTAGAGCGCCGGGGAGAAGTGGCCGTAGCTCGCGAACTCGTCCTTGCAGAGTCCGAGGTCCACGTACCGGTCTCGGATCGCCTTCGGAACGGCCGGATCGGTCGTCAGGAAGTGGAAGAACTCCAGGGTGTATTGCTTGTGCGCCTCCCAGATCGCCTTCCGGCCCGCCTCGTCCGCCGCGTGCCACTCGGTTCCGCCGCCGATCAGTCCGATCGAAAACTGGCCCCCGATCGAGTTGTTGCCGTCGAACTTGTCGCCGGGCAGGGGGTAGAGGTCGAATCCGACCCGGCCCACCTTCGCGGCGATCGCGCGCCGTACGATTTCGAACCGCACGGGGTCATACCGATCAGGCTCGGGCATCGGCACGCGGTTGTCCGGGTCTGCGGTCAGGCACAGCCGGAAGCTGTAGGTCATCACGTTTCCGTCGCCGGCCTCGTCGCCCCCGGCCTCGCTGGTGGTGACGAGGGGCAGCAGGTTGCCGCCTTCGTCGAAGCCGTCGATGTCCATCCGCTGCTTCGGGTATTGCTTGCCGGCCAGTGACTCCCCGTAGGCCTCCCGGCCCTCACGGCCGACCGTCCACTCCACCCCCGCGGCGGCCATGAGATCGCCCTCATAAGTCCCGTCCACGAAGACCCGCGCACGGAACGTCCCCGCCTTGGTCTCGATCGAGGTGATCCGTGGACCCTCCTTGGTGACGGAGAGCAGGTCGTGGTCGGTCAGGATCTCGACCCCCGCCTCGTCGAGCATCCCCATCGTCACGCGCATCGCGACGTGGGGCTCGAAGGTCCAACGCGACTGGTCCTTCGTGCCGGGGTCGTACGGCGCCTCGAGGCCGCGGTCCGTGTAATCCTTGACGACGCGTGTGTGCCACTCGTCGAAGAGCCCCATCAGCGTGCTGCGCACCATCTGGTTCGAGTCGCAGTGGCTCAGCCCGCCCGTGCTCATGGCGCCGATGTGGTCCGTGGGCTCGAGCAGGATCACCGAGGCACCCTCCCGGGCTGCCGCGATCGCAGCGCAGAAGCCGCCGGGGGTCGATCCGTAGACGAGAACGTCCGCCTGGGCGAGCACCGGGCCCGCGCTGAACAGCAGGAGAGCAGCAAGAGTCATGACCCAACCCTAACAGGCGCGACGACGAGCCAGGCCTGGTGTCCGTAGCGGCTGGGGAGCGGGACTCGGGCTCCGGTCAGCGTGAGCGGGAACATCTCCCCACGCCGGCGCGTCGAGGCGCGGGTTCCGAGGGGCCTACCGTTCCCCAACGAAAAAAGGACCCGGCCGGGAAAGGCCAGATCCTCTCTGAGTGTTGGTAGCGGGGGTAGGATTCGAACCTACGACCTCCGGGTTATGAGCCCGACGAGCTGCCTGACTGCTCCACCCCGCGAACCTGGTTGAACATTGTGCTCCGCGTCGGGGGGGAGTTCAAGGCTCCGTCTCCGGCTTCTCGGCGGGATCCTCCGCATCGGGGGCAGGGCTCTCCTCTTCCGGTGCGAGCTCCGCAGGTGGCGGGTCGTCCGCTTCCCCGGCGGGGTCCCCCTCTCCCTGCTCCGCTTCCGCTGCGGCACGCGCCTCACGCAGGCGGTCCCGCAGGCCCAGCAGGGCCTGGTGCCGCTCGCGGTCCTCGAGCAGGCCGCCCCAGAGGGCCCCCTCGGGGCCGGGCGGCGGGGCCTGGGCCTCCGGCCGAGGATCCTCCTCGGTCGGCTCCGGGAGCGGGGGTAGGTCCGGCAGGTCGGCGAAGATCGAGGACACCTGCTCCAGGGCGCCGGCGTCCCCGGCGCCGAGGGCGCGGTCCGCCAGGTCCGCCAGGTCCTGGGCCCGCACGGGACCAGGCTCAAGCTTCCAGATCGGGTCCTGCACGAGCACCAGCGAGACCCGCAGGGCCTCACGGGCGAGGTCACGCGCCTCGGGGTCACCGGCCTCGCTGGCCGCGGCCAGCAAGCCGCCGCCGCGCCGCAGGTCCCCCAGGTCGAGCACCCCACGCCGCACGGCGGCGGAGTCGCTGGCCGCCACGGGCACCGCGGGCAGCTGGCTCGCGAAGAGGGTGCGGTAGTCCGCCAGGGCCGCGACGCTGCGACCCACCTCGAAGCCGAAGCGGGCCCGATCGCGCAGCACCAGGGCGCGCCGCAGGTCGTCCCCCGCCCCGGTGGCGAGCTCCAGGGCGCGGTCGAAGTGGGCCAGCACCGCCCCCGCCTCGCCCGCCTCCGGATCGAGGGCGATGCGGTCCGAGAGGAACAGGGCCCGCACGTGCTCGAGCTGCGCCTCGGGAGCGGCGCCTCCGGCACAGCCCGGCAGGTGCTGGAGGAGCAGACGATCGAGGAAGGCCGCGCCCCCCGGGAGGGTGCCGGCGGCCTCGCGCAGCTCCGTGGCCCAGCCGACGATCGCGTGGTGCTCGGCGGCGGTCAGGCCCGTCAGGGAGCCGTCGGCGATGACCGCGCACAGCTCGAGGGCCTCCCGCAGGCGCAGCACCCGCGTGCCCTCCTCGCCGGCGGCCAGGAGGCGCTCGGCCCCGCGCACCAGCACCGAGCCGTCTCCGTCGCTCAGGTCCTCGAGGGTCTGGGCCAGGCGTGCGACGCCCGCCGGACCGCTCTCGACGATGGCGTCGAAGTTGGGCAGCTCGAGCAGGCCGTCCACCTGGGCCGGGCCGCCGAACTGGGCCACCAGCTCGAGCAGCTGGGCCTGGAGCTCGGGCACCGCCTCGAGCCCCAGGTGGTTGAGGAAGACCGAGGGGTCGGCGCCCCCCACCAGGGGCTGCAGCTCCTCCGCCCGCAGGACCTCGAGGGCCCGCCGTCGCAGGTTGGCGTCCTCGCTGCCCAGCCGAGCGAGCAGGGTGTCGAGGACCAGCTGGGCCGCGGGGCTCTGGGGGTCGAGCCCCTTCGCCAGCTCCCCCACCGCCGCCATCAGGTGGTAGCGCAGCGCCGCCGAGGTGCCCTCGGCGTCCAGGACCTCCGCCGCCCGGCGCAGCCCCTCGGCGTCACCGAGCCGCGGCAGGAGCTGGGCCGCGGCGATGCGCACCACCTCCGCCTCGCGCCGGTCCTGGACCAGGTCGAAGACCAGGGGCGCGACCCGCTCGAGCTCGACGCGCACGTCCAGGCCCTCGGACTCGCCGCGGCGGGCCAGGGCCTGCAGGGAGTCGAGCACGGTCACGAGCACGTCGCGGTCGGTCAGGGAGTCGCTGCCAGAGAGCTGGCGCGCCTGGCTGACGAGCAGCCGCAGGCCCGCCGAGAGGGACGCGTCGCCCGTGGACGTCGGCGCCCACTTGAGCCGGCGCAGGGCGTCCGCGATGGGCGCCTGCAGGTCCGCGCTCCTGTCCTCCCGCAGGCGTCGCGCCAGCACCTCCCGCAGACGCACGAGCTCGGGCGACTCCACCGGCGCCCCGGCCAGGCCCTGCAGCAGGGCGTCGATGGTGGCCTGGAAGGCGAGCCCGTGGGGCTCCTGCTCGAGGTGCGCGAGGAGCTTCTCCAGCGCGGCTGCGGACTCCCCGTTGCGCGCCCGCCCCAGGGCGGCGGCGGCCGCCGCCCGCAGGCGCGGGTCGGGGTGCTCCAGCAGGGCCTCGGCCCGCTGCGGCTCGTAGGTCAGGAGCCGCACGAGGTGCTCGCGGGCCTCGCGCTCCATGGCACGGGCCGTCTCCATGAAGGCACTCTCCTGGCAGGAGGGCGCGGCCTCGACCCAGAAGGCCTCGAAGGCGGCGCGGTCCTCGAACCAGCGCAGGAAGAGGTCGAACAGGGCCAGGCGCGCCGCCTGGGCCCGGGGAGCGCTGTCGGCGTCGAGCTCCGCGGCCAGGGCCGGGGCGCGCTCGTAGGCCCCGAGGCGTCCGAGACAGCGGGCCGTGGCGCACCACAGCTGGACCTGGTCCCGGTCCGCGAGCAGCTCGTCGACCTCGGCGGTCCACAGCTCCAGGGCGCTGTCGCCGTCCTCGAGCCGCAAGGTGAGCCAGCCCAGGGCCTCGGCGCGCGCGGCCTCGCGCTCCGCCCGCCGGGCGGAGGTCAGGTTGGGCGGGATCTCGCGCCCCACCCGCAGCACCGTGGCGCGCAGGGCCAGCCGTGGGTCGATGCGCCACAGCTCGTCCGTGCGCTCGGAGAGCTCCGCCTCGCGCAGGTGGGCCAGGTCGCGGGAGGTGAGGGTGCGGTCGCGGACGGCCGGCGCGGCGCCGACGTCGGAGGGCGGGCCGGCACAGGCCGGGGCGAGAGGCGCCAGGGCGGCGAGGAAGGCCAGGCTGCCCAGCCTCAGGAGCGTCGTCCTCAGGAGCGGGGGCTGGTGGTGAAGGGCGCGCAGCAGGGCGGCGTCTCGCTCCCCTCGTTCCCGCTGCCTGCCCGCCATCATTCCTCTCGACTGTGCCTCCGACACCATCCTACCGGAGTCCTCGTCCGAGTCGGACTCCGCGCCGCCAATCTTCGCGCACGTTTCGGCGCCCGCTCAGCGCGGGAGCCTGCAGGGTCGTTCGCTCCGAGCTCGATTCGTCGCGGCCGGAGTCGCGAGCCTCCGGGGTCCAGCCCCTCAGAGGCCGAGGGCGCGCAGCACCCGCTCCGCGACGCCCGCGGCGTCCGCTCCCTCGGTGGACACGCGGGCCTCGGCCACCTCGCCGTAGAGAGGAGCGCGGCGCTCGGCCAAGAGCTCGACCTCCGCCAGGGGCGCGAGCTCGGTCAGGGCCGGGCGCGCGCTGGGGTCCGCGGCGGTGCGCGCGAGGAGGGTGGCCGGCTCGGCCACGAGCCACACGCAGCGCAGCTCCCCGGCCAGCAGCCGGCGGTTGGCCTCGCGCTCGACAACCCCGCCGCCCGTGGCCAGGACCCGCGGGCCCGGCGCGGCGGCGCAGCGGGCCAGGACCTCTTGCTCCAGGTCCCGGAAGGCCTCCTCGCCGCGCTCGGAGAGGACCTCCCCGGCCGCGGCGGCACCGGCCTCCCGGGCCAGCTCCTCGTCCAGGTCCGCGAAGGGCCACCCCAGGTGCTCCGCCAGGAGCCGCCCGACCCGCGACTTGCCGCTGCCCCGCAGGCCGACCAGGGCCACGCTCGCCCCCGCTCGCGCGCTCATCCCCGGCGCCCTTCGCGCTCCTTGTGGAAGGCGTGCTCGAAGGTCTTGCGCATCAGCTCCTCGTTCGCCGGCTTGCGGGTGAAGCGCTGGAACTGCTCGAGGGCCTGGCGCACGAACCACTCGCCGCCGGGCACGAGGGTGTTGTCGCGCTCCCGGGCGGCGGCCAAGAGGGGCGTCAGCATCGGCCGGTAGTTGGACTCGATCACGATCCGCCGGGTGGGCAGACGCTCGGCCGGGAAGGGCAGCTGGCCCTCCGCCGCCAGGGAGCCCGCCGGCGTGCAGTGCAGGAGGATCTCGTAGTCCGCCGCGCCGAGCTCCTCCCAGGGCACGTGGTCGGCGGCCATGGCCTCGCACAGAGCCCGGGCCGCCTCGTCGCGGCGGGCCGTGATCGAGACCCGCGCGCCGATCTCCCGCGCCGCCTGGGCCCCGGCCCGCGCCGCGCCCCCGGCGCCGACCACCAGGACCCGCGCGTGGGCCGGCGCGATCTCACCGAAGCCGCGCTGGGCGTGGGCCAGCAGCGAGGCCTCGAGCACCTCGCGCAGGGCGCTCACGTCGCTGTTCGAGGCCTGCCAGCCGTCCCCGTCGCGCACCAGGGTGTTCGCGGCGCCGGCGGCCTCGGCCCCGTGCTCGGCGCCCTTGGCCAGCCGCAGGGCCTCCTGCTTGAAGGGCGCGGTGACCGACAGGCCGCGGAAGTTCTCGTCGTCGCAGAGCGCGAGAAAGCTCTCCAGGTCGCTCGGTTCGAAGGCCAGGTAGACCGCGTCCAGGTGCGCGGCCTTGAGGGCCATGCCGTGCAGGAGCGGCGACCAGGAGTGGCCGACCGGCCTGCCGACGATGCCGAGGATGGCCGTCTCGGGGCTGAGTCCGCCGGGAGGCGAGGCCCCCAGCAGCTCCTCGACCCGCAGCTGCCCCGGCGCCGTGGCGGCGCCGCCCTTGGGGGCCGCGTAGGTGAAGGGCGAGCCGAAGATGGGTGCCACGACCCGCGTGAAGCTCCCGGCCGCGCCGCTGCAGAAGGCGATCAGGCCGCCGCCCGAGGCGCGCAGGTGGCGCAGGACCCGCAGGCCGTCCTCGGTGGACTGCGCATGGGTCACGAGCTTGGTCACGTCCCCCTCGTAGAGCACCGCGCGCACCTCCTCGTGGAGCGCCTCGAGGTCCTCGGGGGTGCCGGTGGTCTCGTGACGCGAGACGATGCGGTGGCACTTGCCGTAGACCTCCCCCAGCTCGAGGGAGAGGCGGTAGTCCACGTCGACGAAGGCCGCGCCGCAGCGCGCGGCACAGTGCAGGATCTCGAGCCGCTCCTCCACGTCACCGGCGAAGTCACCGAAGGCCTCGGGACCATGGACGGTAACGATGACGCGCTTGGGCGAGGACTTGATCAGGTCCCGCAGGGCCTCCTCCCCGGGATGACCGATCTTGTCGAGGCGCAGCTCGAGCAGGTCGGCGACGGGCGCGTTGCGGTCGATCGCGGCGCGCAGGGAGTCCAGGTCCGGTTCGAGCAGGGAGACGACGGTGGCCATGGCCGCATCCTAGCCCGGCCTATTCATGAGGCTTTGACGCATTGGGACCCAACT
>CAZQAT010000054.1:0-29268 GCA_964591315.1 uncultured Planctomycetaceae bacterium
CGCAGAAGGTGCGCGCAGCCCCTTCTTCCTCTACCGGGATACGTTAGCTTCCCACCCCCATGACGCGCACCCTCTGCACCCTCAACGTGAACGGCCTGCGGGCGGCGGCCAAGCGCGGGTTTGGCGACTGGCTCGCCCGCAAGCAACCCGACGTCCTCTGTCTTCAGGAAGTCCGCGCCCGGCCCGAACAGGTCAGCGACGAGCTGCGCTCCCCCGCCGGGTACAGCACGAGGTGGCTCTGGGCGGAGAAGAGGGGCTACTCGGGCGTGGCCCTCTACTCGCGCGAGGCCGCCGACGCCTACCTGCCCGGCTGCGGTATCGACTGGGCCGACCGGGAGGGGCGCGTGCTGCGCGGGGACTTCGGAGACGAGGTGATCGTCTCCACCTACGTGCCGTCGGGCTCCTCTTCGGAGGAGCGCCAGGCCCTGAAGTTCAGCTTCCTGGACGCCTTCCCGCGCTTCACCAAGAAGCTCCTGAAGCTCGACCGCCCCGTCGCCCTGTGCGGCGACGTCAACATCGCCCACACGGAGCTCGACATCCACGCGCCGAAGCGCAACGAGAAGAACTCCGGCTTCCTGCCCGAGGAGCGCGCCTGGCTCACGAAGCTCCTGCGCCAGGGCTGGGTCGACGTGCTGCGCGCCCAGCACCCGGACGAGCCGGGCCTCTACTCCTGGTGGTCCAACCGCGGCCAGGCCCGGGCCAAGGACCTCGGCTGGCGCATCGACTACGTCCTGATGAACCCCGCCTTCGCCGAGCGCGTCACCCGCGCCTGGATCGACAAGGAGGCCGGTCTCTCGGACCACGCCCCGGTCTGGGTCGAGTACGAGGAGGCCTGAGGGTGGAGCTCTTCGAGCTGGCGGGGGGCGAGGCCAAGCTGCGGCCCCTGCTCGAGGACTTCTACGACCGCGTCTTCGACGACGTGATGATCGGCTTCTTCTTCAAAGGTAAGGACAAGGAGCGCCTGGTGCAGAAGGAGCTCGAGTTCGCCCTGAAGCTGCTCGGAGCGGAGGTCGAGTACACCGGCATGCCGATCCCCGAGGCCCACGCCTCCCACCCGATCATGGGCGGACAGTTCAACCGCCGGACGCAGATCCTGCGCGAGGTCCTCGCCGACCACGGGGTGCCGGCGGAGGTCTGCGAGCGGTGGATCGCTCACACCGAGAGCCTGCGGCACCAGGTGACGACCGACAGGCGCGGGGAGTGCAAGCCGCAGCGCGAGGGCTGAGGCCGACTCAGCCCTCCCGCGCGTACTCCATCAGCTCACCCATGGCCCGCGCCACCTCGGCCGGCTCGAGGACCAGGGCGGCCTCACCGACGTAGAGCTCCGTGCGCGCCTGGCCGGGCAGGTCGGTCGGCTTCGCGTGGCCGAGCAGCCACAGCTCGCGCTCCTCGGCGACGCGGTCGCGGGCCGCGAGCAGGGCCTCGGGTTCGGCCTCGAAGACGAGGTGGAAGAGGTTCGTGTGGGGCGGGTCAGGCAGGACCTGGACGCCGGCCACCTCCCCCAGGGCCGCCGCAAGCTCCAGGGCCCGCTTGCGGTAGTGGGCGAAGCGCGGAAGACGCCCCTCGAGCAGCATGGCCGCGGAGCCCCAGTTCGGCAGGGAGTGGTAGAGGTTGCCGCCCTGGCGCCGCTGCCACACCGCTGCCTCGTCGATCAGGTCGCGCGGCCCGAGCAGCATCGCGCCGGCCAGGGCGCCGATGCCCTTGTAGAACGACACGTAGACCGAGTCGAAGAGGGCGCAGATCTCCGGGAAGGGGCGCTCGTAGGCGGCCTGGGCCTCCCACAGGCGGGCGCCGTCGAGGTGCGGGTGGATGCCGCGCTCACGGGCGCGCGCGCTGAGCGCCTCCAGCTCCTCCCAGCTCGGCAGCTGGCCACCGTTCTCACGGGTGGGCAGCTCGACGACCACGGCGGCCAGGGGCTCCGTCAGCGCGTCGAGGTCCTCCACCAGCATCGGCCGTCGCGCCGGGCCGACGAGGGTCACATCGAGCCCGTGCAGGTGGCGGTAGCCCCGTTGCTCGTGCAGCTCGAGGTGGCAGGTGGGGTGCATGCCCACGTGAAAACGGCCCTCGCGCTCGGCCCACAGCCGCAGGGCGATCGGCTGGGCCATCGAGCCGCTGATGAAGAAGCGCCCGGCCTCCTGGCCCAGGAGCTCCGCGACCCGGGCCTCGAAGGCCTGCAGGTCCTCACCCTCTCCGTAGACGTCGGCCTCGACGCCCTCGGCGCGGCTCCAGGCGGCGACGCGCACCAGCTCCTCGTGGGCCGGGTCGTGGCCGTGGCCGTGCAGCCAGCGGGACGCCCGCCGCAGGGCGCTGCGGCGCTCCTTCAGCTCGTCGGTCATGGGCGACAGCCTACAGCCTGGGTCCGGCCCCTCCGACAGGCCCCCCGATTTGGCCGGCGGCCCCATCGAATCGGCTCGCGCGACTTCGCATCATGGCTCCCGTCGGGCCCGTGCGGGTGCCCGCTGACCTCGAACGACCATGGACTCCCCCCGCGGCAAGCTCGGCCTCGAAGAGCTCTCGACGCTGGTCTCCGAAGGCGCGGTCGACACCGTGCTCGTCGCCTTCACCGACCACTACGGCAGGTTGATGGGCAAGCGCTACGACGCGGGCTTCTTCCTCGAGGAGGCGGCCCGGGGCGGGAGCCACGCCTGCGACTACCTCCTGACCGTCGACCGGGACATGAACCCCCTGCCCGGCTTCGACTTCGCCAACTGGGAGCGGGGCTACGGGGACGTGCACCTGGTGCCGGACCTGGACACCCTGCGGCTGGCGAGCTGGCTGGAGCGCACCGCGCTCGTGCTGTGCGACGTCGAGGCCCAGGGCAGTCACGAGCCGCTCCCCATCGCCCCGCGCTCGGTCCTGCGGCGCCAGGTGGAGCGCGCCGCCGCGCTGGGGCTCTCCGCCATGGCGGCCACGGAGCTCGAGTTCTACATGTACCGGGACAGCTACGCCGAGGCGGCGGCCAAGGGCCACGCGGGCCTCGACCCGACCGGCTGGTACATCGAGGACTACCACCTCCTGCAAGGCGCTCGCTGCGAGGACTACGTGGGCGCCCTGCGCCGGCACCTGGCGGCCTCGGGGGTCCCGGTCGAGAACTCCAAGGGCGAGTGGGGCCACGGCCAGCACGAGCTCAACGTGCGCTACGCCGAGGTGCTCGAGATGGCGGACCGCCACGTGGTCTACAAGCAGTGCGCCAAGGAGCTGGCCCACTCCCAGGGCAAGAGCGTGACCTTCATGGCCAAGGTCGACGAGGAGCAGGCGGGCTCGAGCTGCCACATACACCTCAGCCTGTGGCGCGACGGCGCGAACGCCTTCGCCGGCGAGCGGAACGAGGCCGGCATCGCCTGCAGCGACACCTTCCGCTGGTTCCTCGGCGGCTGGCTCCGCCACGCGCCGGAGATCATGCCCTTCCTGGCGCCGACGGTGAACTCCTACAAGCGCTTCCAGGCCGCCTCCTGGGCGCCGACGCGGCTGGCCTGGAGCTACGACAACCGCACGGCGGGCTTCCGCGTGGTCGGGGCGGGCCCGAGCCTGCGCATCGAGTGCCGCATCCCCGGCGCCGACTGCAACCCCTACCTGGCCCTGGCCGCCTCCCTGGCCGCGGGCCTGGCGGGGATCGAGGAGAAGGTGGAGCCGCCGCCCGTCTTCGAGGGTGACGTCTACGCGGCCACGGACCTGCCGGCCATCCCGACGCGACTGAGCGACGCCACCGAGACCTTCGCCGCCAGTGACTTCGCTGGGCGGGCCTTCGGGAAGCAGGTCGTCGAGCACTACGCCCACTTCCTGCGCACGGAGGTGGCGGCCTACGAGCGCGCCGTCACCGACTGGGAACGCAACCGCTACTTCGACCAGATCTGAGGAGGCTTCGATGCGCCTGAAGGGCAAGACCGCGCTGATCACCGGGGCGGCGAACGGGATCGGGAGGGAGAGCGCCCTGCTCTTCGCGGCCGAGGGGGCCAGCGTGGTCGCCGTCGACCTGCAGGAGGAGGCGGGCCAGGCCGTCGCGGCGGAGATCGAGGCGGCGGGCGGCACGGCGAGCTTCGTGCGCGCGGACGTGTCGAGCGACGCGGACAGCGCGGCCATGATCGCCGCCGCCGAGGAGCGCTACGGGGCCCTGCACGTGCTCTTCAACAACGCGGGCATCATGGACTCGGCAGACGACGACGCCCTCTCGACCTCCGAGGAGGTCTTCGACCGCACCATGGCGATCAACCTCAAGGGCGTCTTCCTCGGCTGCAAGCACGGCATCCCGGCCCTGCTCCGCGCCGGCGGCGGCTCGGTCGTCAACACAGCCTCCTTCGTCGCCCAGCTCGGCGCCGCGACCCCCCAGGTCGCCTACACCGCCAGCAAGGGCGGCGTCCTCGCGCTGACCCGCGAGCTGGCCGTCGTCCACGCCCGCGAGAACATCCGCGTCAACGCCCTCTGCCCGGGGCCCCTGCGCACGGAGCTGCTGATGAAGTTCCTCGACACGGAGGAGAAGAAGCAGCGCCGGCTCGTGCACGTCCCCATGGGCCGCTTCGGCGAGGCCCGCGAGATGGCCCAGGCCGCGCTGTTCCTGGCCTCGGAGGAGTCATCCTTCGTGACGGGGACGACCTTCAACGTGGACGGGGGAATCACGGCGGCGTACGTGACGCCGGAGTGAGGGGCGGCCCGGTCCTCTCCGCCAGGGGGCGACCACTCCAGCAGCCGGCCAGGTCGCCCTCGGGTGATCGGCCGCCCTGGGCGCCCGCTCACACCCCGCGCAAGTGCACGCCCTTCCTCCTGGTCAGGTGCACGAGACCGTACCGCGACAGCGTCGACCCCCTCCCGCTGTCCTTCACCCCCGTCCAGGGCAGCCCCGGGTCGAGATAGTCGCAGCGGTTGGCGAACACCGTCCCCGTCTCCAGCCCGCGGACGAAGCCCTCGACTCGCTGCCTGTCTCCGGTCCACACCGACGCCGTCAGCCCGAAGCGTGAGTCGTTCATCAGCTCCAGCGCTTCCTCGTCCCCCTGGACCGCGCGCACGGGCAGGATCGGCCCGAAGCTCTCCTCCTGCATGACCTCCGCGTCCTGCGGCACGTCGGCCAGGAGCGTCGCCTCGAAGAAGCGGCCGTCCACGCCCGCTCCCCCACGCACCAGGCGCGCGCCACGCCTCGTCGCGTCGGCCACCTGGGCCTCCAGGAAGCCGATCGCCTTGGCCTGGGCCATCGGGCCCAGGGTCGTCCCCTCCTCCAGCGGATCCCCCGGCAGGTAGCTCGCCAGCTCCGCCTCGGCCCGCTCCAGGAACTCGTCGTAGCGGTCGCGGTGCACGTACACCCGCTCCACCGCGCAGCAGGACTGGCCCGCGTTGTACAGGGCGCCCTCGACCACGTTCGGCACCGCGAAGTCCAGGTCCGCGTCCTCCGCCACGTAGGCCGGGTCCTTCCCCCCCAGCTCCAGCCCCACGTCGATGAAGCGCCCCGCCGCCGCCCGGTGCACGGCGCGGCCCCCCTCCACCGAGCCCGTGAAGGCCACGTGGTCCACGCGCGGGTCACCGACGAGGCCCGCGACCGTGTCGTGGTCCGCCACGACCTGGGCGAAGACCCCCGGCAGCTCGAGGGCCTCGAAGGCGCGCGCGAAGCGCTCGCCGCAGAGGGGCGTCAGGGCACTGTGCTTCAGGATCACCGCGTTCCCCGCCAGGAGCGCCGGGACCACGACGTTGACCGGGATCAGGAGCGGGTAGTTCCAGGCCGCCAGGTTGAGCACCACCCCCAGGGGCTCGTGCTCGATCCGCAGCTCGAAGCCCTCGTCCGCCGGCAGCACCTCCGGCGCCAGGCTCTCCTCGGCGATCGCCAGCATGTGCTCCGCGCGCCCGAGCATGGCCCCCACCTCGCCGCGCCCCTGGGCCAGCGGCTTCCCCATCTGGAGGGAGATCTCCCGCGCCACCGCCTCCTGCTCCCGCCGGAAGTGCTCCAGGGCGCGCGCCACGCGCCGGGCCCGCTCGGTGAGCTCCAGGCGGCGCCACTCCCGCTGAGCCGCCAGCGCTCCGTCGAGCTTCGCCTCGAGGCTCGCGGCCTCGTCCTCGTGGACCTCGGCGAAGACCTCGCCGTCGTAAGGGCTGCGCAATTGAGGGCTCATGGCCGCGATCCTACCCCGGCCGGGGGCCGAGACCGCGCCCGCGCCCGCCGCCGATTGACAGCCCGCCCGGGGCAGCGATGATGTGCCGCCATGGATCCCGCCTCGCCCCAGGTCGACGTCGCCATCCTGGGCGGCGGTCTGGCCGGTCAGACCCTGGCCCTGCAGCTCGTCCAGCGCCGCCCGGAGACCCGCATCCGGATCCTCGAGCGCGGCGCGCTGCCCGCCCCCGACGCCGCCTTCAAGGTGGGTGAGTCCACGGTCGAGCTCGGCGCCTGGTACCTGCGCGAGACACTCGGCCTGCGCGACTACCTGGAGCGCGAGCACCTCTTCAAGCACGGGGTGCGCTTCTTCTTCGGCGGCGACCGCGTCGCCGACGACCTGCCGCGGCGGGCCGAGCTGGGCCCGGGGGAGGCCCTGCCGGTCAAGAGCCACCAGATCGACCGCGGCCGCTTCGAGAGCGACCTCGCGGTGCAGCTCCGCGAGCTCGGGGTCGACCTGCAGTGCGAGGCCCGCGTCACGGACGTGGAGATCGGCGAGGAGAAGGAGCTCCACACCGTCGCCTACGAGCAGAGCGGTGCGATCCAGACCCTGCGCGCTCGCTGGGTGGTGGATGCCTCCGGCCGCGCCAGCCTGCTGAAGCGAAAGCTCGACCTCGAGCGCCCCATCGACCACCAGATCGACGCGGCCTGGTTCCGGGTGCCCTTCGAGGTCGACCTCGAGACCTGGTGCGACGACCCCGAGTGGAGCGCGCGGGTCCCCGAGGGCAAGCGTCGCCTCTCCACCAACCACCTCTGCGGCCGCGGCTACTGGGTCTGGGTCATCCCCCTCTCCACCGGCAGCACCAGCCTCGGTATCGTCGCCGACCCGCGCATCCACCCCTCGAGCACCTTCGACAGACCCGAGCGCGCCTTCGCCTGGCTGGCGGAGCACGAGCCCCTGCTCGCCCGCGCCCTCGAGGGCTGGGTCGACCGGCTGTCGGACTTCATCGTGCGCAAGAAGTACTCCACCAACGTGGCCCAGCTCTTCAGCACGGA
Source organism: uncultured Planctomycetaceae bacterium (assembly GCA_964591315.1). GTDB lineage: Bacteria > Planctomycetota > UBA1135 > UBA1135 > JABACD01. Next base: position 7,127 of record CAZQAT010000054.1, read on the forward strand.
CCGCTGGGCCATGGTGGGCGACAGCGGGGCCTTCCTCGACCCGCTCTACTCCCCGGGCACGGACTTCGTCGGCCTGGCGAACACCTTCACGACCGCCCTCGTCCTCGAGGACCTGGCGGAGCGCCCGATCGGCACCCGGGTCCAGGTCTACGACCAGGTCTACCGCTCGATCTTCGACACCTGGCTGCCGGTCTACCGGAACCAGTACGCGGTGCTCGGCAACGACCGGGTCATGGCCGCCAAGGTGCTGTGGGACTTCGGCCTGTACTGGGCGGTCTTCGTGCCCGCCTTCGTGAACGAGGCCTACACGGACGTGCTCTGGATGGGGCGAACCCGCGCCCACTGGAAGCGCCTGGAGGAGCTGCACCTGGAGATGCAGCAGCTCTTCCGGGAGCTGGCGGACAGGCCCTGCGCCCCACCCCCGGCCTTCACGAACCCGCTCGAGGTCCCACGGGTCGGGGAGTTCCACCTGACCATGACCGAGCGCCTCGAGCCGGAGGCCCTGGCCGAGCGCCTGGCCCACAACATGGCCGGCCTCGAGGCCCTGGCCGAGGAACTCCGGACGGAGCTCGAGGCTTCGGTCCTGGAGGGGGTCCGCTGAGGCCCGTCCTGCGCTACAATCAACTCTCCGGACCCCAGACTCCAGGGACTTTGCCAACCGCAACCGCACGATGCTGATCCAGGTCAACTTCGCCGACTTCCCCAGGTCCGACGTCATCGACGACTACGTCAACGACAGGGTCTCCAAGGAGCTCTCCCACTTCAGCGACCGCATCACTCGCGTCGAGGTCCACCTGCACGACGAGAACGGCGTGAGCAAGCAGGGCACCAACGACAAGCTCTGCAAGATGGAAGCCCGCCCCTCCGGCCACCAGCCGATGGCCGTGGAGCACTCGGGTGAGAACATGCAGAAGGTCATCTCAGAGGCCGCGGCCAAGCTGGCCCGGGTGCTGAAGAAGACCTTCGACAAGCAGGCGCACTAGCGGCCACTGGGCTCCGACCCACGCAGGAAGGTCATCACGGCCTCCGGACCAGGCGTGTACCTCACCCGGAGGACCAGAGGGGCTCACTCATGACGACCGACGCCCAGCGCTGGGACTCGCGCTACGGGGACCCGAAGTGGGAGCGGGACCTGGAGGCGGACCCCTTCGTGCTCGAGGTCCTCGACGCGCTCGGACCCGGCGGCGGACGCCGCGCGCTGGATCTCGCCTGCGGAACGGGGCGCCACGCCCTCGAGCTGGCCCGCCGCGGTTGGCGGGTCGATGCCTGGGACGTGAGCGCAGTGGGACTCGCGATCCTCGAGCGCAAGTCGCACGAGCAGGGCCTCGAGCTGGCGACCCGCGTGGTCGACCTCGCTCCGCCAACGGCCCCGGAAGAGACCTTCGACCTGGTGCTCGTCGTCAACTACCTCGACCGGGCCCTCTTCGCGGAGCTCGCGACCTGGCTCAGCCCTGAAGGCTCGGCGGTGGTCGCGACCTTCACCACCGACTGCCCCGACGGCCCCTCTCCCCGGCACTGCCTGGCGCCCGGCGAGCTGGACGGAGGCCTGTCTGGACTCGTCGCCCAGTGTGCCGCCGAGAGGCAGGGCCGCGCTGCCCTCTGGGCCCGTCGTGCATCACAGTGATCAGCTGGGGTTTGTAGACTCGGGTCAGAGGCCCGACCAGCCTCGACCCGACGATGGCGACAATACTCCTCGAAGGCCTGCACTTTCACTACAACCCACCCTTCAATGAGGTCTTCGAGGGTCTGGACCTGAGCCTCGACAGCAGCTGGCGCACAGGGCTCGTGGGGCGCAACGGGCGCGGCAAGACGACCCTCCTGCGCCTGCTGGCGGGGGAGCTGAAGCCCAGCCGCGGCACAGTTCAGGTGCCCCTGGCCACGCTGCGTTTCCCGCTCAAACCCGAGCAGCCGGCCCGCGCGACGCGCGAGGTCGTGCGCGAACTGGTCGCTCCCTTCGAGAACTGGGAGGCTGAGATGGAGCGCCTGCTGGCTGCCGGTGACGAGGCCAGCCTCACGACCTACGGCGAGATCCAAGAGCGCTACCAGGAGGCGGGCGGCTACGAGATCGAGGCAAAGGTAGAGCGTGAACTGGCAGCCCTCGGTCTCGACGGAGAGGCCTGTGCCCGTCCCTTCGAGACCCTCAGCCCCGGCGAGCGCACCCGAGCCCTGATCGCGGGCCTGTTCCTGACGCCCGGGGTCTTCCCCCTCGTCGACGAGCCGACGAACCATCTGGACCTCGAGGGCCGTGACCGTCTCGGCCGCTACCTGGCGCAGCAGGAGGGCTACCTGCTCGTCTCCCACGACCGCCACTTCCTCGACCTGTGCTGTGACCACGTACTCTCCATCAACAAGAGCGACCTGCAGCTGCACCGGGGCAGTTACACGAACTGGCGCGAGCAAGTGGAGCGCATCGAGGCCAACGAGCGCCTACGGGAGGCGAACCTCAGACGCGAGATCCGCGGCCTGGAGGCCTCCGCCCGGCGCCGCCGCGGGTGGTCGGGCCTGAAGGAGAAGCAGAAGGTCGGTGGCTATGACAAGGGCCGCATCGGCAAGCTCGCTGCCCGCCATATGAAGCGCGCCCTGGCTACCGAGAAGCAGCGGGAGGAGAAGCTCGAGGAGAAGCGCGCCCTACTACAGAACGCCGAGAAGGAGCGAAAAGTGCGCCTGACGGCGGAGAAGAGCCCCGAGCGGGTGATGACCGTGGACGGTGCAAGCCTGGGCTACGACGGTCGACCTCTGATCGAGGGCCTCAGCTTCCACGTGGATCGCGGCGACCGCCTGGCGGTCGTGGGGCCCAACGGCTGCGGTAAGTCGACCCTCCTGCGAGCTATCCTCGGCGAGCTGCCTCTGCTCTCCGGGCACCTGCACCTCCCCGGGCACCTGGATGTGGCCCGCGGTCATCAGGAGCCGCTCTGGGGCACGGGCCTCTTGCGCGACCACCTGCGAGCATCCGGAGTCGACGAAACGCTCTTCCGCACCACCATGGCCGGTCTGGGGGTGACGGGCGAGATCTTCGACCGCGAGCTCGAGACCTTCAGCATGGGCGAGTTGAAGAAAGTCGACCTGACCCGCTCCTTCCTGAAGCCCCACCACCTGCTCCTCTGGGACGAGCCGATGAACTACGTCGACCTGGACTCCCGGGAGGACATCGAGGAGGTGATCCTGGCCGAGCAACCGACGATGATCTTCGTCGAGCACGATCGCTGGTTCGTGGAGCGCATCGCCACGGCTGTGCTGGACCTCGGTGACTGACTGGAGGTCACAGGGAGAGGTTGCGCGGGCGCTCATCCAGCACCAGGCGCAGCCGACGAAGGTACCAGGGGCACGGAGCAGCGCGGTTGACCGCTGCCTTCCGTCGGCCAACTCCGGCTAGAACTGGGCCGGCAGGCGCAGGCTGAGGAAGGCCCAGTCGGGGTCCTGGAAGTCTCCCAGGTCCGCAGCCGCGGGGTCGTGGGGCGCGAGCTCGTACTCGACGGCCCCGCGGATGTCCGTGATCTGCGAAGGACTGCAGCGGCAGTGCAGGCTGAGCACGTCCGTACCCTCGCCGCCGAGGTAGACGAAGGGCCCCAGGGGCGCCGGCCCCTGGCCGAGGACCCGCGGCACCACCACGTCGAGGCGCTCCTGGGCGTCGGGCTCGACGCTCAGGCGCTGGCCCCGCAGGGGCTCGCCGAGCTCCTCCAGGGCGAGGGTCTCGAGGGGCTTCGAGACGTAGAAGATGCTCGCGCCGCTCGCGTCCGTCAGCACCTCGAAGATCGCCGGAAAACCCTCGGAATCGAAGGTCATGCGCAGCCCCTGGGCCACCGGCACCCCTCCCGGCCCGGGAGAGTACCAGCGCAGGCTGAGCTGCTCGAGGTCGATGCCCCCGTGGGAGACCGCGCCGCGCTCGAAGTAGACCGTGGGAAGGGCGGTGTCCACGCGCCAGTCATCGCCCTCACGCACCAGGGCACCGAAGCCCGCCTCGGACGCGAGGCTGCCCGGTGCGGGCTCGCGGTAGAACATGGGCGCCAGGTAGGTGTCGAGCTCTCCCCCACCGACCGCCGCGGGCTTGATCAGGTCGACCTCTTCGAAGTGGGTCTCGACCCGCGCGCTGAGGTGCTCGAGCGAGGGCGCCGGGCTCGTCTCGAGCTCATCCGACCCCTCGGACTCACAGGCCGCCAGACCGCAGACCGCGACCAGCGCGAGGAGAAAGGTGGTAGAGCCGCTCGCCATGACCGACCCAGGATAGCCTGCCGCCGCCCGAAGGCTCCCCGACTTCCCTCAGTTGCAGAAGGTGACCGCCAGACCGTCCGTCAGGTTGAAGCCGGCGCCCCCGGCGGCCTGGTCCCGGTACCAGAACTGGAAGTAGCGCTCGGCGCCCACCCCGACCTGGCCCGGCCCGGCGTCGAAGGGGCTGGCGGAGAGGTCCAGGGGCTCCACGACCGACCCCTGGGCATCGGTCATGCGGGTCGGGAGGCGCTGAATGACCCCCGAGACGCACAGGCTGCCGTCGCCGAAGGGCACCGTGCTGGGTTCCCGGCCGTAGAAGAAGAGGCCGAAGACGCCCGGAGGGCACTGATCGGCACTCAGCACGAAGCTGTTCGTCGTGAGGCTCGGCGTCCCGCTGAAGCCGATCTGAGCCGCCATGCCCGTGGAGTTGGCCGCGTTGCTGCAATAGGTCCTGGGGGTCGGGCAGGGCGTCGCCAGGAGGGCCGCATGGGCGTCCATCAGCCCATGGCCGAAGCTCGTGTCCCAGCCGGTCGGCCCCAGGTCCTTGACGGTCGACTGCAGCACCGCCTCCAGGCTGTTCGCGTCGAGGGAGTCGTTCAGGGAGAGGACGAGGGCCGCGACCCCCGCGCTGGTTGGTGTCGCGAAGGAGGTGCCCTCCACGGTGGCGTAGTCCCCCGGGCTGTACCCCGCGCTGCCCGTGAGGTCGGTGGAGAGGATCTCCGTACCGGGTCCGGTGAAGGCGATGTCGACCCCGAAGTTGGAGAAGCTCGACAGACTACCGAAGCGGTCCACGGAGCTGATCCCCAGCACGGAGGAGAGCGTGGCGGGGTAGGTCGCGGTCGAGGACGAGAAGTTACCGGCGGAGGCGAAGTGCAGCATGCCCCCGTCGCGGGTCGACTGATACTTGCTCTCGATGGCGCTCGAGGTGAAGCCGTAGCCGTTGGAGTTGCAGGTGACGCGAGCGCCGACGGTCTCGGCGTGGGTCAGCGCGTCCACGGTCCAGCTCGCCTGGCTGGTCCAGTTGCCCGCACCGTTGACCGAGATGAAGGTGCGCACGGAGATCGACGGGCACTGGGGCGCCGCGCCGACCACCCCGAGGGAGTTGTCGATGGTGGCGCTCACGCACCCGGCCACGGGGGTCCCGTGTCGGTCCCAGGAATTGACCGGCCCGCCGGTCCCGGGCCCGTCGCTGGTGACGTCCGCGCCGCCGAGCTGATTGATGTCCGGGTGGTCTTGCTGGACGCCCGTGTCGATCACGACCACGCGGATGGCCGCGTCGCCCTGGGTGATGTCCCAGGCCTCGGTGGCGTTGATGTCCACATCCGGGGTGCCGCCGGACTGACCGGCGTTGTCCAGTCCCCACAGGTGCGCGAAGCTCGGGTCGTTGGGCAGGTAGCCGCCGGCTCCGGTGAAGACCCAGTCCGGCTCCGCGAAGCGCACCTCAGCCCGGGCGACGAGGCCCCTGGCCAGGTCGAGCACGCGGTAGCCGTCCGACACGTCCACGGCCAGGCGATAGGCGCCCCGCATGCGGCCGTAGTCCTCAGCCAGGACCTCGAGCTCCGGGTGTGCCGCGAGGAGGCCCCGTGCGTCGCGGCGCGGCACCCCGTCTTCGAAGCCCACGAGCAGGACGGGCGTCACGAAGACCGGGCCGCCGTCGAGGCCGACGAACACGGGGCTCACGAAGCCGCCGTCGCTCGCGCGCCCCCAGCTGCGCACCAGCTCGCGGGTGCGGGCAGCCGTGTCGCCGGTCGCCGCAGGCACGTGGGCCAGGGACCAACCCGCGATGGGCCAGGAGTCCGACGCGACGGGACCGGGAGCGGTGGATGCAACACCCTCAGCCCCGGCACCGAAGAGCGCCACCCGTGCCGGATCGAGCACGAGCGGCTCCCGGGCCACGTCGGCGTACTCTTCCAGGACGACTTCCTCCAGGGCGACTCCTTCCCCCGTCGACGCGGCCACGGGGCCGGCCGAGCCGGTGAGCACCAACGCACCGACGAGGCTGAGGGACAGGATTCGGGGGACCAAGAACTCGAAGACCGGGATCAGGCCGCGGATACCGGATCCTATCAAACGGCCCCGCGGTACGCAGGAATCGTGCCTGGGGACCTGCTCAGCGGGGTGCGGGAGGTAGCGAGCTACGAAGCCTCATCTCCGAGACGTTGATGAACCCCCAGCGACCCGCCCGGGCGTCGATCACGTACAGGCGCAAGCGCTGGCCCACGTGGCGGTGCAGGTTCCAGTGCATCTCCACGTCCACATCGTCGTTCATGGGCCCGATGGTGGCCTCGACCACCTCCCCGTGGAGCCCGTTCTTGAGCTCTCGGTAGAAGAGCCTGACGTCCGGGATCTTGCGCGGCGGGGGGCTCGTGTCGCGCACCAGGACGATCTCCGCGTTGCCCCCGTGGTAGGTGAAGTCGAGGGTGGCGTCGGGGGTCGGCTCGATGGCGGTGTGGGTCACGCCCATCTCCGCGCCGCCGCGCTTGCGGGTCGTGACGTGGCGCACCTCGTCACGCGTGAAGACCTCGGTGAAGTCGGCGCTGGTGATCCAGCCCTCGCCGCCCGGCACCAGGGTCGTCTCCTTGAACTCGAGCTGCGGCGCGCGATCGGGGTAGCCCACGTCGCTGCTCATCAACACGACCTGGTAGGGGTTCCAGGTCGACATCGTGTAGTAGATGGTGCAGCGCGTCTCGTCGCCCTTCGTGAAGCGATCGATGATGAAGGGCGCGTAGGGCCCGCCCCAACGGTTCTCGAGGCCCGCGTCATGGAAGTTGTCCTTGCGACCCGACTTCCAGCCGGCGTGCAGGAAGCTCGCGTAGGCGTAGTCGTTCCAGGCGTCGAAGAGACACTGGGGCTCCGTCCAGGGCCCCCACGGCTGCTCGGCGGTGCGCATCAGGATCCCCGCCGGGCGCTTGCCCTGATAGAGCATCACCCAGCGCTTGATCGGCTCCACCCAGGACACGGAGAGCTCACCGACCACCGGGTGGTTGAAGAGCTCCTTCGCCTGGGCCTCCTGCGGCGACCACTGGGGCACGCCGTCCCGCAGGCCCGTGAAGTAGCGCATGGCCGGCTTGCGGCCGAACTGGGCCGCGGGCACGTAGGCCAGCTTGGGGTTCGAGCGCCGGTAGTGGCCGCTGCCGAAGAACAGCACCACGTCGTCCGCCGGCAGGCTCGCGTGGTCGGACCTCTTGGCGCGTACCAGCGCCACGTTGATGAAGGCGTCGTTCGAGAGCTCGTGCAACACCTTCCAGCTGCGCCCGTCGTTGTCCGAGCGCGACAGCAGGGACTTGAGCATGGTCTTCTCCCGCGTGTGACCCGCGGTGGAGACCATGTACATCACGTCGTTCACCGAGATCCCGTGGGAAGGCACCTCGTAGGCCCCCATGCCCACCCCGGGCACGTGGATCGGCAGGAACTTCCCGTCCCGGCCAACGTGGAAGTTCACCGCCAGCTCATCCGGCGACGTCGAGTCGGACCAGGCCACGGCATCCTTGTCCCCGGGGCGACCACGGGAGTCCCCGAACAGGAACCACAGCTTGCCCTTGTGCTCGAAGGAGCTGCCCAGGTCGGTGCCGGTCAGACCCGCCTTCGACGCGGAGCGGCTGAGCGTGGGGGTGCGCCGCGGCTTGTCCACATCGTCGCTCACCTGCAGGATCTTGACCGTCGAGCCCACGTAGTGCTGCGGCCCGGTGGCCTTGCTCACAAGCCGAGGACGGCGCGGCGGGGCCTGCTGCGGCGGGGCGGCGCTGACGAGGAGGGGTGCTGCGAGCAGGGTCGAGAGGATCATGGCGGCGGTGCGTGTGAGGCGGGCGGCGGCGTGTCGAACCACTCTAGCGCCGGGCCGTTCCGGCCGCGGCGGAGATGCGTAAAGGTCCTATCGGCTGCCCCGTGACGCAGCGTGAGCCTTCAGAGCTCGATCCGGAGCCGCTGCCCCAGCTCGAAGCTCCCGGGCTCCACCAGGGTCGAATAGGCAAGCGGCTCGACCCCCTGGCTGAGGACCCGCCGCAGGACCTCCCCGTAGCGGGGGTCGATCTCGTCCGCGGGGGCGAAGCGCTCCACGTCGCCCCGAGAGACGCAGAAGAAGATCACGGCCCGGTGGCCCTCCTCCACCATGCGCGCCAGCTCCTCGAGGTGCTTGCGGCCGCGCTCGGTGACCGCGTCCGGGAAGCGGGCCAGGCCGGCGTCGGCCAAGGTCGTGGACTTGACCTCCACGTAGCAGCGCTCCCCCGGGCGCTCGAGCAAGAGGTCGACACGACTGCCCTCCCCGTAGCGCACCTCCCGCCGCAGTCCGTCGTAGCCCGTCAGCTCCGGTACGCGATCCGCGGCCACCGCCTCGGCCACCAGCGCGTTGGGCAGGCCGGTGTCCACGTTGACCCAGGTGCCCTCGACCTCGACGGTCTGCAGGGTCCAGCGCAGCTTGCGCTTCGGGTTCTGGCTGTCGCGCAGGACGGCGCGCGCGCCCTGGGGCACGCAGCCGGTCAGGCTGCCGGTATTGGGGCAGTGGGCCGTGACCAGCTCTCCCGTGGGCAGCTCCACGTCCGCCAGGAAGCGCTTGTAGCGCCGCAGCAGGCGACCCTCCGTGACCGGCTGGTCGATGATCAAGTCACTCGCCGGCGCGGAGCTTCTTGACCTCGCGCACCCGCGCCTGCATCAAGACGTCGGTGGGCCGCATCGTCAGCGCCGCCATGAAGTGCTCCTCCGCCTTCTCCAGGTTGCCCTTCTGCTGGTGCAGCCAGCCGGCGGATGCGTGGAAGGCGAAGCGCGCGGCGCCCGCGGTGATCAGCCCCTCGAAGTGCTCCAGGGCCTCGTCGTGGCGCTTGGCCTCGATGTAGACCCCGCCGAGGATCTCCTGGGCGTAGAGGTTGTTCGGGTTCTCGGCGATGACGCTCTTCAGCAGGATGATCGCCTCGTCCTGCTGGCCGGTGTAGGCCAGGTGCAGGGCGTTGGTGAAGGCGTTGTAGGGACCGACCCGCTGGTTCGGCGCCGGCCGGTCACAGGGCTCCAGGGGGTCGATGATCTCCGCCTCGGTGTCCCCCACCGCCGCGTAGCCGAGGGCCCGCAGGTCGCGCATCTGCTCCTCCGAGAGCAACACGTCGGCACCGGTCGCGAGGCGCGGCTTCTCCTGGAGCTCGGCGATCGCCCTCCGCAGCCGCGCCGCCTCCTCGGGGCGCTCGGCGATCAGGTTCTTCATCTCCTTCGGGTCCGTGTTCAGGTCGTAGAGCTCCGGGTTCGAGCTGTGCAGGTACTTGCCGCGCGAGTCGACCCAGGCCGCCAGGGGGCTCCAGCCGAAGTTCAGGTAGCCGGTGTAGGACTCCACGTACACGCCTCGGTCCTCGGGCACGCCGGGCTGGGAGAGGCTCAGGCCGTCGATGTCGTCCGGACCGACGAGGCCCAGCTCCTCGGCGAAGGTGGGCAGGAGGTCGACCACGCTGACGATCTCCTCCGAGCGCTCCCCCGCCCGCCGGGCGTGAGGGAAGCGAAGGATGAAGGGGATGTGCACCGTGTCGTCGTAGATGAAGGCACAGTGGGTCGGCTCACCGTGGCGGCCGAAGGCCTCGCCGTGGTCCGCAACGACGGCGATCATCAGGCGCTCGTAGTCGGTCTCGCTCCGCAGGGCCTCGAGCAGCTTGGCGATCGAGGCGTCCATGGACGCCACCTCCCCGAGGTAGGGCAGCCCGCCCGCCAGGTCGAGGAACTGGGGCGGCGGCTCGTAGGGCAGGTGCGGGTCGAAGTAGTGCACCCACATGAAGAAGGGCCGCTGCTTGTCCTCCCTTCCCTTCAGCCACTCGACCGCCCGCTCGGTCACGAAGGGTGCGTTGCGGTGCTGGATGTGGCGCACCACCTTCGGGCTGGCGTGCTGCCCAGGCTCGTCGTAGTGGTCGAAGCCCTGGGCCAGGCCGTAGGGTGAGGAGATGACCTTGGCGGCGATGAAGGCCGCGGTCTCGAAGCCCACATCGGAGGCCATCTCGGCCAAGGTCTCGGCCTCGGGCGTGAGCTCCATCAGGCCGTTGTCCCGTACGCCGTGCCGCAGGGGGTAGAGCCCCGTCAGCATCGAGGTGTGCGACGGGAGGGTCATCGGCGTCGTCGTGTAGGCGCGGTCGTAGATCACGCTCTCCGCCGCCAGGCTGTCCAGGGCCGGGGTGATGTCCCGGTCCTTGCCGTAGACGTCCAGGGCCCCGTAGTTCGTCGTGTCGAGGGTGACCAGGACCCCCGAGGGCGGCAGCTCCCCCTCCCCGCCGCAGGCGACCAGGGCCAGGGCCGCGAAGAGGACGACGGGGGTACGGAGGCGGAGTCGGCGGGCGTTCATCCGGGGAGTATAGCAGCGGCCATCGGCGATCCAGGGGCGGGTGAGAGCCTACGGAGCTCCTCGGGCCCCGTTGGCCGGGCTCACCCGACTCAGCGCTCGGACCGCACGTAGGTGTCGTGCACCCGCACCGTGGCCCAGTTGTCGGAGCAGGCCTCGATGAAGCGCCCGTGGTCCGGGGCGGTCTGGTAGGCGTCGTGGTGGGCCTTGCTCTCGAAGACGAGGTGCAGGGAGACGTCGAAGTCCTCGTCGTTCACGTCCCGCGCGTGCTCGGCGACCCGCGTGCCGGTGGCGAAGCGCAGCACCCCCTCGGCTCCGGAGAGGAACTCCACGCAGGCCGCCAGCAAGCGGTCGACCGCCTCCGGGGAGGCGTCGACCAGCTTGAAGTAGACGTCGTGGATCAGCCGCGCGCCGGCCTCGTCGCTCAAGGCAGCCAGGTGGTCTCCACGCCGTTGGAGACGTTGAACTGGTTGCCGCAGGGGGAGAGCGCCACGTCCCGGTACCACCACTGCATGCGCGCGGTCTGGCCCGCGGTGATGCTGCACTTGACGGCGATCGAGATCGAGCTCGAGGCGTTGCCGGCCCCGTCGGCGAAGGCCACCTCGATGCGACAGATGTTGTTGCTGGCGCACATGATGCCGTCTCCGAAGGGGGCGCCGAGGCCGCCGTTGAGCGCGTCGTCGCCCTGGAAGAAGACGCCCGGAGCGTTCGGGGTCGAGCGCGCGGCGCGCAGGGTCAGGGTGTCGTTCGAGACGCTCGGCGTGCCCGTCGCGCCGAGCACCGAGCCCCCGGCGAAGCTGCCGTTGCCGCAGCCCGCCCCGGCGGCGCCGTCGTTGGCGCAGGGGCAGGCGGTGCCCGAGCCGTCGCCGGCGCAGAAGACGGTCACCGGAGACTCGGCGGCCTCGCGGCAGCCCATGTCGACGATCGGCGCCGAGCCGGAGCCCGTGTCCGGCACCGAGGGGATGTCCGCCAGGCGCGGGTTGCCGTCGAAGTCGACCGTCGCGGCGCCGACCTGGGCGTTGTCCCCCGCGTCGATGGCGGGCGAGGCCAGGCTCAGGGAGAGGTCTCCACCGGCCTGGTCCACGAACTGCGGGTCGCCGGAGACGTTCCCCGCCCCCGTGAAGCCGCCCTGGACCAGGGACCAGGAGATGCTCACGGTGCTGTTGGCCTGAGTGGCCGAGCTGCTGCTGCCCCCCGAACCGGTGTTGTTCCAGAGGATCGAGTTGAAGACGTTGACCGTCGAGCCCTGGTTACGGATGCCGCCGATGCCCTGCACCGGTGCCCGGTTCTCGACGATCGTCGTGTTGCGGATGGTCGTAACACCGCCGCTGCCCATCCACAGGGCGCCGCCGCCGCTGCTGCCGGTGGCGGTGTTGTCGTAGAACTCGCAGTTGGAGACCACCACACCCGTCGTGGCGAAGATCTCGAGGGCTCCGGCGCGTGCGGCGCTGTTGCCGCGGAACAGGCAGCGCTCGTAGCGCACCGCGCCGCCGCCGGCCATGTCGAAGGCCCCCCCGAAGGAGCCGCCGTTGTTGTCGATGAACTGGCAGTCCGTGAAGCTCGGCACCGAGCCCGCGATGATGTAGCCGGCACCGCCGCCGAAGGTGCACCTGTTGCCCTCGAAGCGGCAGTTGCGGATGGTCGGGCTCGAGCCGCCGCCGCAGATGATGCCGCCGCCCTTGTTGTTGTTCGCAGAGCCGATGTTGGCGTTGCCGGCGGTGATGGTGAAGCCGTCGATGACCGCCGTCGAGTTCACGCCCGCGCCGCGGATCACGTGGGTCGAGTTCTCCGCGTTGCTGCCTCCGCTGCCGTCATCGCCGTTCAGGTCCGCGGTCAGGACGCTGGGGGCCGCGCCGATCGGCGGACGCTCGGCGAGGCTGCCCTCTCCGCCCTGGAAGCCGCCGTAGATCTCGACGCCGTTGATCGGCCTGAAAGAGTCGAGCCGGTCGCCCGTGGCCGAGGGCCGGTAGCTGCCCCGGGCGACCCAGACCTCGTCTCCGGACACCGCGGTCCCCAGGGCCGCCTGCAGCCCGTCCTGGCCCCGGAAGGCGTTGGCCCAGGAGGAGCCGTCATTCGCCCCGCTGGTCAGGTTCGCGTCGACGAAGATCGTGCCGGCCAGGGCGGAGGGGGCGAGAAGCGAGAGGGCGGCCAGGGCGGCCGCGCTGCGGAGGGGGAGAGACATGGTCCGAGAGCTCGGGGAGGGGGTCGGGATAGGACGACGCTCCGGGGCCCGTTTTCCGGGCTCTCCGGAGCGTTTCTGCTCCCAATCCTATGCCGAGATCGCGGGACCCGCTACCGGGTCCGGGCCCGCTTCCCGGCGCACGGGGGCGCGGGAGCGGTCCTCGGCCTCACCGGGGCCCCGGCAGGGCCGTCAGGACGCGGTGAGCGAAGCCGTGCCCGTCGAAGCGGACGGGGTCCACCCCCAGGCGCACGAGGACCGCCTGCCGCTCACGGTCGATGAAGACGAACTGGCCCTGATAACCCTGCGCCGAGAAGACCCCCTCCAGGGGTCCCTCGTCGATCCGCCAGAAGTGGACCCCGTAGCGCCGGCCTCGGGAGTTGGGGGTGGGGCTCGCCACCGCGTCGACCCAGCCGTCGGGCAACAGGCGCTCCTCCTCCCACACGCCGTCCTGCAGGTAGAGCTGCCCGAAGCGCGCCCAGTCCCGGGCCGAGGCGTACATCAGCGAGCTGCCGACGAAGGTGCCGGCACCGTCCACCGTGATGAAGGCGCTCTGCATGCCGAGGGGCTCGAAGAGCAGGCGCCGCGGCGCGAGCAGGCGCCGGTCCAGGTCACCGCCCACGGCGTCGAGCACGATCGCGGCCAGGATGTTCGAGGTGCCGTCCGAGTAGGACCAGCGCTCCCCCACCGCGTGCCCCAGGGGCTTGGCGCGCGGCGCAGCCGAGCAGCTCCCGGCCGCGAAGAGCATGTGCAGACTCTCGCAGAAGGGGGTGGCGTGGTCCTGGTGCCACTCGAGGCCGCTGCGCATGCGCAGGAGGTCATCGAGGGAGATCTCCGACCGGGCGTCGGCCTCCCACTCTGCGACCGGCGCGGGGGCCTCGAGCTCGAGGCGCTCCTCGTGGATCAGGCGGCCGACCAGGGTGGCGGTGACGCTCTTGGTCATCGACCAGCCGAGCAGGGGCGTCGTACGGTCGTGGCCGCTGCGGTAGTCCTCGAAGACGAGAGCACCGCGGTGGGCCATCAGCACGGCGTGGGTGCCGCGCCCGGGTTCGAGGCCCTCCTCCAGGGCGGCGCGCACGGCGGCGCCGTCCACGTCCGGCGCGAAGGCAGCGACCCCCGGGCTCGAGCCGTGGGGCCACGCACGTCCCGGGTCGAGCCCGAAGTCCGCCGGCGCCAGGCCACCCGCTGGCAAGGCTGCCGTGCGCGTCTCCTCGCGCGTCGCCCCCAGCCCCGGACGGAACACCGCGCGGCTGGAGGCGTAGAGGGCCCGCGCCTCCACCGCGCGTCCAGCCTCGTCCACCTCGAGCTCGACGAAGCCGATCTTCGGCGGCAGGCGCTCGGCACGGATGGTCTCCAGCGAGTCTCCGGTCCCGAAGTGCTGCAGCGAGGCGATCGTCGCGCTGTAGCCCGCCGCGACCTCGAGGTACGGATGGACGACCAGGATCCAGGCGGGGACGAGAGAGACCGCTCCCACGGCCGCCGTCCATCGCAGCAGCTTGCGCACGGCCTCAGACCACGCGCCAGGCCAGCTCGCGCCCGGCCCAGTAGGGCACGATCGTGTCGCCCTCGAGGTAGTCGAGGACCTCGGGCACGGTCCAGGGTTCGCGCTCCAGGGTCACGGTCTCCTCGTTGCGCGGCAGGCCGTAGAAGTCGGGGCCGTGGTGGGAGGCGAAGGCCTCGAGCCTGTCGAGGGCGTCGAGCTCCTCGAACACCTGGGCGTACAGCGGCAGGGCCGCGTTCGCCGAGAAGCAGCCCGCGCAGCCGCAGGCGGACTCCTTGGCCCCCCTGGCGTGGGGCGCGGAGTCCGTGCCCAGGAAGAAGCGCGGGTTGCCGCTGGTCGCCGCCGCGCGCAGGGCCTCCTGGTGGGTGCCGCGCTTGAGCACCGGCAGGCAGTAGTGGTGCGGCCGCAGCCCGCCCGCGAGCAGGTCGTTGCGGTTCATCAACAGGTGCTGGGGCGTGATCGTCGCCCCCACGCCCGCGCGGGCCTCCTCCACGAAGCGCACGGCGTCGGCCGTGGTGATGTGCTCGAAGACCACCCGCAGCCCCGGGAAGTGCTCGACCAGGGGCGCCAGCTCGCGCTCGAGGAAGACCCGCTCCCTGTCGAAGACGTCCACCTCGGCGTCGGTCACCTCGCCGTGCACGAGCAGCGGCACGTTCGCCTCCTGCATGACCGCGAGGACCCCCTCGATGGCACCCAGGCTCGTGACTCCCGCGTCCGAGTTCGTCGTCGCTCCGGAGGGGTAGAGCTTGCAGGCCGCCACGTGGGGCGAGTCCGCCGCGCGCCGGATCTCCGCGGCGCTCGTGTTGTCGGTCAGGTAGAGGGTCATCAGCGGCTCGAAGCGCGCGCCCGCGGGCAGCGCCTCGAGGACCCGCGCTCGGTAGGCATCCGCCGCCTCGACCGTCGTCACCGGCGGCACCAGGTTCGGCATCACGATCGCCCGCCCGAAGACCGACGCGGTGGCGGGCACGGTCGTACCCAGGGCCGCGCCGTCGCGCAGGTGCAGGTGCCAGTCGTCGGGGCGCGCGAGGGTGAGCTGCATGGCACCAGGGTACGAAGCGCGGCCCCCCCTGTCAGCGCGGCCGTCGGTAGCGCTTCGGCTTCCTCGCGAAGCGGCCCAGCTCCGTCAGGAAGTCGACCCCCAGCTCCCGGTCGAGGAGCTCGAGCTGGCCCTCCGCGGGGATCTCGTGGTCCGGGATCCAGGTCCAGCTGCCGTCCGCGGCCACGTCCCGGCCGTCCTTCACGCGCAGGGCCGCGAAGGCCGCCAGGACCCGGGGCAGCTCGTCCTCGTAGTGCTCCGCCAGCATCGTCGCCGCGCCCCAGGCCAGGCCCGCCCGGGGGGCGTCCCAGGAGTTGCGGCGCCAGCCAGCGAGCTCGGCCATCTCCACGGGACGCTCGCCGCGGGCCTCCATCTGGTCGGCGAGCATGCGCGGCCAGCTCCTGTGCTCCTTCTTCGAGACGAAGCCCGTGCGGTAGGGGAAGCAGTAGACGTCCTTGCAGACGCCGATCTCCAGGTGCCAGGCGAGGCCCTGGGCCAGCCAGTGGGGCTGGCGGCCGAAGCGCTCGAGGGTCAGGAGGCGCGCGAGGCGGTTGGCGAGCTCGTTCTCGGGGCTCCAGACCTCGACCCCGGGCACGCTCTTCATCCAGCCCGCGGCCAGGGGCTCCTCGAGCACGAAGCCGGTGCCGCTCCTGGCGGAGGCGGCCCAGCCGGCGAGGCGCGGGACCTGGGCCGCGGCGTGGCCGGTGGCGGCCTCGAGGCTCTTGGGCCCGACGAGCTCGAACAGCACCGCCGTGCGCGGGGTGGCCCCCTCCACGTGAGGCGCATCCTCGAACAGGGCGTCGAAGAGCTTGACGGTCTTCTCGCTGGTCTTCTTGAGCTTCGACCTGCTCGAGCCCTTGGGCACCCAGAGCAGGACGCGCTCCTTCGCGACCGGCGCGGCGGAGTAGGCCTTCTCGGGCTTCGCCACCTCGCGCCAGCCCTCCCAGAAGGTGCGGGCGGCGTCGAGTGGCTCTCCAGAGCCGCCGATGGCGAGCGAGAGCAGGAGCGTGGGCAGGAGGATCTTCATCACTCGCGACAGCCTAGCGCATCGGTGACGGGCACAGGCCGATGCGCGGGGTGCGCAGGTCGCTCTCCACGGTCTGGAGGTCGATGTGCTCGCCGGTGCAGCCCGGCAAGGCCGTGTGTCCCCAGCCCAGCGTGGCTGTCCTCGCGCCCGGGCTCCTACCTCATGAAGGCCCGCCCGCTCTCCTCCAGGGCGTCTCGAATCCGCTGCCGGTGGCCCGGGGAGACCGAGTCGGGCAGGGCCGCGGCGTCGTGCCAGCCCACCTCGAGGCTCTCATCGCTCAGGGCCGGAGCGCCCCCCGTGACCCGGCAGCCGAAGGCCAGGGCCACGTAGGCCACCGTGCTCCCGTCGGGGTAGGTGATCGAGGTCAGCTCCGGGTCCGAGTAGACCCCCACCAGACGCTCGGCCTCGACCTCGTAGCCGGTCTCCTCTCGCACCTCCCGCACCACGGCCTGCTCGGCGGTCTCCCCGCGCTCGATACCCCCGCCGGGCAGCCCCCAGCAGCCGTTGTCGGAGCGCCGGTGCAGGAGCACCCGCCCGTCGACGTCCAACACCACGGCACAGGCGCTGGCCTTGCGAGGGGCCTCGCTGGGGAGCGTCGGGGGATCGGTGTGCGCGTCCACGGAGCTCCTGCGCGCCTCAGAGCTTGCGCAGCTCCAGCCCCCGGTACTCCACGTGCAGATCCTGCCCGCCGTGGAGCTGGAGCGCGAAGTGCCCCTCGCGCCGCCCCGGGTCGTCGGTCAAGGCCGAGGTGACGACGCCGTTGACCCGCACCTCCACGTCGCCCCCCTCGGCGCGCACGCTCATGCGCGTCCAGGCCCCGGCCTCGTAGAGCCCCAGCATCAGCTCCGGGTCCGGCCTGACCACCCACGCCCGGCCGGCGGTCTCGTACAGGCCGCCCGTCTCGTTCGTCGGATCCACCTCGGCCTGGAAGCCCTTCACGCCGAAGCTCTGCTCGACCTCCTTCACCCGGAAGTAGAACCCGCTGCAGCCGCGCACGACCCGGAACTCGAAGCGCGCCTCGAAGTCCTCGAAGGAGTCGTCGCTCACGAGCAGGCCGTGGCGCGCCTCGCTTCGCTCGCTGGTGCCCACCAGCACGTCGTCCTGCCACTCCCAGGCCCCCCCGGGCCGGGCGTGCCAGCCCTCGAAGCCCCCGGGCTCGATCAGGGGCTCCCAGGTGGAGCAGGAGGAGAGCAGACAGGTCAGGAGGAGGAGCCGGGTCGGTGCGTGCATGGGGCGCGGACCCTAGCAAATGCGCGCGGCGAAGCCGGGACCGTCCATCCTCACCGCCGCCCCGAGGCCGCCCGCCCCCGAAGCCCTCTCCGATGCGGTCAGGCCCGGCGAGGCAGGCGCCCCTCACCCACCCCCAGCACCAGCCCCGAGGCCACCAGGGTGTAGACCCCCAGGGCCAGGCACAGGCTCCCCATGCCGATCCCCCCGTCGATGCACCAGCCCAGGACCGGCGGCGCCAGGGCCGTGGACATCACCATCACCACGGTCACCAGGCTGCGGATCGCCCCCAGGTGCTTGACCCCGTAGCGCTCGGCCCAGGTGCCCCCCACCACCGACATCGCGATGCCGGAGCTGACGCCCATGCCGAGCATGAGGACGAACACCAGGCCCTCTCCGCGCAAGAAGCTGACGGTGAAGAGGGCCGCGCTATAGGGCAGGAGGAAGGTCGGCAGGAGGCGCCGGGCGGTGAAGCGGTCCACGAGGACGCCGGCCACGGGTGCGGTCACGACCTGGGCCAGGGAGAAGACCACGAAGCTCGAGGCGAAGAGCTCCGGGCTCCAGCCCATCGAGTCCCGCAGCACGTCCTGGTGGAACATGAGCGCCGTGCCGATGAAGGGCGGCGCCAGGACCGCGGGCATCAGGAGGTAGAAGCCCCCGTCCCGCAGCACGTCGCGTGCGGACCACTGCCAGCTGCCGTCGCTCGCGCTGGCCTCGCGCTCGATGCGCTCGATCAGGCGCGCGTGGCGCTCCCCGTGACCTCGCAGGAGCCACAGCACGCCGGGGGTCAACAGCAGCGCCACCACCCCGGCGCACAGGAGCCAGGCCTCGCGCCAGGCGCCGAGCACGGAGAACAGTCCGATGACCGTGAGGGGCAGCACCGCCTCGCCGAAGGGGTGCCCCATCCCCACGGCGCTGAGGGCCTTCCCCCGCTGGGCGTCGAAGTAGCGCGCGGTGGCGGTGCTCGAGGTGTGGGAGGCGAGCCCCTGGCCGAAGAGGCGCAGCCCGAAGAGGGCCAGCACCAGCAGCGCCAGCCCCTCCTCCCTGGACATCAGGAGGCAGGCCAGGGCCAGACCGACACAGACGAAGGCGGTGTAGGCGCGCAGGTCGACGCGGTCGATCCAGCGCCCGACCCAGGACAGGCAGAAGGCGCTCGACAGGGTCGCCAGGGCGTACCAGGAGCCGTAGCTGCCGTGGGTCAGCCCGTACTCCTGCAGCAGCTGCTCCTTGAACAGGCCGATGAACCAGGTCTGCCCGAAGCTCGAGACGAAGCTCAAGAGGAAGCCGAACAGCAGGTAGCGGCGGTTCTGGAGCAGGAAGTGGAGGAAGGGCACGTGGGCGAGCGCTCGGGACGCGCGCGACTCTAGCGAAGGACGCCCGCGCTCCCCCGGGGCAATCGCCGTGAATCATCGAGGAGGGTCCCCGGGCTCCGCTGCACGACCATCCTCACGGAGCGCTCCGTGACCTCTCCTTCCGAAGGAGGGCCTCCCTCAGCTCTCCTCCCGCCGCCACAGGGCCCGCTTCTTGAAGCGCGGCCGGCGGTGCTCGTCGAGCGGGCGCGGGACGTCCCAGGGCTCGGGGGGAGCGCCGAGGTGCTCGGCGTAGCGCGCGCGCTTGCGCTCGTCGCGGCCGCCGAGACGCGGGTACCAGGAGGCGCGCAGGACGGCGCGCTCGGTCTCGTCCATGGCCCCCACCAGCTCCGGGTCCGCGTCGAACAGGCGCTGCAGGAATAGGGCCGTGGCCACGGACAGGTTGAAGGACTCGGTGAAGCCCTGCATCGGCAGGTAGAGGCGCCGGTCCGCCGCGGCCAGGAGCTCGTCGCTGACGCCGTCCACCTCGCGGCCGATGACCAGGGCCACGCGCTCGGGCACGGGCCGCAGGTCCGCGGCCGAGGCGACCACCTCGGCCGGTGAGGAGAGGTCCGAGGCCCAGATCGTGAGCCCCTCCGCGCGCAGGGCCTCCAGCAGCTCCGCGCTGGTCTCGAAGGTCCGCAGGCTCAGCCAGTCGTGGCTGCCCCGGGTCACCGAGCGCTGCACCCGCCGCCGCCCGTGGGGATGGCGCACGGACCACACGTGCTGCACCCCGAAGCTCTCGGCCGTGCGCAGGACCGCCTGCACGTTCTCGTCGTTCCAGGCCTGCTCCAGCACCAGCACGATGCGCGAAGTGCGCCGGCGCAATACGGCCTCGGCACGCCGCAGGCGGGGCGGGTCCTCCTCGGGCTCGGTCATCCGGACGAGAATAGCACCGCCGACCGGCTGCGGGGTCGTCCCAGTGACGATGCAGCGCTCGGTCGAGAGCTTCCTGGGCATCCTCGAAGCCGGGTGGCTCCGGGTAGATCTGTTCGGCGGCCATGCGGACGCGCCGGCGCCTACCCCATTCCTATGGAAGCCGGACAGGAAGTCGGGAGAACTCTGGGGATCAGAAGCTGTACCCGAGCCGCAACGCGAGCTGCCAGGCATTCACATTGTCGAGCTCATCTTCGAACATGGGGGCGGCGTCGAAGTGATTGAAGGTACGCCGCAGTGCGAGGCCGAGGAAGAGGCTCTCCATGATCTGGTAGTCCACTCCAGCGGAAGCGTACCAGCCCAGGTCGAGCCCGCCGCCTTGAGTGACGCCACCGATGCGCCAATCGCTATCGAGCAGGCTGGCACCTACCGCGAGGAACGGACGCAGCCGATCCAACTGCCACTCGTAGCGAGGCCCCACGTACACCTCCCCCAGCTCGAGCTTGTCGCCCGCAAAGCTGCCGCTGCTATGGCGGTACCCGAGCTCGAAGCCAAAGCCTCCCTCCTCCGGCCCACTGCTGAGCTCGAGTCCGCCCGCTGTCATTTCGTCGACGGGAAGGGAGCTGTCGACCATGTAGTCGTGCCCCACCGACGCCGTGAGGCGGGTCGATGAGCAGGAGGTCGCAAGCATGGAGAGGAGTACGAAGATCGAGGACCAGGTGGCTTGGCGCATGACGGTGAATTGGCGGGTGGGGGAAGGCGAGCTTCAGAGCTCGGGGGGGGTCCCCACGGTAACGAGGCGCCAGCGCTGAATACCAGGAGAAGGCGTAGACGCCACCAGGAGTGAGTGTCGCGCCCTTGGTAGCCGGGCCCTGGCCCATGGACGAGCGGGCGCGGGCTCCTCGAGCGTCTCAAGGGCGGGAGAGTGCCTCGGAAGAGGCACGAGGGGCTCTGCCTGGAGGCGAAAAGGAGTCGACCCTACACGATGGAAACACCACGGGGTGGCGCGACCCGTAGGATGAGACGGCCCGCGTTTCCCCCAACCTCGACAGAGAACACCATGTCCATGAAGCGTCTCCTCAGCGTCTCCGCCCTGAGCCTGGCCCTCGCTGCCCCTTCCCTGGCCGGGGCCGCAACGACCGACCACCACGAGCTCGAGGAGCACCGCGAGGGGCTCGAGCACCGGCGTATGGAGATGAAGCTCCAGCGCATGGAGCACGAGCTGGAGCTCCAGCACCGCAAGTGGGAGCTCGAGCATCGTGAGCGGATGGAGAAGCTGGATCGCTACGAGCAAGAGCTCGAGCTGGAGCACCGGCGTTGGGAGCTCGAGTTCCGTCAGCAGGAGATGAAGCTCCGTGAGCGGGAGATGGACCTCCACGAGATGGAGGTCGAACTGCGCCTGCGGGCTCACGAGCTCGAGGAGGTCTGGATGGAGCTCGAGGAGGAGCACGAGCACTGGTCCGATCACCACGACGAGGATGACCACCACGGGCGTCACGAAGATCATGACGACCACGACGGCCGGCACGGCGACCACGACGAGGGCCGGGACCGTCACCGCGCTGAGGAGGACCATCACTGGCGCCACGACGACCATGGCGACCACCATGACCGGCACGACGAGCGCCAGGGCCGCCACCGCGATGACGGTCGGGGAGACCGCAGGCACTTCGACTTCAACGAGCTCGAGACTCGCATCAAGCTCCTCGCGGATGTCGCCGGGATCTACGAGAGGATCGACCGTGCGGAGGCTGCCGATGAGCTCTGGGCCCTCGTGGAGGCGGCCAAGCTGCACCTCGCCGGCGCCTCACGCGAGGAGGTCGCGGAGGCCTCCCAGGGCGGCGCCGACCTGCGACGCCGGATCGGTCTCTTGCGCGGTGCCGCCGCCTTGCTGCGCGAGAGGGGAGCCGACGAGCGCGCCGACATCGTCGGGGGCCTGGCCCGCTACTACAAGGCGAACAGCGCCGAGGGCGGAGCGGCTGCTCGCGATGAGCAGCCCCGGGAGGCCCGCCGGGTGGACTTCTCCGACCTCGGGACGCGGGTCCGCGTGATGACCCGGGCCGCGAAGCTCTACGAGCAGATGGGCTGGGAGACAGCTGCCGGCCAGCTCTTCCCCCTCGTCGAGGCCGGCAATCTCCAGCTGCAAGGCGCGTCCGAGGAGGAGGTCAACGCGGCCTACGAGGGCGGAGCCGACCTCGAGCAGCGCATCGAGCACCTGCGGCGGGCAGCTGGCTGGATGAAGGAGCGTGGCAATGAGGAGGGGCGCCTGCATTTCGGTGGCCTTGCCCGCTACTACCACCGCATGCTGCCCTCACCCCAGACATCCGGAGAGCAGCGCGTCCGCCGCGCCCGCTGAGAGAGAGCGCCGCAAGGCGCCTGGGAACACCAGCGGCTCGAACACGAGGTGCGCTGAGGGAATCCTCGTTCGAGTGGGCGCGCC
>CAZQAT010000055.1:0-22100 GCA_964591315.1 uncultured Planctomycetaceae bacterium
CGAGGTCAGCCTCGACGGCGAGCTGCACCGGGTCGAGATGAAGAAGGGCAAGGGCCTGCTCAAGACCAACGGCGCGGAGGAGGTCGTCGTCGATCCGAACGCCTGGCTGCTGAAGAAGGAAGACAAGGCGATGCGGCGACGACCGCAGCGCTGAGCCCCCTCAGCGCCAGCTCACCCGCGCCAGGCGCACGCCGCGCTCGGGCGTGGCGGCGGTCCAGGCGAGCAGCGCGTCGTCCCCCTCGCGGGCCATGCGCAGGAAGCCGCTCGAGCGCTCGTTGGGGACCTCGGCCAGGTCGAGGGCGTCCCCGAGCTCGCCGTCGCGCTGCACGCGGCGCACCCGCCAGGTGGCCGTGCTGGCCGACGCTCCGGCCTCGAGCCAGGCGACGAGGACCGAGGCGTCGTCGGCGAAGAGCAGGTCGACGCGCCCCACGGGCAGGCCGTCGTCCACGTCGATCGGCGTGCTCCAGGTCTCGTCACCCGCCCCGCGGAAGGCGAGCAGCACGCTGCCGCCGCCCTCGCCCACGCCCGTGTACCAGGCCGTCGCCTCGAGGCCGCCGCGCACGACGGTGCGCGGGCCGTTCACCGGGCAGCCGGGCATCAGCCAGCCGTCGTCGTGCACGCTCGTCGGCCTCGACCATGCGCCGCCCTCGCGGCGCACGCTCGACACGTCGCGGATCTCCTCGGCGGAGCGGTCGCGATAGGTCGCCACCAGATCGCCCCCTCCCACCTGGGCCAGGCTCGTCTGGCAGCAGTCACAGACGCGAGCGTCGAGCAGCACCTCCTCTCCAAGCTCTCCGGTCGCCTCGACGGTCCGGAAGTAGATGGCCATCTCGCCCGCTCCATGCTCTCCATGCTCGGCGCCAGCCATCTGCCGCCCGTCGAGCCAGAGCGCGCCGAAGGTGTCGCGGTCGACCGGCGCGATCGAGACGAAGCCGTGCTCGGTGGGTGAGCGGTCCTCGTGCAGCCAGCGCGGCGCCGACCAGGGCGCGAGCGCGCTCGCCGCGACCGTGAACTCGACCCCGTAGGCATAGCCCTCGCCGGTCTTGCGCAACCAGTGGGCCATCATCGCGCCCCCCTCCAGGACCTGCACGGAGGGGAAGTCCGCCCAGTTGAGGAAGAGGTCGTCGGCCTGCAGGACCGTGCGGGGCGCGCCCCAGTCCTCGCCGGCACGGGTCGCGACCTTCATCGTCCCCGCCGTCGGCCCCTCGCGCTCGACCCAGCTCATCGCCACCCCTCCGCCGGGGAGGGCGACCAGGTGGGGCAGCTCGCTCTTCGGACCACAGGGGCTCGTCAGGGGTTCCAGGACCAGAGCCTCCGAGGGCGGAGTGCCGACGGCCAGGAACGCCGCAACGATCGGCGCCGCGATCATTCGTCCTGACCGGGCTCGTCGCCGCCGCGACCGCCGCGGCCACGACCGCGGCCACGGCCGCCGCCACCGTCATCGTCCCCGCGGGTCCGGCCGCCGCCGAAGATGCGCTCGCGCACGAGCTCGTCGGCGCAGAAGCGGTTGACGAGGCCCTCGATGGACTTGAGGGGGCCCCCCTCGATCACCGACAGGGCCGTGATGATGACGGGCTCGAGCTGGGGCTCCAGTTCCCCCTCCTCGAGGGCGGCCTTGAGGGGCTCGACCCAGGCCTCGTTGCGGGTGACCGCCATGGCCAGGACGGCGGCCGTCCGCAGGGAGGTCTCTTCTCCCTCGAGGAAGACCTCGGCCAGGAACTCGTCCACGTCCTCGTCACTCGCCAGCCAGCCCAGGGCCACGGTGGCGTTGATCTGCAAGAGCGGGTGCTTGTCCGACTTGGCCTGCTTGAGCAGGGCCTTGCGAGCAGCCTTGTCGTCCGCCCCGCAGGTGCCGAGCGCGCGCAGGATGTTCTTGTGGACCGACTCGTCATCCTCCTTGCGCAGGCGCTTGAGGAGCGGCCTGACCGCCTCCTTCGCGCCGAGCTGCTCGAGGGCCAGCACCGCCTCGCTGCGCAGGGCGAGGTCGTTCTCGCCGATGAACTCCACGGCGACCTCCCAGTAGCTCACGGGGGAGTTGGCGCCGATCCAGTGCATGAGCTGGGGCCGCGTGTCGTTCGGGTTCCTCCCGGCGTTGTTCCCTCGGCCGCCACCACCGCCGCCACCACCACCGGCGCCGCCGCCGCCGCGTCCGCCGCCACCAGCCCCCGGGACCGTGCGCAGGACGTTGAGCAGGTACTCGCGGGCCTCCCGCTCGTCCGCCATGGCCAGCTTGCGGCGCGACTCCCGCAGCTCGCGCCCGCGGACCAGCCCCTTCTTGAGCTGGGAGATCAGCTCCAGGGCAGCCTCGCGCGTCAGGGGCGCGGCCTGGGACGCCTCGCCGAGCGAGTACACGTCACCCATGACCAGGCGCTTGGGGGGCAGGGCGTCCTCCGAAGCCTCCAGGTCGAGGTCCGGGTCGACCGCCTTCAGGGCCGCGACGAAGCACCACTCGAGCTCGTGCACCTTGACCTCGTAGGGCACCGAGAGGATCACCTCGCCCTTCGGGTCGAGGAAGACGTGCTGGGGCGCAACCACGTAGCCCCGGGCATCCGGCGCGAGCACCTCGGCCCGCGCGTCCGCGTCCACCTGCCGGTGCTCCTTGCAGGTGAGGCCATCGAAGCGCGGACAGCGCTTGCCGTCGGCGGCGTGGGTGTCGTTCGAGGCGACCAGGTTGATCGTGCGCTCGGCCAGGGCCTGGATCGCCTTGTCCTTGTAGACCTCCTTCACCATGCGGTCGTTGGCCCGCTCTCCATCCATGTTGACGGCGAGGAAGACCACCCGCTGTGACGCCCCCGCCTCGCGCAGGGAGTCGCCCAGGCTCGTCTTCCACTCGATGTCGCCTGCGAAGAGGGGGGCGCCGCACAGGAAGAGCGCCAGGGGGCTGAGTCGGATCGCGCGCATGGCTCGGAGGTCCGGGTAGGGGTCGCGGAAGGTCTCCATTCTGCACTCCCGGCGTGGTGAGGTGTGCCTGGAGTCCGGGTTGAGGAGAATGGCCTCTCTGCCGTTGCCGGCGGAGCCTTGCACGGGCGGCGCGCGAGGCGGACTGAACCGATTCGGGGACGGAGCGGCCTCCTCGAGCGCCAGTCCAGAGGCACCCGGAGAGATCCTCGAGGTCAATTGTCAGGTGGCTCCCCTTACCCCATGCTCATCCCATGCGAATCCCCCGATCCACGCACCGGTCCCAGGCCGCTCTCTTCCTCACCGCCGCCCTCCTGTTCGGATCCTGCTCGGGGGGCGGAGAGCCCGAGGTCGACGAGGCGGCCCCCGCCGCCGACGAGGAGCCCGAGCCCCCCGACCTGAGCGGGCTCATGTCGGCCCGCGAGCACGAGCACCTGGAGGGCGAGCGCGGCCTGCTCCTGGCCGAGGCCGGCGCCATGGAGGGCGCGACCCTCTTGATGCCCCTCAACTCCACGCAGGTGCACCTGCTCGACCTCGCGGGCGAGCCCGTTCACACCTGGGAGACGGGGCTCGCTCCCGGGGGCTGGAGCTACCTGATGGACGACGGGAGCCTGCTCCACTGCGGTCGCCAGGACGAGGACATCCACTTCAGGGGCGGCGGCATCGGGGGCTTCCTGACCCGCTTCGCCCCCGACGGTGAGGTCCTCTGGCGCTTCGAGTTCTCCGACGAGCTCGCCTGCCAGCACCACGACCTCGAGGCACTGCCGAACGGCAACCTGCTGTTCATCGCCTGGGAGCGCAAGTCCGCCGAGGAGGCCGTGGCGATGGGCCGCCACCCCGAGGGCGTGGGTGCCGCCGGCCTGTGGCCCGACGCGGTCTACGAGATTCGCCCCACCCCTCCCGAGGGCGCCGAGATCGTCTGGTCCTGGCACGCCTGGGACCACCTGGTGCAGGACCGCGACCCGGCCCTGCCGAACCACGGGAAACCCTCGGACCACCCGGGACGCATCGACGTCAACTTCGGCTTCGTGCCCCCCGCCCAGATCAGCGATGAACAGCGCAAGGCGGCCGAGGAGATGAAGCGCCAGATGGCCGCCATCGGCTACGCGGGGGGCGACGATGACGAGGAGGAGGAGCCCGATGGCCCGCCGCCCAAGGAGTGGGACAAGTCCGGGGACTGGATGCACACCAACGCCGTGGACTACAACGCCGAGCTCGACCTGATCGTGCTCAGCTCTCCGGAGATGGGAGAGATCTTCGTCATCGACCACTCCACCAGCCGCGAGGAGGCGGCGACCTCCAAGGGCGGACGCTGGAACCGCGGCGGAGACCTGCTCTGGCGCTGGGGCAACCCTCAGAACTACGGACTGGGCGGCGAGAACGACCAGAAGCTCTTCTACCAGCACGACCCGACCTGGCTCGGGAGCGAGGACGACCTGCGGCTGCTCGTGCTCAACAACGGCGGGCGGCGACCGAGCGGAGAGAGCTTCTCGGAGGTGCTCGAGCTGACCCTGCCCCTCGACCCGGCCACGGGCTTCCTGCGCGAGCTGGAGCGGCCCTTCGGCCCCGACGAGCCGAGCTGGAGCTACGCGGACCCGGAGACCTTCTTCTCGGCCTTCGTCTCCGGAGCCCGACGACTCCCCAACGGCAACACGATCGTCTGCTCCGGCGTGCCGGGGCGCATCTTCGAGGTCACGCCGGAGGGCCACATCGTCTGGGACTACTACAACGTGCACGGCGGCGACATCGAGCCTCCGGAGCACGCGGGCAAGGCACCGCCCTACGCCCTGTTCCGAGCGGAGCGCTACGGCCCGGACCACCCGGGGATACAGGCACTGAACTGACGGCTGCGCGCGGAGCTACTCGCCGTGCTGCCGCTCCAGGTGGCGCGCGATGAGGTCCGCGCCGTGGTCCCGCTCGGGGTCGCGCCACTGAGCGTGCAGGTGGTTGGCGTCGTCGCCGCCGC
Organism: uncultured Planctomycetaceae bacterium; assembly: GCA_964591315.1. GTDB lineage: Bacteria > Planctomycetota > UBA1135 > UBA1135 > JABACD01. Next base: position 4,865 of record CAZQAT010000055.1, read on the forward strand.
CGTCGGCGATGGCGTCGAGCTGGACCAGGAGCGTCGGCCCCTGGACGAGATAGCTGTGGGGCTCACCGCGCTCCATCGAGCCGCGCCACAGGAAGTGCAGGCGCTCGACACCCGCCGCACGCATGCGACGCAGCTCCTCGACCGCGAAGTCCTCGCGCAGGTTCTCGGTGTAGGCCTCCACCAGGCTCAAGAGCAGGGCTCGTTGTCCGTCGTTCATGTCCGCCGCCGCCAGGCCGCTGGGCTCGGCGGGGTCGGGTAGCGGCCCGCCACGGCCCAGGCCCGGGAGGCGTGTCGTGTCGCTGCCCTGGGCGAGCGCCCGCTGCTCGTCGTCGAGGGACTCGAGCAGGTCGTAGGCCCGCTCCCGCAGGGGCGCCAGGGCGCGCGCACCGGCGTGCTCGCCCGCCCGCACCTCGGCCGGGCTCGCGCCCAGGAACAGCGGCGTGCCACGGAAGCCGTCACCCACCAGGGTCGCGTTGAGCGACAGGTGGTGCCCCTCCATCTTGAAGGCCCAGGGTTCGCCGGAGCCCGGCGCCCCGAAGAGCTGCACGGCGTAGTCGCCGATCACCCGCGTGCGGCTGTTGCCGCCCTCCATCGCGTTCAGCACCTCCTCGAGTTCGCGGATGAACTGCACCCGCAGGTAGCCCTCCTCGCTCAACATGCCCCGCAGCAGCGCGTGGGTCGCGCGGCGTTCTGCGAGGGTCATCTCCCCCATCCGCAGGCCGCGCACTCCGCGGCGGAAGGCGAGGGGGAAGAAGTCGAGCCAGGCGCGCTGCTCGTCATCGAAGCTGAAGGAGAGCTGCGGGGCGTCGTCACCACCACGCGCGGCGTGGGCCGCGACGAGCGACCGGCCGCCGGTCACGACGGCGTCCTCCGCTGCGGTGCCTGCGGTGCTGGTGTGCACCAGGCCGGCCAGGACGACGGGCACGATCGGCAGCGAGTGGTAGAGCCAGGGTTTCATGGAGAACGTCCTCCTGGAATCGAGCGACGACCTAAGGGCAGGGCACCCCCTGCGTGCGGGGCAACAGAGGAGAGCTTATGCAGGAGAGGCTCTCCTGCGCCAGCTTTCCGAGGTTGGCTCGCCAGGCCCTCGAGACAGCGGCCTGCGCGGAGGCCCCGGCGCGGCAGGGCGCAGGCTGCTCGCGCGGGACAGCCTCAGCTGCGCGCCAAGCTCTCCGATCGGCCGTCACCCAGGAGCTCGAGCAGGCGCTCCGTCCGGTAGTCGAAGATCCGCTCGAGCTCAGGGCGGACGAGCTGCCGCTCGACGAACGACCCGCCGGGCACGGCGTACTCCACGTGGTCCAGGACGCGCGTGCAGTCGCCCAGGTCCTCGAACTCGTGGCTGTGCACCCACCGCTGGTAGGGGCCCTTCAACTGCTTGTCGACGAAGGCGAAGGTCTCAGCGATGGGGCGGTCGACGACCACCTCCCGGTCCAGGGTGAAGATCTCCATGGCAGTGGAGGCTTCGCCGCCCGGCAGTCGCCGGATGCACCCACCTCGGGTGTGCTCAGGAGCCCGTCAGCCGCAGGCCGTCCTGAAGTACCACGTCGTCCCCGGTCGGGTCTACGCGGACCAGCTGGAGAACGGCAAGGTCGGGACCCTGGGCGGCTCGGACGTGCGCGTCCGCCTGGACGAGGAGAAGGGCGCGTTCATCAACGAGTCCCGGGTCGTCACGGCCGACATCGAGACCACCAGTGGCGTGATGCACGTCATCGACAAGGTGCTGCTCCCGTAGCTTCGGGAGTGTGAGCGATGAGCCCCGGGCGCCGGACCGCCCTGCTCACGAGGAGGAAGCTCCTCCCGAGCCGCCCCCAGGCGGCCGAGCGGCAGCGCGGGGCCTCCCATCGCCCCGGACCGGACCAGGTGAGGCCCCTTCCGGGGAATCCGCCGGGAATCCCCGAGCGGCGCCGCCGGTCTCCACCCGATGAGCCCGGGTAGAGTGTTCGCTTCCCCGATGGACGACCCCGACCCCCCGCGTCGCACCGGCCTCGCCCGCTACCTGCTCCTCGGCTGTGGACTGACCTTCACGGCCCTGGGAGCCCTGGGCGCCTTCCTGCCGGTGCTGCCGACCACGCCCTTCTTGCTGGTGGCGGTGGCCTGCTTCGCGCGCTCGTCCCCGCGCTTTCACCAGCGCCTGCTGGAGAACCGCATCTTCGGCCCCTACCTGGCCCAGTGGCAGGAGGATCACACGGTGCCGCGGGAGGCGAAGCGCAAGGCCTACGGCCTGATCCTGTTGACCTTCAGCCTCTCGATCTGGCTGGTGGAGGCGGCCTGGCTGCGCTGGACGCTGATGGGGATCGGGCTCGCCCTCGCCGTCCTGCTCCTGTGCTTGCGCACGACGGAGAACGGTCGGGACACCGCCGGGCCCGCCTGACAGCAGGACCATGGCCCTGGTGGCGGCCCCGGGTGGCCCGGGGCGTGGTCGGTGCTCAGAGTTCCGCCGGGAGAGACACTCCCGGCCCCTCGTACTGGGTGGCGAAGGCCGAGAGGCGCCAGCCCTCGCCGTCGTGCACGAACTGCAGGCTGTCCATGCCGCGGGTACGAGTCACCCCATCCCCTGGCCAAAAGCCCTCGAAGAGCACGAAGGCGTGGGCCACGCCCCCGAAGACCGAGATGCGCGTACCGATGATGCGCTCGTGGAAGCCGGTCGCCGAGAAGGGCGGGCTCGTGGCGTACTGCCGGAACCCCTCCAGGAAGGTCTCGGTGTCCTCCCCCACCGGCGCGCGACCCGGGCTGATGGGCGGCACGAAGGTCGCGCCCTCGAGGTAGATGCGCCGCTGGGTCGCCCAGTCCGGCTCGACGCCCGGGTCGAAGTTGAAGGCGAGGTAGAGCTCCTCGAGCGTGACGCGCAGCCCCTCGACCTGGGCGAGCGCCTCGCTCTGGTCCGTGGAGCGACAGGCGAGGATCAAGGGCGCCAGTCCGAAGAGGAGGAGTGAGGACAGTCGATTCATGACGGATTCTCCCGCGGTTCAGGACGAGGACTTCGGCCGCGCGAGCAGCCAACCCCACACGAAGGCCACGCTGGCGCCGACCACCACGAACCAGGGGTAGGCGACGGGCTGGACCCGTGTCCCCCCCTCCGGCGTGGCCACGGTCCCGTGGCCCACCTCTCCGATCACCACCACCACCAGGCATCCCAGTCCCATCCAGACCGTCGAGGCGAGCTCGGCCATCCGCGGCGCCCCGCCAGCGCGGCCGGGCCGGAGCACCAGGACGACCCAGAGGACGGCGTAGGCCGCGGTCGCCGCCCGGATCCAGCCGCGGGGCTCCACCTCGGGCCAGGCCAGGGCCAGCACCGCCAGGATCGAGAGGGCCGACGACCACACCAGCCCGCGCCCGTCCCGGCCGTGGGGCAGGAAGGCCAGGAAGAAGCCCGCGATCAACGCGCCCGCCGTGTAGGTCGCGGTCGCGAGGGCCAGGTCGAGGATCGAGCCGTAGCGGTCGTGCAGGGGCTGCATGCCGACCGCAACCACGCACAGGGCGACACCCCAGGCGAGCACGAGCATGCGCGAGCGGCGCAGCTCACGCGCCTCGTCGTCGCCCTCGCGGAACAGCAGCCGGCCACTCGTCTGGGCCAGGGCCGACAGGATCGAGTCCAGGCTCGAGATGGCCGCCGCGAAGACCCCCACGACCACGAGCCCCCTCAGGCCGTCCGGCAAGGAGGTCAGGACGTAGACCGGCACGAGCCGATCCGGCCGCTCCTCAAGCAACCGCGCCACCTCGGGCTCCGGCGGGTTCTCTCGCAGATAGGCGAAGAGGACGATCCCCACCATCCCCACCAGCAGCGTGACCGCCACCGCCGCGTAGCTCGCGAGCATCGCCTTGCGCGCCTCCCCGGCGTCGCGGCAGGAGAAGAGCCGCTGCACGATCAGCTGGTCGGTCCCGTAGGGCCCGATCAACCAGAGGGGCGCCGCGATGAGCGCGACCCACAGGGTGTAGGGCTCCAGGAGAGTCGGAGTCGTGTCGAACAGCCGCGCCTTGCCCTCCCGGACTCCCTCGCTCAGGGCCGCGCTCAGCCCGCCGTCCACGCCGGCCGCGGCCGACACGAGCAGGACCGCGATGCCCACCAGGAACAAGAGGAACAGGAGAGCGTCCGTCCAGACGATCGCCGCGATCCCCCCCATCCAGGTCCAGAGCACCGAGACGATGCCGATCAGGATCACCGACGACACCAACGGCGACACGCCGACCGCGTCCTGCACCGCCCCCAGCTCCCGGGCCAGCAGCACCTCGAGCACCACCGCCACGAGGTACACGCGCGCCGCCTGCCCGAGCACGCCGCCGATCGAGAACAGCACCGTCGTCGCGCGCCGCACGCCGCCGCCCAGGCGGGCGCCCATGTAGTCGTAGGGGCTGTAGATCTCCCTCTCGAAGTAGGCCGGCACCAGCACCATGGCCACGACCGCCTTGGCCACCAGGGACCCGATCAGGCCCAGCTGCAGGTACGTCAGGTCCCCCCCTGGCCGCCACACCACCGACGGCAGCGACACGTAGGTCACCGCGCTGATCTCCGTGGCCACGATCGAGGCCGCCACCGCCCACCAGGGCAGCTTGCGCCCGCCGAGGAAGAAGTCGCGCACGCTCTCCTGCCGCCCCGCGAGGCGCGCGCCGAGCAGGGTCACGACCAGCAGGGTGCCGGCGATCACCAGCAGGTCGAGGAGTCCGAGCGAGTTCAAGGCCGGGGCTCCTGCAGGTCGCGCAGGGTCAGCTCGAGGGCCCCGGCACAGGCCGCGCCCTGCTCCACCTGCGCCTCGGGCACCAGCAACCGCGCGCCGTGCCGCTCGGCGGCCTCGCGCACGGGCGGCAGGACGATGCGCCGCACTGCGGGCGCCGAGAACAGGCGCCCGTGGCTCGTCCGCAGGGCCACCGCCGGGGAGCCCTGTGGGCTGGACGCGCACAGCTCGGCCAGGCACTCCGCCCGCTGCTCGACGAGCTGCGCGAGCCCCTCGGCCATCCGCGAGAGGGCCAGACAGGCATCCACGTTGCCGCTCTCCACGGCGCCCTCGAAGTCTCCCAGCTCGGAGCCCTCGGCGGCGACGACCAGGTCGAGGCGCTCGAGCATGCGCCGCAGGGAGACCTGATGCTCGAGATCGCCGTAGTCCTGCGCGGCGACCGTCGGAGGCAGCTCCCAGGCCCGGGGCCCCTCGATCGGCCGCACCTCGCCCCCCACGAGCAGGGCCTCGGCCAGGCCCGTCCCCGGCTGCAGGAAGAGCACGTCCTCCTCGCCGCGCAGAAAACCCTCCTCCACCACCCCCTCGCCGACCAGGGCGGCGGCGGCGTCGGAGTGCAGACGCGGACCGACCCGCAGCCTGTCGAAGCCCGCCGCCCCCAGGGCCTCCTCGAGGTCGTCGAGAAAGGTGGGCTCCGGCTCGCGGTTCCGCGCCCGGGCGATGCCGCGCCCGTCGTCGGTCTTGAAGCCCGGGGCGGCGACCCCCATCACGCAGGTGGTCTCGAAGACCTCCGGATCGGCGCCGGTGAGGAACTCGAGGACGTCCAGGATGAGCCCGACGGGCCCCTGGCTCGAGCCGACGGTGTGGATCACGTAGCGCGGCACCAGCTCGCCGCTGGACAGCCGGCTCATGCCACCGAGGCCCACCTCGCTGCCGCCGATGTCGACGCCGAGGCCGAGGGGCGGCAGGTCGTGCCAGGCCGGGAGATCCTCCGGGTGTGCGGGGCCCATGACGGCCCCAAGCCTAGCGGCAGGCCCCTCCAGGCCGTCCTGGATTGTCAGGGCAACGAAGTGGGGAATAGGCTGCGGCCTGCCCCGTCCAACGGCTCACCGCCCGCTTCCTCCGCCCGCTTCCTCCGCCCGCTTCCTCCGCACGACGACACGCCATGGTCCTGCCCCGCTCGCTGCGCCGCGTCGCCAGCCCGTTCCTCGTCCTCGCCCTCCCCGCCCTCGCTCCGGCCCAGACCGCCGGCATGGCGGGCCAGGTCACCTCCGCGGAAGAACGCATCGTCCTCGGGGGAGTGCAGGTCGTCGCCCTGCTCGATGGGGTCACCCCCGTCGGCCAGGCCCTGACCGGCGAGGACGGACGCTTCGAGCTCGAGCTGCCCCTGGGCGAGTACGACCTGCGCGCCGTCGCCACCGGGAAGCCCTACCTGGCGGGCTTCAAGCGCGACGTGGAGCTGCGGCTCGGGGAGCGCAAGCTGATCGACTTCGAGCTGCAGACCTTCGAGCACGGCCTGGCCTCGGCGGGCCTCGACCCCGAGTGGCTCCTGGACGGGGACCGTGACGGCATCCCGGACCGCACCGAGCGCGCGACGAACTCCGACCACCGCGCGGCGGACACGGACGCGGACGGCGTGGCGGACGGCCTCGCCACCTGGGTCGGCGCCCACCCCAAGCTCGGGGCCGCGCGCACCCAGGCCGAGCCCTCGATGCTCTGGCCCCCGCCGATGACCGCCCTGCCGCTGCTCCCCACGGTGCCCTTCGAGCTGCTCTTCCAGCCGGTCCCGGGCGCCACCGGCTACCGGCTCGTGGTCGAGTCCACGGACGAGGAGCTGCGCGATGTGCGCGACGTCGACGTGAAGGGCGACTCGGTCCTGCTCGGCGAGGCCTGCGCCCTGCGCTGGTCGCCCCCGCGGACCTGGATCCCGGGCGCCTACCGCTTCATCCTGCGCGGCTACTACGGCGAGCCGGGGAAGTGGCTCGGCAGCGAGGCGGTCTGCAACTTCAGCCTCTTCGAGGTCGACCGCATCGACCCCCTCGTGGTCGAGGGCGAGCACGAGCTGAAGGGGATGGTCATCGTCTCCACCCTGCACCTCCGGCCCGAGGCCGAGATCAGCGTCCCCAAGGGCGAGGTGCTGCACCTGATCGCGACGGACGACGTCCTGGTCGAGGAGGAGGTGAAGTGGCTGGGCGAGGCCGGGGACGACGAGGACCCGCCCGCCCACGTGCGCCTCTCCTGCGCCAAGGACGTGCGCATCTTCGGCACCCTCACCACCGGAGCGGGCGCTCCCGGCCAGGACGCCCTGACGCTCCCTTCCGGCTACGGCAACCCCTCCGCGGCGACGGGCACCCCCGGCGGTCCGGGCGGCGGCCTCGTGATCAGCTCCAGGGGCAAGGTCGTGATCGGACGCGAGGCCCTGGTGGCCTCCGGTGACGGCGGCCGCGGCGGTGACGCCAGGGCCGAGGCAGACCCCGCCTACGACGCTCTCGCCATCGGCGGGCGCGGCGGCCCGGCCGGTCACCTGATCGTGCACGCGGACGCCCTGGTCATCGCCGACCGCCCCGGCCGCCTGCGCTCCGGCCAGGGGGGTGCGGGCGGCAGCGCCGTCGCCCGCGGTGGCGACGGCGATGTCGGTGTCCGTGCCGGCCTCTCGAGCGCCCTGCCCGGGGTCGGCGGCGACGCCGGTGACCTGTGGCTCTCGGACTTCGACCTGCGCCGCGACGGCTTCGTGGCCCTCGGCGACCCGAGCTACCCGGTCCTCGGAGGTGTTGCGGGCGCGCTGGGGTCCTGCGACTCACGACGCCCCGAGCCCGGCACCGGCAAGTCCAAGGTCGGCCTCGACGGTCGCGAACACGAGGTCATCTGTACGGAGGTCGGCGGCGGTGGCTGGAGCCAGGCCGGCCAGGGCCAGGGGGCTCTCGCCTTCGGCGGCGAGGGCCTCAACGCGGGCAACGGCGGCCTGGCCAAGGCCATCAGCGCCCCCGGCGGCCGCGTGCACCGCCTCGGCATGCGCTACTCCGAGGTCAGACTCCGCTGGGGTTTCGTGCCGCAGGCGGGCACCGGCGGCCCGGCCGAGGCCCACGGCGGGGAGCCCGGCTTCGGCGCGAGCACCGCCCACGGCTCGGGCGGCCACGCCTGGGCCCAGGCCGGCCCGGGCGGTCCGGGCCTGACCTTCCCCTCCCACGTCGTCAGCCGCGGCGGCGTCGGCGGCCACGCCACCGCCCTGGCCAAGGACGGCCTCCACGGCCGGGACCGCTGCCCGAGGACCGGCCAGGACGGCTCCGACGGTGGCTTCGCCACGGCCCTCTCGGGCTCCGGCGGCTTCGCCAACGGCGTCGGCGGCGACGCGGGCGCCAGCGAGGCCCGCGGCGGCCGCGGAGGCGACGGCGGCAGGGGCATCCCGGAGGGCCGCGGCGGCAAGGGCGGCGACGGCCGCACGACGCCGGGCGATCCGGGGAGTGGCTGGCTGGCGAACGGCGGGACCCTGCCGGCCAAGCCGATCCACGGAGCCCGGGGCGAGCGGGGGAAGACCTGTCCGAACTAGACACGGCCGCGAGCGGCCGGGTGGCCCGGGCTGTCAGGGGTGCTCCTCGGGACTGAGGTCGTCGGGCGAGTCCCTCGGCCCGGCTCCGTCAGGTCACCTCGCGCATCCACTCCACGCAGGCGGCCATGCGCTCGCCCATCTCGGTCTGCGGGAAGCGGCAGGGAGCCCCGTGCCCGGGAAGGATGTGCTCGAAGCCGTACCCCGCCAGGCGTGCCATGGACTCGATCTGCGTCTCCCAGTCGAACCAGCAGGCCCGGCGGAAGGCGTGGACCCGCTGGAAGGGCCGGCTCCAGGCCACGTGGTCGCCGGAGAACAGGAACCGCCAGTCGAACAGCAGGCAGGCCGACCCGCGCGTGTGTCCGGGCACGGGAATCACGAGCAGGTCGTCAGCCAGGGCCAAGGGCTCCACGCCCTCGGGCTGCCGCTCCACCGCGCGCGTCGCCTCCGTCACGTCGTCCCGGTGCAGGATCCGCTCACAGCCGAAGTGGGCCGCGAAGCGCTCGTGGTCGGCCACGTCGTCCCGGTGGGTCAGGAACATCAGGTCGACACCGCCCAGGGCCTCGATGCCGCGCACCAGGGGAGCGGCGAAGCGCGGCGAGTCCACGAGGACGTTGCCGGCGGGGCGCGTGATCAGATAGCTCGCCGCCCCGAAGCTGTCCTCGGAGTGGTAGCCGCAGTGGTACACGCCTTCCGCGATCGGGTACGGGAACGCGCGCGCCGCGGCCTCGACGTCCTGGTCGCCCGTGGTCCCGATCGAGGCCGTCGGGCAGGCCACCAGGGCCCGCAGGGCGGCGGCCACCTGCTCGTCGCCCCGCGGCTGGGCGAAGACCTTCGCGGCCTCCTCCGCCTGGTCGAAGGTCTCGGGAGCCACCCAGCGGCAGGTGCCGCAGTCGATGCAGCTGGAGTCGACGTAGAAGTCCCCCGGGACGTTGCACTCGAGGCGCCTGGCGGGGCTGGCCATGCGGGAAGGCTAGCCGATCCGATGCGAGGGGCAACCTCGCCCGCGCCGACGTTGGAGATGGCGGAGCGGAGAGCCCCGAGGCCTACCGGCCGCCCTGCCCCACCTCAGCCCTGGGGGGAGGGCTGCTCTTCCTCGTAGTCCCAGTAGCTGGGGCGCGGAGCGTTGGGGTCGCCGCCCTCCTTGGCCATCTTCTTCTCCCAGTTGCGCTGCAGGCGGCGCTCCAGCTTCTCCTCGCGCTTGCGTTGCTTGGTGCGCTCGCGCTGTCGTTTCTCGAAGGACTGGGGGGATCGGGCCATAGTCGTTGCTCCTCGGCGCGCTTCAGGGCGCCTGATAATGAGGTCTCGGGGGGGGGGGATTCAGGCGGGCCGACGGCCAGGGGCCACGATGCGGCGACGACCGGAGCCCTTGCGGCGTTGGGAGTGGGACGGGGCGGCCTGGACCCCGGCCCCGAAGGACGGACGGGGCCTCTCTCCGGTGTTCTCCGGCATGGCGCCGAAGGCCGGGCGTTCTTTCTTCCGGTTGGAGGCGGATTCCTCCGAAGTCCGGGACCGCTTCTTCTGTTTCTTCTGTGACTTCGGTCGTCTCTCTTGCGCGGACTTCTCCGCGCGGCGAGGACCGCGCCGGGCGCGATCGGTGCTCTGGCCACCGCCCGTCTCCGCGCGCCAGACCTCGATCCGCTTGCCCAGGCGCTTCTCGATCGCCCGCAGGGCCTGCTGATCGTCGGGCGTGACGAAGGTGTAGGCCGTCCCGCTCTCCTCGGAGCGTCCGGTCCGGCCGATGCGGTGGGTGTAGGCGTCCGGCGTGTTCGGCAGGTCGAAGTTCACGACGTGGGAGACGCCGGCGATGTCGAGGCCGCGGGCGGCGATGTCGGTGGCGACGAGGACGTCGTGGTCGCCCTCGCGGAAGCCTTTCAGCGCCCGCTCGCGCTGGCCCTGGGACATGTTGCCCTGCAGGGCCACGGCGTTGTGGCCGGCCCGGTCGAGGCGCTCCGCCAGGCGCTTGGCCCGACGCTTGGTGCGCGAGAAGACGATCGCGGAGCGGAACTCGTCGCCGGACAGCAGCTCGTCCAGGACCTGCACCTTCTGCTTCTCGCCCAGGTGGAACAGCCCGTGCCGGATGGTCTCCGCGGGGCGCGCGTTGGCCAGCTCGACGACCTTCGGTTCGTGCAGCACCTGGTCCGCCAGGCCCCGGATCTCGCGCGGCATGGTGGCCGAGAACATCAGGTTCTGGCGCTTGCGCGGGAGCTGCTTGAGGATGCGCCGGATGTCCGGCAGGAAGCCCATGTCGAACATGTGGTCGGCCTCGTCCAGGACGAGGGTCTCGACCCGGTCGATGCGCAGGGCCCCCTGGCTCAGGAGGTCGAGCAGGCGCCCCGGACAGGCCACCACGATCTCCGGCCGCTGCTTCAGGGCCCGCACCTGGCGATTCAGGGGCACGCCGCCGAAGACGACCGCCGCGCGCAGGGGTGTGTACTCCGCCAGGCGCTCGAACTCCCCGTGAACCTGGGCCGCCAGCTCGCGGGTCGGCGCCACCACGAGCACGCGGGTGTCCCCGCGCCGGCGCCGCTGGAGCAGGCGCTGCAGGATCGGCAGCACGAAGGCCGCGGTCTTGCCCGTCCCGGTCTGGGCCAGGCCCAGCACGTCGCCGCCCTTCATGGCCGCGGGAATGGCCTCGAGCTGGATCGGCCGGGGATCGTCGTAGCCCGCGGCCTCAACGGCCTTGTGGAGCTCCGGGAGGAGCTGGAATCGTTCGAAGCCGGCCGCCCGGCGGCCGGTGGATTGGTGTTGTGTGATGTCGGGTCTCTCTTTGGGTTCGCTCTCATGAGGAGGGCGAACACCCAGGATCTGGACCCTACAACAGCGACGGGAACGATCAAGTCAGGTGCGGCGCGGAGTCCGTAAGGCTCCCTGTTGTGCGCCCGGGGCCGGCTCGGGGCCCCGCGGACCGGCAGGTCCGCAGCGAGGATCGGAGCGGTTCGTCGGGGTCGACGACAGCTCGGCAAGCCCTGGAGCCTAGGCCCCAGGTGCCGGACCTGCGCGCCCCAAACTCGAATCTTTGTGGATCGGCGGGAGCACATCTCTCCCCGGCGTAGGCCGCCCGCCAGCCCCGGCCCCCTCAGCGGATCAGGAGCAGCTCCTCCTGCCTCCCGTCGATCCAGCTGACCGCCTCACCGTCGAAGAAGGCGTCCTCCTCGAGCATCACGCGGATCTCCTGGCCGTCCCACTCGGGGATCGCCACGGTGACGTTGAGCTCGATCGACCAGGCCGTGTCGGCCTGCACGGGGTAGTCGCCGCGGCCGGGCACGCCGCCCTGCTGGTCCCAGAGACCGATGGTGGCCCCCGCCCCGTGGCCGTGCATGCCGAGGGGGTGCGTGTAAATCGAGGGCGCGAGCCCCTCCGCCTCGGCCTGCTCGCGGGAGCGGGCCAGGACCTCGTTGCCGCTGCGTCCCACGGCGAAGTGGGAGTTCAGGATCTCCTGCAGCCGGTTGCCGGCCCGCAGCCCCGCCACCAGGCCGGCGGGGGGCTCGCTCTCCCCCTCGCGCAGGACGTAGGCGTGCTGCTGGGTGTCCGTGTTGAGGCCCAGGTAGGTGATCCCGAAGTCCACGTGCACGAGGTCCCCGCGGTGGATCGTGCGCGAGCCCTCCTCGCTGGCGAAGGAGCCGCTGTGCCCGCCGGTCTCGGCCCGCTGGAGCGAGACCGAGGGGTGGAACCAGGTCTCCAGGCGCGCGTCGGTGATCGCCTCCCGGTACCACCACTCCAGGTCGGCGGTGGTGGTGTGGCCCGGCTGGACGGCGCGGTCGGAGAGGCCCTCGGCGATGATCTCGTGGGCGATGCGACCCAGGGTCGGATAGAGCTCCATCTCGCTGGGAGTGCGCGTCTCGAGCCAGCCGATGGAGAGCAGCTCCCCGGAGACCAGGCGCCCCGCGAGCTCCTCGCCGAGGGCCGTCCGCAGGGCGCCGTGCTCGGCGTGGGACAGGCCGTCGGCCAGGGCGAAGGTCTCGGAGACGTTGACCGCGATCCTCTGCGGGTCGCGCTCCCGCACGAGCTCCGCGAGGCGCGCCCACTGGTCCGGCTGCTCCTCCTTGTTCCAGGCGCTCTCGAAGTGCTCGCCGACGGCGTAGCGGGAGACCGCGAAGCGCTCGACGGCCGCATCGCCGACCGGGTCGAAGAAGACCAGCATGGTGCGCCGCCGGGCCGCCATCCAGGTGGGCGGCAGCATGGTCTCGAGCACCGGGTCCTCGTTGTACTCCCGCGCGATCAGGATCCACATGTCGATGCCCTCGCGGCGCATCAACATGGGGACCACCTCGTCGAGCCTCTCCTGGAGCAGACGCCCCTCGAGGGCGGCCCGCTCGCGGTGATCGAGGACCACGGGCAGGTCCGCCTGGGGCGCGGGGACGAGACCGAGCAGAAGCGGGGCGAGGAGGTTCATGGCGACTCTTCGTGGGTGGTCTGCGGGAGGGCCCGCGCCATCCTACTCGCCGCCCCCCGGCGCTGCCGAGGTGCGTCGTCAGTCCTCCGCCTTGTAGACAGCCCCCGCCTTCATCACGAAGCGCACGTCCTGCAGGACGCTCACGTCCTCGAGGGGGTTGCCGCGCACGGCGATGACGTCGGCCCACTTGCCCGCCTCCAGGGTGCCCAGCTTGTCGCCCAGACCGCACAGGTCCGCCGCGTTGCGGGTGGCCATGACCAGGCACTCGGCGGCGGGGATGCCGGCCTCGACCATGTAGACGAACTCCAGGGCATTCGTGCCGTGGGCGCCGACTCCCACGTCCGTCCCGAAGGCGATCGGGACGCCCCCCTGGTAGGCCCGTCCCAGAGCCCCCTGCATCACCTGGCCGACGGCGATGGCCTTCTCGCGGATCTCGGGGGGGTAGTAGCCCTCGACCTTGGCCTTGTCCAACACGTAGCGCCCGGCGTGGATCGTGGGCACGAGGTAGGCGCCGGTCTCGACGAAGAGCTCGATGGCCTCGTCGTCCAGGTAGGTGCCGTGCTCGATCGAGTCCACCCCGGCGCGCAAGGCGGCCTTGATGCCGTCCGAGCCGTGGGCGTGGGCGGCCACCTTGCGACCCATGCGGTTCGCGGCCTCCACGATGGACGCCAGCTCGTCCTCGAAGAACTGCTGGTCGACCCCGGCGGTGGTCATGCTGAGCACCCCGCCCGTGGCCGTGATCTTGATCAGGTCGACCCCCTCGCGGATGCGAGCGCGGACGGCCTTGCGCACCTCCGCGGGGCCGTCGGCGGGCATGGTCTCGGGACCGAGCTGGGGTCGCAGCACCGGCGAGATGGAGTTGGTCCAGTCCCCGTGACCGCCGGTGACGGTGACCGAGGGCCCCGAGACGAGCAGGCGCGGGCCGGGGATCATGCCCGAGGCGATGCGGTCCCGCAGGGCGAGGCCGGTCGAGCCGCTCGAGCCGACGTTGCGGCAGGTGGTGAAGCCGGCCATCAAGGTCCGCTCGGCGTAGACCACGCCGTCGATGGCAGCGTGGGCCTGGGTCTCGCTCATGGCGCGCCGGATGCGCTCGGCGACCGGGACCGACTGGCCGGTGAGGTGCGTGTGGCAGTCGAACAGGCCCGGCAGGACGAAGTGCCCCGAGAGGTCGACGACCTCCACCTGACCCTCGACCCCCTCCAGCTCGCTCACGAAGCCCTCCAGCACGCCGACGACCTCGTCGCCGTGGACGACCAGGGAGACCTTTGCCCGCGGAGCCTCGCCGGGCACGGCCAGGAGCTGACCGCAGTGCAGGACGCTCACGGCAGACGCCGCCCCGTCCTCCGGGACCGGCTCCGCCGTTGTGACCGAGGCCAGGGACAGCACCTCCGGCGCCTCGGGGGCCGTGTCGACAGAGCTGCAGGCGGCGAGGACCGCCAGGGCGGAGGCGGAGATCAAGCGGGGGAGCATGGGCGTCTGGGGTCGGGGTCTGGAGCGCCGCGGATCCACGGCACGGCCGCCATCCTAGCGACCCGCCCACGCCAGTTCCGCGAACGTGTGAGAGGCATTCCCGGAGGCCTCGCCATCGGGTTCTGCTGGACCCGTACGCCCCCGGACCTCGACCTCAGGGCCCTGCGGCCAGCAAGGTGTCGCAGCGCGCGCGCATGCGCTCCAGCACCTTCGCGAAGACCGGATCCCGGGCGAGGTCGAGCAGCTGGTGCGGGTCCGAGCCGAGGAAGAAGAGCTGCTCGAAGGGCGGCTCTTGCTGGTCGTAGCGGGCGTAGACGAACTGCCGGTCGCGCACGCCGACGCTCTGCGGGATCTCCGCGTGGTCGAAGAGGTGCTCGACGAGGAAGTCCGTGCGCCACTCGGGCGTCTCGCCGCGCAGCAGCGGGACCAGGCTGCGCCCCTCGTAGCCGTCCGGCGCCGCGACCCCCGCCAGGTCGAGCAGGGTCGGCGCCAGGTCCAGGTTGAGGGCCATCTCCGCGCGCGTCGTCCCGCGCCGCGCCTCCGGCAAGCGCGGGTCCACGACGATCAGCGGCACGCGGATGGACTCCTCGTAGATCAACCACTTCCCCGCCAGGCCGCGCTCTCCGAGGAAGTAGCCGTTGTCGCTGATGAACACGATCACCGTGTTCTCCGCCAGGCCCTCTTCCTCCAGCGTGTCGACGATGCGCCCCAGGGCTCGATCGACGCCGCTGATCATGCGCCAGTAGTCCTTCGTGCGCTGGATCTGCTTCTCGCGGGTGTCGAAGCGCCACCCCCAGCGCCGCCGGCCCAGGGAGTTCTTGAGGAAGTCGGGCAGGGCCTCGTAGCCCGCCAGGCGCAGCGGCGGCTGGGGCACCTCGGCGTCCGCATAGAGGCCGCTCAGGTCCTCGGGCGGGAGGTACTGGTCCGGGTGTCCGTCCTCGGCGTGGGGCGCCCAGAAGGAGACCGTCAGGCAGAAGGGCGCGGCCGAGTCCTCGCGCAGGAACTCGACGGCCTGGCCCGCGATGCGGTCGGTCAGGTGCGGCTTGCCCTCGACCCGGTAGGGCTGTCCGGGGAGCTTGCAGCTGTCGAAGAGCCCGCCACGCAGACCCTTCTCGAAGCGCACCCCCCACTTGCCCACGAAGCCCGTGCGGTAGCCGGCTCCGCGCAGGCGGGCGAAGTAGCTCTCCTGGGCCAGCTGCTCCCCCATCGACGGCTTGCCGAAGGTGTAGCCGTGCCGCCCCTCGCGCCGGCCGGTCATCATCGTCGCGCGACTCGCGGCGCAGATGGGCGTGGTGACGAAGGCGTTCTCGAAGCGCACGCCACGCCGGGCCAGGTCGTCCATGACGGGCGTCTGGAGCACCGGGTGGCCGGCGGCTCCGAGCTGGTCGAAGCGCTGGTCGTCGGTGACGACCACGAGCAGGTTGGGGCGCGGAGTGTCCTGGGTCTCCGCCGCCCCGGCGGTCAGGAAGAGGAGCGAGAGCAGGAGGGACAACATGTCCCCAGCCTAGCAGGCGGGGGGCGGAACACGCCCGCGTCCTCTCGGGCGAGCCACGCCCGTCACCGCACCCGCTCGTACTCCACGTTGACCGCCCTCTCTCCCCAGCGCTTCAAGACGGCCCGCAGCGCCTCGTCCGACTCCGGAAAACGCCCCTGATCGTCGGTCTCCACGATCCAGCGGTCGAGGCGCGTGCGCATCTCGCCGAGGACCTGGGCGTGCTCGGGGTCGTGGACCAGGTTGACCGTCTCGTGCGGGTCTGTCTCGAGGTCGTAGAGCTCCTCGGCGGGACGGTGCGGACCGGCGAAGGCGGCCTGGACCTCGTCCAGCTCTCCGGCTGCGAAGAGGGCCTTGATGGCCTTCATCTCCGGCCGCCCGTCGCGGTACTGGGGCTGGAGGTAGGGCCGGTCGGTCATGAAGTTGCGGATGTACTTGTAGCGCTCGGTCACCACCGCCCGGATGCGGTCGATGGTGTAGTCGCAGCGGTCCCGGGCGGCGACGAAGTGGTCGCGCCGGTAGTCCTCGGCGAACACGTCCTGGCCGTGCATGTGGGACGGGATCGTCACCCCCGCGAGCGCCAGGGTCGTCGCCGCCAGGTCGAGGCCGCTGACGAGGTCCTCACGCACCACACCTGCTGGGACCCCCGGTCCGGCGATGATGCAGGGCACGCGAATGCCCCCCTCGTACAGGAACTGCTTGTGGCGCATGAGGGACATGCCGTGGTCGGAGAAGAAGACGATCACCGTCGACTCGAGCAGACCGTCCCGCTCGAGGGCCGCCACGATGCGGCCCACCTCCGCATCCAGCCGCAGGATCGTGTCGTAGTGGTGCGCGATGGCCTCGCGGATCGCGGGGTGGTCGGGGTAGTAGGGAGGGACCTCGACCGCCGCTCGGTCGACGGTCTTCTCCGCGCGCGCCTTGCCCCCCACGAGCTGGATCTGGCCGAAGAAGGGCCGGCGGGGCTCCTCGCTGTCCGCGTTCCAGCAGCTCCCCTCCTGCGCGCCACCGAAGCCCATCTTCGGCGCATGCCAGTCGTAGAGCTGGTCGATGTCGTAGACGAAGTTGTAGTGCAGCTTGCCCTTGTTGAAGGTGAAGTAGCGCGCGAGCCGCAGGATCTCCGGGATCGTCCGCACCCCCAGGTAGTTCGGGTCCCACTCCTCCATCTCGATCCGGCGCCAGACCTCGAAGGAGCTGTAGTGCTGGTGCGCCCCGATGCTGGTCTGGTGCATGCCCGTGATGATCGCGGAGCGCGTCGGGCTGCAGACGCCCGCGGGCATGTAGCAGCGCTCGAAGCGGGTCCCCCGGGCGGCGAGGGCGTCGATGTGAGGCGTCTCGATCAGCTCGTCCCCATAGCAGGACATCCAGTCGTTGGTGTCCTCGACGTAGATCCACAGGACGTTGGGCCGCGAGAGATCGCTGGGCAGGCGGTCGGCGGGGCGCTGGGCGGAGGCCTCTCCAGCAGAGAGGAGGAGAGCGGTGACGAGCAGTGAGCAGAGCCGTTCCATGCTCGAAGCCTACGCAGAAGAGGCCCTGGCCGGTGTCGGAATCACCCGTCGACGGTCCCCGGCCCGGCGCCCCCGCGCGGGCTCACTCTCTTTCGCCGCACGGGGACGCTACCCTGGCGCGGCCCATGAAGTCCGCCGCCCCCTGCGCCCTCCTCGTGG
>CAZQAT010000055.1:22200-29247 GCA_964591315.1 uncultured Planctomycetaceae bacterium
GACGCTACCCTGGCGCGGCCCATGAAGTCCGCCGCCCCCTGCGCCCTCCTCGTGGGCCTCGCCCTCGTCGCCTGCCAGGGCCCCTCCCCCGCGCGGCCCAACGTGGTCGTGATCTTCGCCGACGACCTCGGCTACGGAGACCTCTCCTGCTACGGCGCCCCGGAGATCGAGACGCCGCAGCTGGACCGGTTGGCCGAGGAGGGCCTGCGCTTCACCGACTTCTACTCGGCCGCCTCGGTCTGCACGCCGGCTCGGGCGGCGCTGCTCACGGGTCGCTACCCGGTCCGCCACCTGAGCCACAACCTGGGGCCCGAGTCCACCGGCGGCCTGCCCCTCGAGGAGGTGACCCTGGCGGACGTGCTGCGCGGCGCGGGCTACCGCACGATGGCGGTCGGCAAGTGGCACCTGGGCCACGCGCGGCCGGAGCTGCTCCCCACCGGTCGCGGCTTCGAGCGCTTCGTCGGCCTGCTCTACAGCAACGACATGATCCTGCCCTGGTGCCCCTGGCTGACCGAGGAGCACGTGCTCGAGCTGTACCGGGACGAGGAGGCGGTCCAGCTCGTGCAGTACGACCAGGAGCACCTGACCGAGCTCTACACCGAGGAGGCCCTGCGCTTCATCGAGGACGCCGGGGACGAGCCCTTCTTCCTCTACCTGGCCCACTCCATGCCCCACCTGCCCATCAGCGTCTCGGAGCGCTTCCGCGGCCGGTCGCGGGGCGGGCTCTACGGGGACGTGATCGAGTGCCTCGACTGGAGCACGGGAGAGATCCTGCGCGTGCTCGAGGAGCGCGGGCTGGCGGAGGACACGCTCGTGCTCTTCACCAGCGACAACGGGCCCTGGCACGACCTGCCGGAGCGGATGCTGCAGCGGGGCGTCGAGCCGAGCCACGCGGGCAGCGCGGACCCCCTGCGGGGGGCGAAGGGCTCGAGCTGGGAGGGCGGCTTTCGGGTGCCGGCGGTGCTGCGCTGGCCGGCGGCACTCCCGCGGGGCGCCGTCGTGCACGAGCCGACCTCGACCCTCGACCTCTTGCCGACCGTGGCCGCCGCCGCGGGGGTGACCCTGCCCGCGGAGCGCGTGCTGGACGGGGAGGACCTCCTCCCGCTGCTCCGGCAGGAGAGCGCCCCGGCCCGGTCGCCCTTCCTCTACTACCGGAACGACACCCTCGAGGCCCTGCGCGACGGCCGCTGGAAGCTGCGCCTCGCCCACGACGGACGCCCCGAGCTCTTCGACCTCGAGGCGGACCCCGGCGAGCGCCTCGACCGCGCGGGCGAGGAGCCGGAGCTGGTGCGTGAGCTGTACGCGACCATGGTCGCCTCGGCCGAGGCCCAGGGGGGCAAGGTGCGCTCCCTCGACGGGGACGGGGCGCGATGACGGCCACGGGCAAGGGCAAGATGTCCGTGACGACGGTGAGCCTGCTCATCGTCGTGACCACCTTCGGGCTCGCCAACGTCATCGACAACCTGGTGGAGCTGGGGCTGGCGGCGATCCCCTCCTGGGTCCTGGTGGGCTTCCTGTACTTCCTGCCCCTGGCCCTGATCCTGGCCGAGTTCGCCTCGGACACCGAGGAGGCCGGCGGGATCTACAGCTACATGGAGCGCGGCATCGGGCCCACCTGGGCCTTCGTCGGCACCTGGTCCTACTTCGTGGCGAACCTGGTCTACCTGCAGTCGGCCTTCAGCAAGCTGCCGATCCGCGCCTCGCTGGCGGTGCACGGCGAGGACGTGTTCGAGTCGGCCACCGTGCTCCTGCCGCTGATCGCGGTGGCGGTCTGCCTCGCCGCGACCTTCCTGAGCACGCGAGGGGTGCGGGTCTTCTCGCACCTGTCGAACTGGGTCGGCAAGGGCACCCTGGTGCTGGTGGGCGCCCTGATCCTCTTGCCGATCGGTGCCTGGGCCTTCGGGCTGCTCGAGTCGAGGACGGTCTACAGCGCCGCGGCCCTGCGGCCGTCCTTCGACCTGCAGTACTTCTCGACCTTCTCGTGGCTCTTGTTCGCCGTCGCGGGCGCGGAGGTCGCGGCCCCCTACGTGCGCCAGACCCGCGACCCCCAGCGGGGCTTCCCGCGGGCGATCCTGTTCAGCACGCTCCTGATCGGCGCCCTCTACATGCTGGCCACGGTGGGCGTCACCCTGATCCTGCCTCTCGAGGAGCTGACCAAGGCCACGGGGCTGTACGACATCTGGGTGCCCCTGGCGGAGCTCATCGGCCTGCCGCCTGAGCTCTTCGCGCGGGCCTGCATGACCTTCCTGGTCGCCGGATCGATCGCCGCCTACGTGATCTGGATGGAGTCGCCCATCCGCGCCATGTTCGCGGAGGTGCCGCGGGACAGCTTCCCGGAGTCCCTCACCCGCCGCGACGGGCAGGGCACCCACCACGCCGCCTTGTGGGTCCAGGCGATGGTGGTGTGCGTGCTGATCCTCGTGCCCCTGATCTCGATCCTGACCGGCACCCAGGGCTCGGAGAGCTTCATCGCCCTGCTCAACGATCTGTCGTCCCTGTCGCTCGTCGTGCCCTACGTCTTCGTCGCCTGGGCCTACATCCAGGCGCGGCGCAAGGGCATGGACGCCCCCTTCAAGATGGTGCGCTCGACGCCCGTGGCGATCGGGATCGGCGTGCTGGTGCTGGCCGTCTCCGCCCTCGGATACCTGGGAGCGGGGCTCTACGCCCTGATGGACGAGACGGTCGACTGGATCTACGTGGGCGTCGTCTACGGCGGGCCGATCCTGTTGATCTTCCTGGGACTGCTCCTGCGCGCAGCCTCGCGCCGCTCATTCGCCACGCGGACCCGGACTCCAAGCGCATGACGACCCTCCTCACGACCCTGCTCCTCGCCTGCGCGCCCCAGGATGCGGCGGTCGTGCACTCGGTCTGCGACCTCTCCCAGTCCTTCAGCTTCTACATGGACGGCCGCTTCGCGCGGCAGTACCTCGAGGGCAAGGGGCAAGACGCGCGCAACTGGGGGACCCTGCACAAGACGGACCTGTCCAACACCAACCTGCTGGTGCTGACCGGCGGGGAGCGACAGATCCCCTACTCGGCGAAGACCGTCGAGCACGTGGTCGAGTACGTCGCCGGCGGCGGCGGCCTGCTCGTGATGGCGGACGGGCGCGGCCCGGAGCGGGCCGTGCCCGTGGCCGACCTGCTGGCGCCCTTCGGAGCGGCCTTCGGCGAGGCGAAGGCCCGCGGGCCGGTGCGCGGCTTCGGAGAGCTGGCGGAGGTGGTACCGACCTACCGCGGCGGCCGCGTCCTCGAGCTGAGCGAGGAGTGGCAGGTCCTGGCCGAGGACGCCGCGGGAGGCGCCCTCCTCGCCCGGCGAGCCCACGGCGAGGGGCGCGTGCTGGTCGGCTCGCGCGGCCTCTTCGGCCGGCGACCCGACGCCTCCGACCCGATCAACGCGGAGTGGATCACGCCGCTCCTGCTCGAGGCCGCCTCGGGCAAGGCGGTCGACCCCAAGCGCCGCCACCGTGCTCCGTGGGCCGAGCTCCAGCGCGAGATCGGGCCCCTGACCCTGGAGTTCCACGAGGGCACCGCGCCCTTCGCCGACGCCATCGCCGAGGAGTACGCCCTCGTGCGCCCCCACCTCGTCGCCCTCACGGGGGTCGAGCCCTCGCCCGGGATGATCAAGCGCCTCTTGATCCTGCCCACCGGCGGCGGCGGCTTCTCGAGCGGCGCCCGCATCGCCATCGGCGCCTTCTGGGGGAGCTACCCGGAGAAGCGCTACCCCATGGTGGAGCTGATCGCCCACGAGGCGGGGCACTCCTGGGTCTTGCCCCACCCCGAGCCCCTCTGGAACGAGCCGATCGCCACCTACCTCGGTATCCGGACCGGAGCGCGGCTGGAGATGCCCGAGGCGCGCCGCACCCTCGAGGGGCAGATCGAGCGCGCCCGGCGCCACGACCCGGAGCTGACCGAGATCGACCCCCTGGCCGAGGGCGCCCCCCGGGACCTCGTCTGGGGCAAGTCCTACTTCGTCTTCGAGGAGCTCGAGCGCCTGCACGGTCCGGGAGCGCTCGCGCGCTACTTCCGCGCCAAGCGCGAGCTCGTGCCCGCCGACCACCCGCGCTACACCTTCGACGACTGCGTGGCGGTCTGGAGCGAGGCCGTGCAGACGGACCTCTTCCCGTGGTTCAAGGGGCTGGGGTTCGGGGTCGCGCGGGAGCGCGTGACCCTCGAGCTCGGCCGCTGACGACTCCTCCGATCAGCCCTTGGGCTCGTCGAAGTAGTCGAGCATGTCGATCGGCATCACGACCGCGGTCACGATGTTGCTGATGTGGCTCACGACGCGCTTGAAGTAGCGGTAGGTCAGGACCTGGCCCGTGCAGTTCTCCCCTTCGACATTGATCCCGTCCTCGATTCCCTGGTCACAGAGCCGGTTGATCTCGCCGGCCTCGTCGATCAGGTCTCGGGCGGCCACGGTGTCCTGGCTGATGTGGATGCCGTGGGCACGGACGATCAGCTTGCTGATCTGGTCCTTGAGGTCCACCAGCTTCTGTTGCTCCTCGGGACTCCCGAGGTCGGGCTTCAGGCAGGCGAGCTGGTAGATGTTCTTGCAGTAGTCGCCGACGCGCTCCGCGTCCTTGACCAGGCTCATCAGCACCAGCAGGGCGGGGAAGGTCCCCGCGCCGTGGACCGAGCCGTGGACCACGATCTCACGCCGAATCGCCTGCTCGGTGCGGTTGATCCGCTGGTCGGTGGTGAACAGGTCCTCGCGGATCACCTCGGGGTCCGTACCACCCAGAAGGGCGTTGGCCGAGGCGTCAAAGATGTGACGGCCGTCCTCCAGCATCTGCTGGAATTGCGTGTTGATCTCCTTCAAGTTCCGGGACTCCGGTCCGAGCTTCTGTAGCCAGTGCATGATCGCCTACCGGGATGTTGGGTCGGTCGCGGGGGACGAATCCTGTAGACCCCGATCGACGGTTCTTGAACAGTTTCTCATCCCACCTTCTCGAAGATCCAGATCCCGAGCAGTGGAACGAGGACGAAGGCCCCTCCCACGTAGGCCAGCACCCAGGCCGGGTTCTTGGAGGCCCTCAGGGAGAGCCCCTCCGCCATCTTGATCGGAATCAGCCGCAGCTTGCGGATGGGGTAGAACAGCAGGGTTCCACAGAGATTGAACATCGCGTGGACCAGGGCGATCGTGAGGCCCGAGGAGGAGTCCGTGGCCGAGGAGGCCAGGAGGGCCGTGACCGTGGTCCCGATGTTGGCCCCCAGCATGAGCGGGAAGGCGTTCTCCAGGGACAGGATCCCCGCCGCGCAGAGGGGCACCAGGAGCGAGGTCGTGATGCTCGAGGACTGCACGGAGACGGTCACGAGCACGCCGATCACGATGCCGATCAGACCCGAGCGCCCGAGGGAGCGGTTCATCGCCTCCTCCAGGGGCCCGGCGATCAGCTTGCGCATGTTCTTCGTGATCAGGATCAGGCACAGGAAGGTCAGGCCGATCCCGATCACCAGCACGATCACCGCCAGGGGCGTGCCCCCGATGCCGAGGGACTCGAGGCCGCCCACGATGGCCTTGTAGCTGGCCTTGACGCCGGTCTTGATCGGGCTCTTGAAGGAGGTGCCCTCACCGCCGGCGAAGACGTCCGTCAGGGCGATGGCCGACTTCGAGAGGAAGCCCGTGAACAGCTCCAGCGGCAGCAGGATGGACACGCACAACAGGTTGAAGAAGTCGTGAACCGTCGCCGCCGCGAAGGCGCGCCGGAAGGCAGCGCTCTGTCGCACGTGGCCGATCGAGACCAGGGTGTTCGTCACCGTGGTGCCGATGTTGGCTCCCATGATCATGGGCACGGCCTGGTGCACGTCCAGCTCCCCCGAGCCCACGAGCGCGACGATCATCGAGGTCGTCGTGCTCGAGCTCTGCACCAACACGGTGGCCAGGATGCCCACCGCCAGTGCGCTGAAGGGGTTGGCGATGCCCTGGAACAACGACTCGGACGTCTCCTTGCCCAGCAGCTTGATGGACCCACCCATGCACTGGATGGCCACCAGGAATCCACCCAGGAGGATGAACACCAGGAGCACGCGAGCGAGGACGGTCAGGACGTTCTGGCCGTTCGGAGAAGCGGCGGCGGCGTCGCTGGGATCCGCCGGAGGGGGGGGTGAGTTCACGGGTTCTTGATCAGGTCTCGACGTTGCCCTCTCAATCCGGCGGGAGTGTCGTGAGCCCGGATCCAGATGAGAAGCATAATCGGCGGACTTCTTGAGCCGATTTCTTGGTGGCGGCTCGCCGGTCTGACCCCACCCGGAGGCCCAGAGAAGGGGAGTGCCGGGGCCTGACGTCCACGGCAGAGAATCGGACGAGACCGTCCGCTCGGTTCGGGTGAACGCGGCCGCCCCCCCCACCGCCGCCGAGGCCTGTGGATGGTCGCCCCGGGGGCCGACGGAGCTCACCGGGGCGGGGCCGAACTGAATGCGGGGCGGCATCCGGCACGCCCCCCGGCGACCCTGAACGGGCGCCCCGTCAGGCTGCGGCCTGCCCCTCCCGACTCCTCGCCACCCTCTTCCCGGCGCACCAGGCGACCACCAGGTACAGGGGCACCTCGATCCACATCCAGGTCGGTGCCTCGGTCAGGGTCATCAGGTTCACGACGCCGCCCGCGAGGGAGAGGACGCCGATGATCATCGCCAGCAGCACGGGACGCGAGCTGCCGATCTTCGCGGCCACCCAGCCCCCGGCGAAGGCCATACCCAGGTGCGCCGCCACCGGGAGCAAGAAGGCGTGGTCCGGCAGGGGCGCGAGGTAGGCGTTGAACTGCTCCGGGTCGTTCATGTCCATGCCCTCGGGCATGGGAAAGAGCATGACGTTGAGCAGGACCAGGGCCATGTTCACGATCATCCCCACGATCAAGCCGACGATGACACCGAGTACGTTTCTCATGGGAGAGGCCTCCTGAGCGACTCCTGGGGTGAGCGCGGCGGCATCCGGCCGAGGGGCCTCCGACGCGCGGGAGGGGCACTCTACCTGGTCCCGGTCCGGCAGCGAAATCTCCCCGGTCACGGCGGCGCGGGCGAACAGGCCCCAGTAGAGACCCGATTCCGGGCTAG
>CAZQAT010000056.1:0-29157 GCA_964591315.1 uncultured Planctomycetaceae bacterium
CCGACCCGCCGGAGCCGGCGGAGGCCGACCCGCCGGGGCCGGCGCGGGCCGTCCCCAGGGCGGGGGGCGACCGAGCGGCGGCGCGCGACCCGAGGGCGGACGCCCCAGCCGCGGGCAGTAGGGCCGCGATGGTCGACGAGCAAGGAGGAGGCGCGGGGCAGGCCCCGGTGGCGCAGCTCGAGGAGGTCAGCCGCGTCTATCGGATGGGCGACAACCTCGTCCACGCCCTGGACGACATCAGCTTCACCTTCGGCCGCCGGGAGTACTGGTCGGTGATGGGCAGCTCCGGCAGCGGGAAGTCGACCCTGCTCAACATCCTCGGCTGCATCGACCGCCCCACCAGCGGCGTCTACCGCGTGGGGGGGGAGGACTCCTCGGTGCTCGACGACGACGACCTCTCCGACCTGCGCAGCCGTCGGCTGGGCTTCGTGTTCCAGTCCTACAACCTGATCCCCCAGCTCAACGTGCTCGAGAACATCCTCGTACCGCTCTTCTACCAGGACGAGCCGCCGGAGGACGGGGACGAGCGGGCCCTGCGCCTGGCGGAGCGGGTGGGCCTGGCGGATCGCCTCGACCACCGGCCCCTGCAGCTCTCGGGCGGCCAGCAGCAGCGGGTCGCCATCGCCCGGGCCCTGATCAACGACCCGGCCCTGATCCTGGCCGACGAGGCCACCGGAAACCTGGACAGCCAGACGGCCTTCGAGATCCTCGACCTGTTCGACGAGCTGCACGAGGAGGGCAAGACGATCCTGCTCGTCACCCACGAGGAGGAGGTCGGAGCCCGGGCGGAGAACACCCTGCGCCTGCGGGACGGGAAGATCGACGGCGTGATCGAGCGCCGCGCCGCGCCTGTCTGATGCCCTCCGCGACCTGATGCAGAGCACCTTCAGCCGCACCATCAAGCTCGGCGTGCGCAGCCTCTTGCTGCACAAGCTGCGCAGCGCCCTGACCACCCTCGGCGTGCTGTTCGGGGTCTCGAGCGTGATCGCCATGCTCGCCATCGGCGAGGGGGCCAGCCTCGAGGCCCAGGAGCAGATCCGCCAGCTGGGCAGCCAGAACGTGATCCTGCGCAGCGTCAAGCCCGCCGAGGACCGCATCTCCAACCAGCGTGAGCGCACGATCAAGTACGGCCTGACCCGCGACGACCTGGCGCGCATCCGCGAGACCTTCCCGGGCGTCCGGCGCACGGTCCCCCTGCGCCAGCTCCCCGAGGAGGTCCGCTACCGGACCCAGGCGATCCGCCCGGACGTCTTCGCCACCACCCCCGACTACATCGTCGCCACCGGCCGCGTGGTGGCCCGCGGCCGCTTCATCGACCAGGTCGACGAGGACTCCGTGGCCAATGTCTGCGTCCTGGGCTACGAGGTCACGCGGGCCTTCTTCCCCTTCAAGGACCCCCTCGGTGAGCGGGTCAAGATCGGCGCGGACTACTTCACGGTGGTCGGCACCCTCCTGCCCCGGGTGCGCCTGGGCAGCGACCAGCCCGAGCCCGGTGAGGGCGGGCCCGGGGAGCTCTTCATCCCCTCCTCGACGGGCCAGAAGTGGTTCGGGGACACCCTGGTCAAGATGCGCAGCGGCTCGATGGACATGGAGGAGGTCCAGCTGCACGAGATCATCGTCGAGGTGGACCACGCGGTGAACGTGCCCATCGTGGCATCCGCCTGCCGCGAGATGCTGCGCCAGCAACACCGGGAGCGGGACTACAAGGTCGTGGTGCCCCTCGAGCTCCTGCTGCGGGCCGAGGAGACCAAGCGCATCTTCAACATCGTGCTGGGCTCCATCGCCGGCATCAGCCTCCTGGTGGGGGGCATCGGCATCATGAACGTGATGCTGGCCACGGTCACCGAGCGCACGCGGGAGATCGGCATCCGCCGCGCCCTGGGCGCCAAGCGCCGCCACATCGTGACCCAGTTCCTGGTCGAGACCGTGGTGCTGTCGGCCGGCGGCGGTGTCCTGGGCGTGGTGCTCGGAATCCTGATCCCGATCGGCGTGGAGGAGTTCGCGGACATGCGCACGATCGTGACCCCCGACGGGCCGCTCCTGGCCTTCGGCATCTCCGCCGGCATCGGGGTCGTCTTCGGCATCTACCCGGCCTGGCGCGCGGCGCACATGGACCCGGTCGAGGCCCTGCGGCACGAGTAGGGCTGCTGCCCGGGAGAGCTAGAGGTCCAGCCCGCCGCCGCGCAGGGCCAGGGCTTCGGCCACGTGGGCGGTCCGCACCCGTGCCGCTCCCTCCAGGTCCGCGATCGAGCGCGCCACGCGGCGCAGGCCCTGGACCGCGCGCCCCGAGAGGCTCGTGCGCCGGCCCGCCGCCGTGAGCAGCTGCCGCGCCTCCGGGTCGAGGCTCACCCAGCGGTCGAGCTCCTGCGTGCCGAGCGCCGCGTTGGGGCTCGCCCCCTGGCGCGACCGCGAGCGCTCCCGCCCGCGCGCCACGGCCTCCAGGAGTTCGTCGTGTCCCAGACCCTCGGGCTGCTCGCTGGCGGGCGCGGCGAGCAGCTCCTCCACCGCGGGGGGCGCGAGCTCCAGGCGCAGCTCGATGCGGTCGAGCAGGGGACCCGAGACCCTGCGGCGGTAGCGCTCGACCATCGGTCCGGAGCAACGGCAGGGCACCTGAGGGTGGCCGCGGTAGCCGCAGGGGCAGGGGTTCATGGCCGCCACGAGCTGGAAGTGCGCGGGCAGCTCGACCCGCTGTCCGGCGCGCCCGATCGCCACGCTGCCGGACTCGAGGGGCTGGCGTAGGGCCTCGAGAGACTCGCGCTGGAACTCCGGGAGCTCGTCCAGGAACAGGAGCCCGTGGTGGGCCAGGGAGATCTCCCCCGGGCGCGGCGGCGAGCCTCCGCCCACCAGCCCCGCGTAGCTGGTCGTGTGGTGCGGCGCACGGAAGGGGCGCTCGCGGGCCAGGCCTCCGGGCCACAGGCCCGCGGCGGACTGGGCCAGGGTGATCTCGATCCGCTCGTCGTCGTCGGGGGCCGGGAGCAGCCCCACCAGCCGCCGGGCGAGCAGGGTCTTGCCCGCCCCCGGCGGTCCCACCAGGAGCAGCCCGTGTCCCCCCAGGGCCGCCAGGGCCAGGGCGCGCTTGGCCCGGGCCTGACCGCGCACCTCGTCGAGGCTGGCCCCGGCCCGGGCGGGGGCCGGCTCCTCGCCCTCCCCGGCCACCACCGGCGCGAGCGCGGGCCCGGCCCCCGAGAGGTGGGCCACCAGCTCCCCCAGGTTGCGAGCCCCGCGGCAGGCGAGTCCCTCGATCCAGGAGGCCTCGCGGGCCGTGGCCGCGGGGCCGAACAGGTGCCGCAGGCCGCGCTCCCGGGCACCCTTACCCGCGGCGAGACCTCCGGGGACCGGGTGCAGGCGCCCGTCGATGCCGAGCTCACCCAGGAACAGGCTGCGGTCGAGCCAGCGCGGCTCCAGGTGCCCGCAGGCCGCCGCCGCCGCCAGGGCCAGGGGCAGGTCCAGGGTGCCGCCCACCTTGCGCCGGGCTGCGGGCACCAGGTTCAGGTGCAGGCTGCCGGGGGGCAGGCGCAGGCCCGTCTCCTTCAGGGCGCACACCAGCCGTCCGCGGCTCTCGCGGATGACCGGGTCCGGCAGGCCCGAGATGGCGAGCTCGGTACCCTCCCGGTCCTTGGCCTCGAAGCGGGCCTCGACGGTCACCGCCTCCGCCACCATGCCCACCAGACAGGCCCCCTGCACGCGCACCGCTCTCACTCCCAGGAGACGAGCGCCGCGGTGGGAGGTAACCTCCATTCCTCAGGAGGTCCCGTCGCGATGAAACTCCCCGTACTCCCGCTCCTCGCCCTGGCGCTCCTCGCCCTGACGCTCTGCGCCGCCTGCGTGCAGCCGCCGCCCTTGATGCCGGACCCCTACCTGCGCGGTGGGGCGATGCGCGCTCCGCAGGCCGTCGAGGAGGTGGCCGGGGTCGGCGACGAGATCGTGGCCTGCGGCCAGCGCTTCTCCACCGGCGTGCCCGTCGTGCTGTGGAGCGACCCCGGCGGCCACGACGCCTACAAGGGCTACGTGCCCGGCGGCGCCGTGGAGGCCCGCGGCTTCCGCCCCGGCCGCCGCCCCCAGCCCTCCCGCGGCGCGCCGCCGGTGTCGCCGGACGCGGACGACCCCGCGCAGCTCGACCCCGCGGTGGACCAGTTCGTCCTGCACTACGACGTCTGCGGCCTCTCGAGCGTCTGCTTCCGGGTGCTCGAGGAGCGCGGCCTGTCGGTGCACTTCCTGCTCGACCTGGACGGCACGATCTACCAGACCATGGACCTGCGCGACACGGGCTGGCACGCCACCAAGGCCAACACCCGCTCGGTGGGGGTGGAGATCGCCCAGGTGGGCGCCCGCAGCCCCGACGACACGGCGGCCCTCGAGGACTGGTACTCCCGGGACGCCCACGGGCTCTACGTGGACGTGCCGCCGCGCTTCGGCGACGGGGACCTGCGCGTCCGCGACTACGTCGGCCGGCCCGCGCGGCCGACGCACTTCTCCGGCACGATCAACGGCTCGCGCCTGGTGCAGTACGACTTCACCGACGAGCAGTACGAGAGCCTGATCGCCCTGACCCGCACCCTGACCGAGGTGCTGCCGGCGATGCGCCCGCAGGTCCCGCGGGACGCCGCGGGCCAGGTCGTGATGGACAAGCTCCCCGACGCCGAGTACGAGGCCTTCTCGGGCATCCTCGGCCACAACCACGTGCAGCTCAACAAGACCGACCCGGGCCCGGCCTTCGACTGGGAGCGCCTGGTGCGGGGCCTGCGCTGAGTCCTCAGTCGGGGACGTACTCGGGGTTCGGCTCCCGGGGCACGGGCGCGCCCACCTCTTCGCGCCAGGCGGTCAACCGCCCGTGGAGGCGGTCGCGCAGCTCCGGCTGCTCCTCGGCCAGGTTCCGCGTCTCCCCGGGGTCGGCCTCGAGGTCGTAGAGCTCGAGGCGCCCGTCCTCGAAGAACTCGTGCAGCTTGTGGCGGCCGATGCGGACGGCCGACGCGGGCGTCGTGCGCCAGCGCTGGCCCTTGGCGTAGCCCTGCAGGTAGGCCGGGAAGTGCCAGAAGACCGCGTCGCGCTCGAGGGCGTCGGCGCCGTCGAGGAGGGGGACGAGGCTCGTGCCGTCCAGGGGGTGGTCCTCGGGGGCCTCGAGACCCGCGAGCTCGAGCAGGGTCGGCGCGAGGTCCGTGCCGAGGATCACCGCGCTGCCGGTGCGCCCCGCCTCGATGCGCCCCGGCCAGCGGGCGATCCAGGGCACCCGGATGCCGCCCTCGTAGAGCATGCCCTTGGAGCCGCGCAGGGGGCCCATGGAGGTCTGGCGACCGTGGCCGCCGTTGTCGGAGGAGAAGAGCACGAGGGTGCGCTCGGAGAGCTCGAGCTCCTCCAGCTTGGCGAGCACGGCACCCACGCTCTGGTCGAGGGCGTCGACCATGGCCGCGTACTCGGGCCGGGGGATGCGCTCGTCGCCCTCCTTCCTGGCGCGGTACTTCCTCACCAGGTCCTTCCGCCCCTGGACCGGCGTGTGCACCGCGAAGTAGGTCAGGTAGAGGAAGAAGGGGCCGTCCTGCGACTCCTCGAGGAAGGCCAGGGCTTCGGTCGTCAGGCGCGCCGTGAGGTGCTCGCCCTCGGGGCCGTCGGGCAGGTCGGGGTTCTTGTAGGGGCTGAAGTAGCTCTTGGGGTGGCCGCGCCGGTTGCCGCCCACGTTGACCTCGAAGCCGAAGTCGGTGGGGGAGTCCGAGAGGTGCCACTTGCCCATGGAGGCGCAGCGGTAGCCCGCCTCCGAGAGGGCCCGAGCGATGGTCCAGGTGCCCTCGTCGAGGGCCTTCTTGGTCCTGGGCACGAGGAGCTTGCGGTGCTCCGTCTTGCCGCGGGTCGCGGGGGCCACCGTCGTGATGCCGTGGCGCGCCGTCACCTGTCCGGTCATCAGGCAGGCCCGGCTGGGGGCGCAGTTGGGGGCGTTGGCGTAGCCGTCCGTGAAGCGCAGGCCCTCGGCGGCGAGGCGGTCGAGGTGCGGCGTGTCGTGGAAGTCGTTGCCGTAGGCGGCCAGGTCCCGCCAGCCCAGGTCGTCGGCGTAGAGCAGCACCACGTTGGGGCGCGCGTCGACCTCCGGCGTCGCCGGCGCGGCGTCCTGGGAGCCGAGCAAGAGCAGCAGCGTGAGGATCACGAGGACTCTCCTCCGCCGAGGGCGGCGCGCAGGTGGCCCCCGCAGGCGGCCAGGTGCTCCGCGGCGGCCTCGCGGCCGAGGCCGCGGCGCATCATGACCACGGCGAGCTTGACGCTCCCCCCGGCCGCCCGCAGGGCCGCCGCCGCGGAGTCGCGGTCGAGGTCGGTCAGCTCGCTCACCAGGCGCAGCCCGCGGTCCAGGAGCTTGGAGTTGCCGGCCGTGTTGACGTCCACCATCAGGTTCCCGTGCACCTTGCCCAGGCGCACCATGGCCAGGGTGCTGATCGCGTTGAGGGCCATCTTGGTGGCCGTGCCCGCCTTGAGCCGCGTCGAGCCCGTGAGCACCTCGGGACCCGTGTCGAGGCGGATCGAGATGCCGGCCTCGTCGGGGACGTTCTCGTAGGGCACGCAGGCGAGCATGACCGTCGCCGCGCCCACCTCGCCGGCGTGCCGCAGCGCGCCGCGGACGTAGGGGGTCGTGCCGCTGGCGCTGATGCCGACCACGACGTCAGCACGCGTCAGGCCGCGCTCGGCGAGCTCCGCGGCGGCGGTGGCCTCGTCGTCCTCGGCGCCCTCCACGGCCCGGAACATGGCGTCCTCGCCGCCGGCGATCAGCCCCTGCACGAGGTCGGGGTCCGACTGGAAGGTGGGCGGGCACTCGACCGCGTCGAGCACGCCCAGGCGCCCGCTGGTCCCGGCGCCCACGTAGAGCAGCCGGCCGCCGGTGGCCAGGCGCTCCGCCACCAGCTCCGCGGCGGCGGCGAGCTCCTCGCCGGCCGCCTCGAGGGCGGAGAGCACCTGTGCGTCCTCGGCCAGCATCAGCCCCAGGGCCTCCCGCGTCGAGAGGCGGTCCAGCTCGGCCGTGCGCGGGTTCTGCGCCTCGCTGGCCACGTGGGCCCGCGAGGGCACCGGTCCGCCGCTCATCCCTCCGCCTCCCGCTTGCGCCGGAAGCGTGTGCCCGCCTCCCAGAAGGGGACCGGCAGGGTGCCGCCGCCGTCGATCACCAGGCACTCGCCGGTGACGTAGTCGCTGACCGGCGCCAAGAGGTGCAGGCACTGGGCCGCCACCTCGTCGGTGGTGGCGAAGCGTCCGCGCGGGATGGCCCGCTCGATGCCGCGGCGCACCTCCTCGTTCGGCCACAGGTTGGCCGCCGCTCCGTGGGACTCGAAGGGCCCCGGGGCGATCGCGTTGACCCGGATGCCGTGACGCGCCCACTCGGCGGCCAGGGTCCTGGTCATGGCGAGCACGCCGGCCTTGGCGCTGGCGGAGTGCACGACCCCGGACATGCCGGTCCAGGCGTAGGTGGCGACCACGTTCAGGATCGCGCCGGCGCCCTCCTCGATCATGGCCTTGCCGACGGTCTGGCTGACGTAGAAGGTGCCGTCGAGCACGATCCCGAGCACTGCGCGCCAGGCGTTCTGGGAGAGGCGCTCGGCGGGGCAGACGAAGTTGCCCGCGGCGTTGTTCACCAGCTGGTCGATACGCCCGTGACGCTCGAGGACCGCCTCGACACAGGCCCGCACCGTGGCGGGCTCGCGCACGTCGCAGACCTCGGCCTCGACGGTCCAGCCGCGCTCGGAGGCCTCGTCCAGCAGGGCTCCGTGGTTCTCCGGACTGCGGGAGGCGATCACCACCCGCGCCCCCAGGGCCGCCAGGCCGCGGCTGATCTGCAGGCCGAGGCCGGTGCCGCCGCCGGTCACCAGACAGGTCTGGTCTTGAAATGTCCCGGCCGGTAGCCAGGCAGCGCTCGCGGGGCCGTCTCTCCTCTCGCTCATGGGGAGAGCTTCGCAGATCGGGGCCCCTCGGGCCAGGGAGGGCGAAGCGGCGGGGGATTCCGGTTAGGCTGGCCACGGGTCGCCCGGTCGAGGTTCGTCACAGTTGGCGGCGTCCGGTGTAGCACTGGCTCCGAGTCCGACCCATGGAGATCATGATGAACCGCCCGACTCTCGCCCTGCTGCTGGCCGGCTGCCTGGCCGCCTGCAACTCCAATGACCAGTCCGCCGGCTCCGGCGCGCGCCTGAACCTCACCGACACCCCACCGGAAGCCCCCGAGGTGCCCGGGGCCGAGGACTCGCAGGCGACCGCCCCGGTGGGCCTGGCGACCTTCGCCGGGGGCTGCTTCTGGTGCATGGAGAAGCCCTTCGAGTCCTACGAGGGGGTGCACTCCGCGGTCTCCGGCTACACCGGCGGCGAGGTGGAGAACCCCACCTACCAGGCCGTCTGCAGCGGCGAGACCGGCCACACCGAGGCCGTGCGCATCGAGTTCGACCCGGCGCTGATCGACTACACGACTCTGCTCGAGGTCTTCTGGCGCAACATCGACCCGACCGACGCGGGGGGCCAGTTCGCCGACCGGGGCAGCCAGTACCGCACGGCGATCTTCTACCACTCCGAGCGCCAGCGAGAGCTGGCGGAGGCTTCGAAGCAAGCCCTGGCGGAGAGCGGCCGCTTCGACGACCCGATCGCCACGGAGATCCTGCCGGCGGAGGTCTACTACGAGGCCGAGGAGTACCACCAGGACTACTACAAGAAGAACCCCGAGCGCTACGGTCGCTACAGCCGCGGCAGCGGCCGCGTGCGCTTCCTGGACACGGCCTGGGAGGGGGCGCCGCCCGTGCAGGCGAAGGCGCCCGGGTCGGCTGAGGAGGCGGCGCCTCCGCAGTGGTCCAAGCCCTCCGACGAGGAGCTGCGCGAGCGCCTGACCGACATCCAGTACCGCGTCACCCAGGAGGACGCCACCGAGCGCGCCTTCCAGAACGAGTTCTGGGACAACAAGGAGCCGGGCCTGTACGTGGACGTCGCCAGCGGCGAGCCCCTCTTCAGCTCCCTGGACAAGTACGACTCCGGCTGCGGCTGGCCGAGCTTCACCCAGCCCCTCGAGGACGTGCAGATCACCGAGAAGTCCGACCACAAGCTCGGCTACCGGCGCACCGAGGTGCGCAGCCAGTACGGCGACTCCCACCTGGGGCACGTCTTCAACGACGGACCCGCGCCGAACGGCCTGCGCTACTGCATCAACTCCGCCTCCCTGCGCTTCGTCCCCGTGAAGGACCTCGAGGCGGAGGGCTACGGGGAGTACGCGAAGCTGTTCGAGCAGTGATGCCCCGCTGAATGGCCCACGCGCGCCTCGACTGCCTGCCCCTGGTCCATGGCTACGCGGGCCTGGGTCCGGCCTTCGCCACGCCCACCGCACCCCGCGCCCTGCGCGGGGCGCGCCTGCTGCACCTCTCGAGGGCGGGCTGCGCACTGCTGGGGCTCGACCCGGAGGAGGTCGACCCCGAGCGCGCGGCGGCCTGCTTCGGCGGCCACGAACCCCTGCCGGGGGCGCGGCCCGTGGCGAGCGCCTACTCCGGCCACCAGTTCGGCGTCTGGGCCGGGCAGCTGGGGGACGGGCGGGCGCTCTTGCTGGGGGAGGTCCAGGCCCCGGGCGGCGAGCTGTGGGACGTGCAGGTCAAGGGCTCGGGGGTGACGCCCTACTCGCGCATGGGGGACGGGCGCGCGGTGCTGCGCTCGACCCTGCGGGAGTACGTGGCGGGGGAGGCCCTGGCGGGGCTCGGGATCCCGACCACCCGCGCCCTGCTCGTGCTCGCCAGCGACGAGCCCGTACACCGGGAGGAGACCGAGCGCGGCGCCCTGCTCGTGCGGCTGGGTCGCTGCCACGTGCGCTTCGGGACCTTCGAGCACTTCGCGGCGGCGGGCCGTGAGGACCTGGTGCGCGTGCTCTTCGGCTACGCTCTGCGGCGCTGGTTCCCGCGGCTCGCGGGGCGCTCGAAGCGCGGGCTGGCCTTCCTGCTCGAGGTGGCGGAGCGCACGGGCACCCTCGTCGCCCGGTGGATGGCCGTGGGCTTCTGCCACGGGGTGATGAACACGGACAACCTCTCGATCCTGGGGGAGACCCTCGACCACGGGCCCTACGGCTTCCTGGACGACTTCGCCTGGGAGCACGTGTCCAACTGCAGCGACCACGAGGGCCGCTACGCCTTCGCGCGCCAGCCGGAGGTGGCCGCCTGGAACCTGGAGCGCCTGGCGGAGGCCTGCGCGAGCCTGGTGCCGGATCTCTCGGCGACGGAGCTCGCCGAGCGCCTGAAGGCACGCTTCGGCGAGGCCTTCGAGGAGGCCTACGGGGAGGCCATGGCGGCCAAGCTGGGGCTCGCGGCCGGCGCCCCCGGGCTGGTGGGCTTCGCCCGCGCGACCCTCGACCGGCTCGACGGCTCGCGGGCCGACTACACGACCTTCTGGCGGGCCCTGTCCCGGGCCGAGGAGCGCGATGAGCCGCCGGCGGAGCTGGAGCTGGCGCTCGGTGGGGGGGAGGCGGCCCGCGCCTGGTGGCGGGACTACCGCGGCCTGCGCCGGGAGCACGGCGCCGGCGCGGACTGGCAGGCGACCGGGCGCGGGATGCTCGCGGTGAACCCGAAGTTCGTGGCCCGCAACCACCTCCTGCAGGAGGTCATCGCCGCGGAGGAGGAGCCGGGGCTCCTGCGGGACAGGCTCGACGCCCTGCTCGAGGTCCTCGCGACGCCCTGCGACGAGCACCCCGCACACGAGGCCCTGGCGCGCCCCCCGGTGGGGGCCGAGCGGGGGATCTCGGTCAGCTGCTCGAGCTGACGGGGCCGCTCGGATGCTGACTCCACCACCGAGTCCTCTGTGCCCCCTGTGACACTCAACCCCGATGTTGCATTGGATCTTCCCGAATCCGTCCATCAGGGCCCAGTAGGGCCCTGATGGACGGGAAGAGACAATGCAACATCGGGGTTGAGAGCACCCGAGCGATTGTCCTCGTTCAGGCCGGCTGACCACCCCCGCGCCGCAGGAAGGCGTCGAGACCGGACAGGCCGATCACGATCGTCTCGATGCCCCACATGATGAAGAGGGTCAGGGCCACCCCGCTCGTGAAGCCGTAGCTGTGCAGGCCCACGTTCAGGAGGTTGACGCCCCACCAGGAGGCGGAGACCACCACGCCACCGATGACGCACATCACCGCGAAGCCGCGGTCCTTGATGTAGCCGCCCATGCGCGCGTGCAGGATCAGGAGCTCCCAGATGCAGATCAGCAGCGCCCCGTTCTCCTTGGGGTCCCAGCCCCAGAAGCGACCCCAGGAGTCGTTGGCCCACACGCCGCCCATGATCGTCCCGAAGATCGAGAACAGGAGGCTGAAGCACAGGACCCCGTAGGCCATGCGGATGACGGTCTTGTAGAACTTCTTGTCGCCCTGCTTGAACCGGAAGAGCTGCCCCAGGATCCAGACGTGGGCGATGGCGCCGGCGAGCAGCCCGCCGGCGTAGCCCATGGTGATCGTGGTCACGTGGATCGCCAGGTAGTAGTTCGTGTCGAGCACCGCCACGACCGAGGCCATGGTGTCCCCAGCGCTCTCGATCTCCTTCATCTCGTAGCGCATGGCGAGGAACATGCCCGCCAGCCCGAGGAGGGAGGCCAGGCCGAGGGCGATGCGCTGGCGGGTCAACCACTCGGCGATCATGGAGACGATCACCGTCACGCTGGTCACGAACAGGATCGTGTCGTAGAGGGTCACGACGGGAGGACGCTCGCGGATGATGCAGCGCAGGACGATGCCGTAGACCGCCAGGGCCAGGGCGAGGGTCATGGCACCCCACAGGCCGCGGCCGATCCACTTCTGGAGGCCCTTGCCACTGGGCACGAGCAGGCCCGCGCAGGCGAGCAGGAAGGCCAGGAGGTAGAACACCAGGGAGTTGGTGAAGGGGTCCTGGCGGTACATCTTGACCTCGAGTGGCACGTGCTTGTACTCGCCGCGGGCCTCGGCCTGGCCCACGAGGCTGCCGTGCAAGGCGCGCAGCTCGGCCTCGAAGGCGGCCGGGTCGTTCTTCGTGCTCTCGAGGCGCTCCAGGCTGGTCAGGGCCGCCACCTGCTGGTCGAGCTCCAGGGTGCCGCCGGGCTCGAAGGAGGACATCACCACGTCACCCACCGTCCACCAGGCCTCCGTCTCCTCCGCCCCCGTGGCGGGGGTCAGGAAGGCGATGCCGTCGCTCGAGGCCTCGACCGAGGCGTCGAGCTGGCGGAAGAGGCGCTGGAGGGCGGCGTACTCGGCCTGTTCGTCGTCCAGGATCGCGCCCGCCATGGTCGACAGTTCGGGGGCTTGCTCGAGGACCTCTACCAGGCCCAGATCCTCGTCACCGTAGAGATCCCGCAGGCGCTCGGTGGCGCTTGTCGAGTAGGTCCAGCGCAGGGGCTCGAGGAAGGAGATCAGGCCGTGGAACTTGTACAGGTCGTGGGCCAGCTTGAGGGTCTGGGTCTGGGCAGACGTGCGCTCGCTGGGCTCGATGTCCGAGATGCGCGAGGCCTCCTCGGTGAGCTTCTCGCGTCCGGGCAGGAGCGCGTCGTAGCTGTAGCGATCGGTCTTCTTCTTGTCGTTCGAGGCCACGTCCAGGCCGATGGCCGTGAGGACCGCGTCGTTGCGGACGTAGAAGTGCTCGTACTGGCGCGCCTGCTCCGGGAAGAAGATGCAGTCGAGCAGCCAGGGGGTCGGCCCCAGCTTCTCGCCGGACGGGGTCTCGAGCTTGCGAACGCTGTTGAAGGTCAGCAGGTGGAGACCGGCCAAGGTGTCCAGGGGCTTGACGCGTCCGCCATGCTGGACAGGGATGGTGGCGAAGAGCTCGACCACCTCGTCGCTCCAGGGCTGGGTGCGCTGCGGAGCTCCACCGTCGGCGGAGGTCTCCTGCGCCGCGGCCGGCAGGCAGGTCGAGAGGGCCAGGCCCAGTCCCAGGGCGCGGGCGGTGATTTTCGTCAGCGGGCGAATCATGACTCGGTGGTTGCGAGGCGGTTGCGCTCGTCCAGCTGCTTGCGGACGAAGCGGTTCAGGGTGCGACCGAAGGCGATCACCAGACCGAGGGTGATCACCCACATGGCGTACTCGGGCCACTTGTCCGACGGATTGCGGACCACCGTGAAGACCGAGTACCAGGGGCCCTTGGTGACCCCCTGCTGGGGCCCCCAGTTGGTCTGGAAGAGGACCAGGCCTCCCTCGCGCAGGGGCTCGTTCATCTGGATCAGCACACGCTCGATGCCCGTGGCGTCGATACGCGACACCTCGCTGCGGTAGGCCTTGGCCATGGAGATGCCCGGGTGGTCCTCCTTGACGAACTTCTCCAGGCGGATCTCGTAGGGCATCGGGTGGCGCGTGTGCCGCAGGTCGACGGCCCAGGTCTTGCCGCCGGCCTCGAAGACCCAGGGCAGGCGCTGGGCGCCGTAGAGGATGGCGTGCTGCACCTCGCCACCGACGGCGACCTCCGCGTGCATGCCGGCGATGTTGCGCTCGGCCTCCTTCTCCTCGGGCAGGGTCAGGATGCCGAAGCCCTCGATCACCTCGCCGGTGGCCTCCCATTGGGGGCCCTTGGGCATGACGTCGCAGTTGGGCACGAAACCCTTCAGGGTCAGCTCGAAGGGCAGGTCCGGGTGGTGGAAGGTGCGCTGCCCGTCCTCCTCGAGGTCGACCAGGTGGTCGTTGGGGATGATGCGCTCGGTGGCCTGGGGGGCGCCGTCCGCCTCCCAGATGGCGACCTCCCAGTCGGTGTAGCTCTGGAAGTGGTCCGAGCGGTGATCGGCCCAGGAGGTCGAGGGGCGGTCGATCTCCCACAGGGTCAGGTGCCCCTCCTCGGAGTTGGTCATCTTCACCAGGCCCGCGAGCATCATGAAGACGATGCCGAAGTGGATGATGATCACGCCGATGTTCCGCCACTGCCAGCGGATGCGGAGGAGGCCGCCGACGATCAGGTTGAGCGTCAGGAGGCCCATGCTGGCCACGCCGCCGGGGAACCACGGGATGTGGGTCCCGCCCACCTCGGTCCACAGGAACCAGGAGTTGAAGAAGGTCTGCTTGGCGTCGTAGAGCCCGTGGTCCACCTGGTGCAGGGTGCCGAGGATCGTCAGCACGAACAGCAGGAAGAGGCAGACGCAGGCCAGGCCGTAGGACCCGAATAAGGCCACGACCTGGTCGATGAGGCCCTTCTCCTGGCGGCTCATCGCTGGGCCTCCCGCAGGGTGGTGAGGAGCTCGAGGAAGCGCTCCTTCTCGGCCGCCGCCTCCTCGCGGGGGCCGACGAACTTGACGAAGACGCTGCTGTCCTGGCGGATCAGGGGCACGCCGAAGACCGTCATGTCCTCGCCGCCAGTTCCGCCCATGCCCTCGTACTCCCCGTGGATCTCGAGCAGGGGCACCTCGGCTCCCAGGAGCTCGACCTTGGGCAGAGCCGCGATCTCGGCGTTGTCGATGGGATCGAGGCCGACCTCGCCGCGCCAGCGGTTGATGTTCATGGAGAGTCCGCCGCCCTCGCGGGGCAGCACGATCACGAAGCACTGCGAGGCCTCGCCCACCTCCAGGTTGAGCTCGCGCATCATCCTGGCCGGGCCCACGCTCCATCCGTCGGGCAGCTCGTACTCGAACATCCCCGTGTCTCCGGTGACGTCCTCCGGCCCTTCGGGCGGGTGCTGTCCCGGCGGGTGGTCATGCCCCGCGTGGGGGTCGGACTCATCCCCGGGGAAGACCGCCCGCAGCGAGCCGCTGAACAGCTCGAAGCCCGGGCGCTCCGCAGTGACCAGCTCGCCCGGGCCGGTCATCTTCACGAAGAGGGTGAAGCGCTCGGTCGTGAGCACCAGCCCCAGCAGGCCCCAGTCCTCGCGGGCCACGGACCCCATGCCCGTGTAGTCCCCGCGCAGGTCGACGATGGTGGCCGCCTCCCCGAGCAGGCTGGCCCGCGGCATGCCGGCGACCTCTTCATCTCCGATGGGGCCGAGCCCCATCTGGTCCCGCCAGCGGTTGATGTTGGCGGTCAGCCCGCCGCCGTCCCCGGGCAGCACCGTCAGGGCGCACTCCAGGTCCGGGTTGCCCGCGGGCCGCAGGTTGATGACGCGCATCTGAGTCGGTTCCAGCTCCGCCCAGCCCTCGGGCAGGGTGAAGCGGAAGGGGTTCTCCATCGGGGCCTGGGTGGCGCTGCCCTGGCCCTTGGAGCTGCCGAAGCGCTGGGTGGAGGTGATCCCGGCCTGCAGGGTCGTCGGCAGGCCGCGGGTGGTGCGCGCCTCCTGGATCTCCATGCGCTCCGGCGGTGCGCAGGCCGTGGCGAAGAGGAGGGCCGGCACGATCCAGGAGCGATGGCCCTGGCGTCGGGCTCCGCGGGTCGCGCGGAGCGGTGCGAGGTACTTCATTCGGAGCGGAGGGCGCCTGTGCGGGCGCTATGCGGACCGGTTCATGGGTGCTCTGCGGAGGTCTTCGGACCCCGCGGGTGGTTTTCTAGTCCGAGCTGAAGGATACCCTTCCAGGGGGCCCCGTGCCCCCAATACCCACCCTCTCTTGGGCCCTCTTACCAGCGGGTTCGAGGGTCTCCCAGCTCTGGATGCGGCCGCCCAATCTGCCCGCGGCCGCGAGCTCTTCGGGGAGTCGCCGGAGGTGCGCCCGGCCCCTAGACCTGCCGCCGGATCAGGTCCTGGAACTCGGTCCGGGTGGCCGGGTCGGCCCGGAAGCTGCCCAGGACCGAGGAGGTGGTCATGAGCGAGTTCTGCTTCTCGACACCGCGCATCATCATGCACAGGTGCTTGCTCTCGATCACGACGCCGACCCCCTTGGCGTCGATCGCGTCGCGCACGTCCCGGGCGATGTCGCTGGTCAGCCGCTCCTGGATCTGCAGCCGACGCGCGTGGTAGTCGACGATGCGGGCGATCTTCGAGAGGCCCAGGACCCGGTCGCGGGAGATGTAGCCCACGTGGCAGCGGCCGAAGAAGGGCAGCATGTGGTGCTCGCACATCGAGTAGAGCTCGATGTCGCGGGCGATGATCATGTTGTTCGACTCGGACTGGAAGACGGCCCCGTTGATGATCGTGTCCATGTCCGAGCGGTAGCCCGAGGTCAGGAACTCCATCGAGCGGGCCACCCGCTCAGGGGTCTTCAGCAGGCCCTCGCGGGCGGGGTCCTCGCCGATCTCGATCAGGAGCTCGCGCACGAGCTCAGCGACGCGTTCGTGGTTCATGGGCTGGGGGGCGGGTCGAGGGCGCCGCGGAGGCTGCGGGTCAGCTCCGGGTCCGGGCGCAGGTCGGCGGGGAGGTCTTCGAGGGGCGCGCCGATGCGCCCCTCGAGGGTCGGGTCGAGCTCCAGCAGGGGCCTCCACAGGAAGCTGCGGCGGGGGATCTCGGGGTCCGGCAGGACCAGGTCGGGCTCGTCGAGCACGAGGTCGTCGTACAGCAGGAGGTCCAGGTCGATCGTGCGCGCGGCGTGCCTGTCCTCTCCTCGAGTCCGGTCGAGCTCGCGCTCCACGGGCCGCAAGAGCTCGAACTTGAGCTCCCGCGGCGGGCGCGCGCTCCTGGCCCGCCAGACGCCGTTCAGGAAGGGCGCCTGCTGCGGCCGCTCGAGGGGCTCCGACCAGTAGAGGGTGGAGCAGGCCAGGACCTGGAGCCGCTCCATGAGCAGCTCCAGGGCGCGGGGAACGTGGTGCGCGGGGTCGACGTTGGAGCCCACGCCGATGTACAGCTCGGCGACCATGGGGGGAGCCCGGGGGGGGAGCTCAGGCGCCGGCTCCCTCGTCGTTCCGGCCCCGGCTGACCTCGACCGAGACGTTGCGGGCGAAGCGCAGGGCGCCGGGCTTGTCGACCCGCACCTCGGCGCGCTCGACCCGCGGGTCCTGGAGGCACAGGGCGGCGATCGTGTCCGCCAGGCGTTCGATCAGGAGGAACTCCGAGCTCTCCACGTGCTCGACGATGGAGTTCTTGAGGGCCTTGTAGTCCACGGTGTCGTTCACGTCGTCCGTGCGGCCCGGCCGCCGCAGGTCCGCGTGCAGGGTGACCTGGATCATCACGTCCTGCTTCTTGTCTCGCTCCTCGGGGTAGATCCCGATGATGCAGCGCAGGTGCAGGTCTTCGATGCGGATACGGTCCATGCTCGCGGGTGGGGGTCGTTCAGCCGTACAGGTCGCCTTCCATGTGCCGGCCGCCGTCGACGAAGAGCACCTGGCCGGTCACGAAGTCGGACTCGAGAATATAGCGGGCGGCCCGGGCGACGTCCTCGGGGCGGCCGGTCCTGCCCAGGGGGACGGTGTCCGCCAGGGCCGCGAACTCCGAGGGGTCGCCGCCGGTGGCCGGCAGCATGGCCCCGGGGGCGATGGCGTTGACCGCCAGCCGCGGCGCGAAGCTCCGGGCCATGACCCGCGTCAGGTCCGCCAGCATGCGCTTGGAGAGGTGGTAGGGCAGGTGCTCGGGATCCGGGCCGGTGATCTTGGAGTCGAGCAGGTTGACCAGGTGCCGCGCCTCCGGCCGCAGGTAGAGGGCGCGCCCGAGCAGGGCCGGAGCGACGGCGTGCACCTGCACGTTGCCGAACAGCTCCTCGGGCTCGAAGTCCTCGAGGGTCGAGGCGGGGAAGATCGAGGCGTTGTTGATCAGGGCCTCCAGCCCGCCGGCGGCCTCGGCCGCCCGCGGCACGAGGCCGCGACAGTGGTCCACCTCGGCGAGGTCCGCGTCCAGGCACCAGGCCCTGCGGCCCCTGGCCTCGATCTCGTGGGCGAGCTCCTCGGCCTCGGCGGCGGAGCGGCGGTAGTGCAGCACCACGTCCCAGCCCGCGTCCGCCAGCGCCGTCGCCATGGCGGCTCCGAGACGGCGGGCGGCGCCGGTGATCAGCACGCGGCCGGGGAGGGAGGGCTCGGGCATCCGCGGCAGGATACCCGCGCCCCGGGAGGGGAGTCAGCGCGGTGGGCCGGATTCCGGGCCCTCGAAGCTGGCCCGGTTCTCCTCGTACCAGTCCTGCCAGTCCGCGGGCGAGGAGCCCGGGTTGGCGCCGGTCAGCTGCTCGAGGGAGCCGTGGATGCTGCGGTACTCGCGCACGTAGGTGTAGCCCGAGACGCCCCCCACGCGCACGTCGAGGATCTTGGCCTCGGCCCCCTGGAACACGACCGGGTCGGCGATCGAGGCCCCCTGGGCGATCTCCAGGTCGAAGTCGCCGACGTAGGCGAAGTGGGTGCTGATCTCGATGTGCGCGGCGGTCTTGGCCACCCCGGGACCGCTGGCCTGGGGCAGGCTCGCGAAGTGCCTGACCAGAGCCGGCACGGCGGAGGTGAAGCCCGCGTTGCCGAGGCTCTCGGCGGCGTTGGTGCGGATCGCCTGGGACTCGCTGCCCAGGGCCCTGACCAGGGGCACCACGATGCCGGGCTCGCCGGTGGCCGTCAGGGCCCTTGCGGCCTCCTCGCGCACGGGGGACGAGGTGTCGAGCACGCAGCGGCGCATCAGCTCGTAGAGCTCCTCCCCGGGCATCAGGCGGCGCAGGGCGTGGGCCGCGAAGGTGCGCTGCAGCACGCGTGGCATGCGCAGCTCCCGGCGCAGGGTGCTGCGCAGGACCTCTTCACCCCGGTCGGTGCGTTGCAGCTCGCCGAGGGCCAGGATCAGGAGCTCGCGGTCCACGGGGCCCGCGCTCGTGCCGGCCGCCACCAGTCGCCGGGCCACCGCGACGGGCTCGGCCTCGGCGTTGCCGCCGCTGGGCCGCGGCAGCTGCGCCGTGCGTAACAGCTTCAGGGCGGCCGGGAAGTCGGGCTCCAGGTGCAGCACGCGCTCGACCTCCTCGAGGGCCTCCTCGACGAGCCCCTCGCGCACCAGCCAGTCGGCCAGCTCGACCCGCTGACCGTGGTCCTTCGGGCCCAGCTTCTTGCGCAGCTGGCGGGCCTGGCGCTCGACCTCGGCCTCCGCGCGCCAGTGATGGACGGCGCGCGGGTCGACCTGCACCCAGTTGCCCTCGCGGCGCACC
Organism: uncultured Planctomycetaceae bacterium; assembly: GCA_964591315.1. Lineage (GTDB taxonomy): Bacteria > Planctomycetota > UBA1135 > UBA1135 > JABACD01. The sequence continues at coordinate 18,877 of CAZQAT010000056.1, forward strand.
TGCCAGCTCTGGCCGTCGAAGTAGCACAGGCTGCGCAGGGTCGTGCCGCCGGCGAGGTGCAGGATGCGCCTGGCCTTGGTGCTGCGCGCGTCCTCGGCCTGCGCCTCCGGGGAGGGAGCTTCGCGGGAGGGTGCCTCCTGGGCCGGCGCGACGGCGGCCGCGAGGAGGGCCAGGGTCAGGCCGCTCGCGGCCCGGGGCAGGGAGTTGATCATGACGGTCTCCGGGAAGGTCTCGGACTCGAGGTCGAGGGGCTGGGGTCCGGGGTCGGGACGTGCGGGGAGCAGGCGACGTCCGCCACGGGCTGCGGGGGTGGCCGTCGGATGGGACAGCGAGATTAGCAGGATCCGTGCCGAGCACGCGGCGGGGGGGCAGCGCCTCACCAGGCGCGCTCCAGGTCCCCCTCCAGGGCCGTGCAGCGCCAGGGGATGCCCCGGCGGTCCAGCTCGTCCGCCACCGGCGGCCGCTCCGCCGCGCTGAACCACACCTCCCCGGGGCGGGTGACCTCCAGGAAGGGGCCGAGCCAGGGGGTCTCGGAGCCGTGGTGGGGGAAGAGCACCACGTCGTAGGGTCCCCGCAGGACGTCCGCCCGCAGCAGCCGGGCCAGGCCGGGTCCCTCGGCGTCGCCGCACAGCAGCAGCCGCGCTCCCCGGGAGCTCAGCTCCAGGTTGCGGGAGCCCTCGTTGCCTTCCTCCGCCAGCCCCCGCAGGAGCACCAGCTCGAGGTCCTCCGCGTCCGAGGTCAGCCGGGCCGAGCGGCCCCGCTCCAGGTCGAGGTGCAGGGCGTCGTGCGGCAGGCGCTCCGCGACCCGTGCGGGGAGCGCACCCAACCAGGCCCGGGGCGGGTGGCGCTCCACGATCCACGGCAGGGCACCGGAGTGGTCCTCGTGCTCGTGGGAGAGAGCGATCCCCGGTCGTCCGGGATCCCAGGCCCGCAGCCGCGGCAGGAGCGCGTCCCGCACCGCCCGCGGGCCGTCGCGGGTCCCCGCGTCGAAGATCCAGACCTCTCCCGCCGGCGAGCGCACCAGGGCGCAGGTGCCGTGGCCCACGTCGAGCACCGCCAGCTCGAGCCGACCGCGGGCCTGGGGCCAGGGCGCGAGGGCCAGGCCGAGGCCCAGCAGGGCGGCCGCGAGGAGCAAGCGCCGCCGGCGGTCGTCCAGCAGCCGTGTCGCCCCCGCGGCGAGACAGGCCAGGGTCGCGAGGGCGAGCAGGGCCGGCGGCCGCGTGGGCAGGGGCATGGGGGTCGCGGGCCAGCGGTCGAAGGCCGTCAGGAGCCAGCGCATCAGCTCCGCCAGCACGGCCAGCGTCTCACCCACGAGCTCCAGCGGCAGGGCGACCCACAACCAGGCCAGCCCCAGGAAGAGGGCCAGCGGCGGGAGCAGCAGCAGGGTCGCCAGCGGCCCCGCCAGGCTCCACTCGCCGAAGACGGTCCAGACGAGCGGGAGGGTCGCGACGTTGGCCGCGACGGAGGCGGCCAGTCCGCCCAGGACGCCGTCGATCAGGCGTTGCAGGAAGAGCCGCGGCAAGGGCGCCCGGGCGTGGCCCAGTCGGCCGACCTCCGCCAGCCGACCGCCGTTGGGGAGGCGCGCCCGCAGGGCACGGTTGAGGGGACCTGTCAGGAGCAAGAGCCCCAGGGTCGCCGCGTAGGAGAGCTGCATCGAGAGGGAGCCGACCGCGGCGGGCCGGAACCACCACTCGACCAGGGCCGCGAAGCACCAGAGGGACAGGCCGTCGACGCGCCGGGGCCAGCCCAGCTCGCCGCGGCCCGGCGCCAGGGCGGCCCACTGCACGCAGGCCAGGGCCAGGGCCGCGCGCACCACCGGCGCTCCCGCCCCGGCCAGGGGCACGAAGCCCACCAGCAGCGCCACGCGCCAGGCCTCGCGGCGTCCGAGCCAGCGGCGTGCGGCCGCGCGCCAGCGACCACCGCCGCGTAGCAGTCCGCGGGCCGCCGCCGCCAGCAGGGCGCCCAGGGGCCAGACCCAGATCGCCGCCACCAGGGCCACGTGCAGGCCGCTGACCGCCAGGGCGTGGCGCGTGCCCGTGCGCGTGAACAGGTCCGTGAGCTCCGGGTCGAGCTCCCGTCGCTCGCCGAAGCAGAGGGCCCGCGCCAGGCTCCGGGCGCTCGGGTCGTCGAGGGACCCGAGGCGCTCGAGGCCGGCCCGCCGCGCGTGGCGCCAGAAGCCTCGCCAGCGATCGAGGGGCCGCGCCGCCCCGGGACCGTGACGCACGAGGGCCGCGGCCGGGAGCTCGACCGCACGGGCGCGCCCGTCACCCGCCGCGCCGCGCGACCCGCTCGCCCGGGGCCGCAGCTCCAGCCACTCCCCGTCCCGCACCAGGCCCGCGGGCAGGTCGTAGGTCTCGGGCCGCCCCTCGAGCCGGCCGCGCAGCTGCTCGCCCTCCGCGAGGGTCCGCCATCGCCCCCGCGGCGACGCTTCCGCTGCCTCGGGCGGCAGGGCCGCGCGCCCCGTGGCCAGGAGCCCCAGCACGAGCAGCAGCCCCGGCCCCAGCCTCAGGCGCGCCAGGGCCTCGAGCGCCCGCCGCCGGCCGGGGCGCCACAGGGCGGTCGCCGCCCCCAGGCCGAGGAGCAGGGCCGCCGTCCCCTCCGGCAGCAGCCCGCGCCCCAAGAGGTCGCCCGCGAGGCAGACCGCCAGCACGACCGCCAGGGGCCGCCCCGGTCCCCGGGCACCCTGCTCCCCTCGACCACCCTCCTGCACGGGAGAAGGACGTCCGAGCGGCCGGTCGGTCACCCTCAGGGAGTACACTGCGGTCATGAGCGCGACCCACGCCCTCTTCCCCGGCACCTTCGACCCCATCACCCTGGGGCACGTGGACCTGATCGAGCGCGCGGCGCGCTTCTTCCCGCGCCTGACGGTGCTCGTGGCGGAGCACGCCACCAAGCAGCACGTCTTCTCCCTCGAGGAGCGCATCGCCCTGTGCCGCGCCAGCCTCGAGCACGTCGAGGGGGTGGAGGTGGCGAGCACCCGCGGCCTGCTCGTGGACGCCTGCCAGGACCTCGAGGCCGAGGCCGTCGTGCGCGGCGTGCGCGGCGGCATCGACCTGGAGTACGAGGTCCAGATGGCGAACACCAACCGCGCCATGCGGCCCTCGATCGACACGATCTTCCTGGCGCCCTCGCCGCCCTACGCCCACGTCTCGAGCACCCTGGTGCGTCAGATCGCCTCCATGCGCGGGGACGTCTCGGCCTTCGTCACCGGGCCGGTGCTCGACGCCCTGCAGAGGCGCTTCGAGGTCGACTGAGACCCCTCCCGAGGAGAGCCTCCCCATGAGTGACCGACGCGTCCTGCACACCGACGCCGCCCCGGCGGCCATCGGCGCCTACAGCCAGGCCGTGGTGGCCGGCGGCCTGGTGCACTGCTCCGGCCAGATCTCCATCGACCCGGCGACCAACGAGCTGATCGAGGGCGACGTCGCGGCCCAGGCCGAGCGGGCCCTGAAGAACCTGGGGGCCGTGCTCGAGCACGCCGGCTCGAGCTTCGCGAGGGTCCTCAAGTGCAACGTCTACCTGGTGGACATGGGCGACTTCGCCGCGGTCAACGAGGTCTACGCGCGCTACTTCACCGGCGACGAGCCCCCGGCCCGGGCCTGCGTGGCCGTGCACCAGCTCCCCAAGGGCGTGGCGGTCGAGATCGACTGCGTGGCGCTCGTCGACTGAGCGGCATATGACGCGCCTCCTGCTGATCGGCTGCGGGGGCTTTCTGGGCGCCATCGCCCGCTACGGCCTGACCCTCTGGGTCCAGCGCCGCCTGGAGCCGACGGTGCCCCTGGGCACCATGGCGGTCAACGTGCTCGGCTGCCTGCTGCTCGGCTTCCTGATGGTCTGGGTCGAGCGGCGGCCCTCCATCGGCGTCGAGCTGCAGCTCTTCCTCAAGGTCGGTCTGCTGGGCGCCTTCACGACCTTCTCGACCCTGGGCTACGAGACGGTGCAGCTCCTCGGGGAGGGGGAGTGGCGCGACGCGTTCGTCAGCCTGGGGGGCAACCTCGTGGTCGGCCTCGGCGCCGTGGTCCTGGGGGCCTTCCTGGCCAGGGCCTGCTTCGCGGGCTGACGTCGCGGGCTGACGCCGGGGGGGCCGGGCCGCGCCTACTTCGGCAGCCACTGCTCCCACGGATTCGTCCGGTCCGGGGCGCAGAGCATCTCGACCGTGGCGAGCAGCAGCTCCACCTCCTTGCGGTCGAGGAGGCACAGGAGGTTCGTCTTCTTGTTGAGCACGAAGGTCGCGCCGCTCGGGGCGGAGCGACCCACGACGAGCTCGATCGGGTCGCCCGCGACCTGGATCAGGGTCAGGGTGGCCTGGGGTGCGTCGAGCCCGCGGCGCACCGCGGCGGCGGGGTCGGAGAGGCCCCGGTAGGCGAGCTTGTACATGAAGGACTGCCAGGCGGCGATGCGGAAGGGCAGGCAGCGGGCGCGGGTGTCGCCCTCCACCGCCAGCCACTCCCGCGGCGACGGGGCACCGGGCTCCGGGGGAGGGCCGGCCGCGCGGCTCTGCACGTCGAGGCTGCGGCCGTCCGGGTAGTCCACGAAGGCGCGCGAGATGCCCTGGCCGCGAGAGGGCCACTCGCCGGCGAGCAGGCGCTCGTCGAGCATGGGGGGCAGGCGCCCGCCGGCGCCGGGCTCGAGCAGGATGTGCGGGTTCTGGTCGAGCTCGAGGACCGGGCCCGCGCCCCCCAGGCGCGCGAAGCAGCGGCCCTCGCCGAGGCCCGGCAGGGGCGTGCCGAGCTCGAGCTCGAGCAAGAGGTCGCGGCCCGGCAGGTCCGCGAAGCCCGGCCCGAACAGGCGCAGGCGCAGGGGCGCCTCGGGGTCCAGGCCGTAGGCCGCGGCCCGCTCCGGGGGCGCCACCTCCTGGGCCCAGGCCCGCGTGACCCGGTCGATGAGGGAGCTGACCTCCGGGGTCAGCGCCACGGCCCCGTAGACCGTCGGAGAGCTCCAGGTCTCGCCCTCCCGCAGGTAGATGGTCTCCTCCGGCAGGCCGAGGCCCTCGAGGCCGACCGCCGCGACCTCGAGCTCCGCCCGGCGCTCGGGCTCCACCAGGGGCCGCAGGTGGTCCGTGGCCGTCGGGCCGCCGGCTCCGTCGTCGACGAGGCGCGCGCCGACCCAGGTGGCGAGGGCCAGGCCGAGGGCGATCGTGAGCGGGCCCTTCATGCCACCCACCTCCGGCCCAGGGCCAGGAGTCCGAGCAGGGCCGGGAAGGCCCCGAGCACCACCAGGCGCCAGAACAGGCGCGTGCCGTCCGGCTGGGGACCGAGGGGCGGCGCGTTGCGGGTGCGCCCCAGCAGGGCCACGAGCTCCGGCTCGAGGGCCAGCTCCGCCACCGCGCGCCGGGCGAGCTCCACGTGGTCGTACTCGGCCAGGGTCAGGACGTCGTTCTTGAACAGCTCGCCGTCGGTCATCAGCAGCAGGCGCCCCGGGGGTCCCCCGGCGTCCACCGGCTGCAGCACCAGCTCGCGGCGCCCGGCCTGGCCCTCGACGCTGCGCAGGGTGGCGGCGGGGAAGGGGCCCTCGACCAGGGCGCCGTAGAGCGGTGGCGCTGCGAGCTGTATGAGCCCCTCGTGCTCCTCACCCGCGAGCACTTCCGGGGGCAGGTCGCCGCCGCTCCAGGAGTAGCTCCAGGCCCGCGGCGACCCCTCGAGCCAGGGGCTGAGCCGCAGGCCGCGGGCGCTCAGCTGCGCGTCGTCCGGCGCGAGGCGCGCGGCGAAGGGCAAGAGGAAGGAGCCCTCCACGGGACCGCCGGGGAGGCCCTCGGCCTCGCACAGGAAGGGCTGGGCCGTCTCGAGGGCCGTGTAGGTGGAGCCGTCGCCGCCGTCGACGCGGGTCTCGAGCTCGAGGCTCCCGTGGCGTGCGTCGAAGATCACCTCGCGCGGCACGGAGAGACCGAGCTCGGGCAGGTAGTGGCGCTCCAGGTCGAGGAACTGGGGCTCGGGCCAGAAGCGCTGCTCCAGGTCCGCCCCCTCGAGCTGGCGTGAGCGGATGCGGAAGTGCTGGCCCGCCACGAGCGCCCTGCCGCCGGCGGCCAGGTGCCCGGAGAGCTGCTCGAGCATGGGCAGCACGTTCCGCCGCGGCTGCATCCAGAGCACCGCGTCCACCTGCGAGGGGATGGCCTCCCGGCGCGGGTCGAGGCGCTCCACGTCGAAGCCGAACTCGCCGAGCAGCTCCGCCAGCTCGCTGAAGGCGTCCCCCTCGCGGGGCGCGAACAGCCCCTTGCGCTGGTACTCGAGGGCCGCCTCGGCGGGGGACAGGCGCGGGGGCTCGGCGAAGAGGGCGACCCGCGTCGGTGCGCCGCGGGCGAGCTGGGTCAGGCCGTGGGCCAGGCGGAAGCGTAGCTCGGCGAAGGCGCGCGTCGAGGGAAAGGCCAGCACCACCTCGCGACCGCTGTCCTCCTCCACCAGGCGCAGGTGAGCAAAGGGTCGGAAGAGGCGCGTGGCCTCGGCCTGGGTCGTGCCCACCGCCAGGGGCGCGATACCACCGGCGGCGAGCTCGGCGCGGCCCGCGGCGTCCTCGTCGTCGGGCCGCAGGTCGACCACCTCGACGTCGTCGAGGCGCCGGCTGAGGTCCTCGCAGGTGCGGCGCAGCTCCCGCACCAGGGGCTTGAACTCCGGGGGCAGGCGCTCGGGGGAGGAGAAACACAGCTCGAGCCGGACGGGGCCGGTCACCAGCCCCTCGAAGGTGCGCGCCTCCGCGTCGGTCAGGCGGTTGCGCCCGTCGCGGGTCAGGTCCGCGCCGACCGAAGGCGCGAGGCCCGCCACGAGCAGCACCACCGGCAGGGCCAGGAGCCCCGTGGCGACCGCCGCCGGCGGGAGGAGGCTGCGGGCCCGGCGCGCCTTGCGCTCGCGGCGTCGCAGGAGGAAGACGAGGCCCAAGAGGGCGGGCACGGCGAAGACGATGCCCAGCCGCAGGAGCGCGCGGGTCGAGGGCGCCAGCTCCGGCAGCACCTCGCTGCCCTCGAGCGCGATGCGCGCCGCCACCATGCGCTCGTCGCTGGTCAGGTTGGAGAGGAATATCTCGAGCAGGGCCAGGTGCGCGTGGTCGGGGTGCCGCAGCCAGGCGTCCGAGAAGGGGGCCGAGTCCGCGAGCACCGCCCAGCGCCCGGTCCAGGGATCCGTCGGGCGCAGGATGGCGGCCAGGGCGGCGAAGGGCTGGGGCCGGCCCTCGAGCTCGTAGGCCGCGTCCACGCCGATCCGCTCCGCGGGCACCGGCGCCAGGCTCGCCAGCTCGCTCGAGCTGCACAGCACCGTCGCCTCGAGCCCCAGCTCCGCCAGGCGCAGGGGGTCGGGCACGAAGGCGTCCGGGGTGCGGAAGACGACGCTGCCGTTGGGCTGGCCGCTGAAGGTGCGGAAGTCCTGGTTGTCCGGCGTGGCGCGCACCCACCAGGGGGCGATGGCCGAGGGCGGCTCGAGGCCCTCGGCGGCGGGGGAGCCCACCACCGCCGCGCCGCGCGGGTCGAGCAACAGACCCTCGAGGGGCACGAGGCCCAGGTGGGCGAGGAGCGTGCGGCTGGCCCGCGGACCCCAGTCGAAGTCCACGGAGAGCTCCTCGCCGGACCAGTGCTCGGTCGAGCGCAGCCCGTGGCCTGCGAGGAGCACGCTGCCGCCCCGGGCGGTCAGGCGCTCGACGGCGGCCAGCTGGGCCTCGCCGGCTTCCGCGGGGTCGAGCCAGACGAAGAGGTCGGTGCCGTCGGGCAGCTCGGTCGCCGCGTCGAAGTCCACCTCGACGACATCCGCACCGGTGTCGAGGATCGCGCGCAGCCCGTCGTAGCCCTCGGCCGGCGCGGCCAGGGCCACCAGGGGCCGGCGCGGCTGGCGCAGCTGCTCGAGCTGCGCCAGCACCAGCCGCTGCAGCTCGGTCACCTCTTCGGGCCCCAGGCCGTTGAAGACCGCCGCGGACCGGGGGCCGAGGCCGATGCTCAGGCTCGACCAGAGCTCGTCGTCCCGGTAGCCGTCTCCCTCGATGCGCCGGGCGCGCCAGGGGGCGAGGCCCGCGGAGGCCAGGGCCTCGGCCCACTCGGGGTGGTCGTCCGGGTAGACCACCTCCGCCTTCCAGGGCCGGTCGGTCCCGGCCGTGGCGGCTCGGAAGGCACGGAAGACGTCGCGCACGCCCTCCTCCAGGTGGGAGAGGTGGCTCGGCAGCTCCTCGCGGCGCGTGACGTGGTAGGTCAGCCGCACCTCCTCCTCGAAGTCGAGCAGGCGCGCGCGGGTCTCCGCGGTCAGGGTCGCCGAGCGGCGCCGGCCGGGCTCGAAGTGCAGGTCGCCCAGGAGCGCGTCCGAGAGCCGTGTGCCGAAGACCGCGGCCGCCAGGGCCGCGGCCACCAGGAGGGTCCAGGCCAGGGCCGCGCGCGGCTTCACGAGCGGACCTTGGCCACCACCAGGGTGTTGAGCCACAGGAAGGCCCCCGCGAGCCCCACGAACCAGAGCACCGAGGGCAGCTCGACGAGCCCGCGCACGAAGCTCTCGTAGTGGGGCAGGGCCGCCACGTGGTCCGCCAGCCAGGTGCCGAGCTCGGCGCCCGGCGCCATGCCGTCGAGCACCGCGATCACCTTGGGGTGGCCGGTGAACACGAACACGAAGCCGCACAGGACGCTGGTCACGAAGGCCACGATCTGGTCCCCGGTCAGGCCCGAGAGGAAGGTGCCGAAGGCCAGGAACAGGCCGCCGAACAGGAAGGCGCCCAGGTAGCCGGAGAGCACGAGCCCGAGGTCCGGGTCCCCCAGGCTCTCGAGCATGATCACGATCGGCGCGGTGCCCACGAGGAAGAGGGCGTACAGGGCCAGGGCCGCGCCGAACTTGCCGAGCACCACCTGCCCCGGCCGCAGGGGCAGGGTCATCCAGAGCTCGAAGGTGCGGGTCTTCTTGTCCTCCGCCCACAGGCGCATGGTCACCGCCGGCAGGAGGAAGATCGAGATCGGCGCCAGGGAGTCGAAGAAGGGTGTCATGTCGAGCCTCCCGGTCAGGAAGAACTCGTTCATGAAGAGCGACGACAGCAGCACCAGGGCCGAGATCAGGTAGACGTAGGCGATGGCCGAGTCGAAGAAGGCCGACAGCTCGCGCCCGAAGACGATACCGACGGCCCGCGGCCAGCTCGCGCGGCGCGCGCCCTCTCGCGGGGCGGCGCTCATGCGGGGCTCGCTCCGGACCTGGCGGCCTGCACGGTCTCGATCACCAGCTCCTCGAGGGTCTTGTCCGCCGCGGCGGCGCGCGTCTTGAGGCTCTCGACCCCCTCGTCCAGGCACAGGCGCCCCTCCTGCAGCACGAGCAGCCGGTCGGAGATCTCGGCCACCTCGGCCAGGATGTGGCTCGAGAAGAGGATCGCGCGGCCCCGGGCCAGGCCGCGGATGAAGTCCCGGAAGGCCACCACCTGCAGGGGGTCGAGGCCGTGGGTCGGCTCGTCGAGCAGGATCACCGGCGGGTCGTGGATCAGGGCGCCGGCCAGCCCGATGCGCTGGCGAAAACCCTTCGAGCACTCGGAGACGCGCTTGCCGAGCACCTCCTGGAGGGTCATGGCATCGACCACCCAGGCGGTGCGTCGCTCGAGCTCTTCTCCGGCGAGGCCCCGCGCGCGGCCCATGAAGCGCAGGAACTTGCGCACCCGCATGGTCTCGAACAGCGCGTTGTGCTCCGGCAGGTAGCCGATCTTCTCGCGCACGGCCTGGGGCTCGCTCACCACGTCGTGTCCCGCGATGGCCAGTCTTCCCGCGGTGGGCGGCAGGAAGGTGCAGAGCATCTTGAGCAGGGTGCTCTTGCCGGCCCCGTTGGGCCCCAGGAAACCCACGATCTCCCCGGCCGCGATCTCGAAGGAGACCGAGTCCACGGCGCGCACCTCGCCATAGGCGCGGGTGACGTCCTCGACGCGGATCATCTGCAGCGTTCCTGGCAAACGGCCCGTGGGGCGACTCAGCCGCTCACTTCGATGGCCGCTGGGGTGAGGAAGAGCAGCACCGCTGCGGAGAGCAGGAGCCCGAGCACCCACAGCGCAACCGCAACAATACCCAGGATCATGCCGGCCTGGGTCAGGCCCCGTCCCTCGGGGTCCATCTCGCCCCGGTCGATCTTCTCCAGGTCGCCCTTGCCCATCAGCCAGGCCATGATCGCGAAGACGGGGCAGAGCAGCAGACCGAGGAGGCCGAGGAGCAGGACAATGACACCCCGGTGGGGGGCTTGGGCGGAGGAGCTCATGGTGGGCTTGGGGCGGGGTCCGTGGCGGGTCGCTCGCGGGAGTTCGCGAGGACGGACACCGATTTCGCGCCCTGGCCCGCCCGGCGTCAAGGCGCGGCAGGCC
>CAZQAT010000057.1:0-16958 GCA_964591315.1 uncultured Planctomycetaceae bacterium
GGATCCCGGTTGGGTGCTAATGCGTTGAAGGCTCATGAATAGGCCGGGCTAGCGGGCTGCTGGAGGAGCGCTCGCGACACCAGAGTCGCCACGCGGCGCGCCGCCGGGCTCCCCCGGCGGCGCGCTCGTTCATTCCCGGGGAGGCTCGCCCCCTCCTCAGTCCACCTCGGCGCCGTAGGCCCGGAAGCAGCTGCGGGACTCCCGACAGACCTCCGGGTCACAGGCCCGACCGTCGGGACCGACCGCCTCCTGGGTCAGGTCGCACCAGCTGTGGCCGCTGCCGTCGAGGATCTCCTCCTCGGTCTGGGGCGGACGACGACGGAAGGCCAGCTTCTTGCTGCACAGGTGGGCGCAGAAGGGCGACAGGCGGATGTTCTCGACGGGGCTCACTTCACACCTCCCTCGGTCAGGGCCCGCAGGGCCTTCTGGATCAGCCCCTCGGTCAGGGGCACCTTGTAGCCGTTCTGCTCCAGGGGCTCGGCCCCCTCGAGGGCGAGCCTCGCCGCCTCGCGCCAGACCTTCGGCGTGCTGTCCTTGCCGGCCAGGAACTCCTCGGCCGCCTCGGCGCGCCAGGGGATCGGCGCCACGGCCCCGAGCACCAGGCGCGCGGCCTCGATCCGCTCACCGTCCATCCTGGCCGAGAGGGCGACCGCCGACAGGGCGAAGTCGTAGGACTCGCGCTCCTTGAACTTCAGGTAGGTGCTACGCCAGCCCGGCTCGGGAGCGGGCACCTCCACCCGCAGGAGCAGCTCGTTGGCCCTGAGCACGTTCTCGCGCACCACGCTGCCCTCCGAGGGCAGGGTGAAGAACTCCTCCAGCGGCATCGTGGCCTCACCCCGCTTGCCGGCCTTGGTGACCGTCGCGTCGAGACAGACGAGCGCCGGCGCGCAGTCCGAGGGGTGCACGATGTAGGAGGGCCCCCCACCGAGGATGGCGTTGTACTTGTTCTGGCCGCCCTCGGCGAAGCACTCCGATCCGCCCTTCTTGATGCAGGGCGCCTCGGAGTGGCGGTAGTACCAGCAGCGGGGTCGCTGGCAGAGGTTCCCGCCCAGGGTCGCCTGGGTCCGGATCTGGGGACTCGCCACGGACCCCGCCGCCTCCGCGAGGGCCGTCCAGCGGCTCTCCACGGCCCTGTCCCCGGCGATCCTGGCCAGGGTCGTGAGAGCACCCAGCACGAGGGTCTCACCGTCGGAGTAGGCGTCGAGTCCCGCGACCTCGGTCAGGTCGACGACGGCCTCGGGCTCGATCAGGTGCTCCTGCATCTCCGTCAGCAGGTCCTGTCCCCCGGCCAGGGGGCGCGCCTCGTGGTCTTCGGCGGGCCCGCGGCCGGAGGGCAGCAGGCCGATCGCGTCCTCGACCGAGGTGGGGCGGTGAATCTTGAAGCTCTTCATGGCTAACCGAGGGAGGCCAGGGCCTCGAGCACCTTGTCCGGGGTCAGGGGGAGGGAGGTCACCCGCGCGCCGCAGGCGTTGTGGACCGCATTGGCGATCGCGCCCACGCCCGGGATGACCGGGGGCTCGCCGACGCCGATGGGCGCCTGGCGCGTGTCCTCCTCGTCGATGATCGAGACCAGCTCGGGGATCTCGAGGCTGCCGGGGATCTTGTAGTCGCCGAGGTTCGCGTTGAGCTGCAGGCCGAGGTCGGGGTCCATCACCCGCTCCTCGTAGAGGGCCTGGCCGATGGCCTGGATCATGGAACCGTTCACCTGGCTGCGCCAGGTGAGCGGGTTGAGCACCAGGCCACTGTCCTGGACGGCGACCATCTTCAGCACCTTCACCTCGCCGGTCATCAGATCCACGCGCACGCGCGCGGCCTGGGCGCCGTGGACGCCGCTGGCCTGCAGCTCCTCGATCCACTCGCCCTGGGCCGCGAGACCCTCCGGCGGCAGGCTGGCGCAGGCCTCCCCGAAGGAGAGCTTCTTCTCACCGCCATGGACCTCCCCGTCGCGGAAGACGACCGCCTCCGCCTCGCAACCGAGGATCGGCGCCAGGTGCTCCGCGAAGGCGTGCCGGGCGCGCCAGGCGGCGGACTTGACCACCGGGGAGACCGAACCGGTGGTGACGCTGCCGCCGGAGCCGACGCCCCGGGGCAGGTTCGTGTCGCCGATGCGCGGCAGGACGTCCTCGGCCCTCAGGCCGAGCTCCTCGGCGGCGATCATGGCCACCAGGGTGCGCACCCCGGTACCGATGTCCTGCACGCCGATGGAGGCCACGACGCCCCCGCCCGGATCGATGCGCACCTCGGCGACCGCTCCGGGCCGGCCGCCGCCGCCCCAGGTGGCCACGCCGAAGCCGATGCCCTCGGCGGTCCAGCCGTCGCCGCGGCCGGGGGCCGTCCTGTGCGGGTGGTCGTCCCAGCCGATCTCCCGGGCGACCCGGTCGAGCTGGCGGTGGTAGACCTCGCTCGCGAGGTTCCTCTTGCGGATCTCGACCAGGTCCATGCCCAGGCCGTAGGCCAGCTGGTCCAGGGTCGACTCGATCGCGAAGGACACCTGCGGGTGTCCCGGCGCGCGCATGGCGCGGCTGGAGTCCGTGTGGGTGTGGACCGCGAACTCCGCCGTGTAGGAGGACTCCGCCTCGTAGATGTAGGGCTGCCGCGCGCCCGGCCCGCGGCCCAGGCCGCCGAGCTTGTCCATCACCGTGTGCAGCGCGCAGAGGGTGCCGTCCGCCTTGGCGCCGGCCCGCAGGGTCTGCAGGGAGCCCGAGCGGTTGCCCGCGGTCTGGAACTCCTGCACGCGGTCGTTGAACAGGTAGACCGGCCTACCGGTCTCCTTGGCCAGCTTGCAGGCAGCGCGCCCGGCCACGTCCATGGAGAACTTGGAGCCGAAGCCGCCGCCCATGTGCTCGGTGACGCAGCGCACGTCCCGGCGCTTCAGGCCGAGCTCGCGGGCCGCGGAGCCGGGGATGCCGAAGACCACCTGGGTCGAGGCGTAGACCGTGGCCTCGTCCCCGCCGCGGAAGTCCGCCACCACCCCGTGGGGCTCGAGGCTGGCATGGTGCTGGACGGGCACGTAGTACTCGGTCTCGACAACGACCTCGGCGCCCTCGAGGGCCGCCTCGGTCGCCTCTTCGTCGCCGTGGGTGCCACGCCGGCCGCGGGGGCCGCGGTTGGGGCGCTCGTCGTCCACCTGGGGGGCGCGCTCGGCGGTGGCCTGGGCGTGGGTCACGGCCCACTCGTGGGGCGTGACGTCGAGCTGCACGGCCCGAGCGCCGTCATCGGCCAGCTCCGGAGTGCGCGCAGCCACGGCGGCCACGGCCTGGCCGTTGTAGCGGGTACGGCCCTCGCGCAGGACCACCGCCGCCTCGACACCGTCGATCGCCAGGGCCGGAGCCAGGTCGACGCTGACCTCCGCGTTCGGAATCTGCACGCAGACCAGGCGCCCGTAGAGCAGCCCCTCGGGCCGCTTGTCCATCGAGTACTCCGCCGTGCCGCGCACCTTCCCGGCGGCCGACACCCGCGGGGTGTCCTTGTGCAGGACCGTGTGGTCCTCTCGCGCGCCCCAGCTCGGGGCGCCCTCGTCGAGACGCCGGCTCATCGTCCACCCCCCGGACGGCCGCCGCCGCCCTCGTCCTGGGCCACCATCTGCCGGCCCGCCTCGAGGGCCGCCGAGAAGACGTGGGGGTAGGTCCCGCAGCGGCACAGGTTGCCGGAGCAGGCCGCGCGCACCTCGGCGTCCGTGGCGCGCGGGTTCTTCTCGAGGCAGGCGGTCACGGACATCACGAAGCCCGGCGTGCAGAAGCCGCACATCATGCCGTCCTCGTCGACCATGGCCTGCTGGACGGGGCTGAGCTCCTCCCCCTCCGCCAGTCCCCCCGCCGTGCGCACGTCCTTCCCGGCGGCGCGCACCGCGAGGGTCAGGCAGGAGTACACCGGCTCGTCGTCCATGAGCACGGTGCAGGCGCCGCAGTTTCCCCGCTCGCAGACGGGTTTGGCCGCCGTGTGGCCGGCGCTCACCCGCAGGGCACTGAGAAGGGTCGTGCGCGGCTCCACCTCGAGCTCGAGCGGCTCGCCGTTCAGCCGCAGGGCCACGGTGACCTTGTCCTCGAGGGTGCGCGCGGGCCCGGAGCCCGCCTTCGTGGTCGCGGCCGAGGCCAGCTCACCGGCCAGCACGCCACCGGCCGCGGCGCCGCCGGCGCCCTTGAGGAAGGAGCGGCGGCTCAGGCTCGAGGGCGCCCCCTCGGCTTGTCGTTCTCGTTTCATGGGGAGGGCGGAACGCGCGGCGTCCCGTGTGGGGAGATCGGAGCAGCGACCGCGGCGGCCGCGCCGTCGATCCTAGGCGCTGCGGGCCCTCACGACCAGCGCTCGGACCCGTGCGAGGTAAGGCCTGGGTCTGGCGATCCCACGGTGCCCTTTGAAGGCGCCGTCGAAGCCCCCGGAAGCGGTGGCTTCGAGCACGGCCCCCACGTATCCTGCTCGGCCCTCGCAACCGACACTCCAGTCCGACAAGGACCTCCCGATGACCTCTGCCCTGACTCGCCGCGCCCTCCTGCCACTCGCCCTGGCCTTCGGCCTCGCCTCCTGCAGCGACGAGGTCCAAGGCGGCGAGAAGACCCTCGAGTTCACCGCCATCCCCGGGGAGAACACCGCCGAGATGATCGAGAAGTTCGGCCTGGTGGCCGCCCACCTCGAGACCCAGCTCGGCGTGCCCGTCGAGTACGTGCACGTCTCCGACTACGGGGCCTCGGTGGAGGCCTTCAAGAACGGTGACGTCCTGCTCTCGTGGTTCGGCGGGCTGACCGGCTGCCAGGCGCGCAACGCCGTGAAGGGCGCGCGAGCCATCGCCCAGGGCAAGGTCGACCCCAGCTACAAGTCCTACTTCATCGCCAACGCGGACTCGGGCCTCGAGCCCGGCGACAGCTTCCCCGCCGCCATCGCGGACCGGACCTTCACCTTCGGCTCGGACTCCAGCACCTCCGGGCGGCTGATGCCCGAGTACTTCATCCGCCAGAACACGGGCAAGTCCCCCGCCGAGTTCCTCGGCAGCGAGATGAAGTTCTCCGGCGGCCACGACCAGACCTGGCAGCTCGTGCAGGACGGCAGCTTCGACGCCGGGGTCTTGAGCTACAAGACCTACGACACTCGCCTCGCGGAGGGGAAGATCGACCCGAACAAGTGCCGCATCATCTGGACCACTCCGCCCTACCCGGACTACTCCTGGAACGCCCACCCGGACCTGGACAAGAACTTCGGCGCGGGCTTCACCGACAGGCTCCAGGCGACCCTGATCGCCATCGAGGACGAGACCCTCTTGGGGGCGATGATGCGCAAGGAAGGCATGATCAGCGCCACCAACGAGGACTTCACGCCCCTCGAGGAGCTGGCGCGCGAGCTCGACCTCCTGCGCTGACGCCGAGAGGAGTTGTCCCGCTCCGACCGACACACCGCCCTCGGGTTCCAGCTCGAGGACGTCCGTGTGACCTTCCAGGGCCAGGTCGCCCTGGAGGACATCCGGCTCGAGGTCGAGCCCGGAGAGGTGCTGGCCCTGGTGGGCCCCAGCGGCGCGGGCAAGACCAGCGTGCTGCGCCTGCTGAACGGGCTGCTGAGACCCAGCTCCGGTCGGATCTGTGCCGGAGATCGTGAGCTGGCGCAGCTCTCCCCCGGCGAGCTGCGCCAGCTGCGCACCTCGATCGCGTCGGTCCCCCAGGGCTTCGGGCTGGTTCCGAACCTGCGGGTGGCCCAGAACGTGGTCGCCGGGGGGCTCGGACGACAGGGGCTCCTGGCCTCCCTGCGCGCGGTGGCCCGACCCCCGGGAGAGGTGCTCGAGCACGTGCACGCCCTGCTCGAGGAGCTGGGCGTGGGCGACAAGCTCTTTCAGCGCGTCGACGCCCTCTCCGGCGGAGAGCAGCAGCGGGTGGCCATCGCCCGCGCCCTCTACCAGCAGCCGGGGGCCCTGCTCGCGGACGAGCCCCTGTCGGCCCTGGACCCCGGCCGCGGACGCGAGGTGCTGGAGCTCCTCGTGCGCGTGGCCGGCGAGCGCGGCCTGACCCTGGTGCTCAGCCTGCACGACATCGGCCTGGCCCGTGAGCTCCTGCCGCGCCTGGTGGGTCTGCGGGCGGGCCGGCTGGTCTTCGACCGGCCCACGGAGGAGGTCACGGACGCGGAGATCGAGGCCCTCTACGACCTGGAGGACAGCGCGGGTGGCTGAGCCCTTGTGGGGCCAGCTGCGGGTCCAGGGCGGGCGGCGCCGGCTCTGGATCCTGGCCGTGGCGGCGGCCGCCGTCCTCTCGGCCCTGGGGCTCGGCGTGCGACCGGAGGGGCTGGTGCCGACGGGCGGCGGCTCCTCGATCCTGGCCAGCTTCCTCGGCGCCGCCTTCACACCGGCCCTGACCTACGAGGTGGCGGTGCCCGCGGGCACCTCGCCCCTCGTGCTCAAGGTGCTCGACGCCCTGCGCCGCACCCTCGTCTTCGCCGCGGCGGGCATGAGCCTGGCGATCCTGATCGGCTTCCCCCTCGGCCTCCTGGCGTCCGGCGCCGTCTGGGACGGGCGACCGCCGGGTCGCTCGTGGGTGCTGCGCCTCACCAGGCGCTTCGGCGGCACGGCCGTCTTCGTCGCCCTGCGCGCCCTGATCGCCCTGATGCGCTCCGTGCACGAGCTCCTGTGGGCCGTGCTGCTGCTGGCCGCCCTGGGGCTGCACCCCTTCAGTGCCGTGTGCGCCATCGCCATCCCCTACGGCGGCACCCTGGCCAAGGTCTTCTCCGAGATCCTCGACGAGGCCCCCACCGACAGCGTCGAGGTCCTGCGGGCCAGCGGGGCAGGGCGCTGGCAGGCCTTCTGCCTCGGCCTCCTGCCCCGGGCGCTGCCCGACATGGCGGCCTACGCCTTCTACCGCTTCGAGTGCGCCGTGCGCTCCTCGGCGGTGCTCGGCTTCTTCGGCTTCCCGACCCTCGGCTACTTCCTCAAGATCGCCTTCGACAACCACCGCTTCCACGAGGTGTGGACCTACCTGTGGGCGCTGATCCTGACGGTGGCGCTGCTCGAGGTGGTCAGCTCGGCCCTGCGCCGGAGGGTGGTGGTGCGATGAGCATTCAACGTGATCGGCGCGCGGAGGTGCGCGCCCTGTGGCGCGACCGGCCCCGCAGCCGACTCCTGCCCTGGACCCTGGGCCTCTCGGCGGCCTGGACCCTCTACGCCTGGCTCAGCCCGGACCTGGACCTGGGGGGCTTCCTCGCCAGGCGACGGCTCGACAACCTGCTCGCCTTCCTCGACGAGGAGCTGGTGCCCTACCCCCTGCGGGAGGCTCCCTTCGACCTCGGCGTGCTCTGGAGCTGGCTGACCGGCATCTGGAACGAGGTGGGTGCCGAGAGCACCCTCGCCACCCTCCAGATCTCGATCCTGGCCATCGCCCTGGCCGGAGTCCTGGCCTGGCCCCTCTCCCTGCTGACCGCCCGCAACTTCGCGCGCCCCGCGCCCTTCGAGGCCCTGGAGCACAGCGGCGGACCCGGGGCCCGCGCCTGGCGCTGGACGCGGCGTGGGGCGAGCTTCCTCGCCATCCTGATGCGAGCCGTCCCCGAGTACATCCTGGCCTTCCTGCTGCTCGCGGTGCTCGGGCCGCGCAGCGCCTGGCCGGCGGTCCTGGCCCTGGCGATTCACAACGGCGGCATCCTCGGCCGCCTGGGGGGCGAGGTGACCGAGAACCTCGAGCCCGCGCCCCTGCGAGCCCTGGTGGCCGCCGGGGCACGGCGCGGGGGGCTGGTGGCCTTCGCCCTCTTCCCGCTGACCCTGGGGCGCAACCTGCTCTACTTCTTCTACCGCTTCGAGACCTGCGTGCGCGAGGCCACCGTGCTCGGGATGCTCGGGATCGTGTCCCTGGGCTACTGGATCCAGGGCGCCCGCGCCAAGCAGTACTACGACGAGATGCTGCTCCTGATGCTGTTCGGCGTCGGGCTGGTCCTCGCGGCGGACCTCACCTCGGCCCTGGCGCGGCGTTCGATCCGGCGCGGTTAGGGCCCGGCCGGCTCACGGCGGTAGGTGGTACGCCGCTCGAGGACCCACTCACTCGTCGTGGGGTCGAGGCCCCACTGCTCGAGGTCGAAGCGGTCCGGCTCGCGCAGGGTCAGCACGCTGCGGTGGTGGCGCAGGGCCCCGCTCTCGGGGTCCGGCACCGAGGCCTCGAGGCGGATTCCACCGCGCTCGGGATCCCCGTGGCCGCGGGCGATGCGCTGGGAGCTCTGGAGCTCGCTGACCCAGTGCAGCTCGTACTGGCCCAGCTCACGGTCGAAGCCCAGGAGGCCCGTCGACCGCACCGCTTCTCCGGCGACGTCCAGCTGCACCTCCCAGTCCAGGAAGCGGCCCCCGAAGCGCGCCTCGAGGTGCGCCCTGCCCGCGGCGATCGCGCGCGCGCCCTCGGCTCCCTCGGGGACCTCGACGCTCACGCGCCAGCGACCCGCCAGGGACCCCACCCGGTCCATCTCCCGGCCCGGGGCGGAGGCCTCCCGCCGCTCGACCACCAGGGCGCGCCAGGCCCCCCGCTCCCCGGTCGCCAGGGCGACCTCCGGCGCGGGGTCGGACCCGGACGGCTGCTCGGAAGCGGCGCAGGCGAAGAGAGGGGCGAGGCAGAGCAGGACGAGATTCCGGGCACCCATGCGGTCGAAACCTAGCAGCCCGCGGCCCTGACCGCGAGCGTGGTCAAGGCGTCCTCCCGGGGCTGCACCCGAGCCCTGCGGGGGCAAGGCACCCCGTTCGAGGATTGTTCGAGCAAGGGCCTCCTGGGCCTGCCAGTGAGGTTTACGCACTTCCGACGACCTCACGGCACAGCTTCTGCACTGCCTCCCCGCGGAGCGCAACCGCGCATCCCCCCCCTCCCATCCACCACGACCCGAGGAGGTTGTCATGAGGTCCTTCATCCGCCTGCTGCCCGTCTACGTCGCCGTCGCCCTCCTGGCCCTGGTGCTCTACGCCCCCGCGGCCCAGGCCGGCGGTGGCCACTTCATCAAGTCCACCGCCCACGCCCGTGGAGGTGGTCACGCGAGCTTCGGGCTGACCCTCGGCAAGGGCAAGAGCTTCCAGGCCGGCTTCAGTGTCCAGAAAGGCGGCTACAAGGGCGGCCACCTCAAGACCTACGGCGGCTGGAAGTCGAAGGGCCACGTCAAGCCCGGCTACGGCAAGCCCACCAGCTACGGCGGCTTCACGCAGAAGTCCTACGGCTACGGCGGCTCCTGCTCCACCGGCTACGGCCCGAAGAAGATCTGGGTCCCCGGCGCCTGGACCCTGAAGAAGCACAAGGTCTGGGTCCCCGGCTCCTACCAGAAGGTCTGGCACCCGCCCGTCTTCGAGACCCACGTCCGGCCCTGCGGCACGCCCTACCAGGTACAGGTCAGCCCCGGCTACCACGAGCAGCTGCACACGCCCGGCTACTGGAAGTGGGAGAGCCAGCGGATCTGGGTCCCGGCCCACTGGTCGACCAGCTACTAGAAGACGTCGAACCCCAGGCCGGTGGTGTCGGATGGGGACCGGCTTGGCCAGCCCCCGCGGTGTGTGCCGCGGGGGCGCCTTGTATTCAGGGAAGGTTGACCACTCCACCAAGGAAGCGGGGCCGGCGCCAACGGCACCGGCCCCACACGCAATGCATGGTCTCCTATCGACGCCCTAGAAGTCGACCTGGAAGCGCACGATCAGGGAGTCCACGGAGCCGTCGCCGCTCTCGGTGGCGGCGCTGCCCTCGAGCTCGGAGCTGACGTAGTTGAACATCACCCGCGTGTGGGGGTTCAGGTACCAGTTCACGCCGGCCGTGACGTTCGCAAGCTCGCCGCCGGAGACGTCGCCGTCGCTCAGGTCCACGGCGGAGTAGCGCAGGGCGACCTCCCAGGCGCCGGCACCGCCCTGGCCCCAGTTCGAGGAGGGCTTCACCCGGCCGAAGCTGCCCTTCTTGTAGGGCCGGTGCTCGCCGGTGATGAAGTAGCTCGCCATGGCGTAGTAGCCCGAGAAGCCGAGGTCCTCGTCCCCCTCGGGGGCGTCGACATCGGCCATCATGTACTCGCCCTGCAGGGAGAGCGGGCCCCTTGTCCAGGCCGCCTCGGCGCCGGTCAGCAGGTAGCCGTCGGAGGCGAAGGCGGCGGGCCCAAGGTCCCTGAAGTCGGTGTCGGCAATGCTCGGAGCCAGGTGGCTCTCCGGTCGGGTCTTGAAGGTGTTCGTGCCTTCGATGTCGGACCGGACGGAGCCCGCCAGGCCGAAGTGCAGGACGTTGCCGTCCGCCTTGTCGTAGATCGGCGCCGCGGTGACCCGGGCGGTCACGTTGTACTCCCCGCTGACCGAGGACTTGTCGTCGCCGTAATCATCCGATTTGCGGAACATGCCCAGGGCCCAGGTGAAGGGCACGCCGCCGTCGACCGCGTCGAACAGCATCAGGCCCGCGTTGCGCACGGGGGTGAAGGCGCTCGTCACGGAGCGCTCGGCGAAGGTCATGTACTTGGAGCTGGTCAGCTGCTCGAGGCCGAAGGGCTCGAAGAAGTTGCCCGCCCGCAGGGTTCCGAAGCCCAGGTCCGTCTGCATGTAGACGTCCTTGAAGTCCGCGTCGCCACCGGCGAAGTCGTACTGAGCCTTGAAGTCGATCGTGTCGTACAGGGTGCCCTTGGCAAAGAAGCGCGCGCGACGGAACTCGGAGCCGTCCGAGAACCCGAAGGCATCGTAGCCGCCAGCCGGGGTCTTCAGCTCGTCGTCGGCGCTCAGGAAGCCGAGGTCGTACATGATCCGGCCGCCGAACTGGACCTGGATGTCACCGTCGGCGAGGGTCGCGTTCAGGCCCTTGTCCTTGTCGTGGTTGAGCTCGGCTCCGAGGAGCGCGGCGTTCTCGGCCTCGCCGGCGCCTCCGGAGAACGCCATGGCAGACGCGCCCGGAACCGCGAAGAGGATCAGGAGGGGAGAGATTCGTTGAAGCATGTTGGAACTGTGCATCCTCTGAGGGGATTGGGAGTGCCCGGACCC
Organism: uncultured Planctomycetaceae bacterium; assembly: GCA_964591315.1. Taxonomy (GTDB): domain Bacteria; phylum Planctomycetota; class UBA1135; order UBA1135; genus JABACD01. Next base: position 10,922 of record CAZQAT010000057.1, read on the forward strand.
TTGCCCGGACGGCGGGGAGGGTGCCGGGCCTCTCGAGCCGGCGCAACGCCGCGGGCCGGGGAGATTGATGAATTCTCCGTGAGGGCCCTGTGAACCCGGCCCGGCGGCAGGCTCAGGCGGGGTCGCGGGTCCAGCGCAGGGCCGCGACCGAGTCCTCCGCCAGGAGCTCACGCAGCTCGTCCCCCGGGCAGCGACCGCGGGCCACGTAGCGCTCCAGGAAGGCCTCGGTGGTCTCCAGATCCGACGGGCGGTGGAAGCCCGCGGGCAAGCGCCGCGCCCCCTCCAGGGCCAGGCGCCAGACGGCCCGGGCCGCGCGCTGGAGCCCCTCGTCCTCGAGCCCCTGCCGGGCCGCCCTGCGCCAGCTCTCCCCGAGCTGGCCGAGCCCTGGAGCGAGCAGCCGGTGGGCCTCGGCGCGCGCCTCGGGGTCGTAGAGGAGCCCCGTCCAGAAGACCACCTGGGCAGCCCGCCAGCGGAGCGGCACCGCGTCCGCGCTACGGATCTCGAAGAAGCCTCGCAGGCGCACCTCGGGAAAGAGGGTCGTCAGGTGGTAGTCCAGGTCATCGAGGGTCGGGAAGCCGTGCTCGGGGTGGCCCTCCTCGATCCAGTGCCGGAAGCTGAAGCCCGCCCGGCCCGGCACGGCGCCACCGCTCGCGTCACGAAACAGCAGCACGTCCGCCCCCAGGGCGAGTTCTGCATAGCAGGCGCCCGGATCGAGCACGCGCCCTGCGACCAGGCAGCCGGGGAAGCCCGTGCGGGTGGGGTCGAGCCCCTGCCAGGCCGCGGCGCGCCGCGACTTCCAGCCGTCCTCGGGGCTGCAGGCGAAGGAGGCGGCGGCGATCGGGCTGAGCAGGTTCGCCAGCACCCAGCGCTCCTGGGCCACCTCCGCCGTGCCCAGGTCCAGGTTGACCTGAAAGCTGCCCGTGTGCCGCATCATGACCCGGCCGTGCTCGGAGCGGCCCTCCAGGTAGGCGGCCATCGAGTGGTAGCGGGGGGCCCGTAGCTGCTGGGGTACGCGCTCTCGATCGGTCCACAGGTCGAGGCCCGCGGAGCCGATGCATGCGCCCTCGGCCTCGAAGGCGCCGGAGAGGGTCTCAGCCACACGGTCCACGTCATCCATGGCCGCGGCGGCCGTGGGATGAACCGCGGTGGAGTGCTCCACCTGGGCGCCCGGCTCGAAGGTGATGCGCCCGCCGTGATCGAGGTCGTAGACCGGCGGCGGCCCCTCCGTCACCCGGCGCAGGCCGCTGGCGTCACCCGCGACCCGATCCAGGGCGCTCAGGACGCTCGACGGGCCCTCGAGTGGAAAGCGCTCGAGCCCGGGTCCGTCCGGACGATGGAACACGAGATACTCGGGCTCGAGCCCAACGCTGCCCACCTCGGTCCCGCCCAGCCGGTCCTGGAAGGCGGCCCGGGCGACGTGCGAGCGCGCGACCTCCAGGTCGAGCGAGTCTGTTCTATCCGTGGTGGACATCAGGAGTCTTGGCTCCAGCGTAGCATCGGCGCCGGGACCGGACCAAGTCAGGTCCCCGACGCCTCGGGCCCGGCCGCTGTCGGGATGTCGAAGGCCTCCAGCCAGCCGCGGACCTCCCGGGGGGACCTGAGCCGCACGTGCGGCCGGTTGCGCAGCATGTGACCGTAGATCACCCGCCGCTTGTGGCGCGTCGACCAGGCGTAGAGCAGGATCGACTCCGTGCTGAAGAAGCTCTGGCGCAGGGTCTCCCGGTTGCCGTTGCAACACTCGACCCTGAGCAGCGCCCGACGCAGGCAGCGCCGCACGAGACGCCAGAAGGTGACCCGCAGGGGCAGGTCGAGCCACACGATCAGGTCCGCCCGGTCCGCGATGGACCACAGGCGCACCGCGTCCCGGCCCAGGTTGCCCTCCATCACCCACTCCTGGCCCGCGAGGCGCTCCTCCACCATCGAGAGCATCTCGCTCCGCTCCCGGAGCTTCCAGCCTGGCAGCCAGATGTAGTCGTCCACGTGGGCAGAGGCGATGCCCAGGGAGCCGCCGATGTGCCGCGCGACGGTGGTCTTGCCGCTGCCACAGGCGCCCACCACCCACACCCGGCGGGCGCGGCGGGGAGGCGGCAGGGCGGGCTCGGGATCGCTCTCGGTCAAGGGTTGCGACCCCGATCGCAAGCTGTGGCAGGTCGCACGCTGCATCCTACCCCAGCCCCTCCCCGGGGCTCCACGGCCCGTGCCGCCTGCCCAGAGCCCGGCGGCAGGGAACTTGCTAGGCTCCGCGGTCCTCGCCCCCACTCCGCGCGCACCGTCCACGCAGCCCAGCCGCACACGAATGCCCCGCACTGCCCCTCAGGTCCTCCTCCCGCTCCTCTTCGCCCTGGCCCTCCCCGCCTGCGGTGAGGCGGAGCCTCGCCCCGAGCGGGGAGGAACCGCCACGGCAGACACCCCGGTCGGCCTGGCGATCCTCAACCCCACAAGCGAGCGGGACTACTTCCACGACTTCGGCAAGGTCCCCTACGGAGACACGGTGCACCACGTCTTCGAGATCGAGAACCGCGAGGCCGAGCCCGTCACCATCCACGACCTGCACGCCTCCTGCTCCTGCACGTCGCCCACGGTCGAGTACACCGACGCGGACGGCCAGGTGGTGCGCGGCCGTCGGCGCGGAGAGCCCGTGCTGGTCCTGCCCCCCGGGGCCGTGGCGCGGCTGGAGATGGCAGTGGATACGTACCACATCAAGTACAAGAACACCGACAAGCTGACCATGGTGGTGGTGCGCAGCGACTCGCGCAGCACGCCCTTCCTCCGGCTGGAGGCCCACCTCTTCGTGACCCAGGCCTTCCAGGTCACGCCGGAGGCCATCGACCTGGGCGAGATCCCCATCTCGAGCGGCGCCCGCGCCAGGACCGACATCATCACCGGCGTGCCCGGGAGCCTCTACCGCATCCTCGAGGTCCTCGAGACGAGCGAGGGCCTCACGGCCCGAATCGCCGAGGACGCCCGTGCCTCCGAGACCCTCTGGCAGGTGCAGGTCGAACTCGCGCCCCCCCTCGAGTTCGGTCCCTGGCAGGGCCACGTGCTGTTGGGGACGACCGCCGAGGACGGCAGCGGAGACGGGGCCCCCCTGCGGGTCGAGGTGCGCGGGCGGGTGGTAGCGGACGTGGTGCCCTACCCGCCAGTCTTCGGATTCCTGTCCCCAGCGGCCGGCGCAGGCCCACGCGCCGAGGGTAGCCTCCGCGCACTGGCGCCGGGGCACCGCATCAAGATCGTCGACGCCGAGCTCGTCGGAGAGGTGCCGGACGGCCTGCGGGTGCAGTACGAGGCCGACGGCCCCGACGCGGAGGGTCGCAGCAGCCGCTGGCGGCTCCTGATCGAGGCCCCCGCGGACCTGGAGGCCGAGCTCTTCACGGGAATCCTGAGGGTCATCCTCGAGGACCCGGAGCAGAAACCGATCGAGATCGACTTCGTCTACAGGCGGAACTGAGCCCGCCCTTCGACGCGCGAGCGCTAGCCCCTCCGCACACGGGCGAAGCGGCGCTTGCCCACCTGCACCAGGAGCTCCCCCTCGGGGCGGGCCACGGCGTGCTTGGGGTCCTGCCGCACCTCGCCGTCGAGGCGCACGCCGCCCTGGGTGACCAGGCGCCGGGCCTCCGAGGTGGAGCTGCACAGGCCGAGCTCCTTGAGCAGGTTCGGCAGGGGCAGCTCGTCCCCCTCCGCCGGCCAGCCGTGCTCGGGAATGTCGCTCGGCAGCTGGCGGTCGCGGAACTGGCTATCGAAGGCCTCACGCCCGGCCGCGGCGGCCTCGGCGCCGTTGTAGAAGGAGGTGATCTCGCTCGCCAGGCGCGCCTTCGCCTCGCGCGGGTGCCCCGCCAGGATGCCGGCGATCTCGTCCTCGGGCACACGGGTCACGAGCAGGAACCAGGACTCCATGACCTCGTCGTCGATGGCCATGACCTTGCCGAACATGTCGTTGCCGGGGTCGGTCATGCCGACCGTGTTGCCGTAGCTCTTGCTCATCTTGCGGCCGTCGAGGCCGTTGATGAGCGGCATCGTGAAGCAGATCTGGGGCCGCTGGTCGCACTGCTCCTGAAGGTTGCGGCCCACGAGCAGGTTGAAGAGCTGGTCCGTGCCGCCGAGCTCCACGTCGCTCTGGATCTCGACCGAGTCCCAGCCCTGCATCAGCGGGTAGAGGAACTCGTGGATGCCGATCGGCTCGTTGTCCTCGATCCGCTTCTGGAAGGTGTCGCGCTCGATCATGCGGGCCACGGTCATCCGACCGGTCAGCTTCAGGACGTCGTAGAAGTCCATCCGGTCGAACCACTCGGAGTTCCGCCGCACCTCGGTGCGGTCCATGTCCAGCACCTTCGCCGCCTGGGCCGTGTAGGTCTGGAGGTTCTCCTCGACCTGCTCGCGGGTGAGCACCGGGCGCAGCTTGTTGCGCCCGCTGGGGTCGCCGACCATGGCGGTCGAGTCCCCCACGATCAGGACGATCTGGTGCCCGAGCTGCTGCAGGTCCCGCAGCTTCATCAGCTGCACGCCGTGCCCCACGTGCAGGTCCGGACTGGAGGGGTCCATGCCGAACTTGATCCTCAGGGGGCGCCCCTCGCCCAGGCTGCGCTCGAGCATCCCGCTCAGCTGCTTCTCCTCGATCAGGTCGACGCAGCCGCGCTGGAAGGCGGCCATGTGCTCCGCGACGGTTCCTTGCATGGCGGGAGGATAGCATCGCCTCCGGCTCGAATCGTCCCTCCCCCGGCCGCCGGGCCGAAGGCCGCTCTCAGCGCGGGAGGAGCAGCCGCTCACGAGGCGGCTCCTCGGCCAGGGCGCCGCGGGCGCCGCGCTCCCGCAGCCAGCGCCGCCAGGCCTCGGGATCACCCCCCGGAACAACGCTGCGCGAGAGCCAGCGCAGGGCGGGCACGAGCAGCTCGAGCTCGACGATGTTGAGGCGCTCGACCACGGGGGTCAGTCCGTCCAGGGCCTCGGCACGCCGACCGGGCAGGATGCGCACGGTGCGCTCCAAGAGGGCCGGCACGAAGATGCGCCCGCGCTCCACGTAGGCCACCAGCTCGCCAGGGTCCAGCGGCGCGGGGGAGAGCTCACCGGCCAGGCGCACGATCTCGAGGGACTCCACCGGCACGGTCTGCACCGGCAGGTAGCGCTCCTCCTCGACGAACTCCCCGGGCAGGAGCTCGAAGTCGAAGACCGAGGAGAAGGCCAGGACGCCCGTGGGCGGCTCCAGGCTCAGGTCGGCGATGGGCAGGCGCAGCTCGCCTTCGGTGGGCAGCTCCAGCTCCGACGGGAAGGGCACGGCGTCCCGGCGCGAGCCCCGGCGCTCGTGGCCGTCGGGGTCCACGGCGTACTGGGTCACACGCAGGCGCGCGCCGCCGGAGCGCAGCACGAGACGCTCGGGGCCCTGCTGGGAGGCCACCAGCACCAGGTCGTAGGAACCCGGCCGCTGGGGGTCCTCGGCCGCCTCCAGCCGCCAGTCGAGCCAGCCGATCCGCTCCCGGCCGTCGAGAATCCGCTCGAAGCCCCGGGCCAGCTCGAGGGTGCGCCCCGCGGGCTGGCGGGCCAGGAGCCGCAGCAGGGCGCGGCGGGCATTGAGCTCGTCACCCTGGGCCAGAGCCACCTGGACCGCCTCCAGGGCCGGGACGAACTCGGGCGGCACGCCGCTCTGGAGATCGCGCTCGATGGCCGGGTCCTCCGCGGGCAGCACGACCTCCTCCGGCCCCTCGCCCACCTGGTCGAAGGTCGTGCCGCAAGAGGCCGCCAGCAAGCTGACGGTCCAGATCCAGGCAGGTCGGAGGCCCATGGCGCAGGAGTCTAACCCGGGGCCCGGCAGGCCGCGCCCCCGACGTACCAGGAGAGCCCGCCGGAGGTCGCCTCGCTCGCGCGCGACGACGACCGGCGGGCCCCCCTGGAGGCGGGAGCCGCGCCCCGCGGAACGGGGCCCGGGCGCGGCCTACTCGGCCTTGGGCTCCTCGTCTCCGCCCTCGGCCTTGGGCTCCTCGTCTCCGCCCTCGGCCTTGGGCTCCTCGTCTCCGCCCTCGGCAGGGGACTCCTCTGCCGGAGCCTC
>CAZQAT010000057.1:17058-28378 GCA_964591315.1 uncultured Planctomycetaceae bacterium
CGGCCTTGGGCTCCTCGTCTCCGCCCTCGGCAGGGGACTCCTCTGCCGGAGCCTCTGCCGGAGCCTCGGCCTGAGCCTCCGCCGGAGCCTCGGCCGGAGCCTCCTCGGTCACAGGCGCCGCGGCCACGGTCTCACGCGGCGGGGAGCCGCCACTGGCCTCCGCGGCGGCGCGCTCGGCGGCCACCTGGGCGGTGCGACCGGAGGCGTTGTCCTCCTCGATCTGGGTCTGGATCGCGTCGTTCTCCTCGAAGTCCGCGTGGACGAAGGAGAGGCCGATCTTGCGCTCCTCGATGTCGACCCGGATGACCCGCACCTCGACCTTCATCCCAGGACGCAGGACCTCCTCGGGAGAGTCGATCTTGGTCTCGGAGAGCTCGGAGATGTGCAACAGGCCCTCGAGGTCGTCCTCGAGCTTGACGAAGACACCGAAGCTGGTGGTCTTGGTCACGAAGCCCGAGAGCAGGTCGCCGATGTGGTACTTGTTGGCGATCTCGTCCAGCCAGGGGTCGGGGGTGAGCTGCTTCATGCCCAGGGCGATGCGCTTCTTCTCCTTGTCGACGGAGAGCACCACGCACTGGACCTTGTCGCCCTTCTTCACCACCTCGGACGGGTGCGTGACCTTCTTGGTCCAGCTCATGTCCGTGATGTGCAGCAGGCCGTCGATGCCCTCCTCGATCTCGACGAAGGCGCCGTAGGAGGTCAGGTTGCGGACATTGCCCTCGATGACCGTGCCGATCGGGTAGTGGTCGTCGACCAGGTCCCAGGGGTTGGCCTCGGCCTGCTTCATGCCGAGGGAGATCTCCTGCTTCTCGTTGTCGATGTCGAGCACGACGATGTCCACCTCTTGGCCGCTGGTGACCAGCTCCGAGGGGTGGTTGATGCGGCGCGTCCAGGACATCTCGGAGATGTGCACCAGGCCCTCGATGCCGTCCTCGAGCTTCACGAAGGCACCGTAGGACATGATGTTGACCACGTTGCCCTTGTGCTTCGAGCCCACCGGGTAGCGGCCGTCGATGCCATCCCACGGAGAGGCCTGCTTCTGCTTGAGGCCCAGGGCGATGCGCTCCCGGTCGCGGTCGATGCGCAGCACCATGACCTCGATCTCCTGGTCGATCTCCACCATCTTCGAGGGGTGGCTGATGCGGCCCCAGGACATGTCGGTGATGTGCAGCAGACCGTCGATGCCGCCCAGGTCCACGAAGACCCCGAAGTCGGCGATGTTCTTGACCACGCCGGTGCGCACCTGGCCCTCCTCGATATCGCTGAGCAGGGTCTCCTTGAGGCGCTGACGCTCCTCCTCGAGCAGCTTGCGGCGCGAGACGACGATGTTCATGCGCTCCGGATCGATCTTGATGATGCGGGCCCGGATCGGCTCGTCGATGAAGGCCGAGATGTCGTGGGTGCGTCGCAGGTCGACCTGGCTTGCGGGCAGGAAGACGTTGACGCCTTCGACGTCCACGAGCAGGCCGCCCTTGATCTTGCGCAGGCAGATGCCCTGGATCTCGTCGCCCTCCTGGTACTTGACCGAGATCCGCTCCCAGGCGCGCAGGCGGTCCGCGCGGCGCTTGGAGAGGTTGGCGGTGTTCTCGTAGGCGTCCTCGCCCTCGTAGAAGACCTCGAACTCCTGGCCCTTCTGGGGCAGGTCTTCACCGAACTCGGCCAGGGGGATCTGCCCTTCGGACTTCCCGCCGATGTCCATCACGACCGTCTTGGTCTTGTCGTCGACGGAGTCGACGGTCGCGATCACGATCGTGCCGGGCTTGATGTCCTTGACCGAGGTGTCGAGGACCTCGTCGAAGGCCTGCTCGGAGAAGTCCCCGAGGGCGTCCTGGAGTCTCTTGTCCAGTTCCTCGGGTGCGAGGTCGAAGCGCTTGAGGCGCTGGGAGGCGATGGCCATGGGAGAGAGGGGTGGGTCCGCAAGGACCTCTCAAGGGCAGTCGGAGCGGCGCGCGAGGGGCGACCGGCCGGACCTCTCGGGGGCCTGACCGGGGCCGGGGGGCACCGTCGCACCGCAATGGCGCGGGGCGAACGGCGGAGTGTATCGGTCGGGACCCGGCGGTTGCAGCCCAAAGGCGGAAGATTGCCCGGAGCGAGGCCCTCAGGAGGGCTGGACGCTGTCGAAGGCCCCCGCGCCGACCCCGGCCTCCACGGCCATGCGCACCGCATCGAGCGCCTGCGCTCCGGCCCCGGGGGGATGGACCGGCGCGAAGCGCACGGCGATGCGCCCCGGGCCCGGAAGGCGGCGAGAGCGAGGCCAGATCGCGAAGGATCCGCGGATCGAGGCCGGCACGATGGGCACCCCCGCCTTGCGGGCCGCCAGCAGGGCCCCGCCCTTGAAGGTCCCCACCCGCCCGTCCCGCGTCCGGGTGCCCTCGGGAAAGATCGCCACGAGGTCCCCCCGGCGGAGGTGCTCGACCATCTGGCGCATGGCGCCCCGGTCGCCGGCCCCGCGGTCGATCAGGACCGCGCCGCACTGGCGCATGATGAAGCCCAGGAGCGCCGAGTCCGCCAGGCTCTTGCGGGCCACGAAGCAGACGTGGCGCCCCGTCGAGGCCGCCAGCAGGGGGATGTCCAGCACGGACTGATGATTGGAGACGATCAGCGCCCCGCCCTCTGTCGGGATGTTCCGGAGCCCCTCGCAGCGCATCCCGTGGCGCAGCCCGAGGTACATCCACAACGCCGTGCGGCAGATGCGGTAGACGAGCGTCTTGTGGACCAGGACGGGCGGGGTCGCGGGGCCCTCGCTCGGGCCGCTCATCCGCCCCCACCTCCGCCTACGATCCCCAGGAGGCGCGCCAGGACCCCCTCCAGGTCGAGGCCGTCCGTGTCGACCCGCACGACCCCCTCCACGAGCTTCAGGGGCGAGGCGCTGCGGGTCGAGTCGATGCGGTCGCGCTCCTCGATGCCGCGCTGGATCGCCTCGAGCTCCTCGGGGGTGCCCTTCTGCCGCGCACGCCGGCGGGCGCGCTCACCGGGGCTCGCGTCGAGATAGAAGCGAAAGTCCGCGCAGGGAAAGACCGTGGTGGTCATGTCGCGCCCCTCGGCCACGAGCCCGCCGCGGCGCTCCGCCACGAGCTTCTGCTTCGGAACGAGCGCCTCCCGCACCGCCGCATGAGCGGCCACGATCGAGACGACAGCGTCCACCTCGCGGCTGCGGATCTCCGCCTCCGCGGCCCGGCCGTCGATCAGGATGCGGCCCTCGCCGTCGAAGGCCAGCTCGAGCTCGCCGGCCACCCGCGCCACGGCGGGGCCGTCCCCCACGTCCACCCCCCGGCGCAGGACCTCCGCCGCCACCGCCCGGTACATGGCCCCGGAGTCGAGGAAGAAGAGCCCCAGGGCCTCCCCCAGGCGGCGGGCAACCGTGCTCTTGCCCGCCCCTGCCGGTCCGTCGATGGCGATGATCATCGCGGGGATGTTAGCGGCGAACCGCGGCCAGGCTAGCCCGGGTTATTCATGAACACGCACACCAGACTTCGCAACCGACCGTCTTCGACGGCCTCTCGGCCCCTGGCGGCGCTTTTCGGAACCTGGCTTCCTCGACGACCCTTCAGGGTCGCCTGCGTCGGCAGAACCCGCAAAGCACCACCAGGAACCGAGTTGCTGTGTCTGGTGCACGTCTTCATGAATAATCCGGGCTAGTGGGCCGCGCCCTTTCCAGCGCCGCACTCCCCGGAGGATGCCAGCTCGGCCTGCTGGCCCTCGAGGAACAGCGCGTCGCGGGCTCCACCGAAGGCGTCGAGGATCAGCCAGCGCCCGTCTCCGTCGAGGGGCACGTCCCGGGCCTCGTGCACGTGGCCGCAGACGAGCAGGTCGCAGCGGTTGCGGCGCAGGTGCTCCACGGCGGCCCCCTCCTGGATGGCCTTCTCGGCAGGCAGCTTGGCCGCCACCGCCCTCTGGGAGACGCGCCGCAAACGGGCCGCGATGCGCCTCGAGAGGAACAGGGGCACCCGCGGACCGAGGCGCTGCACCACGCCGGAGTGGGTCACGCGCCGCAGACGCTGGTAGGCCCGGTCACGGGTGCAGAGCTCGTCACCGTGGAGGAAGAGGATGCGCCGGCCGGCGAGCTCCCCCACCAGGCCCTCCGGGTAGACCCGCGCGCGACTGGCGCCCTCGAAGCTCGACCCCAGCAGGAAGTCCCGGTTGCCCTGCAGCACGAGCACCTCGCAGCCGCGGGCCTCGAGCTCGAGGAAGGCCTCGATCACGCAGCGCGCCCCCGGGGCGGACTCGTGGGCGGGGCCGACCCAGGCGTCGAAGAGGTCCCCGAGCACGAGCAGCCGGTCCGCAGCGAGCCCCCGGGTCCAGGCGGCGAAGTGCTCCCCGGCCTCCCGCTCGAAGGGGTCCAGGTGCAGGTCGGCCACGGCCACGCTGCGGCCGCTGAGGGCCAGCTCGGGCAGCCGCCGGAGCTCAGCCATCGTCCTCAGCCCCGCCGCCCGCGCCGGGGGCGGGGATCTCGAGGTCGCGCATCTTCTCCCACAGGACCTTGCGCGAGATGCCGAGCAGGTCGGCCGTCTGGGCCCGGTGCCCGCCGGTCTTCTCGAGCGCCAGCTGGATGTGCTCGACCTCCCTGGCCTTGAGCACCTGCCGCAGGGGCAGGACCTCGTCCTGGACCTCGGTGGCCCCCCGCCAGCGCCTGTCCCGGGGCAGCATGTCGTCCGCCGCCAGCTCCTTGGTGGTGCCCGCCAGGGCGATGGCGCGCTGCACCGCGTTCTCCAGCTCGCGCACGTTCCCGGGCCAGGGGTAGCGTTCGAGAGCGCGCATCGTGGAGGTGGAGACCGCGTACTCGCGGCCCGCCCCGTGGCGCTGGATCAGGAAGCGCACCAGAGCCGGCACGTCCCCCTCCCGCTCTCGCAGGGCCGGCAGCTCCACGGGCACCACGTTGATGCGGTAGAACAGGTCCTCACGGAAGCCCCCCTCGCGCACGAGCTGGCGCAGGGAGACCTTGGTGGCCGCCAGGACGCGGATGTCCACCTCGCTCGAGTGCTCGGAGCCCAGCCGCTCGATGCAGCGCTCCTGCAGCACCCGCAGGAGCTTGACCTGGGTGGCGAGGGGCATGTCGTCGATGTCGTCCAGGAAGATCGTCCCCCCGTCCGCCAGCTCGAAGCGCCCGCGGCGCTCCTTGCGCGCGTCGGTGAAGGCCCCCTTCTCGAAGCCGAACAGCTCTGCCTCGAGCAGGGTCTCCGGCAGGGCGGCGCAGGAGATCGCCACGAAGGGACCCCCGGCGCGGGCGCTCAGGTTGTGGATGGCCCGGGCGAAGCGCTCCTTGCCCGTGCCGCTCTCGCCCTGGACCAGGACCGTCGCGTCGGTGGGTGCCACGGTTCGCACCCGGTCGAAGACCGCCTGCATCGCCGGGGAGCTGCCGATGATCTCCGCGAAGTCGTCCGCCCCGCCGAGGCGCTCGCGCAGGGCGCGGTTCTCCTGCTCCAGGGAGCGCACTCGCGCGTAGGTCTCGACCATGGCCACCATGGCGTCGTTGCGGAAGGGCTTCTGGACGTAGAACTTGGCCCCCAGGGAGACGGCCTTGGCCGCGTCCTCCATGGCCGCGAAGCCGGTCATGATGATCACGGGGCGCTCGGCGTCGAGCTCCACGGAGCGCTCCAGCACTGCCATGCCCCCGGCGCCGGGCATGCGGATGTCGGTCAGCACCAGGTCGATCTCCTGCTCGACCAGGGCTGCCAGGGCCGCGTCCGTGTCCGGGGCGGTGACCACCTCGAAGCCCGCCTCCTCGAGGGCGTCGCTGAGGGTCACCGAGATCGTGACCTCGTCGTCGGCGAGGAGCACACGCATGGACCGGGACCCCTCAGAGGGCCCCCTGCGGGGTGCGGTACAGGTAGCGGTCGCCACCGTCGACACTCGCCACCGTCTGGCACTCCTGGGCCGTCCTCAAGAGATCGTCGAAGAAGAGGGTCTCGCCCTCGCTCATGCCCGAGCCACCGATGGAGAGGGTGATCTGCCGGCCCCCGAGCTCACTCAGCTCGAGCTGGCGCATGCCCTCCACCAGCCGGTGGGCCAGGACCTCGACCTCTTCGGGCCGGGAGTGGGGCACCACGATCAGGAAGCGGTCGTCCGGCAGGCGCCCGATGAAGTCGCTGCCCCGGGTGCCGTCCTGCAGGAGGCCCACCAGCTCGTCGAGCACGGTCTCCTTGGCCTCGTAGCCGAACTCGTCGCGCAGCAGCCCGAGGCCGTCCACCGCGGCGACGAGGCACACGATCGGGTATCCGTAGCGCTGGGCGCGGCTGAACTCGACCCGCATGAGGTGCTGGATCTGAGCCAAGGACAGGATGCCGGAGCCGGAGTCAGTCATGGGGTCACGGAGTGTCAGAGACGCCCAGGGCGTTGTCGAACAGGGCGTCGAAGCTGGTGTTCCATTTGAAACGTGCGAGCAACATCACCACCAGCACGATGCCGGTGTAGACCAGGATCCCGATCGCGTTGGCCATCAGAAAGGCGGAGCCGCTGACCGCCTGAGCGCGCACCTTGCGGCTGGCGCCCTTGACCCCTCGCTGCAGGGAGGCCATCAAGAAGTCCCGCAGGAGCCGGCCCGAGCGCTCGATCACCCGCGGGTCGTCGAGGGCGAACTTCTCGGAGGCGCCCAGGATCTCGCGCGCGCAGGCGTCCGCATCGAACTCCTGCCGCAGGACCGCCTCCTGCCAGCGCCCCACCGCCTGGCGCTCGGTCAGGCCCAGATCGATGGCGATCCCCGCCTGCACGCGGCGCCAGGCCTTGTCGTTGGGGTCCGTCGAGAGGAGCGGGCCGGCGGAGGCCGCCGCCGGGCTGGCCACGGCGAGCTCCTGCAGCACCGGGCGGTCGTTCTTGTACGACATCGAGACGCCCCCCCAGCGCAGCCCCTGGCCGGACTGCAGAGGGCACTCGTCGGCCGCCCGCCCGTCCACCTCGAGCTCGGCCCGCCCGGAGATCTTGATCACCTTGGGGGGGTCGCTCCAGACGTGCAGCTCGCCCTCCGGGGCCCCCGGGATGACCACGTCGCATCCGGGGCCACCCAGCCGCGTCAGGCCGCTGCGCAGGTCCGCGCGGGACTTGATCCCGCCCACTTCGATCTCGAGCCAAGCTTCGGTCACGGGGAGATGAATAGTCGATTCCGGGACAAGATGCACGCCGATCTCGGGGCACTCTCGCCCCCACGCGGCCCACCACCGGGCGTAGTCCGGGCCTCCACGGGTGACTATCCTCGGGTGGACACGCCACCTACCGACCCGAGCCCCAGTTCCATGCTGCTCTGCCTCCTGCCCCTGTTCGCCTGCTCCCCGCCCCAGGACACCTGGACCGCCCTGCCCTTGCCGGAGCTCTGTCAGGAGCTACGGCCGGCGGCGCAGCTCCCGCGCCTCCACGGCGCCGGACACCTGATTCTCGAGGGGCCGGAGCCGAGCGACCGCCGTGGGACCCGGGCCCTCCTGGGGGCCGCCGACCTGGGGTCCCTGCTGCAGAACGCCGCGGGCGCCGCGGGCCAGAGCCTGGAGCTCTTCCCGTATTCTCCGCCCCTCCTGGTGCGTGGGGACGCCGCCGACCTCGAGTGGGCGCGGGGCGCCCTGGCCGGGCTGGAGGCCGCCGGCCGGCGCCAGCGGGTCCGCTTCAGCGCCTGGCTGCTGCCCGCCTCCGGCGCGGAGCTGCCCCCGGAGGGCGCCGGCCTGCCCCCGGAAGCCCGCACCTGGAGCACCTCGGCCTGGGCCGGAGAAGAGGTCTCCTTCGGCAAGCGCACGAGCCGCGAGCTCGTCGGCAGCTACGATGTGGAGGTCTCGAGCGACGCGGGCGTGGCCGTCCCTCAGGTGGGGCGCGTGCACGCCGGCAAGACCCTGCACCTGGCCGCCTCGCGCGTGGAGGGTGGCGCCCGCTACCACCTGCGCGGGCGCCTCGATCTGGCGGAGCTGGTGGAGGTGCAGCGCTTCGACCCGGACACCCCGGACCTGGGCGTCGTCGAGGAGCCCGTCGTGCGCTCGGTGACCGTGGACTTCTCCGGGGTGGCTCAGAGCGGGGAGCCGCTGCGCGTCGAGCTGGAGGGCGCGCCCCTCGAGCAGCCGGACTGGACCCTGTGGGTGCGCTGCGACACGGCCACCGAGCCCACGGGTCCGACCCCTGCCGGGACACCGGTCGGCCACGACTGGCGCGCGATCGACGTGACCCTGCTCTCCGGGCGCGGTGGTTTCTTCCCCTACCTCGACCCCGGAGCGGGCCTCGAGGGCCAGGCGGGTCTCGACGCCATGACCCCGTCGGTCGCCAGCATCTCGGCCTCCGGCGTCCTCAGCGCGGTGCTGGCCGGCGGCCGCACGGGGCGCTCCTCGAGCCTGCGCGGCTCCTCCGGGCAGGCCCCGCTGCAGGTCTGCGAGGGCTTGATCCTGGTGGCCGGAGAGGCAGCCGACGGCGGCCTGGCCCAGCGCGCCGCCGCCTTCGTCCGCAATGTCAGCGCAGCGCGCCTGGGCACCAGCGAGGTCGAGCTGAAGAGCGGGTCCTTCCGCGCTCGCTTCCCGGTGGCCGAGGGAGAGGGCGCGCGGCTGGTCGCGGGCCAGGAGCGCAGCCTGCTCGTGGACTACCAGGCCGAGATCGCTCCGAGCACATGGATGCCTGCCCCGCGGGTCGCCACCCTCTTCGACGGCCTGGCCTGGCAGGGCCGACGCGAGGGCGCTCGCGTGCCCTGCGCCGCATGGATCAGCAGCACCACCGCCGTCGAGGTGCGCGACCGCCAGGAGACGGGACTGGGAGCCGTGCAGCTCCCCCGCCGCGAACTGCGCGGGGCCGAGGGGTCCGCGGTCGAGGGCGGAGCCCCGGCGCAACTCCTCAACAAGCTCCAGGACGGACCCGGGCTCGAGCTGAGGGTGACCGGAACCTGAAGCCTCCAGCGAGAGAGCGACCCGCGTCCTGCCCAATACTGGGCTGACCGGGCCATCCCTCCATTCCTCGGACTCGCCGGTCGGGCTCAGGGGCCCGCCGTGTCCTATACTTCGAGGTCCACCCCCCTCCCACGACCCGATTCCGGGGCCTCCGCCCCCCACAGACCCCGCCCCCCCCCTCTTGAGACTCGGCCTCCACCAATCCGCTCGCATGGAGCAGCGACTGATCCAGTCGCCGCAGATGATCCAGGCGATGAAGATCCTGCAGCTCGGGACCCTCGACCTGCGGGAGCGGATCGACCAGGAGCTGGTGGAGAACCCGATGCTGGAGGAGGTCGTCGAGGGCTCCGAGGAGCGCGCGGCGGGCGAGGGCGGCGACTTCGACGGAGACTCCGCTCAGGCGACGAAGGGTGACGCGGAGAGCGAGGAGGTCCACCGCCTGCTCGACGTCCTCGAGCGCATCGAGCGCGACTTCGGCGAGGGCGGCCGCTCGAGCGGCGCCGACGGCGAGGAGGGGGACCGCAAGCTGCAGGCCCTGGCCAACGCCCCCTCGGTGCCCAAGACCATGGCCGAGGCCCTCAGCGAGGAGCTGGCCTTCATCGAGCTCTCGCGCCGCAAGCGCGCGATCGCCGAGTTCCTCATCTTCTCCCTCGACGAGCGCGGCTACCTGCCCGAGGACCTCGAGACCCTGGCGGCGGAGTGCCCGATCGCCGAGGCGGACGACGAGGCCGAGGCGGACGAGGAGAAACAGGAGGCGCCGCCGGCCTCTCCCGCCGCGGACGCCAGCGACCCCCACGACGCGAAGGACGAGGCCGCGCCCGAAGCAGCCCCGAGCACGGAAGAGGCGCGGGAGCCGGAGGTCGACGCGGACAGCCCCGTGCAGGTCGAGGAGCTGCGCTGGGTGCTCGAGCGCCTGCGGGGCCTGATCCATCCGGCCCTGGGCGCCCACGACCTGCGCGAGGCCCTCCTGCTGCAGCTCGACCACCTGGACGGCGACCACCCCATCCTGCGCACGATCGTCGAGGACCACCTCGAGGACGTCCAGAACAACCGCCTGCCGCGTATCGCCAAGGCCACGGGCCAGACCATCGAGACGATCCAGGAGGTGCTCGAGAGCCTCAGGCGCCTGGACCCCACCCCCGCCGCCGAGTACGGGGAGTCCGTGGCGACCATCATCGTCCCCGACGTGGTGGTCGAGGAGGACGAGGGCCAGTACGTGGTGCGCCTCGAGCGGGCCCGTATCCCGCGCCTGCAGCTCTCCCCCACCTACCGCAAGCTGCTGGAGGAGTCCCAGAAGGGCGACGGGACCCAGGCCTGGCTCAAGAAGCGGCTCGAGTCCGCGCGCTGGTTCATCGACGCCATCACCCAGCGCCAGAGCACCCTGGAGCGCATCGCCAACGTGATCTTCCAGCGCCAGCGCCCCTTCCTCGAGCGCGGCCTGACCGCCCTGCAGCCCCTCCGCATGCAGGAGGTGGCGGACGAGGTGCACGTGCACATCTCCACCGTCAGCCGGGCGGTCAGCGGCAAGTACGCGCAGACGCCCCGGGGCATCTTCCCCCTCAAGTTCTTCTTCAGCGGCGGGACCAAGAAGGAGACCGGCGAGGTCGCCAGCCAGGTCAGCATCCAGCAACGCATGAAGGAGCTGGTGGGCAAGGAGGACAAGAAGAAGCCCCTCTCCGACGAGGAGATCGCCGTGCTCCTCAAGGAGCGCGACAACATCCAGATCGCGCGCCGCACGGTCAGCAAGTACCGCAAGATGCTGGGGATCCCCTCTTCCAGCCAGCGGCGGACTTACTAGCCTGTCCCGCGGGGGCCGGCCGCCCCCGCTCGATCCCAGCGAACCGACCCCAGACCGCACCATGAGCTCCCGGGCCACCGAACTCCGCAAGGGCACCGTGATCGAGAAGGACGGCGACATCCTGCTCATCACCGACTATCACCACAGCACGCCGGGCAACCTGCGCGCGATCATCCAGATGAAGACCAAGAGCCTGACCACCGGTCAGACGGGCTCGATCCGCGCCAGCTCCAGCGAAAACTTCGAGGTCGCCTACCTGGACCGGCGCAAGTGCCAGTACCTGTACCGGGAAGGCACCGAGGACTTCATCTTCATGGACGAGGAGACCTACGAGCAGTTCCCCCTGCCGGCCTCCCTGGCGGAGGACTCGATGGGCTTCGTCAAGGAGAACACCACGGTCGAGCTCACCTTCCACGACGGCAAGCCGATCGGCATCGCCCTGCCCCCCCAGGTCGTGCTCGAGGTGACCTGGGCCGAGATGGCCGTCAAGGGCAACACCGCCACCAACGTCAAGAAGGACGCCACGGTGGAGACGGGCATGAAGGTCAAGGTCCCCATGCACGTCAAGGAGGGGGACCAGATCAAGCTCAGCACCGAGTCCGGCGAGTTCATGGGCCGGGCCCAGGACTAGCCCGGCCTATTCATGAGGCTTTGACGCATTGGGGCCCAACTGCGTTCCTGG
>CAZQAT010000058.1:0-28221 GCA_964591315.1 uncultured Planctomycetaceae bacterium
CCGCCAATCCAACACCTTCGCTCAGCATGCCCAGAGTCGTCGTGACCGGAATGGGGGTCGTCTCCTGCCTCGGAGACCAGCTCGACGCCGTCTCGGGGGCCCTCCAGGAGGGCCGCTGTGGAATCGTCTTCGACCAGGAGCGCATCGACGTGGGCTTCCGCTCAGGCCTGCGCACCCGGTTGCCGGAGATCGACTTCAAGAAGGAGCTCGACCGCAAGGCGCGCAAGTTCATGCCCGAGCCGGCCCAGTACGTGGCCGTGGCCACCAACCGTGCCCTCGAGGTTGCGGGGCTCGGCCGGGACGACGTGGCCCGGGACGACGTGGGCATCATCATCGGTAACGACTCGTCCTCCGGGCCCCTGCCGGAGCTGATGGGGACCCTCGATCAGTACGGAGAGTCCCACTTCCTCGGCTCGAGCATGGTCATCAAGGTGATGAACTCGACCGCTTCGATGAACCTGGGACCCTACCTCGGTGCGCGGGGGATCAACCTGACCCTCAGCGCGGCCTGCTCGAGCGGTGCCCACTCGATGGGACTGGCCTACAACCTGATCAAGAGCGGCGCCCAGCGCATGGTCTTCGCCGGCGGCGCCCAGGAGGTGAACTGGCTGTCGATGGTGAGCTTCGACGCCATGAAGAGCTTCAGCGTGCGTCACGACGAGCCCCAAGCGTCGAGTCGGCCCTTCGATAAGGGCCGCGACGGCCTGATCCCCGGCGGAGGCGGCGCGGTGGTGATCCTCGAGAGCCTGGAGAGCGCCCAGGCCCGGGACGCGCGCATCTACGGGGAGATCATCGGCTACGGCTTCTCCTCCGACGGGGACCACCTCACCACCCCTTCCGGCGACGGCGCCCTGCGCTGCATGAAGAACGCCCTCGAGTCGAGCGGCGTCGGGGCCGGCGAGGTGGACTACATCAACGCCCACGCCACGTCGACGCCCCTCGGTGACCAGCGCGAGGCGGGGGCCATCCACGAGATCTTCGGCTCGAACGGTCCGCCGGTCTCCTCGACCAAGTCCATGACGGGCCACGAGTGCTGGATGGCGGGTGCCTCGGAGGTCGTCTACTGCCTCCTGATGATGCGCGACGGCTTCCTGGCCCCGAACATCAACTTCGAGGGCTTCGACGAGGAGACCCCGGAGATCAACCTCGTGACCGAGACCCAGCGCGGAGAGCCGAAGGTGATCCTCTCGAACTCCTTTGGCTTCGGGGGCACCAACGCCTCGATCGTGCTGCGGCGCTTCGAGCAGTAGGTCGGGCATGACGGGCGGCCGCGTGGTGATCATCGGGGCCGGGATCTCCGGTCTGGTCGACGCGATCCTGCTCGCGGAGGCGGGCTACGCGCCGACGGTGCTCGAGCAGCACACGATCCCCGGCGGCTTCCTGCAGCAGTTCAGCCGCAAGAAGACCGTCTTCGACGTGGGCTTCCACTACATGGGCTCGACCTCCCCCGGGCGGCCCATGCGGCAGTTCCTCGAGCACCTCGAGGTCTGGGACCGCCTGAGGGTGCTGCCGCTTCCCGAGGACGGCGCTATCGACGTGCAGCACGGTGAGCGGCGCTTCGGCTACCCGCTGCGCTTCGCGGCCTTCGGCGAGAAGGCCATGGCCACCTGGCCCGGGGACCGGGAGGCGGTCGAGCGGCTCGTGCGCGACACCGAGGCGGTCTGCGCCGAGTTCAAGTGGTTCGCCCTGAAGAAGGGCCGCGAGTACGAGCACCCCCTCGACCTGCCCTTCCCGCCGATGCCCCTCGCGGAGTACCTCGACGGCTTCGTGTCCGACCCCTGGCTGCGTGAGGTGGTCGAGTTCCAGACCTTCAACCTGGGGCTCTTCGCGGACGAGATCCCCTGGACCAAGCACCTGCTCGCCTTCCGCTCCAACTTCGACGAGACCAGCCGCATCGACGGTGGGGGCGGGGCCCTGGTGGATGCGCTCGTGGAGCGCGGGCGCGAGCTGGGCGTCGAGTACCACTTCCGCACCGACGTGACCGCCTGGGAGACCGACGGCCGCCAGGTGCGCGCGGCCTTGACCTCGAAGGGTGAGCGCTTCGAGGCCGACCTCTTCGTGGCCGCCTGCCACCCGAAGGTGGTCATGCGCTCCCTGACCGACGAGCAGCTCAAGCCCATGTTCAAGGAGCGCGTGCTCGAGATGCGCGACTCCCGCGGGGCCTTCCAGCTCTTCCTGCGCCTGAAGGAGCCCCTGCGCGGCCTGGGCAGCCACTGCCTGATGCTGACCGACGACGAGGAGCTGCGCGGGGAACCGCCCCTGCCGACGATCCTGGTGGTGAACCCCCTCGAGGGCGAGGCGGCCGAGCGCGGGTCCCCGCGGCTCGAGGCCATGACCTACTACGACCACGCCCTCTTCGACGTCTGGGCCGACCGGCCGCTGCTCAAGCGCGGGCCCGAGTACGAGGCCTTCAAGGCCCGCCTCGCCGATCGGGTCATCGCCATGATCGCCAAGGTCGCCCCCGAGCTGCCCGAGCTCGTGCTCGACCGCTACACCTCGACGCCCCTGACCGACGAGTCCTACACCCGCGCCGCCAGCGGCTCGGTCTTCGGCATCAGCCACGATGTCGGCCAGCAAGGCAAGGACCGCCCCCAGCCTCGTACTCGGCTGAAGAACCTCTTCTTCACGGGCCACTCGATCATGATGCCCGGCATCTGCGGCACCTTCATCAATGCCTTCGACACCTGCGAGATGATCCGCGGAGACGGGGCGCTGTTCGACGCCGTCGCCACCTGACCGAACCTGCGTGATTTGTCCCAGGTGGGACAAGTCACGCAGGTTCAGTTCGGGTGGATCCAGCCCCGGCGCCGCAGCTCATCCGTCAGGAGTTCGGCGACGAGGCGATGACCCGCCGGGCCCCAGTGGCCGTCCACGGCGAAGAGCTGCTCGCCCCGGGCGGTGGCCTCGGAGAAGGGGCCGAGGGTGTCGAGCAGGGAGACCCCCGCCTCCCGGAGAGCCTCGATGGCGCGGCCCTCGTCGTGTCCCGGTGTCCTGCCCAGGCGGCTCGGGTCGTGGGCGAGGACCACGAGGAAGTGGGCGCCCGCATCGCGGGCGACCTGCTCCATGCGTTCCACGAGGGCCGCGAAGAGCGGCACCGTATCGGCTTCGGCCCAGGGCGGCGCGTGCTGCGAGAGGTGCGCGCCGCGGTCGAAGGGACGCATCACGAGCTCGGCCAGGTAGCTGGTGCCGCGCAGGCGCTCGTCCCAGCTCACCACCGGCGGGTGCAGCACGAGTTCGCCGTCCTCGAGGTCGTACCAGGGCTTGGAGTGGGAGTTCTTGCGGGCGTAGCGGATGTCGTGCAGGTCGTTGCCCAGGAAGGCCGTCAGGACCACCACGTCCGGGGAGTAGTCCAGGCCGAAGACCTCGAGGATGCGCAGCTCCTGGTCCGTGCCGATGGCGTTCATGGCCAGGTTGACCGCGTCGAGGTCGGGCTCGAGCTCCTCGATCACCTCGCTGAAGCGCTCGCCGTAGTCCGCCAGCACGCCGAAGGTGAAGGAGTCCCCCAGGAGCAGGAGGCGTCGGCGGGTGGCGTCCCGTTCAAGGGGGGTCTCGGCATCTCGCCAGCCCCGGTCGTTGGTCCAGCCGGCCTCGTCGCGGCCCCAGAAGCGGCCGACCTTCTTCACGTTCGGCAGGTAGCGCCAGCCCAGGTCCGGATCCGCGACGACGC
The DNA here is from genome assembly GCA_964591315.1 of uncultured Planctomycetaceae bacterium. Lineage (GTDB taxonomy): Bacteria > Planctomycetota > UBA1135 > UBA1135 > JABACD01. Next base: position 3,668 of record CAZQAT010000058.1, read on the forward strand.
TGCGCTCCCGTAGGGTCAGGTGGGCGAGGACCCGCAGCCCTGCCTCAGCCGCCGCGAAGGCCAGGAGCCCGAGTGCCAGGCGCTGCAGGAGCTTCCGCCTACGAGTCATGGCAGGAGCCGTCGGTGCGCCGCCCGCTCAGTTCGTTGGGACCAGCTGGGGGCAGTCCTCGTCCCAGCTGATCACCGCGGCATCGAGCAGGTAGGTTCGGCCGCGTTCGAGGGCGTGCTTGCCGAGCTCGAAGCGCTGGTTCGAGCCCTCGATCTGGAACTGGTCCCGCTCCCGCCCGCAGTCCTCGCACTGACCGCTGGTGAGGTGGCCGCGGGCCTGCACGTAGATCGCGGAGGTCGTGTAGAGCGCGTCCTCGGCGGCCTGTTCGAAATCTCCGAAGTCCAGCTCGCGGGGCTCGTCGACCCAGACCTCTGCGTACTGGTCGACCGTGTCCAGTCGCACTGCGATGACGCCGTCCAGGCGTCGCAAGGCCAGGTCGAGACCGTAGGCCTTGTCGTTTCAGATTCAGGTCGTGAAGTCCAGGCGCACCTTGGCGAAGGCTGCGCCGTCGGCGGGGAACTCGGTCGAGTAGGGCGTGGCGCAGGCGAGGCTGCCCGCGATCAGGAGGGAGGCTGCGATGCGGTTCATGCTCAGAAGCGATAGCCGAAGGCCAGGAAGGCCCGGAAGTCGTAGCCGAGCTGCTGGCCCTCGTAGTGTTGGTAGATGGGGATGTCGACCTTGACCGTTATGTCGATCGCAGGGTCCGGGTGGAAGCCCAGGGCGGGCGTCACGAAGAGGCGCTTGGAGCCGGAGTTCGGGTCCCCCGCACCGTTGCGCGAGGCCCCCGTCTCCTCAAGCCAGTTCAGGCCGAGCTTGGCGGAGTTCGAGGCGCCGGGGTAGGGCCGGTGCAGGTAGCGGTAGGCCGCGGAGATGCTGGCGCCCCACTCGTCGCTGTCGTTGTACCCGCCGGTGCCCTCGGTGTTCCACTTGTAGATCAACCTCGCGTCGTAGCGGAAGCGGTCGAGGCTGTTGGTGGCGCCCAGGGCGACGAAGGGGTCCCAGGAGCCCGATCCCGGCTGGGGGTCGACCGAGCCGGTGTGGCCGGTGGGCAGCTCGACTCCGGCGATGACCGACAGGTTCAGGGAGTCGCGCATTCGGTCCCGCGTGTACAGCCGGTACTTGCCGAACAGCGAGAGGTCGCCGACGCCCGCATCGCCGGTCTTGCCCGCGGAGATGGACTCCTGCTCCGGGTCGACCAGGGGCAGGAGTGCCCCGACCGTGATGCGCGAGTTCAGGCCGTGGTTGTAGCCCAGCACGACGCGGTGGCGCCGATACTCGAGATCGTCGGGGTTGGCGACCTTCTTCGAGCCCGCGTAGAGGTCCGACTTCTGGTCGTAGAGGTAGGAGACCGAGAGACGCGTTCCCCGGGCGAAGATCGTCTCACCGCCAAAGGTCTCGATGCCGCCGCTCTGGGCGGAGGCCGCAGGGGGCAGGAGGGCGCTGGTGACGGCCAGGGCCAGGGAGATACGGAGGCTCTTCACGCCTGGCCACTCTAGCGGCTCGTGGCGAGCGGGCTAGCGAGAAATGCGGTCCAGTAGCGCCTCGAGGTCGGTCTCGCTCGTGGACGGATTGCTGGCCACCAGCCGGAAGGTGGCGGCCCCGTCGACCGTGGCGTAATTCACCAGGAACGAGCCTTCGCGGGCCATCGAGCCACGGATCCGAAGCGTGGCCTCGTGCTCGAGGCGCTCGCGTTCCGGCTCTTCCGCGCCACGCTGGTCCCGCGGCAGATAGCGGAAGCAGACATTCGTCCCCTCCTGCTCCCGGACCAGTCGGAAACCCTCCCGTTCACGCAGGAGCTCACGGAAACGCTCCGCCTGGGCGAAGAGATCGTCGATGCGTTGCTCGTAGCCCCGATCTCCGAGGGCCTGCCAGCTGAACCAGAGCTTGAGGGCGTCCACCCGTCGACCGCACTGCAGCGAGCGGTCCCCCAGGTTCCACTCGTCCTCGCCGTCCTCGTGGAAGAGGTAGTCGGCGTTCATGCCCAGGGTCGAGACCAGGGTGCCCTTCTCGCGCACCAGCATCGCCGCGCAGGCCAGAGGGACGCCCATCATCTTGTGGGGGTTCCACGTCACCGAGTCAGCCCGCTCGACGCCCGCAGCCAGGGCGGCGTGGCGCCGGGAGAGCAGGACGCTGCCGCCGTAGGAGCCGTCCACATGCAGCCACATCCCATGGCTCTCTGCCACCTCGGCGATGGGGCCGATGGGGTCGAAGGCTCCGGGAACGGTCGTGCCGCAGGTGGCGGCCACGAAGAAGGGGGAGCGGCCCTCGTCCTTCGCCGCGACAACGGCCCGCTCGAGCTCTTCTGGGACCATACGACCCACCGCGTCCACCGGCACCTCGACGCAGCCGTCGAGACCGAAGCCGGCCACCATGCCCGCCCTGGCCAGGGAGTAGTGGGCTTCGGCGGAGACGAACATCACCGGCGCGTGGTCGGGCCGCAGGCCGGCCTGCTTGGACTCGGGCCAGCGCCGGTGGCGGGCGCAGAGCACCGCCATCAGGTTCGCGATCGAGCCGCCGGGGGTGAACACGCCCTCGCCTTCCTCGAAGCCCACGTACCCGGCGAGCTTCTCGAGTAGCGCCAGCTCCACGACGGTCCCCACGGGCGCCGCCTCGTAGGTGTACATGGAGGTGTTCGTCAGGGCCGTGATCCACTCACCCAGGACGCCCGTGGCGTCGAAGCCCCCGAAGAGCTGGTTGAGGAAGCGCGGATGCCCGGTGGCCACCGAGTAGTGCAGTGTGCGACGGGCCAGCTCCAGGGCCTGTTCGACGCCGCGGCCCTCGGCGGGCAGCTCGAGCTCCAGGGCCCGCCGGAGGGCGCTGGGCTCCAGGTGACGCACCACAGGTCTGTCCCCTGTTCGGTTCTCGCGTACCACCTCCGTCGCCAGGCGCGCCGCTTCCTGGAAGAGGGCTTCGACGGTTGCGAGGGATTCTGTCATGGTGCTCGGACAGCCGGGCGGGCCCAGGATTCGCCTTCTGGAGCCCGGCGTGACGCCTTTTTTCGAGAGTGCGCGAAGGATGCTCCGGAGATGGCTCACTCGTGCGGCGGAGGTGTGAATTATCCCCATGGAACCGATCGAGATCCAAGGCTTGTCCAAGACCTTCGACGACCTGACCGCCGTCGAGGACCTCTCCTTGAGCGCCGGGGAGGGACAGATCTACGGCCTGCTCGGCCCCAACGGGGCCGGCAAGTCCACGACCATCGGCTGCCTGTGCGGCCTGGTCACGCCCACCCGCGGGCGAGTCCGGGTGCTGGGCCACGACGTGGTGCGCGAGGCCCGCGAGGCGAAAAAGCTCCTGGGGGTCGTGCCCCAGGAGCTGGCCCTCTACGAGGACCTGAACGCCTCCGCCAACCTGGCCTACTGGGGAGCGGCCTACGGCCTGCGGGGTGCGGAGCTGAAGGCGCGCGTGGCCGAGGTGCTCGAGCGCATCGAGCTCGCGGACCGGGATGAGGAGGCGGTCAAGGGCTTCAGCGGCGGCATGCAGCGGCGCCTGAACTTCGGCTGCGCCATCGTGCACCGGCCCAAGGTGCTGCTGCTCGACGAGCCCACGGTCGGCGTCGACCCCCAGAGCCGACGCAAGCTGCTGGAGCTCGTGCGCGAGCTGGCGGGGGAGGGCACCTGCGTGCTGTACACGACCCACTACATGGAGGAGGCCCAGGAGCTCTGCGACCGTCTGGGGGTCATCGACCACGGCAAGCTGATCGCCGAGGGCACCCTCGCCGAGCTGCGCGGAAGTCTCGAGCAGCACGACCTCCTGCGCCTGTCGGGTGAGTTCGACCCGGCGGCCACGGAGGCGGCCCTGGCGGGCTTCGACGGGCTCGAGGTGGTCAGCGCGGACCAGGACACCCTGATGCTCTCCCTGCCCGGCGCATCGCGCCAGCTGCCCGCCCTCTTCGGCGCCCTCGACGGGGCCGGCATGCGGGTGGCCGAGACGACCCTGACCCAGCCGAGCCTCGAGAGCCTCTTCATCAAGCTCACGGGCCGGGAGCTGAGGGAGTAGGGATGTTCGTCTGGACAGCGGCAGTCAAGGACTTCAAGCGACGCCTGGCCGACCCCGCGGCCATGGCCATCTGGATCGGCATTCCGGTCCTGCTCGGAGGCCTGATGAGCATGGTGGTGAACATCGGCGACGGCAGCGTGCCGAAGGCGAGGCTGCTGTTCGTCGACCAGGACGAGACCCTGGTGACCAAGCTGCTGGCCGGCGCAGCCGCGGGTGGAGGCGAGGAGGGCATGCTCGAGCTGGTCGAGGTCGACCTGGAGGAGGGCCAGCAGCGCATCGAGGCCGGAGAGGCCTCGGGGCTGCTGGTGGTGCCCGAGGGCTTCGGCGAGGCCGTGCTGCTCGGCACGCCCAGCGAGCTGCGGCTCTTCACGAACCCGGCTCAGCGCATCCTGCCCAGGATCCTGGTCGAGGGTCTCGAGATGCTGGTGGAGCTGGCCTTCTATGCCCAGCGCCTGCTCGGGGAGGAGCTGGCGCTCTTCGCCGAGGGGCCGCCCGAGGGGACGGACTTCTTCGGCGACCGGGTCGTGGCGGAGCAGGCTGTCGCGATCAACGAGAAGGTGCAGGCCCTCGAGGGACTCCTCTTCCCGCCCCTGCTCGACTTCGAGCTGGAGGTGATCGAGGAGGAGGCGGAGGGACCGCCGATGACCCTCGGGCTGTTGCTCTTTCCCGGCTTGCTGTTCCTGACGCTGCTGTTCATCGCGCAGGGCCTGAGCGGCGACCTGTGGGAGGAGCACGAGGCCGGCACCCTGCGGCGCGTGCTGACCACCCCCAACGGGATGGGCTCCTTCCTGCTCGGCAAGGTCGCGGCGGGCACGCTCCTGATCGGCCTCGTGGCGGCGGTGGGGCTGGTCGTCGGGGCCCTGGGCTTTGGCCTACCCGCCGCCGGCATCCTGCCGGCCTTCCTGTGGTCGGTGCTGACCGGTGCCGTCCTCTTGCCGCTCTTCCTCTTCCTGCAGACCCTCGCCTCGAGCTACCAGACGGGAAACGTGGTCACGAACATGGTGCTCTTCCCGCTGATGATGCTGGGCGGGAGCCTGTTTCCCTTCGAGGCCATGCCGGAGGGTCTGGCGGCCCTGGGGCGCTGGACGCCCAACGGGCTGGCGCTCTCCCAGTTCAAGGCCCTGCTCGTGGGGGACGCGGAGGTCGCCCTGCTCGCCCGGGACCTGGCGATCCTGCTGGGGCTCGGCGGCCTCTTCCTCGGTCTCACGGCGCGCCGCGCCGTCCGTCGCTTCGGGCAGAGCTGAGGAGGTCCCATGCTGCGCAGCGCCTGGTTCATCGCATCCCGCGACATCGCCCACCTCCTCAAGCAGAAGGACACCCTCGTGTGGGTCTTCTTCATGCCCTTCGTGTTCTTCTTCTTCCTGGGCAAGATGACCGGGGGCGGGGGCGGCGTCGGGATGGCGCCCGAAGGTCCCGTGCCCTTGGGGGTGCGGGCGCCCGTCGACGGGGGCTTCCTGGTCGACGAGCTCCTGGCCGCCGTCGAGCGCGAGGGCTACGAGGTGCACCAGGCGTCCAGCGAGGCGGAGCTCGCGGAGTACACGCGGCGCCTCATCCTGCCTGAGCCGGCCGCGGGCATGGCGAGCCTGACCGACTCGCTGCTGGCTGGAAACCCGGCCAGCGTGAAGCTCGAGCGCGACGGGAAGAGCGCAGGCGCGAGACTGGACCAGGTGCGCCTGGGGCGCGCGGTCTACGGGCTGCTGGCGGACCTCGTGGTGCTCGAGGTGGATGGGACGGAGCTCAGTGCCGAGAACCTCGCGGCCCTGCGGGACAGCCCACGGGCCCTGACCCTGGCCGTGGAGCCGGCGGGCAAGCGCCAGGAGATTCCCGCGGGCATGACCCAGACCATCCCGGGCACGATGGTCATGTTCACCCTCTTGGTGCTGCTCACGAGCGGCGCGATCCAGCTCGTGGTCGAGCGCAAGGGGGGGCTGCTGCGCCGCCTGGCCTCGGCTCCGATCTCCCGCAGCTCGATCCTCTTCGGCAAGTGGATCGGGCGCATGGCCTTCGGCCTCGTGCAGATCGCCGTGGCCATGTTGGGAGGGACCCTGCTGTTCGACATGGACTGGGGGGCGGACCTGCCGATGGTCATGGTTGTGCTCTTCTTCTGGGCGGCCTTCTGCACGTCGGCGGCCCTCCTGATGGCGAACCTGGTGCGCACGGAGCAGCAGATGGGGGGCCTCGGGGTGGTGGCGAGCCTGGCGCTGGCGGCCCTCGGTGGGTGCTGGTGGCCGATCGAGATCACGCCGGACTGGATGCAGACCCTGGCGGGGCTCTTGCCGACCGGGTGGATCATGGACGCGATGCACCAGCTGATCGCCTTCGAGAACGGGCCGGCCTCGGCCCTGCCGGCGGTGGGCTTGTTGGCCGCCACGACGGTGGTGCTCAGCGCGGTGGCGGTGCGCCGCTTCCGATATCAGTGAGCGCGGCGGGCCGGGAGTCGATAGGATCCGGTCCGTCTTGATGAGCTCGAAGAAGCGGAGGGCGGGATGCCCCTGGAGGCGTGTGCTCGCGGCCGCCGCCCTCGGCATGCTCCTCGGCTGCGGCGGCGGCGAGTCCAGCAGTCGTCTGGGCGTCGAGGGTCAGGGGCCGCACATCCTGCTGATCGTCGCGGACGACCTGAACTGGGACTCCGTCGGAGTCCACGGAGGTCCGGTCGAGGGGCTCACACCGAACATCGACGCGCTGGTCCGAGAGGGCGCGCACTTCGAGCACGCCTTCGTGAACTCCTCGGTCTGCCAGCCGAGCCGGAACGTGATCTTGAGCGGGCGCCACGGGCACCGCACCGGAGGCGATGGCTTCGGCGGCCTCACGGTGCCGGATCTCCCGCTCCTGCCGACGGTCCTGGGTCGAGAGGGCTACCGCACCTGCGTGATGGGAAAGGTCCAGCACTCGACGCCCTATGGCGGGGCGTCCTGGGACCACGCCGTGGACCGTGTCGACCTGGGCATGGGGCGCAGCCCGGCGCTCTTCGCGAGCGAGGCGAGGGCCTTCATGCGTGCTGCCGTCGATGCGGACCGACCCTTCTTCATCATGGCCAACTCGCATGACCCGCACCGGCCCTTGCACGGCTTCGAGCGCGCCTCCTGGCGCAAGGGCGCCAAGCCCGTCGAGGAGCCGTCGCGGACGAGCGTGGCCACGGAGCTGGACCTGCCGGCCTTCCTGCCGGACCTGCCCCTGGTCCGGCGAGAGCTCGCCGCCTACTTCGACTCCGTGCGGCGCCTGGACGACACCGTCGGCGCACTCCTGGCTGCCGTCGAGGAGCTGGGCCTGCGGGAGTCGACCCTGGTCGTGTTCCTCTCGGACAACGGGATGCCCTTCCCCTTCGCCAAGGCGAGCTGCTACCAGAACGGTGTGCGGACCCCTCTCGTGTTCCGCTGGCCAGGGACGATCCAAGCCGGGACCGTCCGCTCCGACGTGGTCGTGTCGGCCGTGGACCTCCTGCCGACGCTCGTGGACCTCGCGGGGGGGGAGATCCCGATGGGGCTGGACGGCCGATCTCTGGCGCCGCTCGTGGGCGCGGGGATCGAGGGCCTCGAGCCGGTCCAGAGCGCGGGTGGATGGGACCACGCCTTCGTGCAGTTCGGCCGTACATCGAATGGCACGGCCTATCCCATGCGGGCAGTCCAGGGCCGACGCTTCGGCTACGTCTTCAACGCCTGGTCCGACGGCGTGAAGGAGCTCGTGCGGGCAGAGCACAAGGCCAACGGCAGCTACCAGGCCATGCTCGAGGCGGCGGCCGAGGACCCGGAGGTGGCCGAGCGCGTCGCATTCCTGAAGTACCGCACCGTCGAGGAGCTCTACGACTACGAGGCCGATCCACACGCGCTGCGGAACCTGATCGACGATCCGGCGCATGCCGAGACGCGCAATCGCCTGCGCGCCGAGCTCGAGGCCTGGATGGAGCGCACCGATGACCCGCAGCTCGACGCCTTCCGCACCCGGGTGCTCGAGAGGCACTGAGCGTCTCTCTCGCATGAGCTCGAAAGCCACCCTTCAACCGCCGCGCGCCCTGCGCGAGCACTGCCCCGGCGCCTGGGCCTTCCCCACGGCCCTCGTGCTCACCGCGGCCTGCCTCCTGGCGGGCCAGGTGCTGCCCGGGGTGACCCTCGAGGCGGTCGGGCGCGAGACCGAGCGCTACTCCGTCATGGGGGGCGTGATCAACCTCTGGGACCTGGGGCACCCGCTGCTCTCGACGATCCTCTTCTGCTTCTCGATCGTCTTTCCGACTGCGAAGCTCCTGGCCCTGGGCTGGATCTGGTGGCGGCCCATGGGTGCCCAGGCGCGCGCCAACCTGAGTCACTGGCTCAAGGCCCTCGGCAAGTGGTCGATGCTCGACACCTTCGTCGTGGCGGCCCTGATCGGCTCGGTGCAGCTCTCGAAGTTCATCACCGCGGCCCAGGCCTTTGCCGAGCCGGCGGTGTACTTCTTCGCCACGGCCATCTTGCTCTCGATCGCCCTGTCGTTCTGGGTCGCACGCCTGGCCGAGGGGGCCGAGCCGCGACCGCGGGCGGTCCCGCGCCTGGACCTCTCGCTGGTGGTCGTGCCCTGGGTCGGAGCCGCCTGCCTCGTGGCCGGGCTGTTCGAGCCCCTGCTCCTGATCGAGAAGGACGTCTTCGAGAACGTCTACGCCCTGCCCGAGTCCCTCGTAGACCTGGTCGCGGCGGGAGAGCCCTTCCTCGTGACCGTGGTCGCGGTGCTGGTCCTACTCCTGCCCGCCGTGCAGTTCCTGGGGCTCGGCCTGCTTGCACTGCTGCAGTTGCGGGGCATGAACGTCGATCGCCTCCTCCGCTGGTGGGTCGCCCTCGAGCGCTGGGCGATGGTCGACGTCTACTTCCTGGGGCTTCTCCTGGTGCACAGCCGCGTCTCGAACATCGCCGCTGTCACGCGGCCCGCCGGCTTCTGGCTCGTGGCCGGGGCGGCGGTGGCGTCGGTCTACGCGGCGGCGCGCATCAATCGACGGGCCGTGGCGTAGAGCGCCCCGGCCCCCACTTCTCCCGAAGGCGCTTGCCGGGGCCGAAGGTCTTGATCATGGCGGGGAGCAGGATCATGTCGCAGACGAGCGCTGACAGCACCGTCGTGCAGACCATGGCCGAGAAGACCCGGTTGCGGAGGAAATCGCTGGTCATCACCGAGGCGAATCCGACCACCAGCACGATCGTCGTCACCAAGAGCGCCTTGCCCACCCGCATCACCGTGCGCTCGAGGGCCGCGTCGAGCTCCCCGTCCTGCTTGTACTCGTGGCGGAAGCGGGTCATGAAGTGGATCGTGTCGTCCACGGCGATCCCCAGGCTCATCACGAAGGCCGTGGCCCCAGCCATGGGCGTATCGATCCAGACCAGGATGCAGGCCGTTGCCAGGAGGGGGAAGGCGTTGGGCACCACGCTGATCAAGCCCAGGCGCAGGGAGCGGAAGGCGAGGGTCAGGACCGCGAAGATCGTCAGCGCCGCGTAGACCAGGCTGCGCATCAGGTCTTCGGAGAACTGGGTATAGATGCGCCCCGAGAGCACGGCCTGACCCGCCAGGTGGAAGGTGAAACCAGGGTGGTCCGGCGCGAGTTGGGCGAGCCGCGCCTCGATGCGCTCGAAGACGGGCGCAAAGTGGGGGTAGCCGAGGTCCGGGAGCTGGGTCTCCACCGCCGCCGTGCGCCTCTCGAGGTGCAGCACGCGCTGGGAGAGCTCGGCGGGCAGGAGGTCCATCAACTGCAGCAGCGCGGAGGACTCACTCGTTCCCAGGAAGGAGGCGAAGTCCGTCAGGGAGAGCAGGTCACCACGCTCGGTCTCGGGCTCGAGGGCCGACTCGGCGGCCGCCACCGCCGCGAGCACGGCGCCCAGGTCCGGGACCTCCTCCTCCCAGTGCACGAGCAGTCGTAGGGGCACGGTCCCCCCGAGGTGCGCGTCCAGGCTGCGCAGGGCCTGGGCCGAGTCGCTGGAGCCGGGGATGTCCGCGGCCACACGGCCCTCGGTCTCGAGGGCGAGGCCCTGGACGAGGGTGACGCCCGTCAGGATCACGCCGACCACCGTCACCAGCCGCGCGTTGCGGAGCAGCCACGCCAGCGCACGGCCCGTGAAGGGCAGCGCACCCTCCACGATGCTGGCATCTTCTCGCTCCACCAGGAACCTGCCCGGCCTCGAGCTGGCGAAGAAGGGCAGGAAGGTCATCACCCCCAGGAAGGTGCAGACCACGCCAACCGCGCAGGCGAAGCCGAAGTTGCGCACCATCTCCGAGCGCGCGAAGGTCAGGGACGCGAAGCCCAGGCCCGTGGTGAGGGTCGTCAGGAAGCAGGGTGACCAGAGCAGGCGCACCGACGACCAGGTCGCCTCCAGGGGCGAGAGCCCCTCGGAGCGCGCGCGCCGGATGTGGATCGTGAGGTGCACGCTGTCCGTGAACCCGATCATCATCACCAGCACGGGCAGGAGGATCAGGGTCAGGCTGTTCAGCTCGATCCCCGACAGCGTGAGCAGTCCGAAGGTCCAGATCACTCCCGCTACCGGTCCGCCGCCGGAGATGATCACCGCCCAGAAGCCCCGGAACAGGAAGGCCGCCAGCAGGAAGACGAGCCCGTAGGCGATCGAGTGGTAGAGGACCTGCTCCCGGCTGAAGATCTCGTTCGAGTCGTGTGCCAGGGCCACGGTGCCGGTCAGCCGTACGGACACGTCGGCCGGCAGCTGCGCGGCATCCACCACGCTGCGCAGCTCGCTCACAGGGTCCGTGGACTCCCCGGCGCTCATGCGGTCGAAGTAGTGCTGATCGTCGAAGTCCACCGCGAGCACCCACAGCTCCCCGTCCCGGGAGGCGAGCTGTCCGGCGATCAGGGGGTGCTCGAGGGCCCGCCGGCGACCCTCCCGAAACTCCTCGGTGGACGCGCCGTCGGCCGGCAGCACCGGGAGGGGGACGGGCAGGGAGCCCACCCGCGGGACGTCATCCAGGTTCAGCACGCCGGTGACGCCCTCGAGCTCCTCCAGGGAGCGCACCAGGGCCCGGGTTGCCTCCACCGCGTCCGGGCGGAAGAGCTCGTCCCCCTCGACCACCACGAGGCACTCCTGCATGGCGTAGCCGAACTCCATCAGGAGCTCCTCGATCAGGCCCTCGTCCCCGCCCAGGCTCCGGTCCCCGTCCCCGTGGTCCCCGAAGAAGCCCCAGGAAGCCAGGGCGGTCATGAGGACCATGAAGAGGAACACCCCGCCCCGCCAGAGCTGCGGACGGGGGGGGAGCGGCGCGGGGCGGCGAGCGAGCACGCCGACAGGCTAGCCCAGGGGCTTGCTTTTCGAACCCCCGGGAGTCGACCCTCCGTTCGAGCGGGTGCTCGCCAGGGCGACCGGCCGGCTCTCGCTGCCCCCCCTCGTCCGGGAGGGCGGGGGGGCCGGGAGAAGCACACGAAAATTCGCGAGGCTGGCCCTTCGTCGTCCCGGTGATCGCCGCCTCTGGGTATCTTCTCTCCCGCGCAGCCTCGGAGGCGCCTCCCATCGACGGGCGGATCGGACACCGAGAGCTCCACAGATTCCACACCATGAGGACAGTCCTCCGAAACGCCGCGTGGCTTCTCGTCTGCGCGGCGACCTCTTCTCTCGCAACACCTCCGGTTCCGGTGGACGCGCCACGCCTCGTGGTGCAGATCACCGTGGATCAGCTCCGCGGCGACATGCCGCGGCGCCTGGCGGGGCGCTCGGGAGAGAGCGGCTTCCGCACCTTGACGGACAACGGGGCGACCTTCGTGGCTGCGCACTACCAGCACGGGATCACCGAGACGGCCCCGGGCCACGCGACCCTCTTCACGGGCGCGAACCCCCGGGAGCATGGGATCATCGGCAACGAGTGGTTCGACCCCGTGAGTGGCACGAGTGTCTACAACACGGTCGACCCGACCGAGGGGGCGCCCGGCGGTGAGCCCTCGCCGAATGGCCGCTCGCCCCGCAACCTGCTCGGCAGCACCATCGGCGACGAGCTGATCGTCGCCAGCGGCTTCCGCTCGCGGGTCTTCGCGATCTCGGTCAAGGACCGCGGCGCCATCCTGCCCGCCGGGAACCTGGGCAAGGCCTTCTGGTACCAGAGTTCCACGGGCCGCTTCGTGACGGGCTCCTACTACTACCCCGAGGCCGAGGACGTGCCCGGCTGGCTCACGGCCTGGAACGAGCGGGACGTGGCCGGCCAGTGGCGTGGCCGGAGCTGGGAGCTGATGGAGCCTTTGGAGAGCTACCGCTTCGGGGCCCTGGACGACCGGGAGTGCGAGCGCTCCTACAAGCACCTGGGCCGCACCTTTCCCCACGCCCTCGACGCCGAGCGGGATGCGGACTTCTACGCGGCTCTGCGCTACACCCCGGTGGGGGACGAGCTCGTCCTCTCACTGGCGCGAGAGGTCCTGGTCGCCGAAGAGCTCGGGCAGGGGGAGAGCACGGACTTCCTGGCCCTGAGCTTCTCGTCGACGGACTACGTCGGCCACGCCTTCGGACCCGCGAGCCTCGAGGCGGAGGACAACCTGCGGCGCCTGGACGCGAGCCTGGCGGTCCTCTTCGCGGAGATCGACCGCCTCGTGGGCCTGGAGAACACCCTGATTGCCCTTTGCGCCGACCACGGCGCCGCGACGAGCCCCGAGCACCTGGCCTCGAAGGGGGCGCACCTGGGTTGGGTCGACTCGATCGGGATGGTGAAGGCCACCAACGAGGCCCTGTCGGAGCACTTCGGCACCGAGCGCGACCTCGTCTGGGGCCACGTTGCGCCCTACCTCTGGCTGCACCGACGCGCGATCCAGGAGCTGGGCCTCGACCTCGACGCGGTCGCGCGGGTTGCCGGCGAGGCGGTGCAGGCCACCGAAGGCATGGCCCATGGCATCCCACGCTCCCGCATCGCCTCCGGGGCGCTGCCGGATGGGGAGCTCTTCGAGCGCGTGGCCGCCTCCTTCCACGAGGAGCGCTCCGGGGACGTCTACCTCGTGCCGGAGCCCGGCTGGCTCTTGGGCTCGGGGAACGCGGCGGCGGTGCTCACCTCCATGCACGGGTCGCCGTGGAGCTACGACACCCACGTGCCGATCCTGATGGCCGGCCCGGGGGTGCGGAAGGGGACCTACGCGGACCCCGCGGCCCCGCGCGACATCGCTCCGACCCTGGCTGAGCTGCTCGGGACGGCGTCGCCTTCGGCGGCGACGGGGCGCGTCCTGGCGGAAGCTCTCGAGCGCTGACCCGGAGGGCTCAGCCCTCCCAGGTCGCGGCCACCGCGTCGGTGGCGTCGAAGCCAGCGCCGACCGAGTCGCGGAAGATGAACTGGAAGCGCCAGGTGCTGCCGGGGGTGAAGAGGGAGTAATACTCGAAGTCGCGACGAAGAATGGCCGCCAGGATCTGACCGTTCTCAGGAACGTACTCGCCAGGGGAGATACGCAGGAGACTGGCCGCGGAGCCGCCGACACACAGAGTGCCGTTGCCGAAGGGTAGGGCGACTTCCTCGCGGCCCATCAGGAACCACCCCATCTGGCCCGGAGGGCATTTGGTGGCGCGCAAGACGAGCAGCGTCTCGGCATCGAGGTCCAGGGACCCGGAGCCCTCCAGGCGTGCCGCCTGGCCCGTGGAGTTCGGCGTGCTCGTGCAGTAGGTCGCGACCTGCGCGCAGCCCGGTTCGACCCCCAGGGCCGCGAGGTCCGCGCAGTTTTGCTGCCGCACCTGGCTGAGGGTCTGGAGGGCGACCTCCATCTTCCACAGGGCCTCATGGGCGCTGGCGGGGGTCAGGAGGTCCGCAGTGGCGATGTCGAGCTCTTCCGTGGTGACGGCGGGCAGCAGGACATCGGTGAACTGGGTGCCGCCGGGGGAGGACTGCACGGTCGCGATGGCGGTGTGTTCGAGCAGGCCCAGCCCCTCGTACTCAACTCGCCAGGCCACCAGGTCGATGGCGAGGCTCTCGTGCTGGAACAGCTCGTTCAGGCGCAGGCGGGTCCCCCGGCGAAGGGACTCCGCGCTCGCCCGTAGGGCCAGGTCTCGCATGGACTCGGCGTTCTCGAGGATCCGGTCGAGCCCCTGGCCCTGGGTGCGTAGGACGCCTACACCGAATGCGTGGCGAAAGCCCTGCTGGGCCTGGGCGGGCGTGGCGAGGGAGAGCGGGAGGGCGAGGGCGAGAGCGAGGCGGACGAGACGGATCATGGGCTTCTCCGGGAAGAGGGCTCGGTATCATCGGCCTCCGTCCAGGCCCGCCGCGGCGGGCCCGCAATCTCCCGGATTTCCGCCGCCGCCTCAGCCCTGGCCCTCTACGTGCTCCTTGAGCCCGTCGAGGTTCGCCTGCAGGCCCACACTCAAGGCGCGTTCCATCACGTAGTTGAGGACGCGGGACAGGGGCGAGGTCCCCAGGCTGCCGCGGTCGACCCAGGTGACCTTGGTGCCGTCGCCCTCGACGGCGTACATGATCGCTCCCTTGGACTCGACCTCGCCCTCGAGCAGTTGGTCGAACCAGACCCCCTTCTGGGAGTCGCTGGCGGTGATCTCCCAGCGCACGTCGGAGCGTTCACTGGTCGAGGTGGCGACGGCGCCGACGCCCCGTTCGGCCCCCTCGTAGGTGTAGCTGAACTCCGCACTCCAGGCGGTCCACTCCTCCCACTTGCGGAGATCCTCGATCCAGGGGTGGAGCTCCTCGGGAGTGGCGGCGACGTGGGTGCTGACCTCGACTTCCCAGTGCTTCGGGCAGGCAAAGCCGGCAAGGAAGAGCGCGACCGCGAACAGCAGGATCGGGAGGATGCAGAACTTGAAGATCCTCATGCGGGCACGGTGACGCCCGGGGGCGCGTCCTGTCAAGCGGGGGGCGAATCAGCGGCCCGCGAGGGCTCCGATTCGCGTCAGGGCGGCGAGGGCGAGGCGCGCCGGACTCCCGTCGGGATGTGTGAAGGGGGTCGCCCGCCAGCGGCCGAGCTTCTCGAGGAAGTAGTCCACCAGCGCATCCTCGAGGGCCGCCCCCAGGGGGTAGGCGCCGCGGCCGGCGGCCACGTCCTCGAACAGCCGCCGGAACCCGACCCGCTTCATGCCGTCCATCCAGGCGGTTACGCCGGGGCCCTGGCCGCGGCTGCCCATCAGCTCGACCTCTGCTTCGTCGAAGGTGCGGCGCACATCGCCAATGGCCAGGGCCGTGCAGTTGCCATCCTGCTCGCAGACCTCGATGCGGTGGGCGGTTGCTCCCGCGGGAACGACGTCGGAGACGACCCCACCTTCGGCCTCGAAGGTCATCGTGCCCAGCGCGTAGTCCCGCGGGTCGAAGATGGTCGCGCTCAGGCCGTTCTCCAGCTCGATCCGCCGCTCGCGCAGCTCCTCGCCCGCGGGACGCTGCCGCGCGCACCTGATGCGCTGGCCACCCAGGGCCGCCTTGACCATGGCCATGCCGTGGTAGGCGTAGGCCGAGCGGTCGAAGGTGGCGCTGCGCAGCTTGCCCACGGCGCCGGTGGCGACGAAGTCCCGTAGGAGGTCGAGGACCGGGAGGGTGGTGCAGTCCTCGCTGACCCACACGTTGCGGAAGGGCTCGAGCAGGCTGCGATGACCGAGGTGGCGTACGAGCATCACCGGCGTCTCGATCAACATGTCGAGGCCCGCCCGGTCGACGGCCTCGAAGCGCCGCAGGACGCCGGGTACCGCGGGCTTGGCGACGACCATGTAGACGAGGTCCACCTCCGACAGGCGCGCCGCCGTCAGCTCCTCGAGGCCTCGTACCTGGTGCTCCCGCCCCTCGGAGGTGATCGTCTTCGGCTTGCGGGAGAGGACCCCGGCCAGCTCCCAGGAGGGGGCGCGGGCGATGACCGGCAGGGCCGCCTCCACCACGCGCTTGCCGGAGCCGACGACGAGCACCCGCTTCTTCGCGCTCATGTCCGAGCCTCCTGGCCGAGGACCCGGCTGCGTAGGTGCTCCGCGAGCCGGATCGACAGGGCCACGATCGTGTAGGTCGGGTTTGCACAACCGCTGGTGGGGAAGACCGAGCCGCCGGCCACGTAGAGGTTCGGCACTCCGTGCACGCGCTGGTGGGGGTCGACCACCGATGTGCGCGGGTCATCGCCCATGCGGGTCGTGCCCAGGTGGTGGGAGGCCTCCTCGTCGATGGGCCAGGGGTCGGCCTCGGCCAGCGCGGTCTCCAGGCGGCCGACGCCCTGGGACTCGAGCTCGCGGGCGAGCACCTGGTGCAGCTCCAAGAGGGCGCGTCGGTCTCTCTCCGTGGTGTCGTGCTGAACCAGGGCGCGGCGCGCACCCACGGAGTCGCGCTCCTCGATCACGACAACGCGGTTGTCGGGGTGGGGCTCCATCTCCATGAAGTTACGCAGGCGCACGCGGGTGATGCGCGGCTTGGCCTTGGTGACCAGGCGGTACTTGAGGTAGTGGAGCACGCTCGGGAGATCGAGGGGCACGTAGAGGGCCAGCTTCAGCCACTCGAGCAGGGACTTGCGCTCATTCTGCAGGTCCGAGTCGTCCCCGGTCTCCGAGTAGTCCCTCAGGGCGACGACCTCGTCCTTCTTGCCGCCGCCCTTGAAGCGCTTCATCAGGAAGGCGCTGCGCTTGGCGAACAGCACCAGGGCCTCGACGCCGCGGTTGTCTGTCCAGGGGAAGATCGGCTCGAAGCGGACGTAGCTGTTGAGCAGCTCGTGCTCGCGCTGATAGGACTCGCTCAGGCGGAGGCCCGCGTAGCCGGCGAAGCCCTGGTAGAGGCAGCCGTAGTAGAACGGCAGGTCTCCGGTCGGTCGGGTCAGGTGCAGCATCCCGTGGTAGTTCTTGGGATGGTTCATCAGGTAGCGACCCACCTGATCGTTCTTATTGCCCAGGCCCGCGGGGGACGTGTCGGTGGAGTTGAGCAGGAGGCGCGCATTCTCGAGGCCGCCCGTGGCCAGCACGAACACGCGGGCCTCGAGCTCGAAGTCCCGCCCGCCACGTGTGCGCAGGCGCGCGGCGCGCACGGCGCCTTCCGCCTCCGTTGCGAGGGACACGACGGTGGCGTCGAGCCAGGCATCACAACCGCCGGCCTCTCCCTCGTAGATGTGCCGCCACTCGCGCCCGAAGTTCTGGGCCTGGGCCGCGGCCAGGAAGATCTTCTCGTCGAGCACCTCCCAGCGTGGCTGGACCTCGCTCTCCGCCCGCAGAGCTCCGAAGCCGCCCTCCGAGGAGAAGAAGTCTCGCGGTGGGAAGCGGTAGCGGGTCGCGGCCGCCTCCCAGTGGGGAAGGAGCTCCGCGCGCGGAATCGGCCAGCCCGAGTGGTCGAGCCAGGGCCGGTCCGCGAAGTCGATCTCGTCCAGGGGCGAGGCCAGCCCGGCCCAGGTGGTCGACGCGCCGCCGAGCACGCGCTCGCGGCTGTAGTCCTTGACGTGGATGCCCTCGCTCTCCACGGGCCGCAGGGCATCTCCGTGGGCGGTGACGCCCAGCCGCCCGCTCTCGAGCACGCAGATCGAGAGGCCGCAGCCGGCGAGCTCGGCCGCGAGGGTCGTGCCAGCGGGGCCCGAGCCCACGATGCACAGGTCGTAGGTCGGCAGGGCGTCGCCGTCGAAGCCGTCGAGGTCGCGGATCATGTGGCGACGGTCCCCTGTTGCTTGGGGAGCTTGGCGAGGCGGAGGCGTAGGTCGAGATCGGGCTCCATGCGCGTCGCCGGGGGCCCTCTCCCGGCGCGGCAGAGTCTACTCCGTCCCCTGGAGCACGACGTGGGTCGTCTGGCCGCTTTCGATCGTGAACTCGATCGGCGACTGTTGCTTGGAGTCGGGCAGCTCGAGTCGGTAGTTGCCCGGCGCCAGAACGAACTGCTGGGGCACCTCGGCCAAGCCCACCAGGACCGGCAGGCCGGCTCCCGCCGCGATGCCCGGGCGCAGGAGCTCCATGCGCATGTTCAGGCAGTCCGCGCGGCGGTCGGCGAACTCGGTGTAGATGGAGAGCTTTCCGTTCTTCGGCAGCACCAGTACACCCATGTCGGAGACGTTCTGCCCGTCCAGGACGAAGAGCTGGTCCGGCGTCCACCCGCGGCCGTGGTGGGGCAGGACGATCATGTACTCGCCCGGCGGCAGGGCCGGCGTCTCGAAGTAACCCGTGTCCGGGTCCGGCATCAAGGCCAGCACGGTGTGGTCGATGAGGCGGTGCAGGGCGATCGTCTGGCCGCTAGGGGGCTGGCCATTGGGTTTGAGCAGCCGGCCGCGGAAGCGGCTCGCCAGCTCGAGGCCCTCCTCGAGATCGACCGTGGGGACCTGGTCCCCCGGATCGTCGAGCTGGACGATGCGGCTGGGCAGACCTCCCTCCGCTTCGGGGTGGTAGAACCAGAGCTGAGCCCCGATGTACTTGCGCGGGCGCGGCAGGTCGTACTCTCCGGTCTCGTCCGTGATCGCCACGAACTCACCGCTCTCCTCGCCCGCGCGCAGTTCGACGCGCCAGCCTTGAAGGGCGCCGTCCCAGGCATCGACGAGCCGCCCCGAGATCAGGTCCACGGGCTGCAGGCTTGGATTCCAGGTCCACCAGGCGCCGGGCTCGAGCCGGGTCTGGGCGCGGGCAGCGTGGGTCACGCGTCCGTCCACCACGAGTTCGGCGAAGAGGCTGACCGGTCCCGCGGGCAGGCCGCTGAGCTCGTAGGTCCCGTCCTGGTTGCCTTCGCTCGAGACCTCGGAGCGCGGATCGAGGCCGACGCCGGTGATGCGCAGGCCCTCCAGGGAGCCCCCGTCCGTGCGCCGGACGCGGCCACGTATGCCCGCGGCGCGCTCGAGCTGGACGCGCTCCCGGAGCTGCTCGCCCTCGAGGAGGCTCAGGGTCAGGTGCAGGGTGCAGAAGCCGTCGCGGGTAATGGTCAGCTGCCGCGCGCCGGGCTCGAGGCCGAAGAGCTGTGCCCGGCCCCAGGCGTCCGTGGTCGCCGGCGGCACCGGGGTCGGTCGGCGGTAGCGCCCGCTGCCGTCCAAGACCGCCAAGGAGCTGGAGGTCTGGGGCAGGAGCTCGTCGTGGAAGGAGATCGCTGCTCCCGCCACCGGTCTTCCGAGAGTGTCGCTCACGTCCAGCGAGAGCTCCGCACCCCGACCGCGTAGCACCAGCGTCAAGGGGGCGTCGGGGGGGGCGTAGAGGGTCGTGACCAGGGAAGGGCCGTGCGAGGAGGAGCGCGCCCCGATCTGCACGCCGCGGCCGGCGTCGAAGCGGCGACTCCAGGCCTCTGCATCGAACGTGAGGCTGCACTCGCCCCTCACGTCGCTCTCACCCGCACGGCGCCAGAGCCCTTCGTCGATCCACACCTCGGCGCCGGGGACGGGTCGCCAGCTCTCGTCGACCACGCTGCAGAGAAGAGAGGCGGCATCGACGGACTCGACGTCTTCCCCGCTCGCACCGGCCTCGCCGGTCGCGTTGGGAGTCAGGGCCACGCGGCCCGGGTCTTGGGGCAGCTCGCCCCTCGGAGGAACCGCGGCGATCTCCACCCGCTCTCCGCCTGCAGCCTGCACAGAGGCCGGGCCGACCCAGGTGCTCTGAGAGTGCGGCCAGAGGAGGTAGACCGCGAAAGCGAGGGAGGCGACGGAGACGGACAGGGCCGTCAGCACGTGCATGAGGAAGTCAGCCTCCCGCGGACCCTGGCCTTTGGGGTCGGGGCCATCGATCGCTCGTTCCACCCGGATAGGAGTGACTCTTCCTCTCGTGAGCATGGACGATCGGCGTGTTGTGCCGCTTACTCCCTTTTTCACCCAGATCGGGGGATTCGGGGAGGTGGAAACTCGGAATCTCGACTAGCGCTATTCAGGGACAATCGGGACCGTGTGGGCGCCAGCATAATGCAGTTTTCATGGCGGGGCCGCGGAGATGGCTCGAATCTCTGTAAACGTGCGCCACTCGGGGGAGCCCTTTTGGCCGTCAGTTCCACCTCCCAGACGCTAACCTGTTCGCCCCGATGGCCAGCCCCGACCCCCCGACCACGCCCGCTGCGGGCTTGCGGATGCCCCTGCGCATGGACCGCATCGCCTTCGAGAAGGTCTGGGGGGGGCGCGCCCTGGAGAGGGTGCCAGGCATCCCGCTGGAGATCGAAGGACCGGTGGGCGAGACCTGGGAGCTGGTCGACCGGGTGGCGGAGAATTCCACCGTGCGCGGCGGACCTCACGATGGGCAGGCCCTGCGCGAGCTGATGGCCGTGGACCGTGACGCCCTCCTCGGCGCCGGGCGCCCCACTGCCGACGGGCGCTTCCCGGTGCTGATCAAGTACCTGCACGCGGCCAAGCCCCTGAGTGTCCAGGTGCATCCTGACGACCGCACCGCCCGCCAGTTGCACGCCGGCGAATCCGGCAAGACCGAGTCCTGGTACATCCTCGACGCCGAGCCGGGCAGCCTGATCTACCTGGGCTTGCGTGAGGGAGTGGACTCCTCGGACCTCGCCTCGATCGCCTCGGGCCCTGGCCTGGTGGACGCCTTGCAACCCTGGCCCGTGGAGGCCGGTCAGTTCGTCCACGTCCCTGCCGGTACCCTGCACGCCATCGGTGAGGGCATCACCCTGGTGGAGGTGCAGCAGAACTCCGACGTGACCTACCGCCTCTACGACTGGGGCCGGGCAGGCCTGGACGGAGAGCCGCGGGAGACCCACGTGGACGAGGGGTTGCTCGCGATCTGCTACGAGGAGCCCATCGAAGGACCAAAGGTCCTGGAGCTCCAGGGCCTCGGCGGGGACAACCGCTGTGCAGCGCTGCACGACGGAGAGCACTACGGGATGACCCTCTACGAGCTCGGCAGCCGGATCGAGCTCGACACCCGCGGTATGGCCCGGGCCGTGGTCGCGATCGACGGCGAGCTGCGCCTGCGCGTGTCCGCCTCGGAGGACCCCTGGGAGGTCGAGACGGGAGATACCTGGCTCCTGCCCGCGGCTGTCGGGGCCTACAGCATCGAGCCCGCGAAGGTGGGTGGGGCGGCCCGCGTCCTGCTGGTCGACACGAAGTCCTGATCATGTCCGCCCTGCGCAAGAAGGGGGGCCGCGGACGTCGCGGCTCCACGGTCAAGGGCCGCTCGGGTCCGAAGGCCGGACGTACCGTCCGCAAGACCGTGAAGCGCACGATCCGCTCCGTGGCGGACGGCGTCCGCCTCAACAAGCTGCTGGCGGACCACGGCCTCGCCTCACGCCGGGCGGCCGACGAGCTGATTGCCGAGGGGCACGTCACCGTGGACGGCGTACGGGTGGAGGAGCTGGGCCTGAAGGTCGACCCAGCGACGCAGGTGATCGAGGTGGACGGCGCGCCCCTTCCCCCCCAGAAGAGCCAGCGCAAGCAGTACTACCTGCTCAACAAGCCCGCCGGGGTGGTCTGCACCAACGAGCGACGCGAGACCCGGCCGCGGGCCGTGGACCTGATCACCGACCGGGCCAAGGGTCGCATCTACACCGTCGGCCGCCTGGACGAGGAGAGCAAGGGCCTGATCATCCTCACCAACGACGGGGAGTTCGCGAACCGTGTGATGCACCCGCGCTACGGCGTCACGAAGACCTACGCAGTCAAGCTGCGCGGACGCATCTCCGACGAGGACGTGCAGACCGTGCGGGACGGGGTGCGTCTCAAGGAGGGCCGCACTGGGCCCGTGCGCGTCTTGATCAAGAAGCGCAGCCGTGAGTACTCGCGTCTCGAGGTCACCCTGCAGGAGGGCAAGAACCGCGAGATCCGACGGATCTTCCTGGCCGTGGGCTACAAGGTCGTGGAGCTGCGGCGCACCCACATCGGGACCATCAGCGACCGCAAGCTGAAGTTTGGCTTCTGGCGCTACCTGGAGCCCGAGGAGGTGCGGCAACTCGTCGCTCTATCCGAGGGGGAAGAGCCCGAAGGGGGGCAGGGTGCGCGTGGCGCGAAGCGGAGCACCTCGAAGAAGGGGGCAGGGGGGCGGCGCGGTGCGAAGGCCGGAGCGCGCAAGAAGAAGGCCGCCCGGTCCGGCCGCCGCGGGGCCCGATGACCGCCGACGTCCACGAGAAAGCCGGCGCCCGCATCACCGAGCACCGCCTGCGCAACGGCCTGCAGGTGATCCTGGCCGAGCGCCACGACGCACCGGTGGTCAGCGTGCTGCTCTATTACAAGGTCGGCGTGCGCAACGAGCGCGAGCACGAGGCTGGGGTCAGCCACTTCCTCGAGCACATGATGTTCAAGGGCACGCGAGCCTTCGGTAAGGGCGAGATCGACCTGGCCACGACCCTGCTCGGCGGCAACAACAACGCCTGGACGTCCCACGACCACACGGCCTACTGGTTCGAGTTCGCCTCGGACCGCTGGGAGCGCGCCCTCGAGCTCGAAGCCGATCGCATGGGCAGTCTCCTACTCGACCCGGAGGAGTTCGAGGCGGAGAAGGCGGTCGTGCTCGAGGAGCTCTCGATGACCGAGGACGACCCCTGGCGCGAGCTCACGCGCGAGGTGGGGGAGGTGCTCTTCCCCGGTCACGCCTACGGGCGTCCGGTGATCGGCTACGCGGACACCCTGCGGGCCCTCTCGGTCGAGGACATGCGCGGCTACTACAGCCGCCACTACCACCCGGCCAACGCGACCCTGGTGGTCTGCGGCGACTTCCGCCCGAACTCGGCCCTGCGCCTGGTGCGCCGTCACTTCGGTTCGGTCGCAGGAGAGCACGTGGGCGCGACCTCTGAGCCCTACCGCCGTCCGCCAGTGGAGCCGAGCTCGGAGAAGCGCTTGCTCTGCCGCTGGGACGACGACGCTCGGCGCCTCTGCATGGCCTGGCCCACGGCAGCGGTGGGCAGCGACGAGGACTACGCCCTCGACCTGCTGGTGACGATCCTGGCCTCGGGTCGCATGTCTCGGTTCCAGCGTCGGCTGGTGCAGGAGGAGGGGCTCGCCACCAGTCTCTCCTTGTCCAACGACACCCGCGTGGAAGGGGGCGCCCTGTGGCTGCTCACGGAGTGCGCTGCGGGCGTCTCGCCGCGCCGGCTGGAGGCGGCCATCGACGAGGAGTTCGAGCGCGCCGCCCGGGAGCTGGTCTCCGCCAAGGAGATGAAGCGCGCCCGGGCCATGCTGATGGCGGCCTCGGCCTTCGAGAGCGAGACCGTGACCGACCTGGCCGAGGACCTGGGCTCCTTCGCCGTGGACGCGGACTGGCGCCTCGTGCTCGAGGGAGACGCGCGCCTGAAGGCGATCCGTCCGACCTTCTTGCGGGACGTCGTTCGCCGCCTGTTGACTCCCGCCCGGCGGGTCACGGGTTGGTCCCTGCCCCAGGGAGCGACCCTCGAGGAGGCACGGACTTGAGCGGCCGGCGCGGGAAGGCCGCCGCCCTCGCTGCCGGTGCGCCGCCGACGGTGCATATCCCGTGCGTGCGGACGACCCTGTCCTGCGGGGCGACCCTGCTCGTCTCCCACCGTCCCGGCGCACCGGTGACGGCCATCGAGGCCCACGTGCGGGGCGGGCCCTCCCTCGACCCCGAAGGCCTCGAGGGCACCGCCTTCCTGACTGGCGGCCTGGCGGATCAGGGCACGCGCTCCCGCAGCGAGGAGGAGATCGCCGCGACCCTCGAGCCCCACGGGGGCGAGGTGCAGGGGGAGTCGACGGGGCTCAGCGGGTCGATCGTCAGCCCCTCCTGGAAGGTCCTCGCGGGCCTGATCAGCGAGATGCTGCTCGAGCCGGTCTTCCCCGCGGACAAGGTGCGGCGCCAGAAGGAGCGCCTGCTCCAGCGCCTGCACAACGAGGTCGCCGACCCTCGCCACCAGGCGGCGATGGGTTTCCGGAAGCTGGTCTACGGCGACCACTGGCTGGGCCGTCCAGCCTACGGCGGTCTGGAGAGCGTCGCGGACATCGAGCCCAAGCACCTGCGCGCGCACCACCGCAAGCACTGGGTCGCCTCTCGGGGTGTGATCGCCTGCTGCGGCCCGGCGGCCCCCGAGGAGGTGCACCGCTTCTTCGAGAGGCAGCTTCGGGACTGGCGCACGGGTCAGCTCCTCGAGCCGCGCACGCCCCGGTTCCGGGAGCCGCGGGTGGCGGTCCGGGTGCGTCGCGCCAAGCGCAAGCAGGTGCACCTGTACCTGGGGCACCTCGGCATCCGCCGCAGCGACCCGGACTACGCGGCTCTGGTGGTGCTCGACCACGTGCTGGGCCAGGGGCCCGGCTTCACGGACCGCATCTCGCGGCGACTGCGGGACGAGCTCGGCCTGGCCTATGCGGTCAGCGCCGGTATCAGCGGCAGCGCGGGCCTGACCCCGGGGACCTTCACCGCCTACATCGGAACCTCCCCCGAGCACGTGACCACGGCCATCGGCCACTTCCGGGCCGAGATCCGGCGCCTGCAGGAGGAGCCGGTGCCCGAGGAGGAGCTGCGCATCGCCCAGGACTACCTGGTCGGCTCCTTCTCCATGGGCTTCGAGCGCTCCAGCCGCCGGGCCGGTTACCTGGTCAGTGCCGAGGTCCACCGCCTGGCCCCGGACGACCTGGAGCGCCTGCCCCAGCAGTTCCGAGCGGTGACCCCCGAGGACGTCCAGCGGGTTGCTCGAAAGCACCTGTTCCCGGACCGATGCTGCCTGAGCGCGGCGGGGCCGGTCCAGAAATCGGAGTTGCGGAAGGCCCTGACGGCCTCTTGAGCGCCCTGCCGTCGCCGCCCTCGGC
>CAZQAT010000059.1:0-27315 GCA_964591315.1 uncultured Planctomycetaceae bacterium
CTCCTCCGGCGGAGCGGACTGCTCCTGGCTGTCCTCCTGGTCGTCGCTCCCCCCGGGGAGGGCGCGGGCGAGGAGAGCGCGGGGCCGGTGCTGGACGCGCGGCGGGCCGAGCACCTGCTCAATCGCTTCGGCTTCGGGGCGCGCCAGGGGGCCATCGAGGCCGTGGCTGGACGGCCCGCGGGGGAGGTCTTCGACCTGCTCCTGGAGCGCAGCAGCCCGCCGCCGCGGCCCGAGCCGGTGCTCTTCTCGTGGTGGAACTACGGCTACAACCACAAGGGACACGAGCAGGTGGGCGCGCCGATCCTCGAGCTGCCGCACGAGGAACAGGTGGCGATGCAGTCCCAGATGCGCCACTTCGACAAGCGCCAGTTCCGGGTCTACATCGACGACTGGCTGGGGGGACTGCTGGCCGACCGGGACCCGCTTCGGGACCGGCTGACCCTCTTCTGGCACGGCTTCTTTCCGACCAGCAGCCTGGTCACCCTGCGGCGCTACGAGCTGATCCACCAGCACCACTTCCTGCGGACGAACGCCCTGGGGAGCTTCGCGACCCTGCTGAAGGGCATGGTGCGCGACGCCGCGATGCTCGTGTACTTCGACAACGACACGAACAGCAAGACCCACCCGAACGAGAACTACGCCCGGGAGCTGATGGAGCTCTACAGCCTGGGTGTCGGCAACTACACCGAGGTGGACGTGCGTGAGGCGGCCCGGGCGCTGACGGGTTACCAGGGGACCGCCGGCCACTTCAGGTTCGACGGGGCGCTGCACGACTTCGAGGAGAAGACGATCCTCGGTCAGACCGGCCCCCTGGACGGGGACGACCTGGCGGAGGTGCTGCTCGCGCAGCCGGCCTGCGCGCGCTACGTCTCCTGGCGACTGCTGAGCTGGATGGAGGGCGTCGAGCCGGAGCCCGAGCGCCTCGAGCGCTACGCGGACCTCTTGCGCGAGGGGGACTACGCGATCACCCCCTGGCTGCGGAGCCTGTGCACGGACCCGGAGTTCTACCGCGAGGAGGTGCTGGGCGCGCGCGTCCTGGCGCCCCTCGAGTACATGGTGGGCACCTCGCGCCGCCTCGGCCTGCGGGGCCACGAGCCCTATCTCTTCTACTCGGCCACCGCCCAGGGGCAGCAGATCTACAACCCGCCGAGCGTCAAGGGCTGGGACGAGGGCCGGGCCTGGATCACCAGCTCCTCGATGGCCATGCGCGGGAACTGCGTCGGACTCCTGCTCGGGCAGCTGCAGGTCGGCCTGCGCGCGCGCCTCGACGGGCTCGAGGAGCGCGCGCAGGCGATGCAGGGGGAGGCCCCCGAGGCGGAGCTGCTCGAGGTGCGGCGCCTGTGGGAGCTGTGCCTCGAGCTGCGCGCCCAGGGCATCCGCGGTCCGGACCTGCGCTCCGGCGTGCGGGGCGCCGTGGGCCCGGCGGCCGAAGACGGTGAGATCATCGCCTGGATCGTGCCCGCCTGGCTGCCGCGGACGCCGACCCCCGAGACCCTCGAATCCCTGACCCGCGAGCTGGCCTTCGAGCGCGAGCGCCGCGGCATCGAGGGGCCCCTGCTGGCCCACCCCGAGGGCAACGAGGTCCTCTGCCGCCTGGCCCACGTGCTCCTGCGCCTGCCCATCGCCCAGCTCTCCTGATGAAGCGCCCCGCCACCGCCACCCGCCGTGACCTGCTCAAGACCGGGGCGGGCCTGTGCGTCGCCCCGGCCTTCTTCCCCGGCCTGTCCCTCACGAACCCTCGGCCGGAGCGGCGCAAGACCCTGGTGCTGATCGAGCTCTTCGGGGGCGTGGACTCGCTGAGCACCCTCGTTCCGGGCCAGGACGATCTCTACCGCGTGAACCGGCCGACCCTGGGGATTCCAAAGGAGCGCCTGCTGCCCATCGCGGACGGGCGCGGCATCCCCCTCGAGCTGTCGCACCTGCACCGGGAGCTGGGGGAGGGGCGCCTGGCGATCCTCGAGGGGGTGGGCTACCCGAACTCCTCCATGAGCCACTTCCAGGCGCGCGCCATCGTGGGCACCGCCTACCCGAACTTCGTGGCCAAGTCCTCGGGCTGGATCCCGCGCCTGCGCGCCCACCTTTGGGGCGACGACCCGCGGCCGGAGCTGTTGACCCACATCGGGCACGAGGTGGTGCCCTCCATGCGCAGCATCGACACCCAGATCCTGGCCTTCGACCGACCCGAGTCCCTGGATTGGATCGCCAGTGGCCCCGAGCGGCCCAAGGAAGAGGACGAGATGGGGGGCGGCGAGGAGCCCCGCAGGCGTGGTGACGTGCTCGAGGACCTGCGCAGCACCGTCGACCTCTCCCAGCGTCTCGGCCCGCGCCTGCGCCAGATCGTCGGGGAGTACGAGCCGCGCGCGGAGTACCCGAAGACGAGCTTCGGGCGCCACCTCGAGAGCGTGGCCGCCATGCTGGAGGCGGGCTTCGACAGCCGCGTCTACTCGGTCTACCACCGCAGCTTCGACATGCACACGGACGCCTACGAGCAGCGCGTCCAGGCCCCGCTCGAGTTCAACGGCGCCATCGGCGCCTTCCTGAAGGACATCGAGGGCACCTCCGCCGACCGTGACACCCTGGTCCTGGCCCACACCGAGTTCGGGCGGAGGCTGAAGGAGAACAGTGCCGGCGGCGCCGACCACGGGGCGGCCACCCTGACCTTCTTCCTCGGGGCCAACGTCAAGGGCGGCCTGCACGGGGTGACGCCCGACATGACCGACCTGGACGAGAACGGCAACCTGAAGCCGACGGTCGACTTTCGCACGGCCTACGCGGCGGTCATCGACCGCTGGTTCGGCGGCAAGCACGAGGAGGTGCTGCTCGAGAAGGTCGCGGTGCCGGATGTGGTTGCGGGCGCCTGAGGGTCGAGGCCGACCTTCAGCCCTCGATCCCGACCCCCGTCGCCCGCCGCGTGACCACCGCCATCCCGGCGCTCGTGTAGCGCTTCAGCGCCTCCGCGAGGTCGAGCACCAGTGTGTACGACAGCGGCACCACCCACAGGGTGAAGAAGGTGCTGAAGGCCAGGCCGCCCGCGACGCAGGTGCCCAGGGCCCGGTAGTCGATGCCGTTGGCCGGGGGCTCGGACAGGATCATCGGCAGCAGCCCGAAGATGGTCGTGGCCGCCGTCATCAGGATCGGCCGCACGCGGCTGGCGCCGCCCTCCAGGACGGCCTGGTCGCGGGGCAGGCCGCCGACGAAGAGCCGGTCGATGCGGTCGATCAGCACGATGCCGTTGTTGACCACGACGCCCACCAGGATGATCAGTCCGATGTAGCCCACCGAGTCCATGGTGGTGCCCGTCAGGTACAGGGTCCAGTAGGCCCCGACCATGGCGAAGGGAATCGTGGACAGCACCGCGAAGGGCTTGATCAGGGACTCGAACAGGATGGCCATCAAGAGGAAGACGAGCACCACGCTGAACATCAGTGCGTTCTGCATCTCCCGGATCTCCTCGATCTGGCGGTGGCGCACCGAGAGCTCGTCGCCCAGGGAGAAGCCCCGGGGTAGCTCCATCTCGCGCAGGGCCGCGTAGCCCGCCTCGGAAATCGAGAGCTGCTGGTTGGGGTCGTCGACCCGCCCGGTGATGGTGAAGGAGGCGCGGCCGTTGTGCCGGCGGATGGTGCGCGGTCCCTGGCGGAACTCGAGGTCGGCCACCGAGGCCAGGGCGATCGGGCCCGTGGAGGTGTAGATCGAGAGGTCGCGCAGGGTGTGCATCCCGGCGACCTGCTCCTCGTCGTACTCCATGATGAAGGGCACCTCGCGACCGGGCTCGTGGAAGCGCGGGAGCTGGAAGCCGCGCAGGGCCCAGGCGATGTTCTGGCGCGCGATGTCGGCGGTCACGCCGAGCTGCCAGGACTTCTCCACGTCCAGGGCCACCTGCACCTGGCGCGGGGCGTCCTGCAGGGGAGACTCGAGGCCGCGCAGGCCGGGCACCTGCTCGAGCAGCTGCATGGCCTCGGCTCCGAGCTGACTCAGGGTCCCCGCATCCGGTCCGAGGATCTGGAAGACCACCATGTTGCGGCTGCGGGTGTCGACCTCCTCCTCGCCGTAGAAGCGCACCTCGTTCCCCGGCAGGGGTGGGAAGAGCTCCTTCAGCTTGCGCCGCGTGGCTGCCATGGCCTCCTGGCCGAGGGGCTCGTTCCAGTACAGGCTGAGGCTGCCGCCGCGGTCGTCGAAGCGGCAGGAGACGTGGTCGTGCTGCAGCTCTTCTCGGTTCTCCTCGAGCAGGCTCTCGTAGCGCTCGAACTCCGCGCTGGCCTCGGCCAGGGTGAAGTTGTCCTCGAGCAGCACGCGCATCTCGAGCTCCGAGCGGGACTCGTCCTCCCCGAAGGGCGTGACGGTCATGTCGCTCTGGGGGACCGCGATCGACACCGCGGCCAGCCCGGCCAGGAAGGTCGCCAGCAGGCGGTGGTCCAGGCTCCAGCGTAGGAGCCTGCCGTTGCTGTGGATCGCGAGGTCGATGAAGGAGCGTGCGGAGGCCCAGGCCGGCCGCTCCTGGGGCGCGGCGCGGCGCGCGCGGGCCATGCGGCGCCAGGTCGGGGTCCCGAAGGCCAGGAGGCCCGCGCCGACGACGGCCGCGGCGATCCAGACTCCGGCGATCGAGGTCGTCATCCCGAGAGTGCTCCGGGGGGCGATGCCCTCCGCCAGGTAGGCCTCGAGCGGGTCGAGGGAGTCACGGCTTCCGGTCACCCGCCAGACCGCCAGGCCCACCAGCCCCAGGGCCAGGGGCCAGCGCAGGGGGGTGATCACCAGCAGGAGGCCGCGCTCGACCACGCGCGCCGCGCTCGCGGTCCAGGACAGGAGCGTGCGACCCAGGCAGAGCAGGGAGGTGGCCAGCCGCACCGGCAGGGCCGCCACGGGCGCGAGCCACCCCGCGACGCGCTCCATGGCGGGGTGGCGCGGGTTGACGATACGGCCCGCGACCGCCGGCAGGAACACGAGGGCCACCAGGAGGCTGAACAGCAGCGAGGCGCACAGGGGCAGGCCGAGGGCCCCGAACATGATGCGCACGACCGGGTTGCCCGACATGAAGATCAGTGGCAGGAAGACCACCACCGAGGTCATGGTCGCGAGGGAGACCGCCAGCCCCACCTCGCTGACCCCCTCGACCGCCGCGCTCATCGAGTCGCGGCCCTTCGTCCGCAGTCGCGAGATGTTCTCGATCACCACCACCGAGTTGTCCACCAGCATCCCGATGCCGAGGGTGATCCCGGTCATGGTCAGGATGTTGAAGCTGCCCCCGGTGAAGTAGACGTAGGCCAGGGCCAGCATGGCCGAGATGGGGATCGAGAGGGCCACGCAGAGGGTGACCCGCACGCGGCGCAGGAAGACGAACAGCACCACCGCCGCCAGGGCGCCGCCCCACAGGGCCGTGGAGCGCAGCTGCAGCATGGACGCCTCGATCAGGTCACCCTGGCTGAAGAGCACCAGGAAGGAGAGCTCACCTGCCAGGCGCGGGTCCTGGTCGAGCTCCTCGAGGGTCCTGGCCACGCGCCGCGCGGTCTCGACGATGTTGGCCGTGCTCTCCTTGCCGATCTGGCCGAAGTAGGCGTACTGACCGTCGATGCGCGAGAGCCGGTCGCGCACGGACTTGGCCCGGATCACGCGCCCCACGTCGGCCAGGGTGTGGCCCCCGGGCAGGGGGTAGGCCTCGATCTCCTCGATGGTGTCGAAGCGCATGTCGGAGCGCACCAGCACGCGCTGTCCGCCGTCCTCCACCTCGCCCAGGGGGCTGGCGAAGTTGTCGCGGGACATGCGCTGGATCAGGTTGCCGATGTCCAGGCCCGAGGCCTTGACCTTCTCCTCGTCCAGGAGGATTCGGACCGAGTCGTCGAGCATGCCCCAGAACTCGACCTGGCTCACGCCGTCGATGGCCTCGAGCTTGCGCTTGACCACCGTGTCCACCAGGAAGTCCGTCCGGTCGGAGTCCTGGTCGTGGAGCACCGCCAGCCAGGTCAGGGGCATCTGGTCGTTGTCCCAGGACCAGATCACGATGCGCTGGACCGTGTCCGGGAGCTGGGTCCGCGCGCGCTCCAGGCGGTCCCGCAGCTCCGCCTTGGCGATGTCCATGTCGATGTCGCGCACGTAGTTGACCCGGATGCGCGCCTGGTCCTCGGCCGACGTGCTCCAGACGTCCTCGATGCCCGAGAGGGTCCGGATCTGCTCCTCGATGATGCGGCAGACCTTGGTCTCGTTCTCCTCGGCGCTGGCGCCGGGGTGGGCCACGAAGACCATCAGCCCGTTGGCGCGCATCCCCGAGGGCATCATCTCGATCGGGATGCGCACGTAGGAGATGACCGCGATCACCAGCAGCGCGACCATGGTGACGAAGAGGGTCACCGGGCGGCGCGCGGCGGCGCCGAAGAGTCGGTGGTGCTGCTTGGTCTTCACGGCGTGACCTCTCCCGCGCTCTCCCGTTGGCCGGGGACGAGGCGCATCACCAGCGAGTAGAAGACCGGGATCACGATCAGGGTCAACAGCGTCGACGACAGGAGGCCGCAGATGACCGTGACCGCCATCGGCGCGCGGATCTCCGCGCCCTCGCCGGAGCCCAGGGAGCCGAGCAGGGGCACCGCGGCCAGCCAGCCGGTCAGGGGCAGCAGGCCGAGGGCCGTGGTCAGGGTCGTCATCAGGATCGGCCGCAGGCGCGCACGGCCGGCCTCGAGCGTCGCGTCGAGGAGCTCGAGGCCCTCGCGCCGCTTCTGGTTGATGCGGTCCACGAGGACGATCGCGTTGTTGACCACGATGCCCGCCAGGAGGATCAACCCGATGAACACCACCACCGAGAGGGACAGCCCGAAGAACCACAGGCTGAACACCACCCCGACCCCGGCCAGGGGCACGGTGAGCATGATCACCAGCGGCTGCAGCAGCGACTCGAACTGGCTCGCCATCACCACGTAGACCAGGAAGATGGCGAGGAAGAGGGCGAAGCGCATGGAGGTCATGCCCTCCTCCAGCTCGCGCTTCTGGCCGCCCAGCTCCACGTCCACCGCGTCCGGAGTCTCGAGGTCGGCCAGGGCCTCCTCGATGCGCCGGTTGAGGCCCGCCAGGTCGAGGCCGTCCCCGTCGGCGGCCAGGACCACCGCCCGGCTGTTGCCGATGCGGCGGATCTCGGCCGGGCCCTGGACGAGGTCCACGCTGGCCACGGAATTGAGGGGCAGGGGCGTCTCAGCCGCCGGGTTGACGGTCAGGGCGAGCACGTCGTCGAGGGTCGCGAGCATCCCCTCGTCGGCCTGCACGCGGATGTCGATGCGCTCCTCGCCCTCGACGAAGCGCGTCGACACGTTCCCCAGGAGCTGGTCCCGCACCAGGTTCGAGACCTGGGCCAGGTCGAGGCCGAACTCGAGGGTCTTCTCGCGGTCGAAGACCACCCGCGCCTCCGGGTGTCCCGGGCGGATCGTCGAGCGCACGGCGCTGATCTCGGGGATGGCGGACATGCGCTCGGTGACCCGGTCGGCGACCTCGGCCATGGCCTCCAGGTCGTGGCCGCGGATCTCCACGGCCACGGGGGAGTCGAGCACGAAGGGGGTCGGGCGCGTGACGTCCACGCTGCGCACCTCCGGGTGCTCCTCGAACAGGCGCCGCACCTCTGCGAGCACGCGCTCCTCGTTCTCGAAGTCGCGGGCCTCGTCCGCCAGGCGCACCGTCAGCCGACCGGTGTTCTCGCCCTCGATGTCGCGGGTCAGGGTGTCCGCCTCGACGCCGACCGTCAGGGCCGTCACGGCCACGCCGTCCAGGGCCCGCACGCGCCGCTCGATCGAGCGCAGCACCTGCTCGGTGTTCTCCAGGGGGCTCTCGACCCCCAGGCCCACGTGGGCGGTGAACTCTCCCTGGCGGATCTCCGGCAACAGCTCGACGCCCAGCTTCGGGAGGGTGCCCCAGGCCCCCCAGCCGAGGCCGCCCACGGCCAGGATCACGATCCAGGGCTGGGCCAGGGCGCCGCGCAAGAGCGGCGGGTAGACCCTCTCGACCGCGCCCCAGAAGAGGTCGAAGACCCGCCGCACGGGCCAGGTCAGGATCCGGAACAGGAGCCCCACGAGCCAGAAGAGGGCCGCCCCGAGCCCCGACACCAGCCACAGGGCCCAGAGCCCCAGGCGCCCCGCGATCGTGAGCGGGATCGCGAACAGGCCGCCCCAGCTCCAGCGCAGGCCGCGGAAGGGACCGGGCGGGTTCTTCACGTCCCGCAGCGCCTCCGCGAAGTCACCGGCGAGCCAGCGGCGTGAGGCGAGCATCGGAATGAACAGGATCGCCACCAGCAGCGAGGCGAGCAGCGACGAGACGACGGTCACGGCCTGGTCGCCGAAGATCTGGCCGGCGATGCCGTGCACGAAGACGATCGGCGCGAAGACCGCGACCGTCGTCAGGGTCGAGGCGATGATGGCGCCGGCGACCTCGCGCATGCCGCGCACGGCCGCGTCCCGCAGGGAGTCGCCCTCCTCGCGGCAGCGGGAGATGGACTCGAGCACCACGATGGCATTGTCCACGAGCATCCCGACGCCCAGGGCCAGGCCGCCGAGGGACATGATGTTGAGGGACACCCCGAGCAGGAACATCGGCGCGAAGGTCACCACCACCGAGATCGGGATCGCCAGGGCCACGATCACCGTCGAGGTGAAGCGGCGCAGGAAGAACCACATCACGCCGATGGCCAGGAGGGCGCCCAGGATGGCCGCCTGCCTGACGTCGTCGATCGCCGCGCGGATGAAGGTCGACTGGTCCGAGAGGGGCTTGATCGCGACGTCCTTGCGCAGGCGCCAGGCCAGGTAGTCCTCGAGGCTGCGGTCCTTCCAGCGGCCTCCGTCACCGCTCCCGGCCCGGCCTCGGCCCCGTCCGCCGCGGCTCTCGCCGCCGGAGCCCGTGCGCTTGCCGTCCGGGCCCAGGCCGGCGGTGTGCGCGCGCTGGGCCTCGGTGCCGAAGACGCGCCGCTTCACCCGGCCGGCGACGTCGACGATGTTCGAGCCCGCCTCGCGGTAGACGGCGATCTCCACGGCCTCGCCGCCGTCCAGGCGCGTGACCACCTCGCGCTTCCGGTGGGTGCGCGAGACCGTCGCCACGTCGCGCACGCGGATGACGGCGTCGCCGCGCTGCACCAGGGGCAGGTTCTCGATCTCGCCCAGGTCCTGGAACTCGTTCAGGGTGCGGACGAGGTAGTCCGTGGACCCGTCCCGCAGCATGCCGCCGGAGGCGTTCAGGTTCTCCGACTGCAGGCGCGCCGCCACCTCGGCCGGCTCGATGCCGTGAGCGGTCAGCTTGTAGGGATCCACGCGCACGCGCACCTCTTCCTCGAGGCCGCCGCGCACCTGCACCGCCGCCACGCCGGGCAGGGACTCGAGCTCGCGCTTGATCTTGTGCTCCGCCACCCAGCGCAGGTGGATGCGGTCCGCCTCGCTGTCCGTGTCCCTCGCGCTCTTGACGCCGATGCGCAGGATCGGGTCCAGGTTCGGGTCGTAGCGGAGGATCAGCGGCCGGTCCGCGTCCTGGGGCAGGAAGACGCTGTCGAGCTTGTCACGCACGTCCTGCACGGCGAAGGTCATGTCCGTGCCCCACTCGTACTCGAGCACCACGTCCGAGGTCCCCGCGCGGCTGACCGAGCTGGCGCGCACGAGCCCCGAGAGGGTGGCCAGGGACTCCTGCAGGCGCACGGAGATGCGGTCCTCCACGTCCTCGGGGGCCGCCCCGGACCAGCTCGTGCGCACGGTCAGGGTCGGGTAGCTGATCTCCGGCAGGAGGTCCATCGGCAGCTTGGCCAGGGAGACCAGGCCGAAGACCGCGATGGCCACCATGAACATGGTGATCGCCACCGGCCGGCGGGTCACGAAACCGAAGGCGCCGGCGGAACGCGCCGCTTCGTCGGGGGGCTCGGGAGTCATGGTGGGGCCGAGACCGCGCTCACTGACCGGACTCGCCCTCGCGCTGGCCTTCGGCCAGCTCCTCGCTGACCTCCTCGTCCGGGGCGACGGGCGGGGAGGCGTCGTCGTCCCAGGGGCTGATCTCGAGCTCCTTGCCGTCCTCCAGGTCGCGGTTGCCGACCACGACCACCGACATGCCGGGCTCGAGGGAGCTGCCGTCGAGCGGGAACACCTCCACGTAGTCGTCCCCGGAGAAGCCCTCCTCGACCTGCACCCGCCGGGCGCGGCCCTCCTCGGCCACGAACAGGATCGTCGCGTCGCCCTCGCGGCGCAGGGAGCGCTTCGAGACCGTGATCGCGTCCGGGTGGCGCTCGGTCACGAGGCGCAGGCGCAGGAGCATGCCGGGCAAGAGGCGCACCCCGTCCGACTCCACGTCGAGCCGCACGGTGACCCGGAAGGAGCCCGAGGTCGCGTCGATGTTCGGGCTGATGCGCTCGATGCGGCCGGTGAAGGTGCGGCCGGGCAGGGCCTCGGCCTGGGCGGTGACCTCGATCGCCTCGAAGCTCGGCCCGGCGGTCGCGTCGTCGGGGCTCGTGAGCCCCAGGGCGGTGAAGAGCGCCAGCTCCCGCTGCGGACGATAGAAGATCGTGCGCAGGTCCGTCAGGTCCGTGATCGTGAAGGCCTCGGCCGTGGGGCCCACGTTGTCGCCCACCTGGACCTGGCGCTGGGCGATCACCCCGTCGAAGGGGGCGACGAGCTCCGTGTGCGAGAGGGCCACCGCGGCCCGATCCACCGCGAGCTCGGCGCGGGTGATGGCGGTGCGGGTGGCGCGCTCGTCGATCACGGCGCGGTCCTTGGCGAGCTCGGCGGCCTTCCGGTCCTGGTCGGCCGTGTCCATGGCGAGCTTGAGGCGCTCGATCTCCAGGGCGGAGATCATGCGCGCCTTCTCGTTGCGCTCGTGGTCACGCCGGGCCTGCTCGAAGGCCAGGCGCGTCTTCTCGATCTGGGCCTCCGCGTCTCGGCGCGCGATCTCGGCGCTGTCGGCGGAGTCCTTGGCCTCCTGCAGGGCGATCCGCGCGTCCTCGAGGGCAGCCTTGGAGTCCCGCTGGTCGAGGCGCGCGAGCACGTCGCCGCGCCGTACCGCGTCCCCCTCCTCGGCGACCAGCTCGACCACCAGGCCGGAGACCTGGGGTTGGATGATCACGTGGCGCTCGGCCTCGACGACGGTGGTGGTCTCGAGGGCGCGCTGCATCTCCTGGCGTACCACCGGCAGCACCCGCACCCGGGCGGCCTCGTGGCGCTTGAGGCTGCCGGCGAGCTCCGCCTCCTCGGCCGAGGGACCCCGGCTGCAGGCGGCCAGGCCCAGGGCGAGAGCGACGAGGAGTGAGGAGGCGGCGATGCGCATGGACGGGGATCCTTCGGAGAGCTGGGGGGGAGGGAGGCAGGCGCTACACTGCCCGCATGCGAACCCCCGACGAGGCTGTTTCGATCATTCTGGAGAGGGCGCGGCCTGCCCTGGAGGCCGAGGAGTCCTCCCTGGAGGACGCCGTGGGGCGCGTCCTGGCCCGGGGCGTCGACTCCGACATCGACCTGCCGCCCTTCGAGAAGTCTGCCATGGACGGCTTCGCCGTGCA
This sequence comes from uncultured Planctomycetaceae bacterium, assembly GCA_964591315.1. GTDB lineage: Bacteria > Planctomycetota > UBA1135 > UBA1135 > JABACD01. The sequence continues at coordinate 11,486 of CAZQAT010000059.1, forward strand.
CCGCTCCGACTTCGAAGGTCTGGAGCCGGGGTCGGAGCTGCGCCTGAGGCGCCTCGGAGAGGCCCGGGCCGGCGAGCCCTTCGAGGGCCCGGTGCCCCGCGGGTCCTGCGTGGAGATCTACACCGGCGGGGCGGTGCCACGGGACTGCGACGCGGTGGTGGTGGTCGAGAAGAGTCGCCCCGATGGGGACGAGGTGCTCCTGACCGACGATCCCGCAGCGCGCCAGCACATCTGCGCCCGGGGCGAGGACCTGGCCAAGGGCGAGCGGGTGCTCGAGGCTGGCACCCTGCTGTCCCCGGCCCACGTCTCGGTGCTGGCCTCGGTGGGGGCGAGCCCCGCGCCCGTGGTGCGCCGCCCGCGCTGCGCGATCCTGACCAGCGGCGACGAGCTGGTGGCGCCCCACGAGCTGCCGGGCCCGGGCCAGATCCGCGAGGGCAACACCCTGCACCTGGCGGCCCTGGCCCGGCGCGCGGGCGCCGAGGTGGTGCGCTCGGGGGTCGTGCGTGACGACCTCGACGGCCTGGTCGAGCACTTCCGCGGGGCCCTCGACGCCTGCGACGTGCTCGTCACGACGGGGGGCGTCTCCATGGGCCGCTACGACCTGGTGGGGGAGGCCCTCGAGCGCATCGGCGTCGAGAAGGTCTTCCACAAGGTGGCGATCAAGCCCGGCAAGCCGGTCTGGTTCGGGGCCCTGGGGGACAAGCTCGTCTTCGGCCTGCCCGGGAACCCCGTGTCCTGCTGGGTGGGCTTCGAGGTCTTCGTGACGCCGGCCCTGGCGAAGCTCGCCGGGCGGCCGGAGGGGCAGTGGGTCGCGCCCCTGCGCCGCGGGCGCTGGGTCGGGAAGCCGACGCGCAGGAACGACCGCCAGCAGAACCTGCCGGTGAGCGTGACCCAGGCCGCCGACGGGGTGGACGAGCTGGAGATGGTGCGCTGGAAGAGCTCGGCGGACATCGTCGGCCTTTCCCGGGCCCAGGGCCTGGCGGTGGTGGAGCCGGGAACCGTACTGGAGGAGGGGGACGAGGCCCGGTTCCGCCCCCTCGGCGGATGACTCGGGGCTGACAGCTCTTATGCTCGCGGCCCATGCCCGAGCTCGCTCCCTCCCGACGCCTGGCCCTGCTCGCCCTCGGGTACGCGATCTACGTCCTGGGCGGGCCCGGGCAGCTGACGGCCTCGGGCACGCCGCTGGCCCTCCTGGGCCTGGTGCCCTGGGTCCTCGCCACCTCGCGGCCCGGGCCCTTCAAGAAGACGGTCGAGGGCCTGGCCGGTGGGCTGGCGCTCGTGCTGCAGACGACCTGGATGGGGATCGTCTTCTGGTTCGCGATCCCCTGGCTCTTCGTCGGCTACGCCTGCTGGTCGATCTGGGGCGGCTGGCTGTCGAAGCGCCTGGCGCGGCGCCTGCCCCTGGCCCTGGTGGCGCCCCTGGCCTGGATCGGCTTCGAGAGCCTGCTGGCCTGGACGCCGCCGCCGATCGGGCTGTCGTGGCTGCGCCTGGGGCACTACGCGGCCGACTGGCCGCTGCTCGCCGGCTCCGGGAGGGTCTGGGGGGTGGCGGGGATCGGCTTCGTGCTGGCCTCGTTGGCCGGGTTGATCGCGGACCAGGTCCGGGCCCGCCGGATCCCGGGCGCGCCGAAGGCGGGGCTCGCGAGCTGGATCGCCGGGGTGCTGCCCGCGGGCCTGGCCCTGGTGCTGGCCCTGGTCGTGCCTGCGCCCGCGGCGCAGCCCGGCCCCGGCCTGCTGCTGGTGCAGCCGGCCTTCGAGCAGGCGCGCAAGCAGAGCGCGGGGACGCCGGGGGAGCTGCTGCGTGAATCGTGGCTCCTGACCCGCGACGGGATACTGGCGCAGCGCGCGTCCGGGGCAGGCCCGCCTGACCTGGTCTGTTGGGGGGAGACGATGATGCCCTATCCCCTCGTGGAGCCCGGCCTCGCGTCAGAGGTCGAGGGGCTCGAGGTGGACCCGTGGCATCCCTGGGCGAGCTACGCTCCCCCGCGGCGCGGGCAGCTGGCGGAGATGTGCGGCTCCTGGGAGGAGGCCCTGATCGAGCTGCTCTACCGGGCGCCCGCGGATGCATCGTCCTCTGCGGGAGCGGCGCCCGTGCTGACCGAGCGCACGAGCTTCCTGACCGGCGTGGAGGTGCACGTCGCCCACGACGGTCGCCTGCGACGCACGAACTCGGTCGTGCTGTGGGGAGCGGACGGCAGCCGCCGGGGAACGGGCCGCAAGGTGCACCTGGCCCCCGGGGGCGAGACCATGGTCGGCTTCGAGCGCCTCGCCTGGGTGCGCGACGTCATCTACGAGGTCGCCGGCTACGTGCCCGACTTACTGGCGGGGGAGGAGGCCGACGTGATCGAGCTGCCGAACGCGGACGGCGACCCCTGGCGCTTCGGCGCGACCGTCTGCTTCGACAACGCCTTCGGCGACGTCTACGCGGGGCCTCTGCGGCGCGGGCCCTTGGACTTCCACCTCGTCGTGTCCAACGAGGCCTGGTACGAGGACTCCCAGGAGCTCGATCAGATGATCGCCTTCTCGCGCCTGCACGCGATCTGCACCGGGCGTGCCTTCGTGCGTTGCGCCAACAGCGGCGTGAGCGCGGCCTTCGACGCCGAGGGCCGCGAGCTTGCGCGGCTGGTGGTGGACGGGCGCGATCGCGAGGTGCCGGGGACCCTCTTCGTGGACGTGCCCGTGCCCGTCGACGGGCGAGGGCGCACGCCCTTCGTCCACCTGCAGCCCTGGCTCCTGCCCCTCTTCGCGCTGGTCGCGGCGCTCCTCGCGCTGACCTCCGGGCGCGGCGACAAAAAGGGCTCGGAGCCCGGGTAACCCGCTCTCCAGGGACGGTTAGTGCGCGCCCCGCAGGGGGTCTGCCCGTGCTTGACCCCCCGGGGGTCGCTCTCTATACTCGCGCCCCGCTCTCGGCCGGGCACCGGCCGAATCGACCTGAAGCCCTTGCTCTTCAAGGACTTGGGTCGAGGGGCCTGGCGGTTCTTCGGCACCGCCGCGCGTGAACCCGAGAGCTTCCCGCCGGGCCGCCGCGCGGGTCATCGACCCCGCGACTCGCCCTCAGAATCCCCTCCCGAATCGCCCACGCAGATCCGTATACTCCACGCCCTCTCGCGCCGGCCCAGGCCCGCGAGAGTCCCCCGACCGGCGCAACCCACGCGCGCAACCAGGTCCCGTCGTAGGAACGGATCCCACCACCTCTTCACGCACTCTCATGAGCCCCATCGGACGGATTTTCATCGTCTTGAACCTGATCCTCGCTGCCGTGTTCCTCGCCTGGGCGGCGAACAACGTCGCGCAGAGCCACGACTACAAGGCGAAGCTCAACGCTGAAGAGGAGGCCCACGCCGCGACGCGCACCGACCTCGAAGGTCAGGTGAGCACCCTGCGCGCCGAGCTGGACACCAAGAGCGCCGAGGCCGACACCGCCCGCAACACCGCGGACGACGCCACCGAGGAGGCCCGCCGTCAGAGCGCCCAGGTCGACGACCTGAAGCGTCAGCTCTCGGAGGCCACCGCAGCCAACGAGCGCAACTCGTCGGCCATCAGCGAGATCGAGGCCACCCTCGGCGCGATCAGCACCTCCAAGGACGAGGCCGTCGCCGCGCAGCGGGCGGCCGAGAGCGAGCGCGACGACGCCCTCGCCCAGGCCCAGGACGCCACCACCAAGGCCTCCGACCTCGAGGCCCAGAACGCGGGCCTGAACAACACCATCGCGGGGCTCGAGGCCGAGATCGCCTCTCTGCAGGGCGATATCGCCAGCCTCGACACCCAGCTCACCACCCTGGTGGACGTGACCGGCGTCTCCTTCAAGGACATCGCCAGCCAGGAGCAGATCGAAGCCAGCGTGCTCCAGGCCGTCTACGACATCAAGCCCGGCCTGATCGCCCTCAACGTCGGCAGCAACGACAAGGTCAAGCGCGGCTACACCTTCGAGATCTACGACGGCGCCAACTACAAGGGCCAGGCCCGGGTCGAGAACGTGCGCGACGACATGTGCACGGCCATCATCCTCCGCATGGAGCAGGGCCAGACCATCCGTTCCGGCGACAAGGCCACCACCCGCCTCTAAGGCACAACTCCAGGAGCTGAACGCATGGCACGCAGTCGTTCCCGCAGTGGTGGTGGCGGAGCCAAGGGTGGGGGCAAGTCCCGCGCCGCCAAGTCCCGCAAGGGGGCCGCTCCGGCGGTCGCCGATGTCGAAGTCGTCGAGGAGTCTGGTGGGCTGACCATCGACGACGGGATCCCGATCATGACGACGGTCCTGCTGATCGCCGCCTTCCTGCTCGTGGACTACGCCCTTGGAGTCCAGTACGGGGAGGGGATGTTCTTCAAGTAGGCGTCCCTCGAGATGGGTGGGGGAACGACCCCCGCTCGAGATGCTCTCTCTCACCGGGCCGGGTGACCTGCGGGTCGCCCGGCCCGGTTTGCTCGGCGCCCTCCGGGACGAGGGGATCCCGCGTCATGGGGCGCTTTTCGGCCCGAAGAGCGAGCTTGAATGGCGCACTCCCACCGCTACACTGCGAACACACCGCGGTTCCCGGCCCCATAACCGCGCTGGAGACGCCCCTCGGCCTCTCCGAGCGTTCCAGCGTCGATCCGGCCCCGCCCCGGTCCCACCAGAACGCATGGTAAACGTCCTCAAGCCCATGGAGTGGGCCCTCGGCCGCTTCTCGGTCGACATGGGCATCGACCTCGGCACCGCCAACACCCTGGTCAGCGTCCGGGGGAGGGGGATCATCCTCAACGAGCCGAGCGTGGTCGCCGTGCGCAAGGACACGGGCGAGGTGCTGCTCGACGGCATGGCCGTGGGCAACACCGCCAAGGCCATGCTGGGCAAGACCCCGGGCTCGATCGAGGCCATCCGTCCCCTGCGCCACGGGGTGATCGCCGACTTCGACGTGACCGAGAAGATGCTGCGCTACTTCATCACCAAGGTGCACGAGGGGCGCCACTGGGTGAAGCCGCAGGTCGTGATCGCCGTGCCCGTGGGCATCACCGCCGTCGAGCGGCGCGCGGTGATCCACTCCGCCGAGCGGGCCGGCGCACGCAAGGTCTACCTGATCGACGAGCCCATGGCCGCCGGCATCGGCTGCGACCTGCCGGTGACCGAGGCCCGCGGCTCCCTGATCGTCGACATCGGGGGGGGCACCACCGAGATCGCGGTGCTGTCCCTGGCCGGTGCCGTCGTCTCCACCTCCCTGCGCATCGCCGGGGACGAGATGGACGACGCGATCGTCAGCCACCTGCGACGCCACCACAGCCTGCTGGTGGGCGAGCAGTCCGCCGAGAAGATCAAGCTCACCATCGGCGCCGCCTTCCCGATGGAGCAGGAGCTCTCGATGGAGGTCAAGGGGCGGGACTCGGTGACGGGCCTGCCGCGCCGCACGACCGTGACCTCGATCGAGATCCGCGAGGCCCTCGACCAGCCCGTGCGGCTGATCTGCGAGGCGGTGCGCGCCATCCTCGAGGAGGCGCCGCCCGAGATCTCCGCCGACCTGGTGGACACGGGCGTGACCCTGGTCGGCGGCGGTGCCCTGCTCCACGGCATCTCCGAGGCCGTCTCCGAGCACCTGGGCGTGCCCGCGCGGGTCGCGGCCGATCCCCTGACCGCGGTGGCCCGCGGCACCGGCATCTTCCTCGACAAGCTGGACGTCTTCTCCCGCGTGCTGGCGGCAGACGAGGATTGATCGCCTCGGGCAACAGCGCCCGAGAGGCTGACACTCTCTGAACCGTGGACCGGGACCCCCCCCGTCGACGCACGGTCTACTTCGTGCTGCTCGTGATCTGCGCCGTGCTGTCGCTGCGTCCGATCCCGAGCGTGAGCGCCGCCATCGAGCTGCTCTTCGTGCCCACGCGCCTGGTGGCCGAGCTCGTCGCGCCCCTCACCTGGATGCGGAGCGGCGAGGTGCGCGCCGCCGAGCGTCGCCTGGACGAGGAGGCCCGGCGCATGCGCCACGAGGCCGCCCAGCTCCTGGCCTCCGAGCAGGAGGGTGCGCTGCCCACGGACCCCGACCTGCTCGCGGGGCGGCGCCGCATCCACGGCGAGGTCGTCCGTCGGGGCCGGGAGAACCTGGACCGGGTCGAGGTGCGGGTCGCCAGCTCGGCGGGCATCGCGCCCGGCCTGCCGGTGGTGACCGGCGATCACTTCGTGGGGCGCGTGGCCCGGATCGACGGGGAGGATCCGCTGCTGGTGCACGTGGACCTCGTCACCGCCCGGGGCTTCTTCATCGGCGCCTCGGTGGCGCGTACGGATTGGAGAGGCAGGGACGTGGGGGAGCGCGTGGACCTGGTGGTCGGCGGCCTCGCCACGGAGGTGCCGAGCGAGGAGGACCAGCACCACCTGGCCCTGCACAATCCGAGCCTGGGGGGCCTCGAGTCCGGGCTGGTGCGGGTCGATGAGCCGGCGGCCTTCGACCCCGAGCTGGCGCGTCTCTCCGCGGGCTACCTGCTCGGGGAGCTGCGCTGGGCGGAGGACGCCAGCGGCAACCGCCTGTACCTGATCGAGTCGCCCCTGGACTTCCAGTCGGGGTTGTTCCAGGTGCTGGTGCTCACCCCTCTCGAGGAGCCGGCCGCGCTGGCGGGGGAGGAGGCGGCGCGCCTCGAGCTCGACACCTTCGTCGCCGGCGCCTGGGTCCCTGCGCGGGCCCTGACCCGCGGGGACCTGACCGTGGCCCGCGAGGGTCGACGGCTGGGCGTGGGCTCCCTGTCAGGGGTGGACACGGGCAACGCCGTGGCCCTCGGCGCGCACCTGGTGGGCCGCATCGGCGAGGTGGGGCCGATCTCCGCGGACCTCGTCAGCCTGGGGGACCCGGGGCTGCGCCTGGCGGTGCTGGCGGAGGTGGACGGAGAGCCGCGGCCGCGGCCCCTGGGCGAGCTCCTGGCCCTCGGGCGCCTGCGCTCGACGGGCGAGCTGCGCTTCCGCTGGACCTGCCGCGTCGACATCGGCAGCGGCCTGTCGGGCGAGCGCGTGCCCGCCCGGCTCTACACCGGCTCCGGCGAGGACGGCGTGCCGCGCGGGCTCTTCCTCGGCACCTGCGAGCTGCCGACCGCCCGCGGCACCCACGAGCTGAGCGTCCTGCAGGACCCGGCGGTGTCCGAGCTGGGGCGCGTCTTTGTCTGGCGTGGTCACGGCCGCGCGGCCGTGGAGGAGACGCCGTGAGGAGGCCCGCGCGCCTGGCGGCCTGGGCCCTGCTGGTCCTGTGGTTCGCCTGGATCCACGCCCTGCAGGAGCGGCTGTCGGTCAGCGAGGCCTTCGCCCTCGCCACGCCGGACCTGGGCATGGTGCTCTTCGTCGGCATGCTCGGCGCGGTCAAGCGCGACGACGTCTTCCTGCTCGCGATCCTGGCTGCCATCGGGCGCAAGAGCTTCTCGATCGATCCCAGCCTCGCGATCCTGTGCGCCTTCCTCGGGCTCGCCTGGCTGGCGTCCCTGCTGCGTCGCATGATCGAGCTCTCGAGTCCCCTGTGGCGCGCGGGGCTGACGATCCTCGGGGCCTGCGGGCTGGCGCTGTGGTTGGAGGTGGTGCGCTACGCGCGGGTCGGCGCCGCCCTGCCCCAGCTCGAGAGCCTCCTGCCCCTGGCCTTCACCTCCGGGCTCGCGGCCCTGGCCCTGGGCGGGCTCGCGACGCACTTGCCGGGTCTCTCGCCCCTGCGGGTGGAGGAGGAGGAGTGGTAGCGCACCGGCGCTTCGGGCCCCTGGTGGCGGTCGTGGCCCTGGTCTGGGCTGCCCTCGTGGCGCGTCTCTACCAGGTGCAGATCGGCGAGCACGAGGTCTGGGCGCGGGAGGCCGCCAACCTGGTGCGCTCGGCGCGCACGATCCCCTACCTGCGCGGAGAGATCCGTGACCGCAACGGGGAGGTCATCGTGCGCGACGAGGAGGCCTACGCGGTGCGCTTCGTCTACCGCGAGTTCCGCCGCCACCACCCCCTGGGCCAGGTGGCGCACGCCCGCAGCGCCCTCGAGGGGCGGCACGCGGGCCTGCCGCTCGCGGCCCTCAACCTCGAGGCCTGGGGGCTCGAGCTGGCCGCGTCGCGGGCCGGGGACCTGGAGCGCTTCGCGCGGGGCGAGGCCGTGCGGCTGTGCGGCCTCGACTTCACCGCCGTGGAGCCGGGCACCGACCTGCGCCGCCAGCGGGCGGGGGAGGTGCGCTTCTACGTGCGCGGCCTGCTCGGGGTCTCGCGTCGGGCTTGGAACGGGATCCGCAAGGGACTGCGCAAGGGCCGCGGCCTCGAGTCGAGCTGGATCGAGCTCGTGGCGCAGGCCGAGGGCCTCCCGCGAGACTTCGTGGAGGAGCGCCTGCGGCGGCGCCTGGCCGACTCCCTGACGCGCCTCGAGCAGCTCGCGGTGCAGATGGAGGTCAGGAGCCTCGACGGCCTGATCGCGGTCACCGCCGAGGAGTCCCTCTGGTTCCTGGTCGACGCCCTGGAGGCGCAGCGGCGGGAGATCGAGAACGCCATCGCGCGCGACCTGTTCCTCGAGGCGGCGGGCTTCGAGGCCGGGCGGCTCGAGCCTCGCAAGCTGGCGGCCTGGATCGACCTCGGCTTCGTGGGCGCGACCCTCGGCTGGGACGAGGTGCGCACCCTCGAGTGGGCGGAGGCCATGCGCGGCACCTGGCTCGAGGACCGCCGCAGCTTCCACGTGCCCCGGGCCCAGGTCAGCGCGCGCCTGCGGGAGGAGGCCGGGGAGGCGGCCGTCGAGGCCCTCTTCGGGGAGCTGGCCCTGCTCTTCGAGCGCAAGCCGCGCACCCGCCGCGAGGCGCGCCTGCGCAGCCGGCTGTGGCGCGAGGTGCCCGGCGCCGCGGTCTTCGCCGAGCTGCCCGACCTCTTCGAGGGGCTGCCCCTCGCGCTCTCCGTCGAGCCGGTGCTGCCCTACCTGGACCCGGTCCTGCGTGCAGTGCCCCTCGACGTGGAGGGCGCCGGAGAGCTGTTCGCCGCTGCAGTGCCCTTCGAGCAGGCGCAGCAGGTGGCTCGGGAGCACCCGCCGCGGACGAGCCTCGACTGGCGCGGCCTCGAGCGGCCTGCCTGGGAGGCGCCGCGCTCGGCGGAGGAGGCCGCGGGGCGTCTCTCGGCCCTGGTGAACCCCGCCGCCGAGGGGGAGCTCGTGGTCTGGACCCAGCGCGCGCGTGACGACGAGGAGCTCCTGCCGTGGATCGAGCGCCTGTGGGAGGCGCGCTTCCGCGGCCGCCTCGACGAGGCCCTGGCCGACCTGCCCGAGCGGGCGGCGGCCGCGGGTCTCGGCCTTCCGCTCTCCCTGAGCGAGGCTCGCCTCGACCGGGCGGCCAAGAAGGCGGACTACTTCGTGCGCGACAGGGGCAGCCGACCCGCGGAGCTCGACGACAGGCCCGGGGACGACGTGGTCAACATCCTGACCCGCTTCGTGGCGGAGTACCGGGGCTTCCAGGTGGAGAAGCGCGCTCGGCGCCTGGCCCTGGCCCTGGACGAGGACGACATGCTCGTGGCCCGCGAGCTGATCGGCGTGGTGCGCGAGTCCACCCTCGAGGAGATGCTCGCGCAGCAGGGCCTGCGCAACGTCTTCGACGAGGTCTTGCAGCGCGAGGAGCGCGGGCGGGAGGAGGAGCGCCTGATCGTCGAGCTGGTGGACTCCATCGTGCGCCTGGACGAGGTGCGTGGGACGAGCGGTATCGAGGGCCTGATGGACGACGTGCTGCGGGGCAAGAACGGCTTCGTGCTCAACGAGGGGCTGCAGCAGCGGAGTGAGCGCGTGCGAGCCCGCACCCAGGTCTCGAGGGTGGACGGCCGGGACGTGGACCTGACGCTCAGCCTCGACCTGCAGAAGGCGGCCCAGCGCACCCTCGAGGACCCGGTGCTGCCGCGCGGGGAGGAGATGCGTGACGACTACTGGTTCCGCAACCCGGTCGGAGCCCTGGTCTTCGCCACCGTGGAGGGGGAGATCCTGGCTGCGGCCTCCTGCCCGAAGCAGCCCCACGAGCCCTCGCCGAACCGCGACGGGGAGCGGGCCTACAACTACGAGCGCACCCTGCGCATGCCGCTCTTCCAGCCGATCGGCTCGATCTTCAAGCCCTTCGTGGCGGCCTACGCCGTGGCACGGCGCGGGCTCACTCCCGAGCAGGTCTTCGCCTGCGAGCTTCGAGACGAGACGGGCACCGCGGGCTGGGGCAAGGTGGCCTGCTGGAACACCTGGGGGCACCACGAGCTGGCGTTGGAGGGCGCGATCCACCACTCCTGCAACGCCTACTTCGCCCAGGTGGGCGAGCTGCTCGGCACGAAGCAGCAGGTGCGCGAGCTGGCGCACCTGTTCGGCTTCGACCGCCCCAGCGGCGTGCGCGACCTGGGCACGGGCCGAGGCCTGTTCGAGTCGAGCCGCATCCCGAGCCTGCGTAACGAGCGCGAGTTCCAGGTGGTGGACCTGCAGCGGGCCGGCAACGGCCTGGCGGTGATCGAAGCCACGCCGGTGCAGGTGGCCCGCGCGGTGGCCGGTCTCGCCACCGGGCGTCTGCCGGGGATGCGGCTCGTGCGGGCGGTGGACGGGGTGCCGGTGGAGGCGAGCTACGAGGAGATCGACCTGCCGCCCGCGGTCCTCGGGCTCGTGGGGCGCGCGATGGAGGGCGTGATCACCGAGGGCAGCGCGCAGGGCAAGGGCCTGGACGCGGACACCCTCGGCTTCCGGGTGGCGGGCAAGACCGGCAGCGCCGACTACCGGCCGATGACCAGGGCCTACCTGCGCGAGCTGCGCCTGCCCGCGGACCGCAGGCCGCCCCAGATGCGCAAGCACACCTGGTTCGTCGGCTTCTTCCCGGCCGAGGCGCCGGAGAACGTGCTCGTCGTCTACTGCCACGACGTCGGCGTCACCTCGAGCCACAGTGCCGTGTACCTGGCGGCCCAGTTCCTGCGCTCCCCGGAGCTGCAGGCCTACGTCCGGGGGGCGATCCGGTGAGTCGCCGCAACGCCATGCGTCGGCCCACGGGCTACACCGGGGCCCGCGGGGGCCTGGGCATCTCCTGGGTGCGCTGGCACGAGATGGGCTGGCACACGCTCTTCGTGGGCTTCGTCCTGTGCGGCATCGGCGTGCTCTTCCTGGCGGAGATGGCCGCCGCCGACGAGTGGCAGGACCGCCCGGGGGTGCGCCTCGAAGGACACCTGCAGAAGGTGGCGGTGGCCCTGCCGTGTCTGGTCCTCGGAGTCTTCGCGCGCCCGAGCTTCCTGCGGCGTCACGCCTGGCAGATCTACCTGGCGAGCCTCGCCCTGCTGGTGGCGGTGCCGCTCATCGGGGACGAGCGCAACAATGCCCGGCGCTGGATCGAGACGCCGGTCTTCGACCTGCAGCCCTCCGAGTTCGCCAAGCTGGCGATCATCCTGGTGCTGGCCCGCGTGCTGTGCCGGAACCGCTTGCAGCGAGCTTCGGATTGGGTTCCGCCACTGGGGCTGGCGCTGGTGCCCATGGGGCTGGTGGTGCTGCAGCCGGACCTGGGCACGGCCATGACGATCATCCCCGTGACCCTGGGGATGCTCTATCTCGCCGGTGCGCGGGGCTGGCTGCTGGGCACCTTCCTGGCGGCGGGTGTGGGCCTGGGCTTCGCGGCCTGGCAGTTCGAGGTGGGGGTCAAGGACTACCAGCTCGAGCGCATCGACTCCTGGTACGAGTCCCTGGACGCGGAGCGCCTGATCGACGGCCGCCAGGGGCCGGGCTTCCACGCCTACCACTCGCGCATGTCCATCGGCCAGGGCCACTGGCGCGGGCGCGGGCTGGGCCGCGGGATCGCCAACGAGGCCGGCGTGCTCCCCGAGCGGGAGTCGGACTCGGTCTTCGCGGTGATCGCCGGGGAGACGGGCTTCGTCGGCGGCACCGCCGTGCTGCTGCTCTACGGTCTGCTGGTGGTGCTGCTGATGCTCGGCGCCGGAGAGCTGCGGGACCGCTTCACGCGGCTCGTGGTGGGGGGCGTGGCGATCTACTTCGCGGCTCACGTGGCGGTGCACGCGGGGGTCAACCTGGGGCTGTTGCCCATGACGGGCCTGACCCTGCCCCTGGTGTCCACGGGCGGCTCCTCCTTGCTGGTCTCCCTGACTGCCTTGGGGTTGGCGGTGGGCCTGTCGGCCAATCAGGAACCGTCCCTCGACGGGGACGCATTCAGTCGTTACTAGAAGCAGGCGGCGGGCCGCGTGCGTCGCCAGGAGTCCCGGGCTAGATTGGTGACCGCAACGGAGCGGGTGGGGTACTGCCGGTCCCGGCGCAGCTCGCAGTGCATGAAGAACAAGATCCTCATCCCAATCCTCTTGGTCTTGGGGGCCTCGCTCTTCTGGTTCCTGGGGTCGGGAGAGACGGGAGACTCCCACGTACCCGGGCTGGAGGGCGGTGTCGTGCCCACGACCGCCGCCCCCTTGGAAGCCGTGGAGCTCCCCGAGAGCGTCGAGCCCGTGGACGACCCGGTGCGCGAGGAGGTCGCCCCCGCCGCGCCCCCCGCCTCACTCGACCCGGGGGAGGAGGTCGAGGAGCTGGGTTTCAGGGCCGACGGCACGGTGCTGATCGAGGTCAGCCTCGACCTGCCCGGGGGCGACCGCTTCGCTCGTCCTCATCCCTTGGAGGGCACCGAGGTTCACCTGCAGGCCTGGGATGAGGAGGCCGACGCGACGAAGCCCTACAGCCAGACCGCCGGCGAGGACGGCATCGCGCGCTTCCACTTCCCCGGGGCCGTGCACGTGGACTGGTTCCGGGCCGGGTTCACGCCGGCCTTCAGCCACCTGAGTGCCTTCTCCGACCCCCACGTGGACATCTCCGAGGGCAGTCTGTTTCGCATCGCCCTGGAGTCCTTCGTGGGTGGCCGGGTCCGCGGGCGGGTGGCGGATCTCGCTGGCGCGGGCCTGGCGGGGGTCGAGGTGCGCGCCTACGGGGACAACGACTTCGTGACCGATGCTGGGGACCGGCTCGGGGCCTGGTACCCGGCCCACTACGCGGTCACCACCGACTCGGGCGGGAGCTTCGAGTTCTCCAGCCTGCCGCCGGGGACCTTCTACTTTGCGGTGGCCCCGGGGGACTGGCTGCAGGTGGAGCCGAGCCTGATGGAGTACGTCACGGACGGCTGCTCGCGAGAGGTGGAGCCCAATGGTCTGGCGGAGGCGGGCACCCTCAAGGTGGTGCCCCGGGAGACCGTGCGGGTGCGTGTCACCGATCAGGAGGGCCGGCCCTCGGCGGCGACCCAGGTGGTCGTGGAGGTGGTCTCCTTCAGCTCACCGGGCTTGATCTCGCGGGAAGAGTGGGAGGCGCGCTTCGGCAGCGGCAAGCATGAGGCCGAGATCGAGCGCCTGCGGCACAAGGGCTCATCCTTCGTCGCCTGGCCCTACGAGCTCGTGGAGCTCGAGACCGACGCCCAGGGTCAGTGCTCCTTCGTCGGCGTGCCGGGGACCTGGCGCGTCATGGTCCAGCCCTGGTACGAGTCGGACGAGGGCCTGCACGTGCGGGAGGTCGTGTTGCCCCGGAAAGAGCTCCTGGTGCGCCTGCCCCATGAGTTCGAGGTGGTCCGTGGCGAGGTGGTCGACAGGGCCACCGGCGCCGGGATCGAGCACGCTCAGGTGCGTCTCCATCTGCCCACGGGCAGCTACCGCGTGAGGAGCGATGCCCGCGGGGGCTTCATCTTCCCGGGGGCGCCGGTGAAGCAGGCCTACACCCTGCGCCTGAGCCACCAGGACTACTTCCCCGAGAGCGTGGAGCTAGCCGCGGACCGGACCCAGTCGCGCCAGTCCATGCACCCCGCCAGCGAGATCAGGGTGCAGCTGGTCGACGGTGCCGACGACCGCCTGCGGAGCGGGGTGGTCCAGCTCCTGCGGCGCGTGGGGCCGCTGCCCGGTCAGGGTGACGACCCGGCGGCCGCTGCCTGGGCCGCGGGCCTCGCGACCCCGTTCCGTGAGGCGCAGCTCTCGAGGGTCGGCACGGCCGACTTTCGCCACCTGTACCCGGGGCGCTACGAGCTGGCCCTGATCCTGCCGATCCGCACCGGGCGCCAGGACTTCTGGGGGCAGGAGATCTCCGAGATCGGGGTCTGGCAGACCTGGACGCTGGAGACCTCCGAGGAGCGTACGCGGGTGGTGGCGGACATGGGGCTGCACGAGACCGGCTCGATCCTGACCTACTTCGAGTTCCGCGGGCTCGTGCGCGACGGCAAGACGCTGCAGCCCTTGGCGGGGGCGCAGTTCCTGATCACCAGCAGGGAGACGAGCCGCAGCCTGTTCTCGGATCCGGATGGCAAGCTGCTCGTGGACGTGCCGAAGGGGTCGGTGCGCCTCGAGGTGAGCCTGGCGGGCTACCGCACCGCGCGCATGCCGGTGCGGACGCAGCAGAGCAAGTGGTGGGCCAGGACGATCAACCTGCAGCCGCTCGGAGAGTGACCCACGCCCGCACCGGCCCTCGGCGTCCCTTGGAGACTCGAGGCGGCTAGCCCGCACGGGCGACGAACCGCCGCCAGAAGGGGTAGACCACCATCCCGGCCAGGATCACCCCGAGCCCGGTCTTGGTCTTGGCGGCCTCGGCCTGCCACAGGACCCCCGCCACCAGGAACAGCGCGAAGAGGGCGTAGATCGTCGGCAGCAGGGGATAGGCGAAGGAGCGGAAGGGCCGCGGGAGCTCCGGACGCTTGTGGCGGATCCAGAGCAGGCCGAAGGCGAGCAGCACGTGGAAGATCCACTCCACGAAGACCGCTGCGTCCACCAGGAACTCCGTGTTCGTGAAGAGCAGGTACCCCAGGGCCAGGGCGCACTGCAGCGCAAGCCCGAGGGAGGGTGCCCCGGTACGGCCGTGGAGCCTGGCGAAGCCCTCGAAGAACAGCCCCTCGCGAGCCATCGCCACGTACAGCCAGGGGGTCGTGACCACGGTCACGGTGCAGACCCCGAGGGCCGAGACCGCCATGCCCGCGGAGACGAACTTGCTACCCACGCCCCCGAAGCTGCGCTGCACCACCTCGCCCACGAAGAGCGGGTTCTGGGCCAGGTAGTCCATGCCGACCACGTTCAGGTAGGCGGCGTTGAGCAGGAGGTAGAGCAGCATCACGCCTCCGACTCCGTAGAGCAGGGCTCGAGGCACGTTGCGCTGGGGGTCCTTCACCTCCGAGGCCACGTAGGCGACGAGCGGCCACCCACCGCAGGAGAAGAAGACGGGCAGCATGGCCAGGGTGAATCCCTGCCAGAGCGGGCGCTCGGTCACGACGGGCGCGACCTCGGGCACGGGCGCCGAGGGCGCGAAGAACAGGAGGCCGGCGAAGATCAGGGCCAGGACCAGCCCCAGCTTGATCAGCATGCAGGCGTTCTGGATGGTCGCGCCGGTCTTCACGCCCCCCAGGGCGACCAGGGTCAGGCCGACGATGATCGCGCCGGCCATCAGGGTGTGCGAGGTGCTGCGGGGCTCGCCGATCGGGCTCGCTCCCTCCGCGTTCGCCAGCACCTCGGCGATCATGGAGGCGCCGAAGCCGCACATGACCGCCTGGGCGCCGGTGGAGATCACGAGCAGCACCACCCAGGCGAGGAGGAAGGCCACCGGCCGGCCGTAGATCTCCCGCAGGTAGACGAACCAGCCGCCGGCCTTGGGGTAGCTGGCGGCGAACTCGGCGAAGGTGAAGGCGCCGCAGAGGGCCACCAAGCACCCGAGGGCCCAGGCCCCCATGTACAGGGGCGTGCTCGGCACGAGGCCCGCCACCTGACTCGGGTTGAAGAAGATGCCCACGCCCAGGATCGAGCCCATCACCAGCATGGTGGCATCGAACAGGCTGAGCTTGCGGGGGCCTCCTTCGCTCATCGGCGTCCCGCTCTTCGTGCCGCCACTAGCCCGGCCTATTCATGAGGCTTTGACGCATTGGGACCCAACTCCGTTCCT
>CAZQAT010000060.1:0-27204 GCA_964591315.1 uncultured Planctomycetaceae bacterium
CTTCCAGGCCGCCTCGAGGGCCAGGTCCTTCCAGGTGTCCATGTTCGGGGAGAACTTGTCCACGTCCTCCTCGCCCGAGGTGGTCCGCAGCTGCTCCGCTCGGTCGACGATGAAGGTGCGGTTGTTGTTGAAGAACATGCCCACGATGGAGTGGCCGATGCCCTCCCGCAGGGCCGCGCTGCTGAAGCCCGAGTAGGCCTGGGCCACGTTGCGCACCGCCCCGTCGTAGACCCCCTGCTCGTTCTGCGGAGAGCCCACGCGGATGGCGCCCTTGAGCTGGCGCTGGTTGGAGAGGGTCGTGGCCCCGGTCTCCTCGAGGGTGAACCTGAGCTCCGCCTCGCTCATGAGCTCGGCGTTGGCCTTGACGATCTGGCGGTAGGTGTCGTTGTCCTGGAAGAAGGCCCACTCACGCACCCAGCGCTTGGGGTCGGGACTGAAGCCCTCGTAGCCCTCGAAGGCCAGCTGCATGACGCGGATGGCCCGCTCGGCGTTCTTGGCCGCGTTGACCAGGAGCTCCGGCTCGAAGTCGCCGTGGATGGTGAAGTGCTCGGACCTGACTGTCGCGTAGGGCACCTTGGCCTTCTCGAGGAACACGTGCTGCTGGCGCTCCGCCAGCACCTCGACCTCGTACTCCTTGCGGGCCTGGGTGGCGACGATCTCCTCGATCAGCTTGGAGCGGTCGTAGAGGGTCTTCTCGAGGTCCGTCCCCGTCAGCCCCGCCACGGCCTCGTGCTCCAGGGCCTTCTGGGCCTCCTCGTCGTCGGCGTCGAAGAAGAGCACCTTCTGGTAGTGCCACTTGGCCCGGTCCGTGCGGTCCGCCTCGGCGTACTTGCGCGCCAGCTTCTTGTGGTTGGACGCGACCTTCGAGGCCGTCTTCTCCCACTTGCCGCGCAGGCTCTTGGCCGCCTTGGGGTCGGGAGAGTCGTCCTTCGGGTAGCGGAAGTTCGGGTCCTTGACCCACTTCTTGCCGGCCTTGACGTAGCCGACCGACTTGCGCGCGGCCTTGTGGTCCGGGTCGTACTCGCTCAGCACCATCAGCCACACGCGCTTGGCGATCAGCGGGAAGCCGCTCTTGTAGGCCCCCTCCGCGTACTTGTGCAGCAGCTTGGCCTGGTCCCCCAGGAACTTGGAGTCGCTGCCCTCTTGGGCCAGGCCCGGGGCGGCGAACAGGAGCACGAAGAGCGAGAGGAAGAGCTGGCGTAGCATGGTCGGAGTGAGGTGTGGAGGGGAGCGCGCGGCGCGGGCGGGGGAAGTCCGGTCCCGACACAGCAGACACGGAACCGACCATTCTCCGCTAGCCCCGGGGCGCAGTCCATCCTCGGGTCGCTTCCGGGCGCAGGCTTGGGCCCGCCAGCCCGTTGCTCCACAACAGCTTACGGGGCTCCTCGAGCGGAGCGGGGGCACCGCGAGCCGAGCGCGGCTGCTAGGCTGGGCGGCCATGCGGCGCACCCTCTCCCCCACCGGGTCGATCCTCGTCGGCCTGGCCCTCGCCGCGCCCGCCGTCGGCCAGTCGTCCGCGCCGGTCGACTTCGCGCGGGACGTGCGCCCGATCCTGGCGGGCCGCTGCTACACCTGCCACGGCCCCGACGAGGCCACCCGTGAGGCGCGCCTGCGGCTGGACACTCCGGAGGGACTGGCCAAGGAGCTCGGCGACCTGCAGGCCGTGCGCCCCGGCCGGCCGGAGGAGAGCGAGCTCTTCCTGCGCATCACCGATGAGGACCCGGACTGGCGCATGCCGCCGGAGGCCACGGGGGAGCCCCTCACACAGGCGGAGGTCGAGCTCCTGGGGCGCTGGATCGAGCAGGGCGCGCACTGGGAGAGCCACTGGGCCTACGCCCCCTTCCGCGAGGCGGCGCCGCCGCCCGTGGCGGACACGACCTGGCCGCGGAACCCGCTCGACGCCTTCGTCCTCGCGCGCCTCGAGGCCGAGGGGCTCGCCCCCGCCCCCGAGGCGGACCGGCGCACGCTCCTGCGGCGGGTGACCCTCGACCTGTGGGGCATGGGCCCGACGCCGGAGGAGCTCGAGGCCTTCCTCGCGGACACCGAACCCGGCGCCTACGAGCGCGCCGTCGACCGCCTGCTCGCCTCCCCCCACCACGCCGAGCGCCAGGCCCGCCACTGGCTCGACCTGGCCCGCTACGCGGACTCCCACGGCTACACCATCGACAGCGGCCGCACCATGTGGCCCTGGCGCGACTGGGTGATCGAGGCCCTCGACGCGGACCTGCCCTACGACGAGTTCACCCTGCGCCAGCTGGCCGGCGACCTCCTGCCGGACGCCAGCAACGCGGACCGCGTCGCCACGGGCTTCCACCGCAACACCCAGGTCAACCAGGAAGGCGGCGCCAAGGACGAGGAGAACCGGGTCAACGCGGTCATCGACCGGGTCGACACGACCGGCGCCGTGTGGCTCGGCTCGACCCTCGCCTGCGCGCGCTGCCACACCCACAAGTACGACCCGGTCTCCCAGACCGAGTACTTTCGGCTGTTCGCCTTCTACAACCACACCGAGGACGGGGGCGTGTCGAGCGAGCCCTCGCTCTTCGTGACCGACGAGGACTCCGAGGCACGCGTCGCCGCCTGGGAGGCGGACACGGCCGCGGCGGACGAGGAGCTGCGGCGCGCGGAGGAGGAGGCCCGCGCCGGCTGGACCCTGTGGATCCCCTCGGTGGCCAGGGGCAGCAACGGCCCCGAGCTGCGCCAGGAGCTCGACGGCTCGATCCGCAGCATCGGCCACAACCCCCAGACCTCGGACTACGTGCTCGAGGGCGCGGCGCCCCTCGAGGGGCTCGCGGCCCTGCGCCTGGAGGCCCTGCCCGATCCGCGCCTGCCGAAGGGAGGGCCCGGACGCTCGGGCTCGGGCAACTTCGTGCTCGAGCGGGTGCGGCTCCACGCCCGGCCGATCGCCGCCGAGGAGCCGACCGAGTTCCGCGAGCTCGAGCTCGTGGACGCCGTGGCCGACTACTCCCAGGGCTTCGGTCCGGAGGGCGGCAACCCCTACCCGGTCGCCGCCGCCCTGGAGGACGAGGCGAAGCAGGGCTGGGCCGTGAAGCCGCGCTTCGGAACGCCCCACGTGGCCCACTTCCGGCTGGCCGCGCCCCTGCCGGCGGGCCCCCACGAGCTGCGCCTCGTGCTCGAGCAGAACTGGGGCTCGAACCACGTGCTCGGCCGCTTCCGGCTGGCCTTCAGCGCGGCGCCGGAGAGCGCCCGCGGAGTCGACGTGCCGGAGACCTGGACCGCGGCCTGGGCACTGGTGAACGAGGTGCGCGAGCGGCGACCCAAGCTCCCGGCCACCCTCGTGTTGCGCGAGCGCGCGGAGCGCCGCCCGACCCACCTCTTCCGCCGCGGCAGCTTCCTCGACCCCGGCCCCGCCGTGGAGCCGGGCTTCCCGGCGGCCATGAACCACTTCGACCCCGAGGTCGCGCCCCACGACCGCCTGGACCTGGCGCGCTGGCTGACGGACCCGCGCAACGCCCTGGTGCACCGGGTGACGGTCAACCGCTGGTGGCAGCAGCTCTTCGGCCTCGGCCTCGTCGAGACCGAGAACGACTTCGGCATCCGCGGCGCCGAGCCCAGCCACCCCGAGCTGCTCGAGTGGCTGGCGCGAGAACTCGTGGAGCGGGACTTCTCGCGCAAGGAGCTGCTGCGGCTGATCGTGACCTCGGCGACGTACCGCCAGGCCTCCGCTCCGCGGCCGGAGCTCGCCGAGCGCGACCCGCGCAACCGTCTGCTCGCGCGCCAGAGTCGCCTGCGGGTCGAGGCCGAGGTGGTGCGCGACGCGGCCCTGCGGGCCAGCGGCCTGCTCGTCCCCACGGTCGGGGGCCCGCCGGTGCAGCCCCCGCAACCGGACGGCGTCTTCGCCTTCACCCAGAGCCAGCGCACGTGGAAGGCCGACGAGGGTGACGCCCGCTTCCGGCGCTCCCTCTACACGCGCCTGTGGCGCTCGGCCACCTACCCCTTCTTCCTGACCTTCGACATGCCGCGGCCGGACGTGGCCTGCACCCGGCGCGGGCGCTCGAGCACGTCCTTGCAGGCCCTGACCCTGGCCAACGACCCGATGATCCAGGAGCTGGCCGCGGGGCTCGGCGCGCGCATGGCGCAGGGCCCAGACGGCCTGGGACTCGGCTTCGAGCTGGCCCTCGCGCGAGCGCCGGAGCCTGCGGAGCGCGCCCTGCTCGCAGAGCACTTCGACCGTCAGCTCGAGCGGCGCCTCGCCCAGGGCGCGCCCGAGGACGAGGCCCGCGCCGCCGCCTGGACCGCCGTGGCCCGGGTGCTCTTCAACCTCGACGAGTTCGTGACCCGGGAGTGACGCGATGGACCCCCGGAACGACCCCACCCCGCGCCCGCACCGCCGCGAGCTCCTCAAGCTCGGCGGGCTGGGCCTCGGCACCCTGGCCCTGCACCAGCTCCTGGCTCGGGACGGCCTCGGACGCGGCGTCGAGGACGGCCTGCACCACCCCGCGCGCGCCAAGCGCGTGATCCACCTCTTCATGGCCGGCGCCCCGAGCCAGTTCGAGCTGTTCGAGCCCAAGCAGGTGCTCCAGAAGCACGACGGCCAGCCGCCGCCGGAGAGCGCCATCCGCGGCAAGCGCTTCGCCTTCATCGACCCGGCGCGCTCGAAGCTGATGGGCACCACGCGCTCCTTCGCCCGCCACGGGGAGTGCGGCGCGCCGGTCTCGGAGCTCTTGCCCCACACGGCCAGGATCGTCGACAAGCTCTGCTTCCTGCGCGGACTGTCCACGGACGAGATCAACCACGGTCCGGCGAAGCTGTTCATGAACACCGGCTTCGGCCAGTTCGGTCGGCCCAGCCTGGGGGCCTGGGTGCAGTACGGCATCGGCAGCGAGGCCGAGGACCTGCCGGGCTTCGTGGTCCTGCGCTCGGGCAACCGCGGGCCGCGGGGCGGCGCTCCCCTGTGGGGCGCGGGCTTCCTCTCCCCGCGCCTGGCGGGCACACCCTTCCGCTCGGGGAGCGACCCGGTGCTGCACCTGCGCTCGCCGGAGGGCATCTCCGAGGCCGAGCAGCGGGACTTCTTCGAGGCCGTCCAGCGCCTCAACGACCTGCGCGCCGCAGAGCTCGGAGACGAGACCATCGACGCGCGCACGGCGGCCTACGAGCTGGCAGCCCGCATGCAGACCAGCGCCCCGGAGCTGGTGGACCTCTCGGGTGAGCCCGAGAGCGTCAAGCAGCTCTACGGCCTCGAGGACGAGCGCCCCTCCTTCGCCCGCAACTGCCTGCTGGCGCGGAGACTCGTCGAGCGCGGCACGCGGGTCGTGCAGCTCTACCACGCGGACTGGGACCACCACGGGGACCCCAACAACAACCTGGGCAAGCCCCTAGAGCACCGCTGCCGGGAGGTGGACCAGGCCTCCGCCGCCCTCGTGCTCGACCTCGAGCAGCGCGGCCTGCTCGAGGACACCCTCGTGATCTGGGGCGGCGAGTTCGGCCGCACCCCCATGAGCGAGGTGCGCGTCGCCATCGGCCGCGACCACCACATCGAGGCCTTCACGCTGTGGATGGCCGGCGGCGGGGTGAAGCCCGGCTTCAGCTACGGGGTGACCGACGACATCGGCTACTCGGTCGTCGACGAGGGGCTGCACGTGCACGACCTGCACGCGACGATCCTGCACATCCTCGGCATCGACCACCTGCGCCTGACCCACCGCTTCCAGGGCCGTGACTACCGCCTGACGGACGTGCACGGCGAGGTCGCCGACGAGATCCTGGCCTGAGCCGGCCCCGGCCCGCTTCAGGAGCCGGCCGAGAGCACCCCCTCGAGCCCGGCCTGGATCTCCTGCTTGCCGAACTGGTGGCCCGGCATCCTGACGGCCGCCTCTCCTTGGACGTCGAAGACCACGAGCCCGTGCTTCATGTCGCTGAAGCCCAGCTCCTCGATCTCACCCTGGCGACGCGCCGTCTCCTCCGCGGGGACGATCACGAACTGCACCCGCTCTCCGTACTCTTGCTCGAGCTCGCCCACGGCGGCTACGACCTTGACGCAGAAGGGTCAGGTGTCAGCGATCATGTAGAAGCGCACCTCCGGCAGCCGCGCCTCCGCCGCATCCTCGACGGCGTGGTCCGTGGTCTGGGGGCCGCCGCTGTGGCAGGCGGCCAGCGGGAGGAGCAGGAGGGCGGCGGCGCCCAGGTGCTGGAGTCGCATGGTTCTTGGTCGAGGGGGTCGGGGAGAGGCTCCCAGCATAGCCTCCCGCTCCTCGCACCGATGTGACTGAGCCGCTCCTCTTCACTCACGAGTCCGACTCCGGCGGACCCGTGCTCTTCGCATCGCACTGGGCCGAAGCCGTCGCCGGACTCGGTATGGCCGTCACCTGGGGAGCCCCGCGGCGACGGTCCGGGCATCAGAAGCGCGTTCGCGCGTGGACGTGGTCCCCGCCACAGGTCGCCTGGACCTCCAGCACCGTCGCGTTCGCCGGGGTCCCCATCGGCACCTCCACGTTGACCTGGTAGATCTCCACCTCGTCGTCCTCTTCCCAGTACCAGGTGCCACCGTAGGTCCCGGGCTCGAAGCGGCGGTAGACCACGCGGGCCTGCTGCTGGCCGGAGGCGCCCACCGAGGGGGTGAACTCCACGGTGCGGTAGGGCCGTGGGTCGAAGGTCAGGTGCTCCTCGAGGGGGTCCATCAAGACCCAGGCCAGGAAGCGCGTCGTGGTCGTGCCGCGCTCCTCGTTGGTGATCGTGTCGTAGCGCAGGAGGTGCACCTGTTCGAGGATGCTCGGACGCAGGACGACCGGCCAGGCCAGGAAGTCCACGTACTGGAAGCCCGAGCCGTGGCCCTGGAAGTAGATGGTCGTGTTGCGCGCCTCGCGCACGGGCCCCACGAGGAACTCTCCAACCCAGCCGATGACCTCGGTGCCGCCCTCGGTCAGCTGGGCCGAGGCGGGCACCTTGATCAGGTCCAGGTCGCCGGGCTCGCCGACCCGGAAGGAGAAGTCCAGGTTGCCCTGGGAGCCCATGATGGCGCGCTCCACGTGGGGCAGCATCTGCTCCCCCGCGGTCTCCCAGCAGGGCGGTTCGATGGAGAGCTCGTCGCCGATGTCGTTCTCGCCCGCCAAGGAGGGCTGGGGCTCGGGGGTCTCCAGGCGCTGATCGGACTGAGTCAGGGTGCCGCAACCTGCGGCGAGGACGAGCAGGGGCGCTACGGCCCAGGTGTTCGACTTTCTCATGGTGTGTAGGTCCTCCTCAGCGGTCGCCGTTCTTGAAGGCATCAAAGGGGTCCCCCATGAGCCCGCTCGCCGGCGGGTCCTGGGGCTCGTTCGACTGCGAGGGGAAGGGTGCAGCGGGCTCGGGGCTGCCCGTCCCCGGGGCCGGAGCCCCGTCGCTCTCCGCTCCCAGGTTCGATAGGTCGAGGGCGATCCCCATGTTCGTCAGAGCCGCCTCGAAGCCGGACTTGTCCACGGCCTTGAGGTAGGCCTGGACCGGGTCGACCACGCGGTCCCGCACGAGCTCCGCCAGGGAGTCGTTCAGCAGGCGCATGCCCTGCTTGCCGCCGGTCTGCATGGCATTGACGATCTGGTGCGTCTTGCCCTCGCGGATCTGCGAGGCGATGGCGCTGTTGCCGATCATGACCTCGAGGGCCGCCACCCGGCCCCCGCCTGTCTTCTTGCAGAGGGTCTGGGCGATGACGCCCTTGAGGGACCCCGAGAGCATCGTGCGGATCTGCGCCTGCCGGTCCGCGGGGAACTGGTCGATGATGCGGTCGACGGTCGAGGCCGCCGTCGTGGTGTGCAGGGTGCCGAACACCAGGTGGCCGGTCTCGGCGGTCTCGATCGCGATCTCGATCGTCTCCAGGTCGCGCATCTCCCCCACCAGGATGATGTCCGGGTCCTCCCGCAGGGCGGCTCGTAGGGCGACCTTGAAGGAGTCCGTGTGGCGCCCGACCTCGCGCTGGTTCAGGAGGCAGCGCTTGTCCTCGTGGAGGAACTCGATCGGGTCCTCGATCGTGATGATGTGGTCGGTGCGGTTCTTGTTGATGTGGTCGACCATGGCCGCCAGGGTGGTCGACTTGCCGCTCCCGGTGGGCCCGGTCACGACCACGAGCCCCTTCGACAGGTAGCACAGGTCGAGCACGGCCTTGGGCAGGTTGAGCTGCTCGGCCGTGAGCACCTCGGCCGGGATCAGGCGGAACACGGCCCCCGGTCCGCGGTGGTCCATGAAGTAGTTGCAGCGGTAGCGCGCCACGCCCGGGAGCTCGTAGGCGAAGTCCGTGTCACCCCTCGCCTCGAACTCCTCGCGGTTCTTGTCGGGGATGATCTCGTACAGGATCTGCCGCACCTGCTCGGCGCTCAGGTCCTCGCAGTCGTCGATGGTGACCATGTCCCCGTGGTGGCGGAACATGGGCTTGCGACCGGAGGTCATGTGCAGGTCGGAGGCTTCGATGCTGTGCATCCGCTGGAACAGGGCGTCGATCCAGGCCATGGCGTGGGGCTCGTGAAGGGGTGGCGGGTGAGAGCGGTCCGAGTCCCTCGTCGGAATCCCCGCCCAGGAACTCGAGGGCGGGCGAGCCACGGCCACCACCCCGTCCCAGCAACGAACCACCCCGCCCGGGGTCCCGCCGGGGGACCCCGGGGCGTTACCCTCTGCCCCCCATGGGCACCCACCCGACTGATAGCTTCCCCCTGGAGCCCTCCTCCGCCGAGCTGCGGCGGATGGTGGAGGCCAGCCTCGAGCGCCTCTTGCCCTTCCTCGAGTCCCTGCCGGAACAGCCGGCGGGGGTCTTCGACGGAGGCCCGGAGCTGGCCCGCTCCCTGGCCGAGCCGGCTCCCTGGGGGGGCGCCCCCTTCGACTCGCTCCTCGAGCACCTGTTCGAGCGCGTGGTGCCCCACGCCTTCAACACCGCCGGCCCCGGCTACCTGGCCTACATCCCCGGCGGGGGCGTGCCCTACACGGCCATCGCGGACCTGATCGGCGACATCGTCAACCGCTACGTGACCGTCTTCCTGGCGGCGCCGGGCATGGTGCAGCTGGAGGCCAACGTGGTGCGCTGGTTCTGCGAGCTGGTCGGCCTCCCGCCGGGCTCGGGGGGCGTGCTCACCACCGGCGGCTCCATGGCGAACTTCACCGCCCTCGTCACCGCGCGTCGCGAGCGGCTCGACGAGGACTTCCTGGACGGGGTGCTCTACGTCTCCGACCAGGTGCACCACTCGGTCACCAAGGCGGCGGTGATGGCCGGCTTCCCGGAGCGCAACGTGCGGGCCGTGCCGACGGACGGCGAGTTCCGCATCGAGCTCGCGGCCCTACGTGGCGCGGTCACCGAGGACCGCGCCGCCGGACGGCGGCCCTTCCTGGTCGTGGGCAGCGCGGGGACGACGAACACCGGCGCCGTGGACGACCTCGCCGCCCTGGCGGACCTGGCGCGTGACGAGGACCTCTGGTTCCACGTGGACGCCGCCTACGGAGGCTTCTTCGTCCTGACCGAGCGCGGGCGGGCGGCGCTCGGCGGCATCGAGCGTGCGGACTCCCTGTCCCTCGACCCCCACAAGAGCCTCTTCCTGCCCTACGGCGCCGGCTCGCTCCTGGTGCGCGACGCTGGCGCCCTGCGCCGGGCCCACGAGGTCACCAGCGACTACATGCCCGCCTACCAGGACGAGCCCGACCTGGTGGACTTCTGCGCCCTCTCCCCCGAGCTCTCCCGGGACAACCGCGGGCTGCGCGCCTGGCTCCCGATCAAGCTGGTCGGCTTCGGCGCCTTCCGGGACTCCCTGGACGAGAAGCTCGACCTCGCACGGCACGCCACCGACGCCCTGCGCGCGATGGAGAACGTGCGCATCGTGGCCGAGCCCCAGCTCACGGTCGTCGCCTTCCGCCTCGAACCGCCGGGCGTCGAGGGGGAGGCCCTCGACCGCCTCAACCACGCCTGGATCGAGGCCGTCAACCGCCGCCAGCGGGTCATGCTGACCGGTACGCAGCTCGGAGGACGCTTCACCCTGCGCATCTGCGTGCTCAACTTCCGCACCCACCTGGAGCGCATCGAGATGGCCCTGGAAGACCTGCGGGCTACGGCAGCCGAGGTCCACCTCCAGGAGCCGCCCTCCCCTGATCCCTGAAGGGCCTCCGCCGGCCCTCCGAGCTCCGCAGTCGTGGGCGCGGGCTCAGGGGATGGAGACCGTGAAGCTCGTGTCGTGCCCGGGCATCGAGAGGGTCTCCGTCAGGGTGGTTCCAGGCCACTCGGTGGACCGGTCCACGCGGGGCGACACCTCGACCCGAAAGTCCCCCGGAGGGAGCAGGACACTCGCCTCTACCTGACCCGGGGCCAGCCTGGCGATCGCCAGCACACCACTCGAGGCTCCGCCGGCCTGGATGAAGGTCAGGGTGGCGCCGGAGGAGATCTCCCCGCCGGTGCTGTGGAGCACGAAGCTCGCGCTGAACCGACCCGGGAGATACGCCTCCATGCGCTGCGGCCCCGGAGCCGCCTGAAACGGCGCGGACCACCAGGAACCGGAGACGCCGAGGCCCTCCATGACCTTGAGCTCGTAGCTGGAGCCGGCGATGAGGTACGGGATGTCGATGCTCCCCTCCTCGGAGACGGGGGCGGGTCCGATGTGCTCCTGAATCAGGTTGCCACCGCCATCGAGCTCCCGCAGGCGGAATCGAAGCTCCTGTGGGAGGCGGCCGCCGTTGGTGGGCCGTAGGTCGATGAACAGCCGTGGGCGGTCCTGCGTCAGAGGCTGCACGATCAGGGTCAGTGGAGCGCTCCCGGGTCGGACCCCCTCCGCCCTCGCAAGCCACATCTCACCCGGCGGTATTCCCTGAGGCGTTCCCGTCACTGGCGAGAACCTCTCCTGCGGGACCTTGTACTCCGCCCGTATCGAGTAGGAGACACCGTGCACTCGGGGCCTGATGCTGAAGGCTCCGTCACTGTCGGAGTACTCCGGCCTCGGTCTGGTCAGCGGGGAACTCCGCAGGTCGGCGAGGAGGCCCTCAGCGGCGCTCTGCCAGTCCACGAAGGCGAAGACCTTCACCCCCTGCAACGGACGCGAGCCCGCATCCAGGACGACTCCCGAGATGGCAGGCAGGTTGGAGACGCGCAGGGTCACCGCCGTCGTTGGGTGGCTCCCGTCGAGCACGACGAACTCGAAGGGGCTCGTCTCCCCGCGCCGGCCTTGTGCCACGAGAGCATAGGGACCGGGCCTCATGCCCTCGAACTCGAAGGTCCCGGCCGCGTTCGTCTTCGTCTTGAGAGCCGGTGGTGAATCGGGCGAGGCCTCCTGCTCCGAGAGATCGGTCAGAAAGACCTCGGCAATCCACGTCGGCTCTCCGAGCTCGTCGATCACGACCCCCTGAATCACGAGCAGGGAGGCAGGCTCCGAGGAGACGGAGGGCTGCTCGATGCGGGAGACACCGTCGGCCTCCTCGACAGCTACGGGGCCTTCCAGGGACCTGGGTGCCGGGGCGAGGGTGCCCCCGGAGGCTCCTGGGGCAGAGGCGTGGGCCTCTTCGCCTTGCGCCACCGGCTCCCGCTCAGGTGCCTTGGAGCTGAGAGCCCACAGCAACAGAGTCCCCAGTGCGAGGGCCGCGGCGAGCAGCAAGACCGTGCCGGATCTGCGCTTCATGGAGCACAAGCCTACACCGAGCCAGAGCGGAAGAGTCTCTCGAGGGCGGTGCCGAGGCTCGCCCCTCGGGAGCCACCCAGGCCGCCCTACCCAGGCTCTCCAGCCCCTACTCGCCGTCCGCCGCGGCCACCCAGCGCAGCTCCGCCAGGACCGGGCGGTGGTCCGAGGCGACCCGCTCTTCGAGCACCCGGGCGCGGGCCTCGAAGCGGCCGCCGGCCGTGCCCCTCCAGAGCACGAAGTCGATCTCGCGCTCCGGCTCCCCCGACGGAAAGGTGGACCGCGCCGCCGCCGGCTTGGGGGCGTCCTCGAAGCCCTCGAGGAAGAGCTCCATGGTGCGCGAGCCCGGCAGGTCGTTGAAGTCCCCGGCGAGGACCACCGGCGCACGCTCCGCCTCCAGGGCAGCGAGCAGGGCACCGGCCTGGGCGAAGCGCTCCGCGTCCTCCTGCAACCAGTCCAGGTGCAGGCTCACGAAGCGCAGCGGCCCGACCCCCGGGAGGTCCACCGTCGCCACGGCAACGGCCCGCGGCTCGTGCCGGCCGGCGGGCAGCGCGATGCGCTCGCGCGCGAGGATCGGGAACCGCGAGAGGACGGCCAGGCCGTAGGAGCCCCCCTGGAAGTCCATGAACTCGGCGAAGGCGCCGTGCATACCGGTCAGCCGCTCCAGCTCCGCAAGCTGGTCGACCCCGCCGGTGCGGGCGACCCCCACGTCCACCTCCTGGAGGGCGACCAGGTCCGGCGCCGCGCGGCGGATCACGCCGGCGGTGCGCTCGAGGTCGAGCTCCCCGTCGGTCCCCTCCCCGTGCCGGATGTTGTAGGCCAGGACCCGCAGGGGCCCGCGTCCCTGGAGCTCCTCGGCCGCCAGGGCCGCCAGGTCCTCCGCGGCCCGGTCCAGGGGCCGGCGCCCCGTGCCGCCGTCGGAGTTGAGCAGGAGCGCCACCGCCAGCTCGAGGTCGGGGAAGTAGCCCACCGTGGCCGTGTAGCCCGGAAAGAAGCCGTCGTGTCCGAGCTGCGGCCCGAGCTCGGTGTCGCGCACCATCACGCCGTGGCCGTAGCTCTGGCCCGGGGCGAGGCGCGCGGGCACGGTGTCGAGCAGGGTCTCGAGGTAGTCGCCCTCGAAGGCCTCGCCGCGGTACAGGGCGAAGGCCCAGCGCGCGAGGTCACGCGCCGTGGAGGCGTGGCCCCCGCCGCCCCACTCGAACTGGCAGTTGAAGACGAGCTGACCGTCCTCGACGACGCGCGGCGGGAAGCCCAGGCCGCGCGAGGCCGGCGTGTGGCCCTGGGCCAGCTGCGGCAGGTCGCGGCGATCGGTGGAGCGGGTCTCCGACAGCTCCAGGGGCTCGAGCAGCTCCTCGCGGATGAAATCGTAGGCCGGGCGGCCGCTGACGCGCTCGATGACGGCCGCCAGGAGCACGTAGTTCGTGTCCGAGTAGGCCCAGCCCTCCCCCGCGGGGAAGAGGGCCGGCTGATCGGCCACCAGGGCCAGGCGCTCGGCGACGCCCCAGACCCTGTCCGGCTCGCTCCTGCAACTGTCGAAGAACCCCGGCTGGAACACGTAGCGGGGCAGCCCACTCCGGTGCCGCATGAGCTGCCGTACGGTGATCGCCTCTCCGTTCGGCACGCCCGCGAACCACTCCTCGCCCTCGAAGAAGCCCGCCACCGGGGCGTCGAGCTCGAGCTCACCCGCGGCCCGCAGCGCGAGGGCCGCCGCGGAGAAGTAGGTCTTGCCCACGCTGCCCGTGAAGAGCAGCCGCTCGGGTGTCATCGGCGCACCGCTCTCCCGGTCGGCGACGCCCGCGCAGAGCTCCAGCCGGCGGCCGTCCGGCAGCACCAGCGCGGCGGAGATCCCCGGCACGTCGTGGGCGGCGCGCAGCTCCTCGAGCCGCTCCACGGCGCGGGCCCGCAGCCTCCCGAGGTCGACGGCGCCCAGCGTCGGATCCGCGACAGCCGCGGGTCCCTGGGGGGAGAGTTGGGCCGCCGGCGAGAGGAGCGCGAGGGCCGCGAGGAGAGTGAATCCCATGGTGATCGGAGGGTGCGCGGGACGGGAGCCGGGAGTGTAGCCGACCCGCCGCGCGAGGCTGCCCCCCTCCCGGCGAGCTCAGCGCCCCGTGCCGCGCCGCAGTCGGTGCAGGCCGTCCACCGCCAGCGGCCCGAAGCGCTCGACCGTCCCGTCGAGCCAGCGCACCTCCACCTCGTGCTCGCCGCCCTGGTCAGCGAGGCCGAAGTGCACGCGCGGGTCGCGGCTCGAGGCGTAGCTGGTGCAGGGGGCCACGTCCCGCCGCAGGCGGCGCTCTCCCAGCTGCACGTGGACCTGGGCCCCGATGGCGGGAGCCCCGTTCTCCTCGCGCACGTCGAGCAAGAGCCAGTGGCCGCGAGCAGGCACGACGTTGTGCAGGAGGTAGGGCGCCTCGTTGGAGTTGACGACCACCAAGTCCACGCCCCCGTCGTTGTCGAAGTCTCCGAAGACCGCGCCGCGGCTGGTGTGGATCAGGGGCGGGTCCACGCCGCCCTGGGGCTCGACGGCGCGGAACCTGACGTCACCGAGGTTCTCGAGGGCCACGTTGGGCTCGGCGAAGGGGTCCTCCACGTAGGGGGTCCCGAGCAGGCCCACGCGCCCATTCGCCTCGTAGAGGTCCAGGTCCCCATCGTTGTCGAAGTCCGCGAAGCCCACCCCGAAACGGGTGTAGGCACGGGTCGCGAGGCCGATCCCGGCGCTGGAGGTCTCCTCCACGAAGAAGCGGCCCTCGTTGCGGAAGAAGCCGTCCAGCTCCCCGTGCAGGTTGACCACGATCAGGTCCAGGTCACCGTCGTCGTCAACGTCCCCCGCGTCGACGCCCATGCCCGCCCGGGCGGTGCCGTCGCGGTCCACGGCGCAGCCGGCCATGAGGGCCTCGTCCTTGAACGTGCCGTCCTCCTGCTGGATCCAGAGCTGGTCGTCGTTGCGGTCGTTGGCGATGAAGAAGTCCACGCGCCCATCGCCGTCGAAGTCGGCGCTGACCACGCCCAGGGCGTTTCCGTAGGCGACCGTGATCCCGAGCTCCTCCGACACGTCGACGAAGCGACCGTCGCCCTCGTTGCGGAACAGCTGATCGGGCCCCGGTGACTCGTAGCTCTGGGGGCCGCAGTAGGTACGACGTCCGGACTCCTCGTAGCAGGGCTTGTCCGTCGCGATGGACCAGTAGACGTAGTTGCAGACGTAAAGGTCCAGGTCGCCGTCCCCGTCGTAGTCGGAGAAGCAGGCGCCCGAGCTCCAGACCGAGCCACCCACGCCGGCCTCCTCGGTGACCTGGCTGAACTTCCCGCCGCCCTCGTTGCGCAGCAGCACGTTGGCCCCCACGTTGCAGACGTAGAGGTCGGTGTCTCCGTCCCCGTCGTAGTCTCCGGCGGTCACGCCCATGGCGTAGCCGCCCGTGTCGACACCGCTGCCGGCGGTCAGGTCCTCGAAGCTGCCGTCACCCCGGTTGCGGAAGAGGCCGTGGGTGTAGGTCTCGCCAGGGGCCGCGTCGACCTTGCCGCTCTGGGCGAAAAAGAGGTCCAGGTGTCCGTCGTCGTCCAGGTCGAGGGCCGCCGCGCCGCCGCCGTTCATCTCGGGGAAGTAGTACTTGCCCGAGGCGCCGGTGCGGTGCCGGAAGGTGATGCCCGCCGCCGCCGCACGCTCCTCGAACCAGGGAGCCGCGGTCTCGGCCGGCTGCGGGTCGTCCGGCTCGGCCGGGACATCACCCTCGCCCCCGCAGGAGCCGAGGGCCACCAGGACCGCGACGGCCCAGGGCCGCGCAACGCTCTCAACCACCCGCTTCGTCACCGCTCTCCTCCTGCATCTCGTCGATCCGCACCCGCAGGCCGCTCAGCACCTCCGGGTCGTCCCCGCGCTGGAAGGCGGCCAGCTCCTCGGCCCGCGCCAGGGAGGCCGCGGCCGCAGCCGGATCCCCCAGCTCGATCTGCGCTATCGTCTGCCCGATCCAGGCGTCCTGGGACATGGGGTCCTGCTCCGCCGCCAGGGCGAAGCTGCCGAGGGCGTCCGCGGGACGCCCGAGCTCGAGCTGGGTCTTGCCCACGTCCACCAGCATGCGCGGCTCACGCGCCCCGTGGC
Organism: uncultured Planctomycetaceae bacterium; assembly: GCA_964591315.1. Lineage (GTDB taxonomy): Bacteria > Planctomycetota > UBA1135 > UBA1135 > JABACD01. The sequence goes on from CAZQAT010000060.1 coordinate 15,655, forward strand.
TCCGGGCCAGCGCGAAGGCCTCGACCGCCTCCGCCCCGCGCTCCAGGTCGAACAGGAGCTGGGCCCGCAGGGTCAGGGCCTTGTGGTTCGTCGGCTCCTCCACGAGCAAGGCCTCCACGTCATCGAGGGCCGGGCCGAGCTGGCCGAACATGGCCCGCGCCCAGGTCGCGTCGATGCGCAGCTCCACGTTCCCGGGCTCCAGGGTCGCCGCCTCGACCAGCACGTCGTAGGCGGGCTTGGTGCGCCCCACGGCGGCGTAGGCCGCGCCCAGGGTGCGCAGGATCGGCACGTGCTCGGGCTCCAGCTCCCGGGCCTGCTCGAGCACCTCGACCGCGTCCAGCACGCGGCCGCCGGCGATCAGGGCCCGCGCCTGACGGTTGATGGCCGCCATGCCGCGCCGGTAGGAGTCGAGCTCGTCGTTCCAGGGGTCGCGGTAGCTCGGCGTGGCGTTCCTGGCGCTGGCCAGGAGCAGGCGCGCGCGGTCCTCCTCGCCGAGGCGCTGCAGGGCCGTACCGAGCAGCTTGCGTGCGAAGCCGGCGTTCGGCCCGCGCAGCACGGCGTGGCCGTCGAGGGCCTGCACGGCCTCCCGGTACTCGCGCTGCTGCAGATGCACCTGCGCCAGGCCGAGCTGCCCCGCCGCATCGCTCGGGTCGAGCTCGAGGCTGCGCGCGAAGGCCCCCCTCGCCTCGGGCGCGCGGTCGAGCTCCAGCAGCCACTGCCCCCGCCGCCAGTGGGCCGGGGTGTGGCCCTCCTCCAGGGCGATGGCGCGCTCGAGGGCCTCGAGGGCCTCGGCGATCCGGTCGCTGCCGCCGCGAGCCATGGCCAGGCGGTACCACCAGCGCGCCTGTCCGTCGTCCAGCTGCACCGCGCCCAGGTAGCAAGGGATCGCCAGGCTCGACTCCGCGTGGGCCTCGTAGACGCGCCCGAGCTCCATCCAGCGCTCGGGGTCCCGGGGCGCCTCCACGAGGGCCGCGTGGGTCGAGCGCACCAGCTCCGCCACCCGCGCGTCGAAGCGCTCCACGTACTCCGGCAGCACGGGCGGCTCGGGAGCCGGCGCCGCGGGCTGGGTCTCGGTGCTGCAGGAGAGCAGGGCGACGAGCAACAGCCCGGCCACTGCCGATGCGCCCGACACCGCGGGGCGGCCGCCGCCGCGCAGGGCGAGGGCCAGGAGGCCGTAGCAGGCGATGCCCAGGCCTGCCACGACCGTCACCCCCGCGGAGCGGAACAGGATCGCGGAGAGGATCGTGCCGAAGACCGAGAAGGTCACGGTCACCGCCCAGGTCCAGGCCACCAGCCGCGGCGCGGAGGGCGCGAAGACTGCGATACTCAGGGGCACCACGTGGCCCAGCAGGTATCCAAGCCCGCAGAAGACCGCGAAGAGCAGCACGGCGGCCACCATCAGGGGCAGGCCGAGCAGGGTGCCATGCAAGAGCTGCGGCGCCGCGAAGACGACCAGGGACGCGACGGCCGACAGCCCGCAGTAGCGCGCCACCTGACCCGCATCACGCTCGACCCGCGCGCTGTGCATCGAGCCCAACCCGGCCCCGAGAATCATGCTCGAGAGCACCACGATCATCGCGATGGTCGGGTGGTGCAGGTAGAGCTGGAAGCGGAACATGCTCGCCATCTCGACGAACATGAAGCCGAAGCCGGTCAGCACCGCGGTCAGGGCCAGGCGCGGGCTGACCGGACCGGCGTCGCCGCCGCCCTTGCGCTTGAGCACGAAGGGCAGGGCCACGAACAGCAGCGCCAGGAGCCCGACCACGGTCACCAGCTTGCGGTAGGAGTCGCCGAGGATGAACTCGAAGCCCTCACCGCTGAAGTCGAACAGGCCCGACTTGTACTTGTAGGGCCGGTCGTCCGAGAGCGGATGAGCCTCCACCGGATCGAAAGCCGCCGGCAGGGCGCTCAGGCCGATGGGCGTCGTGCTCGCCAGGATCTCCGCCACTCCCGAGGCGATCTGAGGCGCCACGCGCACGTTGGGCGGGACCCGCAGACCCTCCTGCTGAGGTGGGAAGCAGAGCTCCGCGTAGACGCGCTCCCTGGTGCCGGGGAGGGCGGAGGGCGGCAGCTCGTCGGCGATGTCGAGCAGGCGCTGGATCTCCTCCGGCCGGAAGGGCGTGCGCTTGAGCAGGTGCACGAACCAGTTGGCGTGCTTGAGCACGACCAGGTGCCGCTCGGGCTCCTCGACGCCCGCAAGCTTCAGCCCCGCGGCCAGGCTGCGCAGGCGTACCTGGGTGATCGGGTGGCTGAGGGGGTCCATCCCGAACCAGTCGTTCGGCGCCCCCGGATAGGCCGCGGTGGCAAAGACGTACAGGCCGTCGTCGCTCAGGTGCTCGAGGTACTCCGCGACCGCCTCCTGGGAGGTGATGAAGTTCGTGGACCAGGCGCTCGCCAGCTGGCCGGTGGCGCTGAAGCCCTCCACGGTCCGCAGCAGGATCAGGTCGTAGGCCTTGTCGGCCTTCATCACGAAGGAGCGCGCGTCGGCCACGTGCCACTCGACCCCGTCGATCAGGTACGGGTTCAGCGGGTCGTCCGCCCGCTCCTCGACGATGTGGTGCACGATGCCGTCGGCGATCTCCACCGCGTCGATCGAGCGCGCCCCGAAGCGGTGGGCCATGACGATGCCCGGCCCGGCCCCCGACGCCACCACGAGCACGTCCCCACCGGCCTTGGCCTGCATGGGCACGCGGAACAGCTCTCGTGAGTACTGCTGGAACGTGGCCTCGTCGTTCGGCGCGTAGGCGGCGAAGCTGTTGTTGACCACGTAGCTCTGGGCGCCGTCGGCGCGCTCGAGCAGGGCGATGCGCGCCAGGGGCGTCCAGATCTCCTCCACCAGACGCCCGGTGGGCCCCATCCAGGTGCTCTGTCCGGCGCAGTGTTGGACCTTGAAGGAGGAGTGACCGCCGAGGAGCACGAGTCCGCCCACGGCCACCAGGAGGCCCGCCGCACGCAGGGGCCGCAGGTCCCCCACCAGGCTCAGGAGCACAGGCAGGAGCAGCACCGCGCCCATGGTCAGCGCCACGCCGCGCAGGCCGAGGGGATAGAGCAGGAGCTGGAAGACCACGGCCCCGACCGTCGCGCCGACGAGGTCCGCCCCGTACAGGGTTCCGAAGCGCTCCGCCCCGACCTTGAAGATCCCCACCTGCAGGTAGCCCGAGAGCAGGAAGGGCAGGAAGGCGATCGGGATCGCGTAGGCCAGCTTGCTCTGAGCCAGGAACTCGGCGCTGTCGAACGACTGCCAGTAGCTGACCGAGCTGGGCACGAACTCGATCTGCAGCAGGCCCCAGATCGAGCCCACCACGGCCAGCGCCAGCAGGATCAAGAGGCCCAGGGAGCGGCGCCGCCAGCGCTCCGCATCGAGGGGGCCCTCCAGGAAGCCGATCGCCCCACCGGACGCCACGCCGAGCAGGGCCAGGGCGATCGCCACCGCCCCGTGGCTCGAGAAGAGGGCGATGGAGAAGACGTTCGTCAGCAGGATCTCCAGGCCCAGGGTGACGGCGGAGACGAGGACGAGGATGAGGATCGGCATCGGGAGCTGCAGGCCGGGTGGCACCGGAGCGGCGCAGGAGTATACGTGTCCCGAACGCTCGGGCCTCCCCGCAACGGGCCGTGAAGGGCGTTCGCGGGCCCGCGGGGACCAGATTTTTGCCATCGTGATCACCCCTGAATCCGGCCCTGTCCATAATCGGGGCTTCTCGAGCCGCCGGGCGCGACCCACCCGGCGGAGTCCATCACCCATCGAACGATGCTGAAGACCAAGTCGCTTTCGCTCCTGCTCGCCGGGGCGGCCCTCTCCCTCGGCATGGCCGCCACGCCGTCGCCGGACCTGCCCTCCCCGGGCAGCAAGGCGCCGGACATCACGGCCTCCTCCTGGTTCAACCACCTCGGCAAGGACCCGAACATCGAGAGCCTGCGCGGCAAGGCGATCCTGCTCGAGTTCTGGGCCACCTGGTGAGGCCCCTGCAAGGGGTCTTGGCCTCACCTGCAGGAGCTGCAGGAAGAATTCGCTGACAAGGGTCTCGTGGTGCTGGCCGTCTCCGACGAAGCGGAGGAGAAGGTCGCGGAGTACGTGGACAACATGGGCATCACCGTGCGCACCGCGGCCGGCTTCAGCACCGGCGGCGACTGGGGCGTGCGGGCCTACCCGAGCGCCGCGCTGATCAACCCCGAGGGCGAGGTCGTCTGGACCGGCCACCCCGGCAGCCTCTCCAAGGGCAAGGTCAAGGACGCCCTCAAGGGCGCCAAGGGCAGCTCGGGGGGCTACCTCGGCTACACGACCTCGGAGGAGCTCGACAAGAGCCTCAAGAAGGCCGTCAAGGAGGCCGCCGCCGGCAAGCTCGGCAAGGCCTACGCCGCGGCCAAGAAGGTCGCCGCCAACGAGAAGCTGGCCCAGCCCGTGCGGGACGAGGCCGAGGCCTTCGCCGGCGAGCTGAGCGACTTCGCGAGCCTGCTCAACAAGCAGGCCGAGAGCCTGATCGAGAAGGGCATGGTGCTGAAGGGCATCGCCGTGATCGAGGACCTGGTGGGCGTCACCAAGGGCATGCCCGTCGAGCAGGACGTCATCGCGCGGCTCAAGGAGATCGAGGGCGACGAGGCCCTTCAGAACGAGGTCGCCGCCGCTGAGGCCCTGCAGAAGGCCGTGGATGCGATCCAGAAGCGCGGCTTCAAGAAGTCCAAGAAGAAGCTCGAGGCCGTGGTCGACAAGTACCCCGGCACCAAGGCGGCGGAGCGGGCCACCAAGCGCCTGCGCGCGAAGAAGTGAGCCGCTGACGCTCCACGTCGAAGCACGAGGGCCCGCCTCCCCCCCGGGATGCGGGCCCTTCTTCTGCGCGGGCGGTGAGCTCGGCCACGCCCGCAGGCCTCGCGGTCAGAGAGCCCGTTCGACGACCCAGTCGGCGATCAGCTCCAGCACCTCGGGCGCGAAGGTCTCCTCGAGCTTGCCGTACTCGGACACCAGCCCCGTCTCGGTGTGCTGGAAGAGGTGGTTCAACCCGGGCAGGTCCCGGGTCGTGAAGTCCTCGTTGCCCGCCTTCTCCAGGGCCGCCGCGATGGCCTCGAGGTTGGGCTGCCAGGGCACCTGCAGGTCCAGACGGCCGTTCAACGCCAGGACCGGCACGCGGATCTCCGCCAGCACGGGGGCCGGGTCGTGGCAGGCGAACCAGCGCAGCCAGGGGCTCTTGAGCTGGGTCAGGGTCAGCTCCAGGTCCTGGCGACCGGCCTGCCCCTGCTCGAGCAGCGCTCGCCAGCGCGCAAGGCGCTGACCCTCGTCGAGCGCCTCGTCCAGGAGCACCTCGAGGACCTCCCGCTGCAGGCTCAGCTGGACCTCGAGCTCTTCGCCCACGACCCCCTCCGCCCGGGCGATGGCCTCCACCTGCAGGGTGAGCAGCCGGTCGCCGCGCAGGCCGGGGCCGGCGAGCAGCACGAGGAAGGCCACGCCCCCGTGGTCGCGGGCCACCAGCGGCGCGATCACGCCCCCCTCGCTGTGGCCGATCAGCCCGATGCGCGCGGCGTCCACCTCTTCCCGCGCCGCCAGGAAGCGCACCCCCGTCGCCACGTCCAGGACGAAGTCCGCGCTGGTCTCCTGACCGGGGTCCTCTCCGGCGCTCGAGCCGCCGACTCCGCGGTCGTCCACCCGCAGCACCGCGATGCCCCGGCGCGTGAGGTGATCCGCGAGGACCCAGAAGGGCTTGTGCTCGAAGATCGTCTCGTCCCGGTCCTGGGCTCCGGAGCCGCTGATCAGCAGCACGGCCGGAAAGGGACCGTCCCCCTCCGGGCGGGTCAGGGTGCCGGCCAGGGTGACGCCGTGGTCCTCGTTCAGGTAGCGCACCTCCTCGATGAGGTAGGGGAAGGGCGGCTGCGGCGTCTGCGGACGGTTCAGCTCCGTCTCCACGGGCACGCGGCGCACGCTCAAGGGCAGGCGCACCCCTCCTTGATAATAGGTACCCTCGAGCAGACCCGAGCTCGGGGAGATCGCCGCCTCGAACCTGGAGGCCAGGGTGCCCAGGCACAGACGCACGCGGCCCTCGCCCAGGTCGTCCACACGGGTGACGTCGAACTCCAGGGGGGACTGGTCGGGGCTCTTCATGTGCCCTCCGAGCCGACGAGGCCCCACCCGGTCGAGCTGGAACAGGATGCGCAGCTCCACGGCGCCGACCTTCAGGAGTCCCTCCCAGGTTCCGAGCAGCTTCTCGAGCCGCTCCTCGGACAGGCGCTCGGGCAGCGCCTCGCGCTCGCAGTCGAAGTCGACCCGCGCGTCGTTCTGGATCCAGGCACCGTCGAGGCGCGCCTTCGTCTCGTGCAGCACGCCCTCGTAGCGGGCGTGGCTCATCACGAAGTGCACCCGGCGCCCCTCCTCGAGCCGCACCTCGACCAGCGGCAGGCCGAAGACCCCCTGCACCGGCGTGTCCGCGGTCCCGGTCCACCCGCCCTGCCCGTCGGACTCCACGTGGAAGAGGGTCTCGAGCGGCTGCCCCGGGACCTGGATGTCGCCCACCCAGACGCCGGTCAGGCGGTCGGGCTCCTCCTGGATCGGGAGCGCCGAATTGGCGACGAGCAGCAGTGCGGCGAGTTTGAACATGGTGTCTTCTCTCTCCTCCCGGTGTTCAGTGAAGCCCGGTCACCTCGGTGTCCACGTGCACGAAGACGCGGTCGACGAGCTCGTGGTCCTCCAGGGCGCGCTGTACCGCCACGGCGATGTCGTGGCCGCCGGTGGCGCTCTCGCCACCGGCCACCACCACGTCCACCTCGACGTGCAGCAGGGGCCCCACGTGCTGGGCCCGCAGGTTTCCGAGGCCGAGCACGCCGGGGACCCGGGCGGCCCGAGCTCGCAGCTCCTCGACCACCTCCGTCGGCGGCGCCTCCCCCATCAGGAAGCGGATGTTCTCGCGGGCCAGCTCGATGCCGCTGGCGCCGATGTAGAAGGCCACGGGCACCGCCAGGGCGGCGTCGGCCCAGGTGAAGCCCGCGCGCCCCAGGCCGAAGCCCACCAGGGAGCTGGCGCAGGCCACCAGGTCGTTGCGGGTGTCGACCCTCAGGGCGTCCACGGCGGAGCTGCGGGCCGGGGCGCGGCTCCTCGAGAGCAGCGCGAAGAGGCCCGCCTTGAGGGCGAACTTGCCGCCGAGCACCGCCGCCACCGCCGCGTCGAGGCGCACGGCGTCACCCGCGATCCAGGCGCCCACCGCGCTGCGCAGCACCTCGAAGGCCAGCACCCCCGCGAGCACCGCGGTGATCAGGGCCCCGAGGGGCTCCGCCCGGTCGTGGCCGTAGGGGTGGTTGGCGTCCCGTGGCTGGCTGCCGACCCAGGCGGACACGAACAGGATCCCACCGGCCGCCAGGTCGAAGAGAGAGTCCGAGCCCTGGGCCAGGACCAGCTGGCTGTGGCTACGGAGGTAGACCACCCCGGCCGCCACCAGCAGTACCGCGTTGACGACCAGGGCCCCGGCCACCAGGCGTCGAGGCGCGCCGTTCGCCCCCGGCTGGGGTTCGCGGCTCATGATGAAGCTCCGGGTCTCACCGCTCTGCAGGATAGCGCCTCCGCGGCGAGATCCTCGCCTCCGACGCGGCCTCGAATTCGCGGGCGAGCCCGGCCACCGCTCAGCGGCCGCTCTGGACGCGAGGACGGCCTCAGGATTCGCCCAGGCGGGTCAGGAGCTCGGCCACCTGGAGGGCCTTGGCCACCGAGTAGCCCTCGTCGTCGAACCAGGCGATGCGGCCCTCGGCGTCGAGCACGATCACCCGCGCCAGGCGGCCGTTCTCGGTCCCGGTCAGCTCGGCGATCGGCTGCGCCTGGTCGCCGTAGACGGTCACGACCGCCCCCCAGTCCTCGCGCGGGATGCCCGAGCGCATGCCGTCGTCGATCCAATCGGAGGCGAAGGAGGCCGCCAGTCCGGGTAGGGTCGGGATCTCCACCAGTCGAGCCCCCACGCCGGCCTGGATCAGGCCCATGGCCCAGCGGTCGATGTCGAACTGGCTCTCCTGCAGGTAGCCCACCAGCAAGACCACCGCCTCGCCGGAGAAGGCCGCCGGCAGCTCCTGGGCCTCCTCCTCCAGGCTCTGGCCCGCGACGCGCGGAAAGACCTCCCCCACCGGGTCGCGGTTGGGCTGGGTCGTGGAGCAGCCCTTGGCCAGAACCAGGAAGGGCAGAGAGAAGAGGGCCAGCACGAACAGGCTGCGCCGCCAGAAGGGTCGTCGGGTCATGGTGATCTCCGGGGTACGGGGGAGGTTTCGCGCGGCGCTGCGGGCCGGATTCAGGCGCGGAGCCGGGATCGGGGCCGGGCCCTCGACATCCCGCGGCGGCCCCGCGAACATGCCCCCATGCTCAGGCTCCACGAAGACCCCTGCTCGGTCAACCGCCTCGAGGTGCGGTTGTCCCCGGACCACTCCGAGCGCAGTCCCGCACCGGCCTGGACCGAGCGGTTCCACGTCCGTCCGAGTCGGAATCCCCAGGGCTGAAGTCGGCCGTGCTCGCCCTGCGCCTCGATCCCTCGCCGCGACTCGACGCGGCCAGCCCCGAGCCGGTGCGCGGCTCGGGGGAGGCGTTGATCGGCCTGCGCCGCGCCGGGGTCTGCGACACGGACCTGCAGCTCGCCCGGGGCTACATGGGCTTCCGCGGCGTACCGGGCCACGAGTTCGTGGGCGAGGTGCTCGAGGCGGAGGACGGCGCCTGGGTCGGGCGGCGGGTCGTGGGTGACATCAACGCGGGCTGCGGAGAGTGCGCCGACTGCGTCGAGGGAGACGGACACCACTGCGCTCGCCGCAGCGTGCTGGGAATCGTCGGCCGCGACGGCTGCTTCGCCGAGCGCTTCTGCCTGCCGCTGCGCAACCTGGTCGCCGTCCCCGAGGAGCTCTCCGACGACGCGGCCGTCTTCGCCGAGCCCCTGGCGGCGGGCCTGCACGTCATCGACGAGCTGGAGGGCGCCCGCCACGTGGCCGTGCTCGGGGACGGCAAGCTCGGGCTCCTGACGGCGATGGCCCTCGCCACGGCCGGCGTCGAGGTGACGGCCGTCGGCCACCACGAGCACAAGCTCGCCCTGGCCCGCGCGGCCGGCTCGAGGGGGGTGCTCGAGGAGCAGCTGCCCGAGGGCGAGCGCTACGACCTGGTGGTCGAGGCCACCGGCAGCGCGGCCGGGCTCGCGCGCGCCCTCACCCTCGTGCGACCGCGGGGCTGCGTGGTGCTGAAGACGACCGTCGCCGATCCCCAGCAACTCGACCTCGCGCCCCTGGTGGTCGACGAGGTCCGCCTGGTGGGCTCGCGCTGCGGCGACATGGCCCGCGCGGTGGAGGTGCTCGCCAGCGGCGTGGTGGACCCGCGACCCCTGATCGAGGCGCGCTACGACCTGGCGGAGGCCGCGGCGGCCTTCGAGCACGCGGGGCGGCGCGGGGTGCTCAAGGTGCTGGTGGACGCGCCGCCCTCGTGATGCTCTCCACCGACCGACGGGTCCCGTGGCCGGGGCTGCTCATCCTGCTGGGGGTCTCCCTCGCCTACGCCAACAGCCTCCAGGGCGTCTTCGTCTACGACGACTTCGGCACCATCGTCGGCAACCCGCACCTGGAGAGCCTGTGGCCCCTGTCGTGGTCCATGTCCGCCCCTCCCGGCAGCGGCTCGAGCGGCCGGCCGGTGGTGGCCCTCAGCTTCGCCCTGAACTACGCCTTCGGGGAACGCGAGGTCTTCGGCTACCACCTGGTCAACGTGGTGCTGCACGCCCTGTGCGCCCTCCTGCTCTACGGCGTCCTGCGGCGCGCCCTGCAGCGGCTCGCGGCCGAGCGCGAGCCCGCGCTGCCGCCGACGCTCGCGGCCACCTGTGCGTCGCTCTTGTGGGCGGTGCACCCGCTCACCTCCTCGGCCCTGAACCACGTCACCTACCGCAACGAGGTGCTGCTGGCCCTCTTCTTCCTGGCCTGCGTGTACTCCGCCCTGCGCGGCTTCGCCGCGGCCGAGGCGCAGCGCGCCGGCGCCTCCCGCGGCTGGTTCGCGGCGGCGGTCGCATGCTGCGCCCTCGCCATGGGCTGCAAGGAGATCGCCGTGGGCCTCCCGCTGGTGGTGCTCGCGGTCCAGGTCTGCGTCTTCGGCGGCGGGTGGCTCGGGGCCCTGCGCCGGCACGCGGGCCTGTACGCGGGCCTCGCGAGCACCTGGCTGCTCCTGGCCTGGATCGTCTCCACCGGCGACCGCGGCGAGTCCGTGGGCGCGGGGGCCGAGGGCGTCCGCTCCCTCGACTACCTGCGCACCCAGGCCGGGGTGCTCGTGCACTACCTGCGCCTCGCCTTCTGGCCGGAGCCCCTGGTGCTCGACTACCGGGACTGGAGCATCGTGCGGGACTGGAAAACGCCGCTCCTGCCCGGGCTCGCGGTGCTGGTGCTCTTCGGCCTGACCCTCGCGGCCCTCGTGCGTCGCCGCCCCCTCGGTGCCGCGGCCGTCGCCGCCTTCGCCCTGCTCGCGCCCACCTCGAGCTTCATCCCGATCACCGGCGCCGTCTGCGCCGAGCACCGGCTGTACCTGCCCCTGGCGGCGGTGGTGCTCGTGGCGGGCTCGGCGGTGGTCACGCTGCTCGTGCGCCTGGGCGTCGGCGGCGGGCGACGCTCGGTGATCCTCGGAGTCGGTACCCTCCTCCTGGGAGCAGCGCTGGCCGGTGCCACGGTGCAACGCAACGCGGACTACCGCAGCGGCGTCGCCATCTGGGCCGATACGGTCGAGAAGCGCCCGAACAACTCCCTCGCCTGGACCAACTACGCCAACGCCCTGCGCGTGCAGGAGCGCCACGCGGAAGCCGAGGAAGCCCTGCGGCGCTCGGCGGAGCTCAACCCCGGCAACCAGAAGGCCTGGCGCAACCTCGGGCACCTCCTGCGGGACCGGGGCGACCTGCGCGGCGCCGTCGAGGCCTACCGCGGCGCCGTCCGAGCCCGGCCGGACCAGGGCCCCCTGCAGCTCGACCTGGGGAACCTGCTCGTGCAGCTCGGGGACTGGGAGGAGGGGCTGGCCGCCTTCGACGAGGCCCTCGAGCGGGGGCTACCGCCCGAGCAGCAGGCCCAGGTCGCCTTCCAGCTGGCGACCGTGCGGGCGACGGCCGAGCGCGCCGAGCTGCGCGACGGCGCGCGGGCCCTGCAGCTCGCCACCTGGCTCGTGGAGCAGGCCCCGACCCCCCGCCACCTGGACCTGCTCGCCTCCGCCCAGGCCGAGAGCGGTGAGCTCGCCGCCGCCGTCCGGACCGCCGAGCGTGCCCAGGCCGCCGCCCGCACCGCCGGCCGCACCCTCCTCGTCGAGGCCCTCACCCCCAAGCTCGAGGCCTACCGCGCGGGTCGCCCCTGGCGGCAGGCGGTACGCTGAGGCTCGCGTTGGAGACTCGGGAGGTTTTCTCGAGGATCCCGACCACAGACACTCCTCCGTGACCGCCACCGTCCTGTACGTCACCGACCCCATGTGCTCCTGGTGCTTCGGCTTCGCGCCGGTGCTCGCGGGCGTGCAAGCAGAGCTCGCCCGGGGAGTCACCCTGCGGATGGTGCTCGGCGGCCTGGCGCCGGACTCCACGGAGCCCATGCCGGAGGAGCTGAAGA
>CAZQAT010000061.1:0-13615 GCA_964591315.1 uncultured Planctomycetaceae bacterium
CTTCCACCACGGCGCTCAGACCCTCCGTGACAGGCCGCTGATGACGGGTGCAACCCTGCCCAGCTCGGCTGCACGCCCTGAGCACCCGGCGTCAGCCAGGACGAGCTTTCAGTGGCCCATTGCCACCTGGTCCCTCGTGCGCATCCCGATCGGGCTGCGCAGGAGGGCGTGGCCCCCCGCCCCCATCACGCAGCAGGCGTGAAGCTCGAGGCCTCATCGCCTGACGGGGCATGCCTGGGCAACAAGAGCGCTGGAAGGTCGCTCCGTGGCTCGAAGACCGACCGACGGACCATGTGGCGGTTCATCACCTGAGGCCACGACCCTGGCAGGGCCCCTCCGGGGTTGCGAGCCAGGCCACCGCTCCGCCTCCCCTCGGACCCCTCGCCCCCAACCACCGCCCCCAACCACCGCCCCCCTCCCCGCACCCTCGCGCCGGGGGGCGAGCGCGAGGCGGCTGGCTCCCGGGCAGGCCTCCCCGCGGGAGGGGCGAGGCCACTTCCGGGACCCCACCTATCCCACTCCCCCGCCACCCCTTAGCGCGGCTCCTCCGCCCGAGCCTCCGGCAGCCCCTGGACAGGCATTAGGGTTCTGTTAGGGTCCCCAGCTCGGAGGCCCTCACGCCACGGCCGGCACCCGCCTCAATGCCCCACTATCGGCGGGCGTCGGTCGGGCGCGAGGGTTCTCTGACCTCCCCGGGGCGGGCCCGGGGCGGGCATCGCGGCTGGCTATCGGGTCCGAGAAGGCGGGCCCCCCTGTGGAGGACCCCATGTACGTGCCCCTGCGGGTCCACGGCCATCATTCGCTGCTGACGGGTGTCGACCGGCCCGAGGTCCTGCTGGAGCGGGCGGAGGAGCTCGGGCTCGGGGCGCTGGTGCTGGCCGACGTCGACAGCACGGCGGGCTGGGTCGACCTCGTCAGGGCGGCGCGCGCCCACGCGGCACAGGGGGGTGAGGTGCGCGTCGTGCTCGGAGCCGAGCTCTCCGACCCCCACCCGGCCCTGCTGCCCGGGGGCGAGGAGGTCGAGGGCGGGCGCCTGATCGCTCTCGTCGAGGACGAGCGGGGCTTCGCCAACCTGAACAAGCTGGTGTCGATGCGGCAGCTCGGCTTCGACCCCGGAGGAGGAGGCCAGGCGGGCGCGCCCGAGGACTTCGACCTGGTGCGCGCGGCGGTCGCCCACCAGGAGGGACTGCTCTTCCTGGTCGACCACCCGCGGCTGTGCATCGCGCTGATGGGGCGCGTGCCCGCGGAGCGGGTGCTGGTGGCGATCTCGCCCGCCAGCCTGCGGGCCGACGGCGGGCGACGGCACCGCTCGTCCCAGCGGGTGCGGCCCGGGGAGGAGCGCAACACCCACCGGGCCGGGGGCAGCCCGCCGCGCGACGGACAGGCGCCGCCGGAGGCCCGCGACGAGGACGGCCCCCCCCCGCCCCAGGACTCCGAAGCCCTCGAGGCGCCCAAGACCCCGGCGCCGGCGCGCGCCGTGCCCGCCGGCGAGCTGCTCGACGCGGCGCGGGCCACGGGCTTCGCCGTGGTCGCCGTACCCGACGTCTACCACGCCCTGCCCGGGGGCGCCGAGGACCACCGGGTGCGGGTGGCGATCAAGCACAACGCCCTGCTCGAGGACCTGCCGCCGGAGTGGCTCGCGCCGCCCCACGCCCACCTGCCGAGCCCGGCGGAGATGAACGCCCTCTACGCGGAGCTCGACGACTTCGCCGGGCCCTGGCGGGTCGAGGCGCCCGAGGGCGTGCCCCCCGCCGTGGCGCGCACGGTCCTGGTGGCCGAGCGCTGCACCTTCCTGCCGCGACTCGACCGGGTGCTCTTCCCCGAGGTGGAGCTGCGGGAGGGCGAGAGCACCTACTCACGGCTCTGCGAGCTGGCCTTCGACGGCGCCCGGGAGCGCTACCGGCCCCTGCGGCCCGAGGTGGTGCGGCGCCTCGACTACGAGCTCTCCACCATCGACCGCCTCGGCTTCGCGGCCTACTTCCTGCTCGTCGACCGCATCGCCCGGTACGCCCGGGAAGAGGGCATCCCCTGCGTCGGACGCGGCTCGGCGGCGGACAGCCTGGTGGCCTACTGCCTGCGGCTGACCGACGCGGACCCCTTCAAGTACGAGCTGCTCTTCGAGCGCTTCCTCAACCCGACCCGCAGCGACCGGCCCGACATCGACCTGGACTTCTGCTGGCGGCGGCGGGACGAGGTGACCGAGCACGTCTACGAGCTCTTCGGGCCCCACCGCACGGCGATGATCTCGACCCTCAACACCTTCGGGCTGCGGGCCGCCTTCCGGGAGACCGCCCTCGCCCACGGCTTCCCGCCGGCGGTCGCGAACCACTGGTCCAAGGTGCTGCCCTACCAGGCCCCGAGCGGGGCGGAGGCCGCCTTCGACGGGGCCTCGAGCGTCGAGGAGGAGGCGCCGGCCCCCGCCCCGACGGCACCCCCGAAGGGCGGCGCCTTCACGGTCGAGGACAACGAGATCGCCCGCGCCTTCCGCTCGACACCCGAGGCGCGCGACTTCCCCTTCGAGGACGAGCGCTGGCAGCGGGTCCTGCGCCAGGCCGAGCGCCTGATCGGCACCCCGCGCCACTTCGGCCTGCACCCCGGGGGCGTGGTGGTCGCCCCCGGACCGATCACCGACTTCGTCGCCTGCCAGCGGGCGGCCAAGGGGCTGATCGTGACCCAGTACGACAAGAACGGCGTGGAGGCCGTCGGCCTGGTCAAGATGGACCTGCTCGGCAACCGCGCCCTGACGGTGCTCGACGACACCCTCGAGGAGCTGCGCGGGCAGGGCCTCGAGATCGACCTCGAGACCCTGCCCGAGGACGACCCGGCCACCGGCGACACCCTGGCCGAGGGGCGCTCGCTCGCCTGCTTCCAGGTCGAGTCCCCGGGCATGCGCAACCTGCTGCAGCAGACCGGCGCGCGCGACATGGACGCGGTCATCCAGGCCGTGGCCCTGATCCGGCCGGGGCCCGCGGGCTCGGGCATGAAGGACGCCTACGTGCGGCGCTTCCGCGGCCTCGAGGAGCCGACGCCGCCCCACCCGCGGCTGGTCGACGTGCTGTGGGACACCTACGGGGTGATGCTCTACCAGGAGGACGTGATGCGCGTGGCCCAGGCCCTGGCGGGCATGGACCTGGCCGAGGCGGACCTCCTGCGGCGCGCGCTGCAGAAGCGCCGCACGGACGAGCTCGGGCCCCTGGCCCGGCGCTTCCAGGAGGGCTGCGAGGCCGAGGGCATCGCCCGCGCGGACGCCAAGGCCGCCTGGGACCTCGTGGCCAACTTCGCCTCCTTCGGCTTCTGCAAGGCCCACGCGGTGACCTACGGCCGCATCGCCTACCGCGCGGTGTGGCTCAAGACCCACCACCCGGCGGTCTACATGGCCGCCTTCCTCAACAGCCAGACCGGCTACTACAAGCAGCGGGTCTACGTGGAGGAGGCGCGGCGGCTGGGGGCCGTGGTCCTGCCGCCGGACGTGAACCGCAGCGGGATCGAGTTCACCGTCGAGTGGCTGGGCGCCGCCGAGGAGCAGCGCACCCCCGCCCTGCGCCTGGGCCTCGGCTGCGTGAAGGGCCTCTCCCGCGCCCTGCTCGAGCGCATCCTCGAGGAGCGCGCGCGCGGCGGCCCCTTCCTCTCGATGCCCGACTTCCTCGAGCGCGGCCGGGCCCACACGGACGAGGCCGAGCACCTGATCCAGTGCGGCGCCCTGGACGGCTTCGACCGCACGCGGCCGGAGCTGCTCTGGCGCCTGCACCTCTTGCGCAGCGACAGGCGTCGGGTGCCCCGCGAGCTCGGCCGCGGCGGCGCCGAGGGCCTCGACCTGGGCCAGCTCGACGCCTGCCGCAGCACCCCCGAGGCGCGCGCCGAGGAGGGCCTGGCCGCCGCGCGGGCCAACACGCTCGGCTGGCGCGGGGGCATCGGGCTGGGCAAGGCCGCCCTCGCCCCGGGCGAGAGCGCCAGCCTCTTCCCCGCGCCCCCGACCCCGGCCCTGGTGCTGCCGGGCCTGCCGGACCTCTCGCGCCGGGAGCGCGGGGCCCTGGAGTTCGAGCTGATGGGGCTGACGGTCCACGACCACCCCACCGCGATCTTCCCCACCCCCTCCGACGAGCGCCTGCAGCGCGCCTTCCCGCGCCTGCGCCGGGACCCCCACTCCGGCCACCTGACCGGCGCCACCGGCCAGGGCGGTCCGGTCAACCCCCGCCGCTGCGCGGAGCTGCGCGAGCTCGAGGGCGGACGCATCACCCTGCGCGGCTGGCTCGTGGCCAGCCGCCGGGTGCACACCTCGAACGACCAGTGGATGCGCTTCCTGACCCTCGAGGACGAGAGCGGCCTGGCGGAGTGCGTGCTCTTCCCCGACGTCTACCAGCGCGACGGCCAGCGCCTGACCGAGTTCGGCGTGGTGTGCGTGACCGGCGTGGTCCAGAACCAGATGGGCTCCTGCACCCTGGAGGTGCAGCGGGTCTGGTGACGCCTCTCCGCCCAAGAGAGCGGCCGCCGCTCCCCGCGCAAGGGGGGAGCGGCGGCCGCCGAGAGCGCTGGGAGAGGGCTACGGGAGGTGGTTGATCCGAATCCCGTTCGCCAGGTTGTAGCCCGAGTTGCAGGGGCCCCCGGGGTCGCGGTACCAGACGGAGAAGAAGCGCGTGTCGCCGGGGTTCCAGCCCCAGGCAGCCGCCAGGCCCGGACCGTAGGCGGCCGTGCCGGCGCCGTCGGAGAAGAAGACGTCGTGGCGCTGGATCGTGCCGCCGACGCACAGGAGGCCGTCCCCGAGGATCGAGTTGCCGGGGGCCGTGCCGCTGAAGAGCAGGCTCGGCTTGTTCACCGGCAGGCCGGTGGCGAGGAAGGTCAGGTCGTCGGCGCCGACGCTGGCGCTGCCGCCGGAGGTCACGATCGCGCCCGGGCCGGCGGAGTTGGCGCAGCCGGACTCGGCGGTGCCGTTGTTGCCGCAGGGGCCGGACGCTTCACAGAAGCAGTAGACCGTGCCGGGGCCCACGTCCGGGCCCAGGTCGGCGATGCCCCAGCCGCCCTGGAAGTTGCACAGGACGCGCCGGCCGTCGGCGCTGATGGTGGCGGCGAAGGTCAGGCTCGGCACACCCGTGGCGCCGCGCGCCTCGAGGTAGCCCTTGAGCTCCTCGATGCCGCTCCCGGGGGTCCAGATGGTGGCCCGGGTGTCGAAGGGGAAGGTCACCCGGTACCAGCCGACGACCTTCTCACCGTCGTCGGAGACGCCGCGCGCCTCGCCCGTCTTGAAGAGATCGTTGCTCGGCAGGCCGCCGGTCTTGGTCATGCCGTTGACCGCGTCCCACACGAAGCCCTCGCCCTCGGTCCCGCCGACCACGAAGGCGTTGTCGGAGCTGAAGCCCCAGACCTCGCCCGCGCCATCGGTGTTCGTGGGGGTCACGCAGGTGAAGGTCTGGACCTGGTTGCTGTCCCAGAAGACGGCCCGGCGCGAGCCGTTGCCGGCCTCGTCCCAGCCGCCGATGTGGGTGCCGTCGCTGGAGACCGCGTTGCCGCGGCTCGAGTTGGGGCCCTGCTGCGGGAGCTGGGTCATGCCGCCGCCGGGCGTCCAGCTGAAGGCGCCCGCGGTGCCGGCGTTGACCCAGCCCAGGCCCGTGCCCACGTTGCCGTCGGCCGACATGCCGTAGGCGGTGGAGACGCTGCTCCCCGACTGGCCGCCGATGCCGCCCAGCAGGGTCCAACCACCCGCCTGGGTCCAGCGGGCCGCGACCGTGTTGCCGCCGCTGTCGGTGGCGTTGCCGAAGACCACGGTGCCGTCGCTCGAGACTCCCACCGCGTCGTCCTGGCCGATGCTGGCCTGGCCGCCGCCGGAGGACCACAGGAAGGCGCTGCCGCCGTTCTCGCCGACCACGAACTGCCCGTCGTCGGACATGTCCCAGGCGGAGCCGGTGCCGAGGGAGGTCCAGGTGGCCTGGGCGGCCACGGTCGGTGAGAGCAGGAACAGGAGACCGGCGACGGAGAGAGTGGACGTGCGCATGGGGATGGACGTGGGTATGGGAGTTCGCGGATCGAGGGTCGAACCCCTCCAGTCTTAGATCCTATTCTGCATCCACCACCCCGGGCTCTTCCCCAGGGAAAAATCCAGGGAATGGAGGGGCCGCGACGGTCCGGAGCCGCAGGTCCGCGACCCACTCCGCCCGCCCCAGGGGGTGGGCTGGTCGTCTCCTCGGCCCAGGGCTAAGGTCCCCCATGCCCTGCATCGACCGCGTCGAGGAGCTCGACTTCGAGCTCGCCGAGCTCCCGTCCCTGCCGCCCTTCGACGGAGTCCTGATGACCGACCCGGCGGAGTTCGACGTGGCCTACGCCATCAACCCGCACATGCGGGACGAGGACGGGAAGCTACAGCGGGTCGACCGGGGCCTCGCCCGCGCGCAGTGGGAGGAGCTGCGGGACACGCTCGAGGCCTGCGGGGTGGCCGTGACGGTCGAGGGCCCCCTGGCCGGCCACCCGGACTTCGTCTTCTGCGCCAACCCGGGCCTGCCGCTGCCGGCGGCCGTGGCGGGCGCGCCGCCGCGCTGGGTGCCGAGCCGCATGGCCAGCCCGCAGCGCGCCGGCGAGGTGGAGCGGCTGGCGCGGCACTTCGAGGAGCGTGGCTGGCGGGTCGAGCCCCTGGAGGGGCCCGCGGCCCGCTTCGAGGGCACCGGGGACGGGCTCTGGCACCCGCGGCGGCGCCTGCTGTGGGGCGGCGTGGGTCCACGGACGGAGCGGGCCGCCTGGGAGGAGCTGGCGGAGCGCTACGACCTGCCGGTCGTGGTGCTGGAGCTGGTGGACCCCGCCCTCTACCACCTGGACACGGCCCTGGCCCCCATCGACGAGGCGACCTGCCTGTGGAACCCGAGCGCCTTCGGCCCGGCGGCCCGGGGCCTCGTCGAGGCCCTCTTCGCCGACCCGATCGAGGTCACCGACGAGGAGGCTCGCCGCTGCTTCGCCTGCAACGCCTGGGCGGCGGACTCCGGAGGAGGGCGCCCGACGGTCGTGATGCAAGAGGGCGCGACGCGAGTGGCGGGACTCCTGCGCGGGCGGGGCTATCCGCTGCGGGAGCTACAGACCTCGGAGTTCCTCAAGTCCGGGGGCTCGGTCTTCTGCATGAAGCTGGCCCACCCCCGCGGGGGCTGAGAGCGGCGCGGGCTCAGCCCCGGGGGATCTCGTCCTCGGGCGGCGAAGGAGCGGGGGTGCCTGTGTCGGGACCCTCGCCCTGCCGGTCACTCCCGGTCGGCTCCTGCTCCGTGGTCTCGCCGATCGACTTGCGGTTGTAGCGCAGGGAGACGTTCTGGCGGCCCATCTCCTGGAGGCGCTGCGTGTCCTTCTTGAGGCCGATGTTGTGGGCCTTGGACACGACGCTCTTGACCGAGCGGTTGAGGACCTGGGCGATCTCGAGGTTCGAGTGGTCGGCGTACATGGAGCGCAGCCTCTCGATCTCGGCCGCCGACCAGCGCGGCATGCGGGTGGTGATCTCCTCACCGGAGATCTTGCGCACGAAGGCCTTGTCCTTGGCGAGGCAGAGCTCGTTGGCCTTCTCGGCCACGGCCTCCTCGGTGCGGCCGAAGACGCGCGCGATGTCCTTGTCGGTACGCGTGCCGTAGACCCGCTTGAACTCGGCGATCTCCTCCTGGGTCCAGGGGGCGTCGGTCTGCTGCTGATCGAGCTCCTCGATCTGGCTCTGCACCTCCGAGACGGCCCGGCCGAAGATGCGCGCGATGATCTCGACCTCGCAGATGCCGAGGTACTTCTTCATCCGCTGCACCTCGGGCGCCGTCCAGGGGCCGGTCCTGGTGGCGATCGGGAAGATGGTCTCGGCCATCTTCTGGATGCTGGCGGCAGGGCGGTTCAGCTCCTTGGAGATGTACTCGACGCTTTTCAGGCCGTACATCTCCTTCAATCGCGAAACCTCCGCCTGGGACCAGCGTCCCCGGCGAGGTCGGTCCGATTGGTCTCCACCCCACCTCGATCCGCGCACTTTCCTCCTCCAAAAAAAGTTGCTTCGCGACAGTCTATCAAGGACCCGTGAAAATTGGGCATTCTTATCATGCCACTCCTCAACGGGTGAGCCCGGCCGGGCCTCCAGCCCCTAGTAATACAGAATTCCTAGGCCGTTTTCGAGCGCCAGCTCCCTGGAGAGTCCCGGAAAGCGCCCCCAAGGCCACGCAAGCCCTTGCGGGGCCGAACCCTCAGGGGTTTCGGGTGGACTCGTGCAGGCGGTCGTGCAGGCGCTGTCGGGCCAGCTCCAGCCGCTGCCGAATGGCCTCCCCGGAGTCCAGGTCAAGGACCTCCCTGGCCAGCTCCTGGACCTCGGCCAGCTTCGAGCTGCGAACCGCGTACTTCACCTGGGTCAGGAAGTTGCCCGCCACCGACACCCCGGTGAAGCCCAGGCCCAGGAGCAGCAGCGCCGTGGCGTAGTCGCCGCCCATCTCGCCACAGACCATGCAGGGCTTGCCCGCCTCCCGGGCCGAGCGGGCCACGAAGTCCAGGGCCCAGATGACCGCCGGGTGGTAGGGGTCGTAGAGATTGGCGACCCAGGGGTTGTCGCGGTCAGAGGCGAGCAGGTACTGGACCAGGTCGTTCGTCCCAACGCTGACGAAGTCGACCTCCTGCAGGATACGCGGCAGGTCGAGCAGGGCGCTGGGCACCTCGACCATGATCCCCACCGGGATCTCCTCCGCCAGGTCGTAGCCCTGCTCGACCAGTTGAGCGTACACCTGCTCGAAGATCTCGTGCACGCGCCTGACCTCCTCGCAGGAGGTCACCATGGGCAGGAGGAGCTGCACTGGGCCATGCTCGCTGGCGCGCAAGGCCGCCCGGAGCTGAACGCGCAGGAGATCCTGCCACTCGAGGGAGACACGCACGCCGCGCCAGCCCAGGGCCGGGTTCACCTCCTGCGGCATCTGGAAGTAGGGCAGCTGCTTGTCGCCACCGATGTCCAGGGTCCGCAGGGTCACCGGGCGTCCGCCCAGGCGCTCGACCACGCGGCGATAGAGCCGATACTGCTCCTCCTCAGAGGGGAACTGGGCACGCTCCATGTACAGGAACTCGGTGCGCAGGAGGCCCACTCCGTGGGTGCTCTCGACGTCGAAGCCGGCCACGTCCAGGTCCCGCACACTCTCGATGTTGAGACTGACGGCGAAGGGGTGTCCGTCCTGCGTCTCGGCCGGCAGCTTGGCCTGCTCCTTGAGGGCCTCGATGCGTGCCTCGCGGCGCTTGTGGCGCTCGAGGAAGTGGTCGATGCTCTGCTGATCCGGGCTGAGCTGCACGCTCCCCACGTCTCCGTCCACCACGACGCGCATGCCCTGCTCCAGACGCGAGAGCAGGTTCGGCACCCCCACCACGCACGGGAAGCCGAAGGAGCGCGCCAGGACGGCCCCGTGGGAGAAGCGCCCGCCGGTCTCGCACAGCACGGCCAGGACCCGGTCCCTGTCCAGGAAGGTCACCACGTGGGGCGTCAGCTCGGCGGCGGCCAGGACGACCCGCTCGCCGGTGGAGACGAAGGCCTCCCGCTCGCTGCTCATCAGCTCCTGCAGCACGATCCGCCAGGGCTCGGAGATGTCCGCCCCGAAGGAGCGCACGCTGTTGCCCTCCAGCCCCGTCAGGGCCGTCTCCAGGTCGCGGATGAGCTCCTGGACGCAGGCCTCCACGTTGATGCGCTCCTGGGAGATGCGCTGGCGCACCTTCTCGATGGCGGAGGGGTCCGAGAGGATCATGCGGTGCACGGCGAAGATCTCCGCCTCCTGCTCCGAGCTACCGCTCGCGATCAGCTTCAGGCGCCGGTTGGCCAGGGCCTCGCTGACGGTCTCCACGGCCGCCTCCAGGCGCTGCACCTCGCCCTCGACCTCGTCACCCCGCAGGGCCCAGGTGGGGATGACCTCCGGCGCGGCGCGGATGACGTGGACCGGTCCCATCGCCAGCCCGGGGGCCACCGCGACGCCGTGAATGCTCTTCTTCTGGGCCATGGTTTCAGGGGGGACTCCGAGGCCCGAACTGTATCCGGGCCATCAGAGCCCTGGAAGAACCTCGGTCGCGCCCCCCTCTCCCGGCCCCACGAAGGCGGAGCTTTGACTCAAGACGGGGTGGCGGCCCCGACGACCCTGAGGCAGAGGCTACGCGGGCTCCTGGGGGAGGCTGCGCGTGGAGACGAGATCAGAGTGCACTCGGGAGACTGTCTCGAGGTGTGGGGCCCCCAGACCGGGACGACCAGGGTATGGAGCAATCGAGACGACGTACGCCCGAGGGCGAGGGCGAGGGCGCGAGGCGAGGAACGAGAGGGCCGAGATGGTCGGCCCGTCTGCTCGGGGTGCTGGGCACTTCGGCGGTGGCCTGCGGCCTGGCCCTGGGCGTCGGTCCGGAGCTCTCGCCCGAGCTGTCCTGGATCACCCGGCGCCTGGGTGAGGCGGGCGTCTCCAGCGGCGTCGTGTTCGGCTGCGGGGTGCTGACCCTCTTCCTGGCTCACCTGACACGACTGGCTCGCGAGGCCGGTACGCAGATGCGCTCCGCGGAAGAAGCCATGCACTGCACCCAGGCGATCAGCGTCGGCATGCGCCAGATGGTCGACCGCATCACCCGCCTGCACGTGGAGCTGGGCGAGCTCAAGGAGGGCCAGCGGGGCCTCCTGCGCGTGGCCCAGGACCAGGCCGGCGCCAAGACCTCCGGCATGCAGGTGGACGCCACCTACCGCCTGGCAGCCAGCATGGACCAGCTCGACCGCCGCTTCGAGGACCGCTTGCAGTCCCAGCAGCACGCCATCGAGGGCCGCTTCCTGGACCTGCTGGCCACCATCTCGAGCACCCAGGAGCAGCTCCGGCACACGATCGAGGAGCAAGCGCCCCTGGGCGAGGTGCTCGATGACCTGCTCGACGCGCCGCCGGCCCAGGTGGACTGGGACCTCGAGGCCGAGCCGAGCCTGCCCTGCGAGGAACAGGCGCTCGAGGAGCTGGAGCTGGAGATCGAGCTCGAAGAGGACCCCACGCCCGCGTCGGACGCCCCCGACGTGGCCAGCTTCGACTGGGACAGCGTGGTGCTGCCGCCGGCCCGCGAGCCGGAGCCGGAGTGGGAAGGCCTCGGCCTGCTCGACGAGCTGGACCCCGACGACGACCACCAGCAGGAGCCCCTGCCGGACGTGAACTCCATGCCCCCGATCGTGCCGAGCGACATCTCCGAGCAGGGTCCCGAGCTCTTCAGCGAGGAAGCGCTCAAGGAGGCCTGGGAGGCCTTCAGGCAGCGAAGGAAGGAGTGATCGTCGGGAGAACGCGGGCGGTCAGCTGAGGTGACAGGGACGCGGAGCTCAGGACTCTCCGCCGCCCTCGCCCTCGTCGCCCTTGAAGAAGTCGGCGAAGGGGTTGTGCTTGCCGCCGTCGGACTCCTTGTTGAGCTTGCGCAGGTCCACCCGCTCGTCGCCATCTTCACGGTCGCGCCGACCGCGGCCGCCGGGACCGCCGCGGCCACCGGGACCACCGGGGCCACCTCTGCCAGGACCACGGCCACCTCCCCGACCGCTGGAGGCAGCACCGCCCAGGCCGTCACGACGGGTCTGGGCCGCGCGCAGGTTCGGGTTGCCCCGCGGGCGGTCATCGCGGCCTCCGCGGCGGCCTCCGCCGCCGCGACCGCCTCGGCCGCCTCGGCCCCCGCCGCGGGGACCTCGACCGCCGCCGCCGCGACGCTCGCGCTGCTCGCGGGGGACGTTCTTGAGGGAGAGGGTCAGGCGCTGGCCGCCGCCCTCGAGGATGCGGGCGCGGATCACCTGCCCCACGCTGACCAGCTCGCGGGCGTCCCGCACGTAGTGGTCGGAGAGCTCACTGATGTGCACGATCGCGTCCTGGGGCAGCCCCACGTCGACGAAGGCACCGAAGCTGGTGACGTTGGTCACCACGCCCTCGATCACCTTGTCCTTGACCAGCACCGCCGGGTCGGTGCTCGCCTCGAGGAGGCGAGGCGGGAAGAGGCGGTGGCGCGGGTCCCGGCCCGGGTGGGCCAGCTCGCGCATCAGGTCGCGCCAGGTGTCCGGGTCCAGGTCGAAGTCCTCGCGCTTGAGGCCGCGGGTGTTCCCCGGGCGCCCCAGGCTGTCATCGACCGATCCGCCCACGGACTCGACCAGCTTGCGAGCGGTCACGTACTGCTCGGGGTGCAGGTTCGAGCGGTCGAGGGGCTCGGGGGACTGGTAGATGCGCAGGAAGCCCGCGGCGCTGGCCCACTGGGCCTCGGTCAGGACCCCCTCGTCCCGCAGCTCGGCGCGGGTGCGGATGGGCGCCTCGGCGCGGCGCTCCAGGATCTTCTTCGCCGCCTCCGCGTTCAGGCCGGGGAGCACCGCCAGGAAGTGGGCCGGCGCCCGGTTCACGTCGCAGCCCACGTGGGCTGCGCAGGACTCGACCGTCTCGGCGAAGGCGCGCCGCACGTTGGCCTTGCTCACCAGGGCCTGCTCCGAGCCGAGGCTCAGGTGGCGCGGGTCCACCTTGAGCAGCTCGTTCATCGGGTCCTGCAGGCGCCGGGCCAGGCTGACGGCCATGCGCTGGCTGATGGAGAGGTCCGCCAGCTCCTTGCGGGCCGTCTCCGAGTTCGCGTAGTTCGAGAGGCCGGCCTCGGTGGCGATGAAGATCGGCGCCTCGATGCGCGCCGCGGCGAAGGCCTCGCGCATGCGGCGGACGGCGGCGCGGGAGCTCTTGCCGCTCGAGATGGCGACCGCATCCAGCTCCAGCGGCCGCAGGACGGCGTCCAGCTCGGCCCCCAGGGTGGCGGCGTCCTTGTCACCGGTCTCGACCTTGATCTCCTTGCGCGCCTCCTCTCCCTCGGCGGGCAGGTTGGCCGCCACGGGGCTGCCGTCCGCGTCGACCGGGGCGAAGATCCAGTCGCCCTTGGCGTTCACGTCCACGCCGCCCACCCGCGCGCGGCGGGACAGGACGGGAGTCAGGAGCACCTGGCGCAGGTGCTGCGAGAGGAAGCGCAGGGCCTCCTGGTCGGCGCGCTCCTTGAGCTCGAGGCGCACGTCCTCCTCGAGCATGGGCAACAGGCGCCGGGTCAGGGCCCGGCGGCAGACCTCGTCCAGCGCGCCGGTGACGGTCGGGTCGAGGTGCTTGCCCAGGGCCTGGGCCACCTTCTTGAGGGCCGGCTCCAGGTCCATGGTGATGCGCGTGGCGAGCACCCGCTCCTTCTGGGCCTGGCGGATCGCCAGCAGGCGGTTGCCCTGGATCTGACGCATGGGCTGGTTGAGCTTGAGCAGGGCCTTGTGGCGGCCGGCCTTCTTCTCGTCCACCAGGGGGCGCACGCTCAGGATTCCGTTCTTGCGCAGCATCTTGCGCAGGGAGGCGCGCAGGCGCGGGTTGCGGCCGAGGCGGTCGGAGAGGATGCGCATGGCGCCGGCCAGGGCCTCGCTCTCGTTGTGCACACCCTTGTCCGGGGAGACGAACTCGGCGCAGATGCGGGCCAGGTCCGGGGTCAGGACCTCGGTGGCGGTGGCCTCCTCGGTCTTCTCCGGCTGCGCGGCGGGGGCCGCGGCCTTGGCCTTCTCGGGGGTGGCGGCCGTCTCCGGCGCGGGCTGCTCCGGGGCCTCCGCACTCGCCTCCGCGGCGGTCGAGGCCTCCTCGGTCGTCGGGGCGGGCTCACCATCGGCCACGGCCACGGCGGC
>CAZQAT010000061.1:13715-27182 GCA_964591315.1 uncultured Planctomycetaceae bacterium
GGCCTTCTCCCGGGGCAAGGGAGCCGTCAGACGGTCCGCCAGCGCACCGAGCCCGCGATCGAGGGCCAGCTGCACCTCCGGCTCCGGCCGGCGGTGAGGCAGGAACAGGTCCTCGACCTCGAAGCGGTCCATGCAGTTCTGGACCTGCTCCTTGACCGAGTCGGGCACGCCCTCCTCCTTCTCGAGCAGGCGCAGGATGGTGCCCTTGCGACGCCCGAGCTCCTCGAGCTCGTGGCGCCGGCGGTCGAGGCGGCGGATGAAGCTCTCGGAGAGCCCGCCCACCTGGGGCCGTCGGTAGCGTCCGATGAAGGGCGCGGTCAGGCCCGCGTCGATGAGCTCGAGAGCAGCGTGAACGTGCTCGAGCTTCGTCTTGAACTCGCGGGAGAGGCTCTCGAGGATCGGAGTCGCAGTCACTTTTTCATTCTCCGTGGTGCCGGGAGCCACGCGCAGCGGGTTCCCGAGCGGTCAAGGGCGCGCGATGGATTCGCCAGGTGGAAGGAGGCGTCCTCGCGTCGCGTTGTGGAACGGTCGCAACCGAAGCGATGTCGGTCGACGGGGTCTTGGGTCCGAGCCTCCGCCCCTCGCGGGATCCACGGGGACGAGGTCGGGTCGGGTCGGCTCCCGCGCAGGGAGCCCTTCTCTGGATTGGGTCTGATCGGCGGCCGAGCTCAGCTCGCCTTCGGGTGCTCGAGCCGCACGACCGTGTCGACCAGAGCACGGCCGAAGCGCAGGCCCGCGCACTCGTCGAGGGCCGTCACGACGTTGCCGGAGGCCTCGACCTGACGACCAGTGTACTTGGCGCCCGCCTTCTTGGCGGCCTGTTCGGATTTCTTGTCCCCCGTGACGCGCTTGCCCTTGACCACCCCCGCGCGCACGAGCACCTCGAGGCCGTTTCCGACCGAGGCCACCAGCTTGCCCTGGGCGGCGATCTGGCGCACGAGCTCCACCACCTGCGGGTCGCCGGCCAGCTCGTCGCTGTCAGCGGAGGCGATCAGGATGCCCGTGAAGTCCTCGGCCTTGACGTCGGCCAGGGGCACGTCGGCCAGGAAGAACTCCTGCAGGCGTCCCTTGAGGACGTCGTCGTAGCGCGAGGAGGTCACGCGGGTGGCGATGCGGACGTTGCCCAGCTGCGAGCGGGCGAAGCACACGCCCTGCTCGCCGAATCCGTCGGGAGAGACCACCACCAGCACGGTGTGCTGGAACTCGTGGATCACGATCCCGTCCTCGTCGAGCTGGGGCTCCGGCTTCTCTTCCTTCTTCTTGGCCATGGGGCCGAGAATTGTCCCCTCGCAGCCCCCTCCGTCAAGCGCCCTCGGACCGGAGGCTGCGAATTCTGCCGGGAGGCGCCCCCGCTCGCCCCTCCGGGCAGGGTGAGGCCGCCGGCCAGGCGCGCCCGGCTCAGGCCGGCAGCTCGAAGACCGAGATCCGGTTCTCCTCGGCCAGCAGCCCGGCCCCGCTGGAGACCTGCCAGGCCACCTGCTCGTCCAGGCCCGGCACAGTCCACTCACCCAGCAGGCGGCCGGAGACCAGGTCCCGCACCTCCACCATGGCCCCCCGGGAGATGTAGAGCTTGCCGCTGTCGGCCGTGATGCTGACGTCGTCCGCGTCCCCGGATTGGGTCGAGAGGATCTCGTACCAGACGACCCGCGCCCGCTCGTCCTCGACGGACAGGCCCAGGAGGGTCGAGCGATCGATCGCGATGTCCCCGTGGGGCCCGCCGCGCTCCTCCAGGTCCGCCAGGAAGCTCGTGGCCAGCTCCACCGGCAGGAGGGCCGCCACGTCCGCGGTCAGGACGCACAGGTTCTGGCCGTCGGCGGCGATGCCGTCGAGCACGCCGATGGTGGGCGCCAGGACCGTCTCGGCCACCTCGCCCGTGACGGCGTCGAGGGCCAGGACGCCCTTCTGGTGCGTCTTGCGGTCGCTGTGCACCACCAGAATCCAGTCCCCCGAGCGGGCGACCTGGTGGAAGCGCTGGCCCTCGCGGCTGAAGCGCCAGGCCTCCTGCATCATGGCCGAGGAGATGGCGAAGACCTGCCCGGCCTTGGCGCAGACACAGATGTCACCCCACACGTGGGCCTCGTCGAAGGCGTCGATGGGCTCCGCGCCGAGCAGCTTCCCGGTGCCGGTGTCCATGCGGATGATGCGGTGCCCGTTCGCGCTCGGGCCCAGCACGATGATGTCCTCACCCTCCCCGAAGCCCGCGCCGAAGCCGCGGCCGTAGCCCACCTCGCAGGGCGAGTGCCAGTAGCCGTCGCCCGTGCTGCGGTCCATGGCGAGCAGCTTCCCGGGGATGACCTCGTCGATCCACATGCCGCCGGCGGGGGCCTCGTAGCCGTGGATCAGGATCGGTCCCTCGGAGCTGAGGGCGATGCCGTCGATCTCGAAGTCGAGCTCCTTGGACCAGCGTCTACGGGCTGTGCTAGGCATGCCGGGATCGTAGCGGGAGGCCGGGGGCGGTCCAAGGGGCAGGCGGACACGGGGACAAATGAGGGGCGGGCAGCGGTGGTCACCGCTGCCCGCCCCTCGCATTCGCTCGGTCCTCGGCTCACTCGCCGCCGGCCAGGATCTTCTCCGAGAGGCTCTTGGGCAGGTCGCGGTACTCCTGGAACTCCATGGAGAAGGAGCCGCGACCCTGGGTCGCGCCGCGCAGGGCGGAGGAGTAGGCGAACATCTCGGCGATCGGCACCACCGAGCGCACCACGCGCAGGTCACCCTGGCTGTCCACCTCGCTGACCTCGCCGCGGCGGGAGTTGAGGTCCCCCACGACCGAACCGAGGTACTCCTCGGGGACCCGCACCTCGACCTTCATGTAGGGCTCGAGGAGGATGATGTTGTTCTCCATCGCCTGGCGGAACGCGAGCATGCCCGCGTTGTGGAAGGCCAGCTCGCTGGAGTCGACATCGTGGGCCTTCCCGTCGTAGAGGGCCGCGCGCACGTTGACGAAGGGGTAGCCGGTACGGCCACCCGTCCCGAAGACCTCCTTGAGGCCCGCGCCGACGCAGGGGATGTACTCCCGCGGGACGGCGCCGCCCTTGATCTCGTCCACGAACTCGAACTCGTTGTCCTTGGTCTCAACGGCCTCGAAACGCACGCGGGCGACGGCGAACTGGCCGCGACCGCCGGACTGGCGCACGTAGCGGGCCTCGGTCTCGAGACCGCGCTCGAGGCGCTGCTTGTAGGCCACCTTCGGGCGGCCGGTCAGGACCTCGAGATTGAACTCGCTCTTGAGGCGGTTGACGACCACCTCCAGGTGCAGCTCACCCATGCCGCTGATCACGAGCTGACCGGTCTCCTCCAGGGTCTGAGCCCGGAAGGTCGGGTCCTCGCGGACGATGCGCGCGATGGACTCGGAGAGCTTGTCCCGGTCACCGGTCTTCTTCGGCTCGATGGAGATCGAGATGACCGTGTCGGGGAAGGTGATCTTGTCCAGCGCGATGGGCTGACCGTTGTCGCAGAGCGTGTCGCCGGTGATGGTGTTCTTCAGGCCGATCACGGCGGCGATCTCGCCGGCGCCGCAGCTGTCGACCATCTCCCGCTTGTTGGCGTGCACCTTCATCAGCCGGCTGATGCGCTCGTGCTTGCCGGTGCGGGGATTGAGCAGCTTGGCGCCCTTCTGGAGGACGCCGGAGTAGACCCGCACGAAGGTCAGGTCGCCGGTCTGCTCCGCGATTGTCTTGAAGGCCATGACCGCCACGGGCTCGGAGTCCTTGGCCTCGCGGGTGAGCTTGATCGACTCGTCCCTGATGTCCGTGCCCTCCACCGGCGGGACGTCGAGGGGGCTGGGCAGGAGATCGACCACGGCGTCGAGCACGAAGCGCACGCCCTTGTGCTTGAGCGCCGAGCCCGCCAGCACCGGCGTGATGCTCATGCGCAGGGTGCCGGCGCGCAGGGCGCGGTAGATCATCTCCTCGGGCACCTCCTCGTCCTCGAGGAAGAGGTCGAGCAGCTCGTCGTCGAACTCGGCCGCGGCCTCGAGCAGGTGGTGGCGGTTGAGCTGCGCCTCCTCCATCAGGCTCTCCGGCACGTCCGACTCCTCGTAGGAGCGGCCCTCGCCGCCCTCGCAGAAGGTCAGCAGCTTCATGCGGATCAGGTCGATCACGCCGCTGAAGCTCTTCTCGGCCCCGACCGGCATCTGGACCGGCACCGGGTGAGCCCCCAGGCGCTGGACGATCGAGTCCACGGCCCCCGCGAAGTCCGCCCCCACGCGGTCCATCTTGTTGATGAAGCAGATGCGCGGGACCCCGTAGCGGTCTGCCTGACGCCAGACGGTCTCCGACTGGGCCTCGACGCCGCTGACGGCGTCGAAGACGGCGATGGCGCCGTCCAGCACCCGCAGGGAGCGCTCCACCTCGGCGGTGAAGTCCACGTGGCCCGGGGTGTCGATGATGTTGATCGAGTGCCCGTTCCACTCGCAGGAGGTGGCCGCAGACGCGATCGTGATGCCGCGCTTCTGCTCCTCCTCGAGGTAGTCCATGGTCGCCGCGCCGTCGTGGACCTCGCCGGTCTTGTGGATCTTCTGGGTCAGGAAGAGGACCCGCTCCGTCACCGTCGTCTTGCCGGCATCGATGTGGGCCATGATGCCGATGTTGCGGTGGGTCTGGAGCCCCGGCTTGGTCGTGGTCTTGCGCGGGGATTCGGTCTTGATGGCAGTGGTCATCGCAATGGCTCGGGCGGGCGCCTCCCGGGCCCGAAGGGCTATACCGGAGGCGCGAGAAGGGTCGAGATGAAGGGCTCTGGGCCGTCGAGCTAGGCTCCAGAGGGGTTCCCGTACGAAAAAATCGCCGGCGGAGGAACCCGCCAGCGAGGCATTTCGAGCGAACCAGGCTACTCCCTTCCCCGCGGCCGTCAAGTCCTCGCGGCGGGAGGATTTACACCGCCACGGGCTTTTTGCCCCTCCGCCGCCGGTCCGTCCCCTGAGCACGGCGTCTCGAGCACCGGGGCGGCCCCCTCCAGGCGCCGCCGCATGACCTCGATCGCCTGGGGATTCTCGTCCACCAGGACCGCCGCCCGCCCGTGACGCCAGGCGGCCTCGCCGGTGGTCCCGCTACCCGCGAAGGCGTCCAGGACCCGGTCGCCGGGCCGCGAGTGGACCCGCACGATGCGCTCCAGGATGGCCAGGGGCTTCTGGGTCGGGTAGCCCGTGCGCTCCTTGCCCGTGGGGCTGACGATCGTCTGCCACCAGACGTCCGTGGGGGTCTTTCCGCGCCGGGCCTTCTCCGGCCCCACCAGGCCCGGGGCCATGTAGGGGACCCGGTCGATGGCCTCGTACTCGTAGGTGTAGCACTCCGGATCCCGCACGTAGATCAGCAGAACGTCGTGCTTGGGGGACCAGCGCTTCTTGGTCCGCCCCCCGTAGTCGTAGGCCCAGACCACCTCGTTCAGGAAGCACTCCCGGCCGCAGATGCGGTCGAGCAGCACCTTCACGTAGTGGGACTCCCGGGGGTCCAGGTGCACGAACAGGGTCCCGGTCGGGCTCAGGACCCGCCAGGCCTCCACCAGGCGGGGCTCGAGAAAGCCCAGGTAGTCGTCGAAGCGGTCGCCGTAGGCCAGCTCGCCCCCCCGGGTCGTGCGGTAGCGCCGACCCCCGAAGCCGGTGTGGTCGCCCCCCTCCTCGTCCCGCTCGCAGCGCACCCGCCGCAGGCGCTGGTCCCGGCCGGTGTTGAAGGGCGGGTCCAGGTAGACCAGGTCGAAGGCCCCGGCGGGCTGGCCCCGGAGCCAGGCCAGGTTCTCGGCCTGAACGATGCGCAGCTCGGGAGCGGGGTGCATGAACCGATTCTGGGGATCCCGGCCTGCCGATCCAGTCCGGACGCCGTCCCGATCGCGACATTTCGCACGGGTTGGGAGGACGCAGGGTGGACCGGCGAGCCGATGCTAGGGCTGATGAAGGACGGTCAGGAGCTCTGGACCCCCGATGAGGCCATGCGGCGCGCCCTCGAGCTGGCCCGGGAGGGCGTCGAGGCGGACCTCGGCGGCCCCTTCGGCGCGGTGATCCTGCGCGGGGGTGAGCTGGTGGCCACGGGCCAGAACCGGGTCACCTCCAGCGGCGACCCCACCGCCCACGCGGAGGTGGTCGCCATCCGCGCCGCCTGCGAGGCTCTCGGCACCCATGTGCTCGCGGGCTGCGAGCTGTTCGCCTCCTGCGAGCCCTGCCCCATGTGCCTGGGGGCCATCGGCTGGTCGCGCCTCGACCGCCTGTGGTTCGCGGCGACGCGCCAGGACGCGGCGGCGGCGGGCTTCGACGACGAGCGGCTCTACGCGGAGCTGGCGCGGCCCCTCGAGGCGCGGGAGCTTCCGACGGCGCGGCTGCTCTCCGAGGAGGCCGCCGGCCCCTTCGAGGCCTGGGCGGCGAAGGAGGACCGCAAGCCCTACTGACCCGCGCCCACCGGCGCGGACTCCCGGGCCGCCTGGACGATGGGCTCGGCCTTGAAGCTCGCCTCGAAGCCGTCCGCCTCGATCGTGATGCGGCCTTCGATGGCGCCCTCGGCCAGCCTGCCCGTGAAGTCGAGCCGGACCCCGCCCTCCAGGAAGGTGAAGGAGAGCTCGCCCGAGGCCGCGTCGAAGTCGAGGGCCCGCATCCGGCCCTGGCTCTCGGCCGCCTCGAGGTAGCCCCGCAGGCGGCCCTCGACGCTCCCGAACATCAGGGTGAACGCGTCGCCCAGCTGGGGGGCGGGCTCGCCGGAGATCGAGGCCCTCCAGCTGCCCTTCAGGGCATCGGAAGCCGCGGCGCCAGCGCTGTGGTCGTGGTCGTGGTCGAGGTGCCCGCCGGCGTAGCCCAGCTTCTCGATCTCGGACTGGTTCGCCCGCTGCCTCTCCATCAGCTCGTCAATGGAGAGGACGGGCAGGGCCGTGCGCCGACGCTCCTCGATCCGCGCGGTCATCTCCCGCACGCGATCGGGGTGCTGCGAGGCGAGGTTGTTCGACTCCTGAGCGTCGGCGTTGAGGTCGTAGAGCTGGACCGGCTGCCCGTAGTCGAAGCGTCCCAGCTCGGTGGGCAGGATCAGCTTCCAGCCGTCATCGTCGACGAAGGACTCCCCGAGGGCGGTCATGGAGTACGCGCCCGGCGGGACGTCGTCGCCCCACAGATTGCGGCCGACCATCTGGTCCATGCCTGCGACCTGGACGTCCGCGAGGCTCAGGATCGACGAGGGCATGTTCACGTGCTCCATCACGGTCTCCTCGACCACCCCCCTCCCCAGGCTCGGGGCCATGACGATCAAGGGCACGCGCACCAGCTCCTGGTACACGAAGTCTCCGTGGGTGCCCTTGAGCAGCTCCTGGATCATGGGCCGGTGCTTGTTCATCTCCCGGCGTGCCTCGAAGCGGGCGTCGGACTCGATGCGCTGCCAGAGACACTCGCCGTGGTCCGAGGTGATCACCACCACGGCATTCTCCAGGTCACCGTTCTGCTCGAGGCGACCGATCAGCTCGCCGATCTTGGCGTCGACCGACTGGATCTCGTCGTCGTAGAGCCCCATCAAGCGCGCCACCTCGGCCATGTCCTCTTCGAGGCTGTCGAGGGTGCCGCCCTTCTCGGCAGCCTTGCGGAGCTGGGCCTCGTGGAAGTCGGTCAGCCTGCCGAGCTGGCCGCTGCGGAACCTGGCCGGCGGCTCGTAGGGGTCGTGGGGATCGGTGAAGTGCACCCAGGTGAAGGTGTCCTTCCCCTTGTTCTCGTCGAGCCAGGCGAAGATCGGCTTCAGGCTGCCCGAGGGCTTGATCTCGTCGTGCCAGCCCTTCTCGTCCGTGAACCTCTGGAAGCCGCGGTCGAAGCCGTTCTTGGAGTTGAGCAGCTCGTTGGCGCTCCAGGCCGCCGTGTTGAAGCCCGCGTCCCGGAAGAGCTCCGCCAGGGTCGGCTTGTCGTCCTCCACGTGGAGGCGGTCCTGCTGCACCCGCTGGCCGGTCATCATCGTGACCATGCTCGGGGCGGTCCAGGAGCTCTGGGCGATGGACTGCTCGAAGCGCACGCCCGTGGCGGCCACGGCGTCCATGTTCGGAGAGGTCTCGCGCCAGTAGCCGTAGCAGGAGAGGTGGTCCGCCCGCAGGGTGTCGACCACGATCAGCAGCACGTGCTGGGGCGGCCCCGTGCGCGGGGGCGGGCCGGCCTCGCCGCCGCAGCCGGCGGGCGCCAGGACGAAGGGGCAGAGGGTCGCCGCGAGGGCGAGGGGGCGAAGTCGAGGGCTCATGGGGGGGAGCGGTCTGCCGGGGAGTGGGCCTGGGAGAGAGTCTAAGCGATCCGGTGGGGACCGCGGTGGACCGAGGAGCTACGGCCCGGGAACCGCCGGCGCGGGCGCTCTCCCTCCAGATCGGCCGGAATCGCGCCAGGCCCCCAGCCTCATGCGTCGGAGTCCGCCTCGAAGCGCTCCCCGGGCTCGAAGTGGCGCCAGGGACCGACCCGCTCGCCCTCCTGGAAGCGGCCGATGGAGCGAGTCGAGCCGTCCTCGTAGAAGAGGATCCAGAGGCCGCTGCGGGTGCCGTCGATGTAGCCTCCCCGCTCCCGGGGATCTCCACCGGGGTACCAGTGCTCCCAGTAGCCCTCCCGGCGGCCCCGGCGGCCCTGGCCGCGGGCGGCGAGCTGGCCGTTCTCGTGCCAGAAGCTCATCGGGGTCAGCCCGCCCTCGGGGTCGAAGCTCGCCTCCGACTGGCGCCGGCCGTTCCGGTACCAGCGGCGCAGCTCCCCCACCTGCTCCCCGTGGTCGAACTCCTCCTCCGAGAGGCGCGACCCGCTCGGGTACCAGCGTCGGTCCTTGCCGTGCTTGAGCTGGCGGCCGTCGGGGTAGACCAGCACGCTCCAGCGGCGGATGACCGCTCCGCTGCGGTGATCCTTCAGGGTCAGCGGACGCAGCTCGGGCTCCTCCGCGGACAGCTCGAGCTGGGGCTCGGGGCCCCGGCAGGCCGAGCTGCCGAGCGCCACGGCCGCAACCAGGGCCAGGCTGTGCAGGACGCGCTTCACTCGCCGCCGTTCAGGAGGGCGGCCCGGTGCACCAGGCCGAAGGTGCCCGTGGACCAGCCCCGGTACTGAGGCCGGAACCCGAAGAGGTGCACCAGGCCCTCGCCGTGGCGCGCCACGACCCAGGCCGCCTCGCCCTCGATCACCTCCGGCCCCTGGATCCAGCCCGACATCAACAGGCGCGTCGGCGCGTAGCGCAGGGGAACCTCCAGCTCGACCTCGTCGAGGCCCGCCGCCTCGCGCTCCTCCCCCGTCATGGTGCGCCAGGCCCTCGAGCGCGAGAACATGGCCGCCACGGAAGCCGGCAGGCCGGCGGTGTAGGAGCTCTCCTCCGGGATCGTGCGCAGCACGCTGCCCGGACACGAGAAGCCCGCCCCCTCCTCGCCGCGGGTGACG
The DNA here is from genome assembly GCA_964591315.1 of uncultured Planctomycetaceae bacterium. Lineage (GTDB taxonomy): Bacteria > Planctomycetota > UBA1135 > UBA1135 > JABACD01. Next base: position 23,056 of record CAZQAT010000061.1, read on the forward strand.
TCCACCAGCGGCAGGCCGAAGAGCTCGATCGCGTAGGCCCCCGAGGACTCCATGGTGATCAGCGTCCCGCCGCCGCGAACGAACTCCTCCAGGGCCACGGCCCCCTCGGCCTCGATGCCGCGGGCGTACTCGGGCTGCACGGTTCCGGGCGCGCGCCCCTGGTCGAGCTGGCGCGAGGAGAGGCTGGGGAGGATCAAGACGTCGAGGAAGGCGTCCAGGCGGCCGGCGCGCAGCATCTCGTTGCGCACGCGCACGTAGGGCACCTCCTGGCTGTCGAGCACGTAGCGCATCCAGCCCTCGTTCTTGACGCCGGACCAGGGGGTGTAGAGGCCGATGCGGGGCAGCTCGCGCAGCTTCGTGTCGCCGTCCAGGACCGTCCTGCCCTCGAGCTGGAAGAGCAGGCCCTCGTGATCGCCGGAGCCGACGAGGTGGTAGTCCTGGCCGGCCTCGAGGCCCGCGTGGACGTGCGTCCAGCTGCTGCTGTCGTGGGTCGAGAGCAGCGCGCCGGCCTCCGCCACGCGCGGGTCACCGCCGAAGGCCGCGGTGGCCGCGTCGACGGTCTCGACCGGCCGTAGCTCGCCCTCGGGCATCGCCATGGTCTCCACGCGCTCGACGCCGAGCAGGAAGGGCAGGGTCCAGCCCGAGACGTCGTAGGGCGAGTCCCCCTCGGGGTAGCGCTGCACCTCCAGCAGATCCTTGACGTGCGTGCCGTAGGGCTGGTCGCGCAGGATCACGACCGAGCCCGCGGGCCAGCTGCGGCCGTCGGCGCGCAGCTCGCCCTCGGAGACGTGCAGCTCGACGCCCGTGCGCAGGAGCACGTCGCACAGGCGCCGCACCGCGCTCGGGTCGCGGTTGTCGCTGGGCAGGATCCAGGCCAGGGGCGCGGTCTTGCCGTTCTCGGCGATGGCGCGCACGGCGGCGTCGGAGGCGTTCTGGAGCCAGAAAGCACGCTCGCGCGAGAGGCTCGCCAGCAGCGAGCGCCCGAAGGCCAGCTCGTAGTCGATGATGTCGCGGACCCGCCACCAGCCCCCGGGCCAGGGCTTGGGGAAGCGGTTCGAGGGCACGTAGCCCCCGAGCCCGCGAGGCGCCGAGAGCTCGTCCACCGGCAGGAAGATCGGGGTCGCCAGGTCCGCCGAGGCCGCCTCGGTCAGGAGGCCGATGATGTTGTGGCGCACGGGCACGTTGCGGTTGCCGCCGTTCCACCACATGTCGTAGGAGACGCCGGTCGAGACCCCCGTGAAGCCCTCGCGGGTCATGTCGAGCAGGACCCGGCTGCCCAGGGCGTCGATGCCCGAGATGATCATCGGCTCCAGGTTCGGGTTGAGCGGGTCCCGGAAGGGCGGCACGAAGAAGCGCTCGCGGGTCGAGCCCTGCTGGTGCACGTCCCAGTAGACCTGGGGGCGCCAGACCTTGTAGAGCAGCTCGGTGGTGATGCGCGTCTCGTTCTGGGTCAGCATGAACCAGTCGCGGTTGTTGTCGTGGCCCGCGTAGTACTGGTAGAGCTTGAGCAGGCCCGTGGCCTCGTAGGGCGTACCGACGGTCTCCCGGTACCAGTTCGTCACGTGGTCGGTGCCGTCGGGGTTCTGGCTGGGGATGACGTTGATGACCATCTCCCGACGAGCACTCTTCCAGGGCTCCTCCTCGCTGGTCGCCAGCTCGTGGGCGAAGGCCATGCCGAACTGGTTGCCGGCGCACTCGGTGGCGTGCATGGCGCAGGAGATGAACAGGAAGACCTTGCCGCGCTCCACCGCCTCGGCGATCTCCTCGGGTGTCCTGCCCCGGGGGTCGGCCAGGACCTCCGCGTAGTGCTTGAGCTCCTCGAGACGCGCCAGGTTCTCCGGGTCGGAGATGGTCGTCAGCAGGAAGTCACGGCCCTCGGTGCTCTTGCCGACCACCTCGGTCCGCGCGCGTTCGCTGGCGCCGTCCAGGTGCCAGAAGTAGGAGGAGACCTCGCCCCAGTCGGCCAGGGTGAAGTCCGCGCCCAGGGGTCGGCCGAGGTGCTCGCTCGGCGTGCGGAGCCCGTCGGCTCCGCCCCCCTGCGGCGCGTTCGGGGTCGTGGAGCAGGCGAGGGCGCTGAGGCAGAGCAGGGTGTGGAGCATGGGCTTCAAGGGTGCGCTGGCGGTCGGGATCCGGCCGGGCGATCCTACCCCGCTTCCCCACCCGCCCTCCATTCCTGTACCGTCTCGCTGCCCCGCTGCGCGACCCTCGCGGGCGATCATCAACTTCCGGGCGGCGCAGGCCGATCCCTGACCCATGTCCTCCCCCGAGCCCTCCCCCTCCGGCAAGTCCGCCTCCGACAAGAAGTCGCAGGCCGGCGACCTGGACCCCGGCCGTCCCGACTGGGGCCTGCCGGAGCAGGACTTCTGGGAGGTGCTCTACGGGCGGCGCTCGATCCGGCGCTTCAAGCCGGACCCGGTCCCGCGGGAGCTTGTGGACAAGGTGCTGCACACGGGCATCTGGGCGCCGAGCTCCTGCAACTACCAGATGTGGGACGTGGTCGCCGTGGACGACCCGGAGATCAACGCGGACCTGGCGACCCTCTCGACCCAGCTGGGCAACGCGCCGGTCAATCTGGTCGTCTCCTACGGCCGCGACTTCTCCGAGGAGGGTTGGGCCAACATCCAGTCCGCCAGCGCCATGATCGAGAACATGAGCCTGGCGGCCCACGCCCTCGGCCTCGGGACCTTCTGGATCACCCAGATGGGCGACCGGGAGGTGCTGCGGGAGAAGGTCGGCCTGCCCTACGACCGGCTCGTGATCGCGGTCCTGGCCCTCGGCTATCCGGACAAGACCAACGCCCGCGCCCCCGGGCGCCGGCCCCTCGAGCGGGTCACCCACTACAACCGTTACGCGGGCCAGGCGGTCCCCTCCTCCGCCTCGCCCGAGGACTGGACGCCGGAGCTCTTGCAGGTCTACCAGCGGGCGCGGGTGCTCAACGGCCTGCGCCACAACAAGCCCCGGGCCTGGGAGGTGCGGGCCTGGGAGACGATGCTCGAGGAGCTCGTGCCCTTCGGGCTCGACAAGCCCGAGGACGGGGCCGAACACCTGCGCTGGCTCGACGTCCTGCCCTGCAACGGCATCGTGACCGAGAATCTCAGCCGCGCCCGCAAGGGCTTCGCCTTCGACGTGGCGGAGCGCAGCCCGGAGGTGGCCGCCTTCGTCGCCAGGCGCACGCGCCCCAAGGGCAGCACCTGCGCCTGGCCGGAGAGCTCCGTTGCCGAGGACTTCCCCTCCCCCGAGGCCGGGGCCTACGACGTGGTCAGCTGCCTCTTCCGCCTCGAGGATCTCGCGAGCGCGGACCGCCCGTCCCTCGTCGCGGACATGGCCTCCTGGCTCAAGCCCGGTGGACAGCTCCTGGTGGGCTTCGTGAGCGAGAGCTCCTTCCACCAGACCACCGAGAACCTCCGCCGCCGACGCGGCGGGCCCAAGGGAGTCGAGTACGTGCTCGCGCCCGAGCCGAACATCGGTCCCTTCGAACCCCTGGCGCCCGCGGCGGTCGAGGCGCTCGTGACCGGTGCGGAACTCACGATCGAGGGGCGCCTCGGCCTGCAGGCCGTGCCCCAACCGGAGGAGATCGAGTTCCGCACGCGGAACTTCTCGCCGCGCTCCCGGAGGCTCGTGTCCCTCGCGGCCAAGGGACTCTCCTGGCTGGCCAAGCTGCCCGGCTTCGAAGCCCGCCGCGGACGCTTCCAGTTCCTGGCGGCGCGCAAGGGCGCCTAGCCCGGCCGGGAACCCTCACCGCGAGCGGCCCCACGCCAGGCCCCAGACCCCGCCCATCTGTACTCGAGGGACAGAACAGGGGAGCTCGGCGCGCGAGCATTCCAGACCGCTGGGTCGTCAACTCGACCTCGAGGGAGAAGGCAGCCTGCGTGTCTCCTGGAAGGGCCAGCAGGCAGCTTCCGGCCTGATCGAGGAATTAGGACTCGGCCTCGCCCATTTGCACTCTCCTAGAGCGACCATTACAGACAGGCCATCATGCATGTCAATGGGACCCGAAAGCCACAACTTGGAAAGAGATAGGGGCGCCTGGCTCCCCCGATCACTTTCCGGCCAGTCATCCGCGCCCCCTGTTCACCATGAGACACACCCTGACCTTGCTCGCGTTCCTTGTCGTGTTGCCCCCAGTC
>CAZQAT010000062.1:0-14388 GCA_964591315.1 uncultured Planctomycetaceae bacterium
AGTTGGGTCCCAATGCGTCAAAGCCTCATGAATAGGCCGGGCTAGGAGGAGATCCTTGGCACGAACGGCCCACGCCGAGAAGGCCGCTGCCCGCACGGTGGCGGCCCTTTTCATCGCCACGCTGGGTCCTGGTTGGGCAGCCGCAGAGCCCGTCCAGGCCACGCGCATCCCCGTCAGCGTTGTCGAGGGGCGGCTGGTCGTGCGCTGCGACGTCTCGACCCGCTTCCGGCGCCTGCCGGTCAACCTCTTCATCGACTACGAGGCCACCTGCGGCCTCGAGCTCCACAACCAGGCCGCCGGGGGTCTGAGGTCCGAGCGCGAGGACGGTACGGCCTTCCCGATCACGGTCCACCTGCCGGGCCTCGACCTGACCGTCGAGCGGCGCGAGGTGGGGGACGACGACTACCTGGACCACTTCACCCGCTGGAACTCGATCGCCCTGGGCGAGGTGTCGGTGGTGGGCACCATCGGCGCCAGGCTGCTGCGGGACTACCACACGGTCTTCGACCTGGACGCTGGCTTCATCGAGCTGTCCGCGCCGCGGCCGAAGGAGGAGGAGCGCGTCCTGCCTCCGGACGGGGTGACGCGCCTGGAGGCCTCGATCATCAACGACATCGTGTGGCTGCCGGTTCGGTTGGAGGGAGGCGGCTTCGACGGCACCAGCACCGGCGCCGCCGTGCTCGGCACCGGCGCCTACGACACGACCATCGACGCCTTCCTGGCGGAGGACCTGGGCGCACCCGCCGGCGACGTGGGGTCGTTGACCCTGGCCGAGGTGGACGTCGCACGCTACGTGCACCTGAGACCGGCGGAGGTCGACTACCTGCACCCCGACGGGGCCGTGGGCGTCCTGGGGCTCAACCTCCTGGAGAACTTCCGGGTCGAGGTCGACCGGGTGAACGGCCACGTGCTGCTCGAGCCCATGCGCGAGCCGCGCCTGCCGGAGGGGGACTTCCAGGCCTTCGAGGCCATGGTGGACGAGGACCCGGTGCTCCTGACGCGCTTCCTCGAGGACCACGAGGATCACCGCCTGGCCCTGGAGGCCGCGCAGCTGCTCGTCACCCTGCGCCTGATCGAGGGGCTCCCCGCCGAGGAGGTGCGCCCCGCTCTCGCCTGGGTCGACCGGGCCTGCAAGGAGGACCTCAAGGCGACCTCCGCCCTGGAGCAGATGAAGACCTGCGCCGCCTTCGGCCTGCCGCGGCACCTGATCGAGGCCGGTCGCATCGGGCTCGAGGGCGGGCGCGACGACCGCTACCCGGACGCGGTGCACGAGATCCACGCGCGCCTCGGCGAGGTCTTCCTGGACCTCGACGAGATGGACGATGCCTGGCGCCACCTGCTCGCCGCGGCCTTCGGCCTGCCCGAGGACGGCACGATCAACCTGCAGCTCGGGCGGCTCTACGAGCGTCAGGAGCGCTACCGGCGCGCCTTCTCCCGCTACATCCAGGCCGCCATCCGGCCCGACAGCGGGCCGCAAGGTGTGGAGGGGCTCTCCCGCGTGGCGCCCCTCTTGCCGGACGGTGACGGCTTCTCGGTCGAGCTGGTCGAGCGCATGATCGCCGGCAAGGTGCGCAACTTCGGCGCCGCCACGGAGTTCGAGGCCGACGAGGAGAACACCGCCGGCCGCGTGGTGCTGGTCGAGTTCTTCACGAACAGCTTCCTGGGCAACGGCACCCGCGGCGCCATCGGAGGCGGCCTGGCCCACGAGGGTCTGATCGGGCACTTCCCGCCGGAGAACGTGGCCTTCCTCTCCTACCACCTGCCCGACCCCCAGCCCGATCCCCTGATCAACGAGATGGGGGAGATCGTCGCCGAGCGCCTCAACGTGGGCGGTCCCTGGGAGTACGTGATCGACGGCCTCAAGCGCGCGCCGGGCGCCGGCAAGTGGTCCGAGGCGGAGGGCATCTACGACGCCGTGCGCGAGGCGGTGAGGGCCCAGCTCACCGACCCCACCGACTTCGAGCTGGAGCTCGATGGCACCATCGAGGACGGCCGCGTCGTCGGCGAGCTCGTGGTGCGCGGTCCCGAGCGCCGCAGGACGAACGTGCAGGTGGTCCTGGCCGAGCGGCGGGTGCTCTTCCCCGGCAAGACCGAGGTGGTCGTGCACCGCATGCTGGCCCGCGGCCCCCTGACCGGCGAGCCCCTCGGCATCGAGTGGGAGCCCGTCGACGGCGAGATGCGCGTGCCCTTCGACGTGGCCCTCGTGGACCTCTCGGCCGAGAACGAGCGCTACATCGACGAGGTCTGCGCCGAGTCGGGGGCCATCGTCCGCAAGCTCTCCCTGGAGGTGGAGCCGAAGGAGGCCGTCCTGGTCGCCTTCGTGCGCAGCCGCACCACCGGCGCGGTGCAGCAGGCGATCCAGGTGGATCCGACCCTGCCCGACTCCGAGGCGACCGGAGAGGAGCGACCGTGAGCGCCGCGGAGCGTTCGGCGCAAAGGGCTCGCCTCCTGAGCGAGCTCGACGGCCTCGCGCGCGGCGCCGCCGCCGGCTTGCGTGGCAAGTGGCGCGGCGACGCCCTGGCGGACGGGGTCGACCGGGCCCTGCCCTTCGCGGTGGTCGTGCCGCTGTTGTGGCTGCTCGGCCTGGGCACGGGAGCCCTCGACGGGCTGCCGCGCTGGTGGGTCCTGCCCGCCACGCTGCTCGCGCCGGGCCTCTACCTGGCCCTGCTCGTGCTGCGCGCCCAGCTGCGTCCGGTGGCGGACCGCGACGCCCTGGCGGAGCTCGACCGGGAGCTGGGGCTGGAAGACCGGCTGCTGACCGCCCGCGAGTTCCTCGACGCGGAGCTCGACTCGCCCTTCGCCCTGGCGGCCCTCGACGACGCGGAGACGGTCCTCGCCCGGGCCCGCAGCGTGCGGCCCCAGCTCGAGGCGCGTCGCTGGCGCGCGGGCGGGGAGGCGCGGGGCATCGCCCTGGTCAGCCTGGGGCTCCTGGCCTGGGTCCTCCTGCTCGGGACGCCGGGACCGGCGGAGGCCACGCGCGCCAGCGGCGAGCCCGAGACCCCCGAGACCCTCGCGGCCCTCGACGCGGAGCCGCAGGGCTCGACCCCCGAGCTGCCCGAGGCGCAGCCCGAGGAGCTGCCCGAGCCCGAGCTGCGCACCGGCGACGCGCCCCCGGCCTCGCCCTCGGAGGACCGCCGGCGCGACGCCCCCGGAAGACTCTCCGACCGGACCAAGGAGGCCGCCGGCAAGACCGGCGCCGGGCGCTCCTCCGACGCGGAGTCCTCCAGCTCCGCCAGCCAGTCCCGCGGCCAGCCCTCGAACCAGTCCCAGGCCTCGGAGGCGCCGAAGGACAAGGACCTGAAGCCCTCGAAGAACAAGAAGCCCCAGGAGCCCCGGCCCACCGAGGAGACCCCGCGCAAGAGCGACGAGGACGACTCGGGCTCCACCGCCGGCCGCGGCTCCTCGAAGGGCTCGAGCAAGAACCCCGTCGTCTCCAAGTGGTCGAGCAAGGACCAGGTCACCCACCAGGACGACCAGGAGATCGAGGACGACGAGGAGACCGAGGACGAGGAGGAGGACCAGGAGTCCCGCGGCGGCGTGCAGCCCAACCTGCGCGACCGCAAGCCGCCCGTCAGCCGCGACCTGCGCATCGGCTTCGGCAACCAGAAGAACCCGGACGCCAACGGCCGCGGCGGACCGTCGGAGGCCAAGAAGTCCCGGGGCACCGCGTCCCTCGTGCTCGGCGTCCCGATCCCCGACCGGGTCAAGGGCCAGCCGAGCCCCGGCAAGACCAAGATCACCCAGGAGCGCATCGAGCCGAAGCCCGAGGAGCAGCCCGCCGTCCAGGCCGGCGCCCGCGCCGGGCGCCAGGGCCCGGCGGGCTTCGTCGAGGAGCGCGAGCTCACCCCCTGGATGCGGACCCTGGTCCGCGAGTACTTCCTCGCCCTGCGCGGCGGGGCCCCGCAAACGCAGAAGGAGACCCCATGAGCGACGGTTCAGTCACCCGAGAGGACGCCGAAGTGGCCCGCGAGGCCGCCGAGAAGTTCCGCACGACCTTCCAGACCATCCGCGAGCAAGTGGGCCGCATGATGGTCGGCCAGGGCGAGGTCGTCGACGGCGTCCTGACCGCCCTCTTCGCGGGCGGCCACGTGCTGCTCGAGGGCGTGCCGGGCCTCGGCAAGACCCTGCTCGTGCGCTGCCTGGGCGATGCGGTGGACCTGGAGTTCTCCCGCATCCAGTTCACCCCGGACATGATGCCGGCGGACATCCAGGGCACCCAGCTGCTGGTCGAGACCGAGGGCGGCGGCCACGAGCTGCAGTTCCAGGAGGGGCCGCTGATCGCGAACCTCGTGCTCGCCGACGAGATCAACCGCGCGACACCCAAGACCCAGTCGGCCCTGCTCGAGGCCATGCAGGAGCGCCAGGTCACCACCGGCCGGCGCACCATCCGGCTCGAGGAGCCCTACTGCGTCATGGCGACCCAGAACCCGGTCGAGCAGGAGGGCACCTACCCTCTGCCCGAGGCCCAGCTCGACCGCTTCCTGATGAAGCTGGTGGTGGGTTATCCGGCCGAGAGCGACTACGCGGACATCGTCGACCGCACCACGGGCACCCAGGACATCGCGATCGAGAAGGCCTCCTCCGGGGCCGAGGTGATCGAGCTGCGGGACGTCGTGCGCTCGGTGCCCGTGCCCGAGCACGCCAAGACCTACGCCATCCGCCTCGTGATCGGGACCCAGCCCGGTAGCGAGTACGCGCCGGAGCTGGTCGACCAGAACGTGGCCCTGGGCGCCTCGCCGCGCGGGGTGCAGTCGCTCCTCTTGTGCGCCAAGGTCCAGGCCCTGCTGGCCGGTCGCTTCGCGGTCAGTGACGACGACCTGCGGGCCGTCGCCCACGCGGTCCTGCGCCACCGGGTCATGATCAACTTCCAGGGCCAGTCCGACGGCGTGACCGCCGACGCGATCGTCGACGCCGTGCTGGCCCACGTGAAGTCGCCCCACGGAGCCTGAGCGCAGGGGAGGAGATGGCCTTCGACGCCACAGAGCTCTTCGACGCGGAGTTCCTCGAGAGCCTCGAGCACCTGCGCCTGGTCGCCCGCCGCGTGCCGGCCGGCGGCCGCTTCGCCGAGCAGCGCTCCGCGGAGCAGGGCCAGGGCATCGAGTTCCGGGACTACCGGCCCTACGCCCCCGGTGACGACCTGCGCGGGGTGGACTGGAACATCTACGGGCGCCTGGGGCGGGTCTTCCTGCGCCTGTTCGAGGAACAGCAGGACCTGCCGCTCTACCTCCTGCCCGACGTCTCGAAGAGCGCCTTCCTCGAGGAGCCGCCGCGGGCCCTGGCGGGGCTGCGCGCCACCCTGGCGCTCGCCGCGATCGGCCTCGGCCAGCACGACAAGGTGGGCGTCTTCCCCTTCGCCGAGGACCTGTCGGTGTTGATCCGGCCCCAGTCGGGCCAGGGGCGGGTGCTGACCTTCGCGCGGCGCCTGGCGGAGGTCGAGCCCGGCGGCCGCACCGACCTCGCCACCTGCCTGCGGCGCCTGGCGGGCATGCGCCTGCGCCAGGGGCTGGTCGTGGTCGTCTCCGACTTCTTCGACCCCGCCGGCATCGACGCCGTGGTCGAGGCCCTGGGGCAGGTGCGCCAGCGCCTGTTGCTGGTGCAGCTCGTCAAGGCCGCCGACCGCGAGCCCCAGCTGCAGGGGGACGTGCGCCTGGTGGACTGCGAGACCGGCTCCGTGGAGGACGTCTCGGTCACCACGACCGTGCTCGAGAGCTACCGCGCCGCCTACGACCGCTTCGAAGAGACCCTGACGGCCTTCGCGCGCCGGCGCCAGGCGGGGCTGCTGCGCCTCGACGTGGACCGGCCCGTCGTGCCCCAGCTCGCGAGCCTGTTCGAGGGCGGCCACCTGGCCGTCTGACCACTCATGGAGCTCACCTCCCTCTCGCCCCTCGCCTTCGGGCTCGGCCTCGCCGGTCTGGCGGGAGGCTTGTTCCTCCTGCAGCGCCTGCGGGTGCGGCACCGTGAGGTGGAGGTGGTCACGACGCTCTTCTGGCACGAGGCCCTGCACGAGACCCGCGCGCGGGTCCTGGTGCAGCGCTTTCGGCACCCCTGGGCGTACCTGCTGGTCCTCGCCATCGCCGCGCTCCTGTGGACCGCCTTCGCACAACCGCGGCACACGGCGACCACGGAGGGGGAGCTGGTATGCGTGCTCGACACCTCCGCGGAGATGGGGGTCGGCGAGCGCTTCGCGACGACCAAGGCGGAGCTGGTGGCCTTCGCCGCGGAGCTGCCGGCCTCACGCCGGCGCGTGATCGCGAGCGGAGCGACGCGGCGCACGCTGCTCCTGCCCGGTGAGGAGCTGCCCCTGCTCGAAGCGCGGCTCGAGGGCCTCGAGCCCGAGGCCGCTCCCTCCTCCCTGGAGCGCGAGCTCGAGGTCCTGGGGCGCAGCGCCACGCCCGGCGCGCGAGTCTTCGTCTTCGGCGCCACGGCGCCGCCCGCCGAGGCCCTGGCCCTGCTGCCGGAGGCCGGCGCCTGGCGCTTCGTCGGAGTCGAGCCGGACGCGGACGCGCGCCCCGCCTTCACCGCCCTGGGCGCCGCGCCCGCGGCCTCCGGGGCCTGGGACGCGGTGGACGTCTACGTGGAGCTCGACGGCGTGACCGGCGACGGCCTCGGAGGTCTGGCCGCGCAGCTCGACGGGGCAGCCCTGGACGTGAAGCCCGAGCGGCTCCCGGGCGAGGCCGGCCGTCTCGGGCTCCTGTTCCGCGACCTGCCCGCCGCCGGCGGCTCGCTGGAGCTGGCCCTGACGGGCGGCGATCGGCGCGCGCGCCTGGTCCTTCCCGACCGACCCCGCATCCGCGTCGCCGCGAGCCCGAAGTGGCGCGCGGCCCTCGCGCCGGTGCTCGAGGCGGACCCCGCCGTCCTGCTGGTGGACACGGACCCGGACGTGGTCGTGGGCTCGGACGGTCCGGAGGACGTGCCGCGCCTGAGCTTCGTGCCCGCGGAGGAGCAGCAGGAGTCCTTCCTCGTCACCTACGACGACGAGCGCCCGGCGGAGCAGGTGCTCGAGGAGTCCCTCGGCTCCCTCGGCCTGGCGGAGATCGACGGCGCCGCCCTGGCCGAGGGCGCGGAGGTGCCGATCACTCTCGGTGTGCGGCCCGGGGCACGGCGGGCGGTGTCGGTCTGGGGCGAGCTGGTGGGGGAGGACTTCCACTTCCGCGACTCGCGCTCCTTCCCGCTCTTCGTGGCCCGCGCCCTGCGCTGGCTGGCGGGGGTCGAGCCGGTGCAGCCCTTCGTGGCGGCGGGGGAGACCCTCGCCCTCGAGGGCGTGGTCAGCGCCGGGGACGGTGTGCGCTACGACGGCCTGGGCGCCGGCTTCACGCCGCCGCGGGTGGGGAGCTACGTGGTCGAGGACGGGCGCACGCTGGCAGCCTCCCTCTTCGCGCCCGCCCTCGCGGGGGAGGCCGCGCCCTTGGCGTCGCCGGACGAGCTCGACGCTCCGGGGCGTGAGACGGACCCGGTCACATGGCTCCTGCTCCTTGCGGGCGCCCTCCTCGTCCTCGAGTGGATCCTCGTGCGGCAGGAGCGCATGCCGTGATGTCCTGGCTGCACCCGAGCTTCCTGTGGCTGCTCTTGGCCCTGCCCCTGGCGGCCTTCCTCCCGCGCGGCAGGCGCGACCCCGGCCAGCGAGGGCTGCGGGTGCTCGTCTTCGCGGCCCTCGTGGTCGCCCTGGCGCGGCCCGTACAGGTGGAAGAGGACAGGCGCGCTCACCAGGTCTTCGTGGTCGACGCGAGCCCGAGCGCGGTCCAGGGCGCGGCGGCTCTCGAGTCCGCCGCGGCCATGGCGCGCGCACTGCCCGACGATGCACGCGCGAGCCTGGTGGTCTTCGGTGGTGAGGACGGGGTGATTCCCCCCGGCGTGGCCGCCGACTTCGACCTCCAGCGGGCACTGCCCGCCGCCCGCGATGGGTCGCCCCTGGGCGCGGCCCTGGCCGCGGGCGCGGCGGAGGTGCCCGCGGGCTCTCGCGGAGCGCTGACGATCCTCAGCGACGCGCGCGCCACCGACCGCCGCTGGGGACGCGCGGTGCAGGAACTCCAGGAGCGGGGCCTGCCCGTGCACGGCCTCGCCCTCGACTCCCCCGGGGATGACGTCTACCCCGTGCGCCTCCTCGCGCTCCAACCCCTGCGCGTCGGCCACGGCGGCCGCCTGGCCGCGGAGGTCTTCGGCGTCGCTGCCCGCTGCGACCTGCGGCTCGACGGTCCCGACGGGGAGCTGGCGCGCCTCGAGGGGGTGCGCCTCGACGGCCTGACCACCGCCGTGCTCGAGCTCGAGCCGGGGGAGGTGGGCTTCCTGGAGCTGAGCTTGCAGGTGGAGGTGACGGCCGGGGCGAACGCGCGTGCGGACAACGACCAGCTGCGCACGACGGTGGCCGTGGACGAGCCGCGCCGGGTGCTCTACCTGGGTGAGCGCGTGCGCGGCGGGCGCTCTAGCCTGGCGCGCCTGGCCGGCGCGGGCTTCCAGGTCGAAGCCTGGGACGGCCAGCGCCTGAGCGCGGAGACCCTCGCCTCCTACGACCTGGCGGTGCTCGACGACCTGCCGCGGGAGACCCTCGGCGACGACTCGATGGCGTCCCTGGCGCGGGCCGTCGAGGGCGAGGGCCTGGGGCTCCTCGCCAGCGGGGGCAAGGCCTCCTTCGGGCCCGGCGGCTACCACGACACGCCCGTGGCGGAGCTGCTCCCGGTGGAGTTCATCCAGAAGGAGGAGAAGCGCGACCCGAGCACCTCCCTGGTGGTGATCATCGACACCTCCGGCTCCATGGGCGGCAACCGCGTGCAGCTCGCCAAGGAGGTCGCGCGCCTCGCGATCCGGCGGCTGTTGCCCCACGACAAGGTGGGGTTGGTCGAGTTCTACGGCGCCAAGCGCTGGGCCGCGCCGATCCAGCCCGCCTCGAACTCGATCGAGATCGAGCGCGCCCTCAACCGCCTCGACGCGGGCGGCGGCACGGTCATCCTGCCCGCCATCGAGGAGGCCTTCTACGGCCTCAAGAACGTCCAGACCCGCTACAAGCACGTGCTGATCCTGACCGACGGCGGCGTGGAGACGGGCGCCTTCGAGCCGCTCCTGCGGCGCATGGCCGCGGACGGCATCAACATCTCGACCGTGCTGATCGGCCCCGAGGCCCACTCGGAGTTCCTCGTCACCCTCGCCAACTGGGGCAAGGGGCGCTTCTACTCCGTTCCCAACCGCTTCAACCTGCCGGAGATCCTGCTCAAGCAGCCCGCCAGCTCGAAGCTGCCTGCCTACCGGCCGGGAGTGCACCAGGTGCGCGCCCGGGGCGGCGCGAGCTGGTGGGGCGACCTGGACGCGGGGGATGTGCCGGAGCTGGCGGGCTACGTGGAGACCCGCGAGCGGCCCGGCGCCCAGGTGCTGGTCGAGACCGTCGAGGGGGCGCACCCGGTGCTCGCGAGCTGGCGCTACGGCCTGGGGCGCGTGACCGCCTTCACCAGCGAGCCGAGCGGTCCGGGGACCGAGCCCTGGGCGGACTGGCCCGAGGCCGGCGCCTTCTGGGCGCGGGTGCTCGAGCGCACGGCCTCGGACCTGCGCGAGCCCTACGAGTACGAGTTGCGGCGCGAGGGCAATGCCCTGGTGCTCAGCGCGCGCCGCGACGACCCGCGGGCCGGGGCGCCGCGGGCGCAGCGGCTGACCGGCGCGGAACCGGTGGAGCTCGAGTTCCGCCGCCGCGCCCCCGATCGCTTCGAGGCCCGCCTGCAGGCGGACCCGGCCGAGGAGCTGCGCCTCGTGGCCGAGGCCTCGGCCGGGGGCCTCGCCGTGCGCCGCCGCCTGGTCTCGCCGGCCTTCGCGGACCGCCTCGATGAGCACCGCGTTCCGCCGCAGGAGGCCCTCGACCTGGCGGCCCTCTCTGCCTCCACCGGTGGCGAGGCGCGGCCCTTCGCCCAGGCGACCGACTTCCTCCCGGCCGCCGCCGGGGGCACCCGCGCCCTGCGGCTCGTGCCCCTCTGGCCCTGGTTCGTCCTGCTCGCCCTCGGCCTGTACCTGGTCGAGCTCGCCTACCGCCGCCGCCCCCAGGGGCGCGCCACCACCTCATGATGCAGCGCGGAGCCCTCGCCCTCCTCCTCTTGATCGCGGTCCCGGCTCTCGCCACCGGGGCGCCCCAGGAGGAAGCGGACGTCGCCGCGGCCGTCCCCCTGGGCGCGGAGACGCTTCGCACCCTGGAGCTGGCCCTGGACGCCGAGCCCGCCGACGAGGCCGAGGGCCTGTACACCCAGGCCGTGCTCGACCACGGCTCCGTCGATCTCCTGGTGGATGAGCTGGCGCGGCGCGCGGAGGCCTCTCCCGACGATGTCCGCGTGGCCCACCTGCACGGCTGGCTGCTGCGCCGGCGCGGGGACCTGGAGGAGGCCCTCGGGGTGTACGACGCGCTCTGTGGCGAGGAGCACGAGGCCCCGCACACCGAGTTCCTGCGCCAGCGGGCCCAGCTGCTCGACGCCCTCGGACGGGTCGAGGACTCGGTCGCGGCCTGGGAGCGACTGCTCGAGGTGACCGAGGAGGAGGAGCTCGAGATCCGCGTGCGCCTGCGCCTGGCCCTCTTGCGGATGGCGAAAGAGGAGGACGAGCACAAGCAGGCCCTGGCCGACTTCGCGAAGGAGGAGGGGCGCGAGGCCACCCTGCGCAACCGGGCCGCGGTCGTGCTCGGCCTGAGCGAGCGGCCCCAGGACGCGATCGAGCTCTACCAGGTCGACGAGGCGAGCGAGAAGCGCTTCCGCCAGGAGGTGCGCGTGGCCGAGTGGGCCATCGCCGCCGAGGACGCGGAGAAGGCCCAGAAGCACGCCTGGCGCGCGGTCTTCGCCGCCAAGCTCAAGCGCGACCGCCACTACGGCCTGACGATCCTGGTCGAGGCCCACCGCCTGGACGACTCCCTCGACGCCCTGATCGACAAGCTCGAGGCCGAGCCCGAGCTCGATCCGGTCCTGCAGCGGGCCTGGATCGGCCTGCTGCGCGAGCGCGAGCGCTACGACGAGGCGATCGCGCTCTTCCGCGACTCGAGCGACGGTGAGTTCGACGTGGAGATGCGCCGCGAGCTGCTCGAGATGTACCGCGAGGCCGGGGACGAGGAGGTCATGCTCGCGGTCTACCGGGACCTGATCGCCGAGGAGCCCACCGTCGTCGAGTGGCGCGAGGGCCTCTCCCGGGCCCACCTCGAGCGCGGCGACCGCGCCGCCGGGGAGGCGGTCTGGCGCGGCTTCATCGACGCCCCGGAGAGCCTCGACCAGCGCTTGCGGGGCGCCCAGGCGATGATGGACCTGGGCCTCGACGAGCTGGCGATGGAGGCCGCCGAGGGCTGCATCGCCGCCGGTGAGCTGCCCTACGCCTCGCTGCTCTTCCTCTTCGGCCTGCACCAGGACCGCGGCCGCCTCGACCAGGCCGAGGCCTGCCTCCTGCGCATGGGCGAGATGGCGCCCCCGGAGGCGGCCGAGCGCTACCAGCTCGCGGACGCCTGGGAGCAGCTCGACCGCCAGGAGCGCGCCATCGAGGTGCTCGAGGGCGTGCGCGCGGCGCGCCCCGCGGACAGCACCGGCGAGGACCTGGAGATGCGGCTGGCCTGGCTCTACTCGGAGGTCGGCCAGGAGGAGGTGGCCCTCGAGCGCTGGCTCTCCCTCTGGCGGCGCATCAACTCCATCGCCCGGCGCCGCTACGCCGAGGACCGCCTGATGACGGTCGCCTCGCGCCTCGGCTCCCTGGCCGACATCGCCATCGAGCTGGAGCGCAAGCTGATCGAGGGCCGCGCCGACGACCGGGAGTCCGGCTTGCTCGTGCGCCTCTACACCAAGGTCGGCGACCCGGTCTCCGCCGCCGAGGTGATCGACGAGTTCTTCGAGCAGACCGGTGGCTCGGTCGTCGACTCCCTGCAGGAGAAGGCGCGGGTCTACCTCGCCTGCAACGACTACTTCAACTACGAGGAGGTCGTGCGGGAGCTGATCGAGGTGGACCCCGAGGGCGAGGGGGACTACCTGCGGCAGCTGGCCATGAGCCAGCTCGAGCGGGGCAAGCCGGACGAGGCGCGGGGGGTGCTGGCGCGGCTCAAGGAGCTCGAGATGGGCACCGAGAGCCTCGAGTTCGAGGCCGGCGTGCTGGCCCTCGCGGGCCTGCGGGAGGAGGCCATCGAGGCCTACCGGCGCGGCATCGCCGAGAACCCGGGACGCATCGAGAGCTACCTGCTGATGGCGAACCTGATGCGCGACCTGGGCCAGGGCACCCGGGCCATCGGCGTCTTCCAGCACCTGGCGGAGACCGCGGAGCAGGACGACCTGTTCACCATCGCCATCGACGGCCTGCTCAACCTCGAGGCGCCCGAGCCCGTGCTCGAGTGGGCGCGGCGCATCACCCTCGAGCGCCTGGCGAGCCGCCACGACAAGATGTACCTCTACCAGCTCCTGTCCGACCTGGCGGAGCAGGTCGAGAGCCCGGACGGGATGCTGATCGCCCTGGAGAACTCGCTCTCCATCGCCGGCGAGCGGCGGCCCTCGGTGCTGCGGGAGCTGATGGACATCGCCAAGGGGCGCAGCTCCGGCCCCTTCGGCCGCGCGGGTGAGGGGCAGCCGGAGAAGCACCTGGCCTACGGCCGGCGCCTGATCGGCCTGGCGGAGGTGGTGCCGCCCCAGGTCTACCTCGACCTCGGCGAGGCCTTCCTGGCGGACGACGACGCGGCCAGCGCGACGAAGACCTTTGCCCTGGCCAACGACCTGCCGGACTACCCGGGCTTCCAGCGTCAGGCGGCGGGCCTGTTCGAGAGCGCGGGCTTCCGGGAGGAGGCCCTCGCGCTCTACAAGCGCGTGCTCGTCGCCCGCTCGAGCGACGTGGGCCTGATGGTCAAGGTGGGCGAGCTCGAGGAGCAGGAAGGACGAGACGCCCTGGCCGCCGGCCTCTACGGCCGCGCCCTCGAGCTGCTCTTCTCGCGCCAGCCCCTCTCGACCCTCGAGGCGGGGACCACGCTGGACCCGGACGACTTCTTCTCCTGGTACGGCGCACGCAACGTCGACGACTTCGACAAGCACTACACACGCCTGCTGAAGAACACCCTCGTCGTAGGTGCCGAGGGCGAGGCGCTCGAAGAGCTCATGGCCGAGCAGCTGGCGGCCATCGACGCGGACGTGGAGCTGGTGCGCGCCGCACGCGGCGGGGACGACGGCGAGCCCGCGGGGGAGGAGCGCCGGGCCACCCTCGCCCGCCACCCGCGCCTGAGATCACGGGCGGACTACTACCGGCGGCTGGCGATCGCCTTCGGCCGCGCGCCCCTGGCGGACGCCCTCGACCTGCGCCTGCTGGCGCTCTTTCCCGAGGACGACGGGCTGCTGGAGGCCCTCTGCCAGCAGCGCGTCTCCTGGGGACTCTACGGCTCGATCCGCAACCTGCTGGCGGAGGCCGAGCGGCCCGAGAAGGAGCGCCAGAAGCTGCGCTTCCTGGTGGGCGAGGGCCTCGACGAGCGCTCGGCGCGGCGCCTTCCCCTGGAGCAGTCGGTGGGCCTCTTCCTGCCGCTCTTGATCTCGGGCAAGGCCAGTGAGGCCAGCACCCTGATCCTGCGCACGGACTTCAGCCGGGTGGAGCGCGCGGAGCTCGAGTCGCTCGAGCCCCTCTTCTCGGCCAGCATCTACCTCGAGGACCCGGGCCTGACCCTGCAGGTGGCCCGCGAGTGGATCCGCCTGCACGTCAAGCACAAGAGCGGGCCGTTCAGGGTGGAGCCGGTGCTGCAGAAGTGTCGGAACGCCCTCGACGACGAGGCCTACCGGAACCTATGCCTGGGCTTCACGGACCAGGTGCTCGAGAAGCCCGAGGAGACCTCGAACTTCCTGACCCTGCTCCCGAAGCTGCAGAAGGAGTTCGAGGAGCCCCTGGTGACCGAGGAGCAGGTGCTCGATCTGCTCGACGACTACGCGGACGGCGGCTGGGGCTTCGGGCTCGGTCCGGTGATCACCCTGCTGCCGGAGAGCAACCGCGGCGCGGCCATGCGGACCATCTGGGCCAAGGTCAAGCCGACCACCCGCGCGCGCTTCCTGCTCGACCTCGTCGGCGAGACGGAGGAGGAGCTGGGCTCCTCCGTGGCGGAGTTCATCGAGGGCTCCTTCGCCGGGACCCTCAAGGAGGCGGACCGGGTCTACTCCTTCTACGTCACGCGCATCGTCGAGTCGAAGTACAACCACGAGACGGCCCTGGTGATGCTGGACGCCCTGATCGAGCACAAGCCCGAAGACTGGGTCGCGAGGTCCGGGCGGGCCATGATGCTGCTCGTCCTCGAGCGGCGCGAGGAGGCGCTGGAGGAGGGGCTCGCGGTCTTCAAGGGGCTCGTCGACGACGACCTGAGCGACTGGGAGAGGCGGCAGGCCCGGGACAAGGTGCTGGAGAAGTTCCTGCCCGAGGAGCTCGATACCTTCATCGGCG
>CAZQAT010000062.1:14488-27173 GCA_964591315.1 uncultured Planctomycetaceae bacterium
CGGGACAAGGTGCTGGAGAAGTTCCTGCCCGAGGAGCTCGATACCTTCATCGGCGTGCTCGACGAGCTCGTTGCGGAGCGCGGGGACGACCCGAAGCTCGTCCTCAAGCGCATCGAGGTTCTCGAGAAGGTGGAGGACACCGACGGCGTGCGCGCCCTGCTCGTCGCCGCCGCGGAGGAGTTCCCCGACGACGAAGACCTGCTCTCCCGGCGCCTGCGCCAGGCCCGCAGCGACGGCGTGCACCTGGAGTCCGTGCGCCTGCTCGAGCAGCAGGTCGAGAAGGACGAGGAGAAGCGACCCCAGCTCCTGGCCCGCTGGAACGGCCTGCAGCACTCCGTCAACGCCCTGGCGGTGAAGGAGAAGCTGATGGAGGAGGACGACGGCGAGGAGGACGACGCCGGCCACGGCATCCCCGGCATGCCCGCGGGCATGATCCTGCCGGCGGGCGCCGTGATCGTGACCGCCAGCGGCACCTTCACCGCCGGAGGTAGCGGCAGCGGCAAGCAGGCCGCCGAGGACCGGCCCTCGATCGACAAGGTCAAGGAGGCCGTCGACGAAGAGGACTTCGCCGCGGCCCGCACACAGCTCCGGCGCCTGTGGCGCAAGTTCCAGAAGGGCGAGGCCAACGGCCGCGGCGGCAGCGTCATCTACTTCTTCGGCGGCAACCAGGCCCAGCAGACCCTGGCCTGGCCCGAGGACGAGGAGGAAGAGGAGGAGAAGGCCGAGGAGGATGAAGAGGAAGAGAAGAAGGTCCACCGCGGCGGCCTCGACAGCTGGTCCGACGAGGAGCCGGAGCCGCCCAAGGAGAAGCGGAACGCCTACGAGGTCCTGGCCCAGTACGACTTCGGCGTGGACGAGATGCAGCGCCTCTTGCGCTCCAAGACCGCCCGCGAGCTCGACAACGAGCGGGCCGTCTTCCTCGGCCTGCTCGAGGCCCGCGTCCTGCGGGACGGACCCGAGGTCACCCTCGAGGCTCTGATGGAGGCGGTCACCTCCGGCCGCGCCGACAAGGTCGACACGACCATGCTCCTGACCCTGCTCGACGAGCAGCCGGAGCTGCAGTCCGGCGGCACCGACGCGGTGCTCGGTGACCTGATCCAGGCCGTGCGGCCGACCGACATCGGCCCCCTGCGCTCCCTGGCCCGGGTCCACGCCCGCCAGGGGAACCGCGAGGCCGCCCGCCGCCTCTACACCTGGTGCGCAACGCGCACCTCGGGCACGGGCTTCAACTACTTCGGCAGCGCCCAGACCGTCTCCGCCCGCGAGCTCGTCAAGGAGGTCAAGGAGCAGCTCGAGGGGGAGGACCGCCTGGCGGTCATCGACGCGATCCTCGGCTTCGCCGACCCCGGGGACTATCCGTGGGCGCGGGAGAACTTCGACAACCTGATCCTGGAGACCTACATGGAGCTGCTCGAGCCCGCCGAGGCCTTCGAGCGCTGCCGGTCGATCCTGGAGGAGGCCACGGACTTCAAGGACGGCTTGCGGCGCCGCACCGCGCTCTTGAGCGTCGCTCTCTGGGCTCAGAACGGGGACTTCGCCCGGGCCCTCGAGTGCTTCGAGTACGGGGTCTGCTCCCTGCCCGAGGACGTGGTCGAGGGCGACGAGGCCTACTGGAACAGCCCCACGCGCCCGGGCTACTGGGGCGCCGTGGACATCAAGCGCCTGTTCCCGAAGGACCCCGCCAGGTTCAGCGACCCCGCCGGCTGGTACCTCGAGGCCGCCGAGGGCCTCCAGGGCTGGATGGCCGAGGACCGCGTGCGCGAGTCTTCGGCCCTGCAGGCCCTGGTCATCATCTCCCTGCGCCTGAAGGACCTCGACCAGGCCGAGCGCGGCCTCGAGATCGTGCGGCGCCTCGAGCCCCTGGAGGGATTGACTGCTCCCTTGCGCTTGTGGATCGCCGACGCCGCCCGCGAGCACGGCGACGAGGCCCTGGCGGACCGCATCGAGCGCGCCCAGTTCGCCGCCGGCAACCTGCACCTGCAGCGCATCCCGGAGGTCGTGCGTCGCGAGCTCGAGGAGGCGGGTCCCGCCGCGGCCCTCGAGATGGGGGAGGCGGTGGTGGACTTCACCCTGCACGAGGACCTGCTCGAGACCCTCGTCGAGGCGGCCGAGGCCACCGGCGACGCCGCCGTCCTCGACCGCTGGACCACCCTGCGCGACGAGGCCGCCGCCGCCCGCGCGCGGCTGGAGGAGATCCGCGAGGAGGCGAAGCGCAAGGCCGAGGAGAAGGAGGCCGCCGAGGGCCAGTGAGCCCCGGCGGGGCGGCGCCCGAGGCCGCGGCGAGGACTCAGTGAGTGAACTCCTCGGTGCGGACGAGCCAGCGCCCGGCCGGGTCCCGGCTCAGATCCCACCGGGCCCCCGGGTCGTAGGGCTCCTTCCTCTGGGGCCAGGTCGCGTGGAGGACCAGGGTCCGGGGGAGGGTTGAATCGTCCAGGGCGAGCCCCGGCTCCGTCTCCCGGCGAACCTCCAGCTCGATGTCCGCAAGCGCTCCACGCCAGACCTCGAGGCCGACCTCCTCGACGTGTCGCGCGAGGCGATCACGGAACTCCCCACGCGAGAGGGTCAGCGCCTCCTCGTCGTCCCCGAGCAGCCGCGAGCCGGGCCGGAGCGAGAGCTCGTCGAAGTAGAAGCCGGGCAGCGATGTGCCGTCCCCCGAGCGCAAGGCGCGCTCGAAGCCCGCGGCCACGGCCCGGCCGTTCGCCTCGTCCTGCCTCTTCTCCCGTGGATACTCCGGATCCACCGTGAAGCTCATCAGATGCTGCCAGGGCAACCCGTCGAACTCCGCGTGGAACACGAACCCGTTGGCGCACATCTCGAGCAGGATCTGCGCCTTCGACATCTTGTGCACGCGCTTGATCGGCACCTCCGGGTCCTCCGTGCGGAACTCCGCCAGGATCAGGCGCCCGCCGGGCTTCAGGGCCCTGCGCAGGCCCGCGAGTACGGTCACCGGGTGGCTGACCTCGTGGTAGACGTCCACGAGCAGGATCGCGTCGCAGCTCCCCGGCTCCAGGCCCGTGTCGGTCAGGGTCGCCTCGACCGGCACCACGTTCACGATCCCCGCCGCCGCCGTGCGCCTGACGAGGAAGCCCAGCATCTCCGGCTGCAGGTCCACGGCGATCACGCGACCCTCGGACCCGACCATCTTCGCGATCGGCAAGGTGTAGTAGCCATTCCCGCAGCCGAAGTCGCAGACCGTCTGGCCCTCCTCGATCCCCAGGTTCGCGAGCAGGAGGCTGGCGTTCTCCTCCTTCTCCCGCGTCTCCCGCAAGAGCCACTCGGCCCCGAGCCAGTGCATGGTCCTGGCCACCTCGCGGCCGAGGTAGACGTCGCGGCCCGCCTCGGTGCTCTCGGGGTCGACGGACTGCTGCTCCTGAGCCTTGGCCGTCAGGACCGGCGGTAGGGCCAGTGCCAGGGCCGCCAGGGTCAGCAGGGCAGTTCGCCGCGCCCGCGGAGGGTGCCCGGGCTGGAGGGAGCGGTAGCCTCGATCCTCACTCATGACCGTACGTTAGACACATCGCCGACCCCCGTTCGGGATGGAATCGGTCCTTTCTGCCCTCTTGCGAGTCCTCGCCCCCGGCCGCCGGCCTCGGGCTCATGAATAGGCCGGGCTAGAGCGTGGCGCTGACGGCCTCGAGCCGGCGCTCGAGATCGTCCGACTCCGGCACCCGCACCAGCTTCTCCGCCGGCGTGTAGCGCAGGTGCATGCCCTCGAGCAGGGACTGGTAGCGCAACTGCAGCCAGGGGTTCGTGGAGCGCACCCCGTCCGGCTCGAGGGGCAGCACGCCCCAGGGGCAGAGCAGGACGCGCTCGACGCGCTCGAGCTCCGCGCCCATGTAGTCCAGGAACTCCCGGGTGTCGTCCACGGCGTCCATCAGGTCGTAGTGCAGCCAGAAGGCGGCGAAGTCCACGCTCGAGCGGTCGCTGACGAAGCCGTCCGCCGCCGCGAGCTCCCGCTCGCGCTGCTCCTCCCACATGTCCTTCATCAGCTCCCGGCGCTGGCGCTCGTCGAGCTCGTACAGCTTGAGGCCGCGGTTCACGCGCTCGCGGAAGCCCTCCTCGATGTAGGGCAGGTCGAGGCGCTCGGCGAGGATCCGGGCCAGGGTCGACTTGCCCGTGCCCGCGGAGCCGGAGAGGGCGATGCGGCGGGCGCTCACGGCTCGCGCCCCCAGGCCCAGGGCCGCTCGCCGAGGCGGGTGATGACCGCGCCGGCGTCGCTGAGGAGGACCTCGGTGGTGGATGCCACGCCGGGGGAGAAGCGCAGGGCCTCGGTGGGCGACACGTGCAACAGGTGGCAGAGCAGGGTGCGGATCACGCCGATGTGCGTGGAGGCGAAGATCGTCTGCCCCGGGTGCTTCTGGAGCGTCGACGTGAGCCAGGCCCGGGCGCGCTCGCTCATCTGCACCAGGGACTCGCCCTCCGGCGGCCGCGTGTTCGCGTAGTCGTCCCAGTAGGCGGTGACGAGGGCGCCGTCCTCCGCCGTGACCTCGTCCCAGGTGCGCCCTTGCCAGCGTCCGAGGCTCTGCTCGCGCAGGAGCTTGGTGATCGTCGGCCGCAGGTCCCAGAGCTCGTCGAGGCGTTGCGCGAGCTCTCCGCAGCGCACCAGGTCGCTCGTGTAGAGCTGGTCCGGCCGCTCCTCGTTGGCCGCCAGCCAGTTCACGAGCAGCTCGTGCTGGCGCACGCCTGCGGGTGACAGGGGCGCGTCGAGCTGGCCGCGCACCACGCGCTTGCCGAAGTCCTCCACCTCCCCGTGCCGCAGGAGAACGAGGCGCGTGACCACCTCCGAGGGCATGATCGCGGTGGTGGTCGGGTCGAAGGGCCGTCCGGCGGCCTGGCCTCCGTCGTTCGTCATGGTCGGGAACTGGTGCTCCTCAGGCAGGTGAGGACAGCGCCTCCTCGCGGGCGTGGCGCGTGTGGATCAGGGAAGTGCGCACGGCTGGGCGGCCGTCGCGCGTTCCTGGTCCTGGAGGGTACAGCGCATGGGGGCAGTCTAGCGCCTCCCGCGCGCGGTCCGTCCCAGAAGGCCCAGCCTGGCCCTGGCCCGAGGCCGATGGCCGACTTCGAGGGCCTCGGGTAGACTCCCCCCCGCGGCCCTGGTCGCACTCGCCTGCTCGCGCTCGGACATGCCCCCCCGCCTCGCCCCAAGGACGCCGTGACCGACAGCTCGCCTCCCGACCGTCGGTCCGCCCCGGCCGACGAGGTCCCCGCTGCGATCCGCGAGGACCTACGCCGCCAGAGCCGGCGTCGCCTGCGGGTGGTCCTGGTCTGTCTCGTCCTGGGGCTGATATTGCCCGAGGTGATCATCCGCTGGGTCCTGTTCAGCCCCACCGTCTGGGCGCGGGAGATGGGCGCCGACATCCGCCGCGCGCACTACTTCGCGGATCCGGACCTGGAGGAAGCCTACTGGCACCTGCGTTGGACGCTCGACGACAGCCCGGCCAAGCACCAGGGCCCTTCCCACGACCAGCGCCTGGGGTGGGTCAACTCGCGCTTCGACCCCGAGAGCCGCGAGCACCTGGCGCAGGACGAGCTCCCGGGCCGGCGGCCGGTCCTGATGTACGGCGCCTCCTTCGTCGACTGCATGACCAAGCGCCGCCACTGCTTCGAGCGCCTCATGCGCAACTCGGAGCTGGGGCCCGAGCACTGCCTGCGCAACTACGGCGTGGGGGGCTACGGCATCGACCAGGTGCTGCTCCTGATGCAGGACTCGATCGACCACTACGCCGAAGATGATCCCGTGGTGGTCTTCGGAATCGTGCTCGACTCGGACCTCGAGCGAAGCGTCCTGGGATTCAGGGCCTGGCCCAAGCCGCGGTTGCGGCTAACCGGCGGCGACCTGGTGGGGCCCGAGCCAGTCTTCGACGGCGGTTCGGGCGCCTACGTCGCCGAGGAGGGCATCGGCATCACGAGCTACGCCTGGCGTTACCTCCTGCACCACGATCGGATGACGAACCAGGAGGGGTGGAAGGACCTCCTGCGAGGCACGGAGGCGAAGCGGGCGGAGCAGGACGACCTGATCGACGCGATCCTGTTCGCCATGCGGGACGAGTGCGAGTCACGGGGCCTGGACTACTTCTTCCTCTTCCTCACGAGCCCCCGCAGCCTCCCGCCGCACGACGTGCCGCCCCAGGAGGAGCGCCTGACGCGTCTGTTCCTCGAGGAGGGGGTGCCCTTCGTCCACGTGCGGCCTTACATCATGCGGGCCGCGGAGGCCTACGAGGAGGGGCTGGATGCGCTCTTCATCCCGGCCGGCCCGGCTCAGCACCACCCGAACGCGGAGGGCAATCGGGTGATCTTCGAGGCCTTGCGGGACGGTATCGAGGGGCGCTTCACGACGCAGGTGGAGCTGCCCTGAGGGGGGCTCACTTCGGGCCGGGCGCCGGCGAGAGGATCGCGAGCACCACGAGCCGTGCGGCGCCGGTGTTGCGGATCCCGTGGGGCACGCCCTCGGGGGCCACGAGCAGGTGTCCCTCCTCCATGGGCTCCTCACGCCCCTCGAGCAGGAACAGCCCGCTGCCCTCCACCACCTGGTAGACCTTGTCCATGCCCTCGTGTGCATGCAGGGCGTGCTCCTGTCCGGGCTCGAAGGCGTTCAGGCCCACCAGCAGGTGGTCGGAGCGGTAGAGGGTGGCCTTGCCCATCTTCTCCGGGGAGAAGACGGCGTGCTCGCGCGGTCGCAGGGGAGTCGGGTGGTCCATGGGGAGGGAGGGTAACGACCGGACGCCCTCGGCGCAGGGGAGCCCCGGGGATCGGCGGGGCGTGTAAAACTGCTGCGGGGGCGAGGGGGATGGCTCCGGACCCTCGAGCAGGTACCGGGGGCCCGAGGGCCCGGCAGGGAGAGGGTCGGAAAACACTTCCGGACGACCGGCTACCGGGACCCTGGACCGGGAGGGCGTCAGGTAGAGCGGGCTGTCCTACTTGACCGACTGGCGAGTCCGGGCGACCATTCAAGACTGGCCTCCTGCGTGCCTCCTTCCCCCGAGACGATTCCACCATGCAATTTCGCCCCAGCCTGCGTGTCGCGGGCAAGCTCTCCGTGCTCCTGCTGGCAGCCGGCGCCCTGGCCTGGACCGCGCCCGTGACCCAGGTCCAGACGACCGTCAATGACTTCAAGATGCCCGGCACCCAGGAGCTGACGCTCAGCGTCAGCCTGGCGGAGGGCAATACCTGCTCGATGTGTCACGGGGACTACAACGACGACACGGAGCCCTTCCGCAACTGGGCCGCGAGCATGATGGGCCAGGCCACGCGGGACCCGGTCTTCCACGCGGCCCTGGCGATCGCAAACCAGGACGCGGCCTTCGCAGGGGACCTCTGCCTGCGCTGCCACACGCCCAACGGCTGGCTGAACGGCAAGAGCGTGCCGACCGACGGCTCGGCCCTCGACGTCTTCGAGGGTGACATGGACGGCGTCGGTTGCCACTTCTGCCACCGCATGGTGGACCCCGTGGCGGACGCCGCGAACCCGCCGGAGGATCCGGGCATCCTGGCCAACCTCGGGACCCAGGTACCGACCAACCCGCACGCGGGGCAGTACGTCGTCGACCCGGACGACAACCGGCGCGGTCCCTTCGACCTGGGGCCGAACTTCGGCTACCACCTCTGGCGGGAGTCTCCCTTCCACCGTGAGTCGATGATGTGCGGGACCTGCCACGACGTGAGCAACCCGGTCTTCGAGCGGCAGCCGGACGGCACCTACGCCCTGGGGCCGCTCGACACCGAGCACCCGACCAACAACAAGGAGGATGCCTTCCCCGTCGAGCGCACCTTCTCCGAGTGGGCCAACAGCCAGTTCGCCCGAGAGGAGATCGACATGGGCGGCCTCTTCGGCGGCAACAAGACCGAGGTCGCGACCTGTCAGGACTGCCACATGCCGGACACGAGCGGCTACGCCACCTCCCAGACCTGGGGGCCGACGTTCCGCAACGACCTCCCGATGCACGACTTCGTGGGGGCCAACTCCTGGGTCCTGCGGGCCATCGATGACCTCTACCCGGACTACGAGACGGGCCTGCAGCCGCACATGATCGACAACGCGATCAACAAGGCGGCCCTGAACGTCCAGAAGGCCAGTGAGCTGACGGCCTTCGTCCGCAACGGCACCCTGATCGTGCGTGTCCTGAACAACACCGGCCACAAGCTGCCCACGGGCTACCCGGAGGGCCGGCGCATGTGGCTGAACGTGAAGTACAAGGACGGCGGCGGCGTCGTGCTCGACGAGCGCGGGCGCTACGACTACACCACCGCGGACCTCGTGACCTCCAACACCACCGTCTTCGAGGCCGATCTGGGTGTTGACGCGGCAGTGGCCGCCGCCACCGGCGTCCCCGAGGGCAAGGGCTTCCACTTCGCGGTCAACAACGTCGTCTACAAGGACAACCGCATCCCGCCGCGGGGCTTCACCAACGCCGGCTTCGAGGACGCGCAGGCCTCGCCCGTGGGCGAGTCCTACTTCGACGAGCAGTTCTGGCACGACACTATCTACAACATCCCCGGCGGGGCCGCCGAGGTCGAGGTGTCGCTCTACTACCAGACGACCTCGAAGGAGTACATCGAGTTCCTGCGGGACGAGAACACCACCAACAACGCGGGCTTGGTCGCCTACCGCGCCTGGGAGAGGCACGGCAAGAGCGAGCCGGTGCTGATGGCCAACACGACGATCCAGCTGGCCACCTCGCCCTGCCCGGTGCCGATCGATTACGGCTACGTGATTCCGAACTCGAGCTCGAACGAGATGAGCCTCTCCTACGTGGGCTCGCCGACCAGCTCGGCCGGCAATTTCGAGCTGCGGGTCAGCGGCGGTGTTCCCTTCGCCCTGGCTGCGGTCTTCGTGGGCTCCGAGCCGACGAACAAGGTGATGGCCGCTGGCGAGTTCCTGGTGGGCGGGGTCGTCAACCGCCTGCCGGTCATCTCCCTGGACGCGAACGGGGAGGGCGCCGTGCCGATCACCGTGGACGCGTCCCTCGTGGACAGCCAGTTCTACTACCAGGCCGTCTGTCGCGACGCGGGCACGCCCGGCAACGTGGCCTTCTCGAACGGGCTCCACGTGGACTACTGCAACTGAGTCCAGGCGACCTCTGACTCCGCAGGCCCCGCCCTCCGGTATTGGCCGGAGGCGGGGCCTGCGCTCTAATTCGGCCGATTCCGCAGGCGGCCAGGCCCCACGACGCTACAACCTGCGGCCATGAGCCTCTCCTTCTACCAGGTGGTGCACGCTCTCAGCGTGTTCCTGTTCGTGGCCTTCACCTTCCAGGCCTTCGCCGCCCCGGTACCCGAGCGCCGTAAGTTCGTCATGGCTACCAGCGGCCTCATGAGCTTGGTCGCCCTGGTCGCGGGCTTCGGCCTGGCGGCCAAGGCTGGCTATGGGATGCCCGCCTGGATGATCATCAAGCTGGTCTGCTGGCTGGGTCTGTCCGCGATCGGTGGCGCGGCTTTCCGCCGTCCCGAAAAGGCGGGGAGCCTTGCCTTCGTCGGCGTCGTGCTGGTGGTCGTCGCCGTGCTCAGCGTCTACTTGAAACCCTTCGCCTAGTCGTCCCTCAGCGGGCCGCTCTCACATCGAGAGTGCGATCCTGGTGCCACCGCCCTCCGCCTGTGAGAAGGTCACCTTCTGCACGGTCCCGTCGTCCATCTGGTGGTAGTAGCGCCCCGCCCTGCCGCCGACCTCGCCATCCGGCTTGGTGAAGAGCTTTCGGTAGTGGGCGTCGACGTCCTCGTAGCTGTCCTCGGTGTGTAGCCAGACCGTGGGCGTCATGAAGACGAGCTTCACGTCGAGGACCTTCGAACCGGGGTAGTTGTGCTCCTGGAAGAAGGGGTCCGCCGGGAGTTCGGTGATGCGGCCCCGGACCTCCATCGGTCGGCCCGTGAACGGGTCGAGCTCGGGCAGACCGCCCTGCTCCTGGAGCAGCTCGGGAGGGACCTCGGTCACGGGTTGCGGGCCTTGCGGAGTCGAGGTCTCGGACTCGGCCTCCTTGGAGCAACTGCAGGAGGTCGCGACCAGGAGCGTGCAGGCGGCCAGGGCCGTGGAGAGGGCGGGCTTCATGGTGGGGGCTCTTGAGCGGAAGAGGCGGGCGGTCCAGTGTGCATCCTTCGGAGGCCCATCGGTAGGGGTCCTCGGCTGTCTTGAGAGCGACGGTCGCCTCAGGAGACGATCTCTCTCAGGGCGCCTTCCAGCTCCGGGTAGCGGAACTCGAAGCCCGCCTCCAGGGCCCGGCCAGGCAGGGCCCGCTGACCGGTCAGCAGCACCTCGGCCACCTCTCCCAGGGCCAGGCGCAGAGCAAAGCCGGGGGCGGGCAGGAAGGCCGGGCGCCGCAGGACCCGCCCGAACACTCTCGCGAACTCGGCGGAGCTGACCAGACCCGGGGCGGTGCCGTTGAAGGGGCCGGAGGCCTCCGGTTGCTCGAGCAGGAAGGCGAACAGGCGGGCCAGGTCCCGCAGGTGGATCCAGGGGAACATCTGCCGGCCGCTTCCCACGGGCCCTCCGAGTCCGAGGGAGAAGGGCAGGCGCATGAGCTTCAGCGCCCCGCCGTCCGCGCCGAGCACGACGCCGGTGCGTACGTGGGCTACCCGCACGGAGCTGCCCTCGAGCACGTCCAGGGCCGCGCGCTCCCAGTCGCTGCAGACGCGCGCGAGGAAGTCGTCGCCGACGGGCGCGCTCTCGTCGATCGCCTCGTCGCCTCGGGGACCGTAGTAGCCCACCGCCGACCCGCCTACGAACACTCCGCTGCCCTTGCGCGCCAGGGCCTCGGCCAGGCGGCGGCTGCTGTCCACGCGGCTGGCCCGGATGCGCTCCTTCTGTGCGGGAGACCAGCGCCTGGCGAAGAGGTTCTCGCCCGCCAGGTGCACGACCGCGTCGCTCTCCTCGACGCCCCGTTCCAGGGAGGCGTCGCTCCAGTCGTAGGTGGTGTCGTCGCCGCGGCCGAGGGGCAGTACCTCGTGGCCGCTCGCGGCCAGGAGGCGCGCGATCTCGCCGCCGACGAAGCCGGTGGCGCCGGTGAGCAGGACTCTCATGAATCTCGGGGGCAAGGGGGTGGCACCCATTCTGCGTGACCCCGTGATCGTCCTGTCCGCGAGAATCTCCCCGAAATCCGAGTTCACCGCCGATTCCGCGCACAGGCCGCTCCTGGAGTGACCTGCGGGGGTGTGCGGATTGCTGGCAGGGCGTGTGCGCCATATTCAAGGTGCCTCCGCCGGCGCGCGCCCGCTCTGCAGCTCCAGGGCCCTGAGGGGGGGGAGGGAGAGTGTCGAGCCTGGCACGATTTCTGCGATGCCTGCTACTCTCACCTCGCGCCGCGGCTCCGCCGTCGCTGCCTCCCCACGGTGATGGTGAGAGTTGACCGCTGCGTGATCCCTGACACTCGATCCAGGAGTCTTCATGCACATCGCCTTCGGCGCCGCTTCCGGCGTCTGCCTCCTTCTTCCCGCACTTCAGCCCGCCTCCACCTCCCTTGGGGACCGCGTGATCCACGCGGGAGAGACGGTGGTCTACGACACCTCGAACGGGCCCTTCGGCCTCGACAACCTCGAGATCCAGGCTGGGGGAGTCCTGCGCGTCGTGGGGCCCGACGCCCTGCGCATCTACGCACGGGAGTCGATCACCATCGACGGCCTGCTCGACCTGTCGGGCTTCGACCACCCGGGGGTGTTCACCCTCAACACGCCGAACCAGCCCGAGCTCGGCGCTGCCGGCGGTCCCGGGGGGGGACAGGGGGGGACCGCCAGCCGCCAGACCCAGGCAGTGACCCCCCAGGGCTCGTTCGGGGAGAACATCCAGGGGGTCCTCACCGGTGGCGGTGGCGGGGAGTCTGGTTGGAGCAGCGACTCCTCCTCCTTTGGCATCCACCGCCGTGCCGCGGGCGGTGGCGGTGGGGTGTTCGGCCCCGCGGAGCTGGTCGTGCCCCAGGTCTTCGACGAGGCGAACGCCGGGCGCGTCGCCCTGCCAGGGCGGGAGGGCGCGCCGATGGCGAACGGGGCGATCAGCCTGGCGCAACAGCCGCAGGGCGGGGCGATCGGCTCGCCCGTCTTCAGCGACGCCTCGGGTGCCAACGACTTCTTCGGTCGGAAGGCCCAGGGGGGCGGGAGCCCCATCGTCGGTGAGCTGCTCGTGCCCCGCGGAGGCCAGGGCGGCGGCGGAGGAGGCGACGCGACCTTCGTTCCCACGGGCTCCAGCTACCCGCCCCCGAGCCTGGTCTTCAGCCACCAGGACAAGGGCGGCGCGGGCGGCGGAGGCGGCGGCCTCGGGGTCCTGATCTCGCGCGAGATCTCGCTGGGCCCGGAGGGCCGGATCGTGGCCGACGGTGGAGCCGGCGGCACCGGGGAGAACACGAACTTCTTCAACCACATCGGCGGCGGGGGAGGTGGAGGCTCCGGGGGCATGATCGCCCTGCAGGCGGAGATGATCGACCTCTCCCAGGCCTCGACGGTGTCCCTCTCGGCCCTGGGTGGTATGGGCGGCGCCGGAGCCAATGACGCACACCGCGCCGAGGGCGCGGGCGGTCAGGGTGGACCGGGCCTGATCCAGCTCCACGTCCCCAACGGGGATGAGTCCCACGTGCTCCTGCCGGTGGGTGTCGGCCTCTCCGAGGTCTCCGCGCCCAAGGCGCACGTGCTGCTGGTCGAGGCGAGTCTCTAGCCCGGCCCGCGAGCACTGAAGGGAAGCGGGGCTTGCTCCAGGGCAGGTCCCGCTCCGTCG
>CAZQAT010000063.1:0-27015 GCA_964591315.1 uncultured Planctomycetaceae bacterium
CTTCGACGACGAGCTGATCAGCTTCGAGATCGAGGTGAGCGCCCCCGAGGGCTGGCACGTGATCAGCCAGGGCCAGGGCAGCTCGGGCGACGGCGACGGCCGGGCCCGCTGGAACTCCGGTGGCGCCCTGGAGCAGATCTACCTGGTGGGGGGGCCGCTCCTGCGCTGGTCGGACAGCGCGGGCGCGGTCGAGACCCTGGTCTACCTGCACGCCCCCGACGAGTCGGTGGCTTTCAAGTACCTGGACGCCACCGCGCGCTACCTGGAGATGTACCGGGGCCTCTTCGGGCCCTACCCCTACGACAAGTTCGCCCTGGTCGAGAACTTCTGGGAGACGGGTTACGGCATGCCCAGCTTCACGCTGCTCGGTGAGCAGGTCATCCGCTTCCCCTTCATCCTGCACAGCTCCTACCCCCACGAGATCCTGCACAACTGGTGGGGCAACTCGGTCTTCGTCGACTACGAGTCGGGCAACTGGTGCGAGGGGCTGACCGCCTACATGGCGGACCACCTGATCCAGGAGCAGCGGGGCCAGGGCGCCCTCTACCGGCGCAGCACCCTGCAGAAGTACCGCGACTACGTGAAGGAGGGGCGCGACTTCCCCCTGCGCGACTTCCGCTCGCGGCACAGCGCCGCGACCGAGGCGGTGGGGTACGGGAAGTCCCTGATGGGCTTCCACGAGCTGCGGCGCGCCTACGGCGACGAGGTCTTCGTGCGCGCCCTGGCTTCCTTCTACGCAGAGCACCGGGGTCGCCGCGCGAGCTTCGACGACCTGTGCGTCGCCTTCCAGGAGGAGAGCGGAGTGCAGGCCAGCGTGCTGCGCGCGCGCTTCGACCAGTGGCTCGAGCGCGAGGGCGCGCCGGAGCTGGCCCTCGTGGACGTCACGGTCGAGCCGGGCGACGGCGGCTTCCGGCTCGGGTTCGGGATCGATCAGCTGCAGGCGGAGGAGCGCTTCGAGGTCGAGGTGCCCGTGCGCATCCTGACCGACGAGGGCGTCGAGAACATGACCTGCCTGCTGGGGGCCAAGACAGGAGGCCGGGTGGAGCTGGAGCTCGACGCCGAGCCCCTGGCCGTGGCGGTCGACCCCGACTTCGACCTCTTCCGCCTGCTCGACCCGCGCGAGACGCCGCCGTCGATCGGGCAGATCTTCGGCGAACCACAGATCCTCGCCCTCCTGCCGTCGGCCGCGAGCGACGAGGAGCGCGACCGCTACCGGGAGCTGGTCGAGGGCTGGGTCTCCGACGCCCACGAGGTGCGCGTCGTGCTCGACTCCGAGCTCGAGGAGCTGCCCGCCGACCGCGCCGCCTGGGTGCTCGGCGCCGAGAACCGCTTCGCCAACCTCTTCCAGGGCTGGCGCGGGCGCGCGGCGGCCGACGACACCCTCGGCAACCCGCTCCTGGCGGACACGGCGGCCGTGATCCCCGGCCACTGCCAGGTCGTCATCGCCCGCCACCCCGCGCAGCTGGAGAGGGCCGTGGGCTGGATCGTGGTCGACCCGCCTGCCGCCCTGCCTGGACTCGTGCGCAAGCTCCCGCACTACGGCAAGTACTCCTACCTGGCCTTCGCGGGGGAGGAGCCCACCAACGTGCTCAAGGGCCAGTGGCCCGCGGACGACTCGCCCCTGGTCTGGCGCAACCCGAACGGGCCGCCGGTGCGGATCGAGTTCGAGGAGCGCGCGGCCCTGGCCGAGTACCCGGCCGCCTTCTCCCAGCGCGCCTTCGTCGAGCACGTGGAGTGGCTGGCGGACCCGGCCCGCGAGGGGCGCGGCCTGGGCAGCGCTGGGCTGGCGGCCAGCGCGGAGTACATCGCGGGCGCCTTCGAGCGCTGCGGCCTCGAGCCCGCCGGCGACGGCGGGGGCTGGTTCCAGGAGTTCAGCGTGCCCGAGGGCCCCGACGGTCGCCCGGTGCGCGCCCGCAACGTGGTCGGGCTGCTGCGCGGCTCGCGGTCGGACTGGGAGGACGAGAGCGTCGTGCTCTCGGCCCACTACGACCACCTGGGCCGCGGCTGGCCCGACGTGCACGCCGGGGACGAGGGCGTCGTGCACCCCGGCGCCAACGACAACGCCAGCGGCGTTGCGGCCATGATCGAGCTGGCACGCAAGCTCGTCGAGCGCGGCGGTGGCCCGCGCAATCTGCTCTTCGTGGCCTTCTCCGCCGAAGAGGCCGGGCTGGTCGGCTCGCGGTACTACGCGGAGAACCCGGTGCTGCCCCTCGAGGAGTGCCTCGGGGTGATCAACCTCGACGCCGTCGGCGTCCTGGGTGAGAAGCCCATCGCCATCCACGGCACGGGCACGGCCTACGAGTGGCCCCACATCTTCCGCGGCTGCGGCTTCGTGACCGGCATCCCCTCGACCAACGTGGCCGCCGGCGCCGAGGGCTCGGACCAGTGGGCCTTCATCGAGAAGGGCGTGCCCGCGGTTCAGGTCCTGACCGGCATCCCCGCCCACTACCACCGGCCGACGGACACCCCGGACACCCTGGACTACGCCGGTCTCGTGAAGGTGGCCACCTTCCTCGAGGAGGCGCTGGTCTACATGCTCGAGCGCGAGGAGCCCTTCCAGGTCACCATCGAGGGCGTCGAGCCCGCGCGGGCGGTGCAGGCCAAGACGCCCCGGGGCGTCTCCTTCGGCAGCATCCCCGAGTACGGCTTCCAGGGCGGCGGCATGCTGCTCTCGGGCGTCACCGAGGGCTCACCGGCCCAGGAGGCGGGGCTCGCGGCGGGGGACATCCTGATCCGCATCGACGAGCAGGAGATCGAGGACACCCGCGGCTTCGCCAACGTGCTCAAGACCTTGAAGCCGGGGCAGGTCGTGCGGGCGACCGTGCTGCGGGCGGGAGTGGAGAGGACCTTCGAGGTGACGCTGGTCGCCCGCTGAGCTAGCTGAAGCGCGCGCGCAGCACCGCCTCCATCTCCCGCAGTCGGTGCAGGGTGCGGTGCTCGGCCTCGACCTTCTGCCGGGCGCGGGCCGCGATACGGCGCCGCTCTTCCGGGTGCGCGAGGTAGCGGCGCGCCTTCTCCAGGGCCTCGTCGAGGTCTCCGAAGGTGGCCACGTCGCGCCCGTCCTCGAAGCGCTCCAAGAGGTCGTCGCGCTCGTCGGTCAGCAGGAAGCCCCCCATGGCGGGCACGTCCCAGACTCGCTGGTTGACGGCGGTGGGCATCTGCTCGGCGGTCACGTTGAGGTGCACCGCGTCCGCGGCGAAGAGGGCCGGCAGCTCGTACTCGGGGTCCACGGACGGCTCCAGGTGGACCTCGGGCACCAGGCGCCGCCAGTGCTCGTCGCCGTAGACCGTCGGGACGCAGGGGGCGAGGGCGCGCACGAAGTCCGCGCGGGTGTTCATGGAGGTCTCCGCCAGGGCGACCTGGGCGCCGAGGGGAGCGAGGCGTCCCTGGGCCCCGCGACGGGCGAGGGCCTGGGCCAACCCGTCGGCTGCGAAGGCGCGGTCCATCGGGTGCTGCGCGAGCCACCACTGCGCCTCGCGCCGCACCGCGGGCGCGGGCTCGACGCGGGCCTTGTGCCACCAGGAGCTGGCCACGAGGGCGAGGGGGGCGTCGAAGCGGCGCGTGCTCCGCGCCGCGCTCTCGGCGCCCAGTCGTGCCCCGGTGGGCAGGTGCCGCGGGTCCTCGAAGCCGATCGCCGCCAGCCACGGCAGGGCCGTCCGCTCGAAGCAGAACAGCTGGCAGTTCGAGCGCGCGTTGGCCTCCGCTCCGAACAGGATCGGCAGGGGGTGGTCCACGAACCAGGAGGCGAGGGGGATCTCGAAGCGCTCGAGCAGCTCGGCCAGCACGCCCTGCTCGTCGAAGCCCAGGTGGTTGACCGAGAGCAGGAAGTCCGGCCGGAAGTCCACCAGGGCGGTCAGGAGCTCTCGCAGGAAGTCTCCCTCGCCCCGGCCCGTGGTGGCCGTCGGCAGGCCGCGCAGCTCCCAGCCCAGCTCCCGGGCCGCGGAGCGCAGGGCGCCCACCACGTGGTAGTCGGCCTCCATGAGGAGCACCCGCGGCGGGTGGCCGGGGGCGAACTTGCGGTAGCCGAGGGCGCTCGCCAGGGCGCTCGGCGCGCCGGCACCGCTCACGGTCGGCGCACCATGGCCCACAGGTCGAGCCCCTCGCGCCAGAGCTTCTGCTCCTCGAAGCCCGCCGCGAGCAGGTGCCCGCGCAGGGTGTCGAGGGTGAAGCCCGTGCGGTGGGACATGGGGGTCGCTCCCAGGGCCAGGAAGGGGCGGAAGCCGAACAGCATGTCGATCGGCGCCACCGGTCCGGCGGGGGACTCGTAGACCGTCTCCTCGAGCTTGCCCTCGACCACCAGGCGCGCGACGGCCTCGAGGTCCGGCAGGGTCACGAGCAGCATGCCGCCGGGGCGCAGCACGCGGTGGAACTCCGCCAGGGCCCGGGGCACCTCGTGGGCTTCCAGGTGCTCGAGGTTGTGGGAGGAGAAGACCGCGTCCACGCACCGGTCAGCGACCGGCGCCATGTCCGTGATCGAGGCCACCACGTCGGGCTCGACGGCGGGGTCGATGTCGAGGCGCAGCTCGCTCCAGCCCGGCGCCGTGAAGGCGGGGTGCAGGCCGGAGGCGGCCCTGGAGCCGCAGCCCACGTGCAGGCAGACGAGCTCCTCGCGGCCGGCGTCGTCGGCGGGGGTGCTGGTCGCGGGGTCCTGGTCGGGGCGGTTCTCTGTGGTCGGGGCGGGGTTGTTCACGGGTCCTCCGGGTGGGGCTGCCCGGGGCTCTTCGACCCGATGCGTCCCCCGCCTGGGCACCCCGATCCGGGACATTCCCATCTCCGCGCCCGTCCGCAGCTCCAGTCGGCTCCCCGGGCCGACCCGGCGGCTTCAGAGGCTCATGCGCAGCCCCAGGACCACGTTGAAGCCGGGCATGTTGTGGCCCGAGCCGTGCACGCGGTAGTTGACGTCCCCCAGGTTCTCGAGGCCCAGGTCGAAGGTCACGTTCTCGGTCACCTCCATCCCGCCGCGCAGGTTCGCGATCAGGTAGCTGGGCGTGCCCCCCGGGGGGATGCGCTGCGTGTCGCCCTGGTCGCGGGTGTTGAGCTTGTCGGCGTCGTCCGCGTAGACCAGCTGGGCCTCGACCCACCAGCCCCGCTGCCAGTCCTCCCAGCGCAGGCCGAGCTGTGCCATGAAGGGCATCATGCGGGTGATGTACTCGTCGCTCGCGACCTGGGCCGAGGTGGGGTAGGTGGAGACCTTGCCGTACTGGTAGGTGGCGTTGCCGAACAGCACCAGCTCCTCCATGAGCTCCAGCGCCCCGCCGAACTCGACGCCGGTCACGTAGCCGTCGCCGACGTTGTCCTTGGTCACCTCGAACTCGTCGTCTGCCGTGTTACCGGGGGTGCCTTTGTCATCCACGTCCCCCGTCGGGAAGCGCACGATCTGGTCCTCGATGTCCGTGTAGAAGAGCGCCAGCTCGCTGCTGGCGCGCTCGGACTCGGTCTTGATCCCCAGCTCGTAGGTGGTCGTGCGCTCCGGATCGAGGCCCGGGGAGGGGATCTCGTACTCGTCGGTGCGGGCGCTGTCGAGGCGGGTGAGGTCCGACAGGTTCGGCGCCCGGAAGCCCTGGGAGGCGCCGCCGAAGAGGTGCACGCTGTCGGGAACCACGCGGTAGAGGAAGCGCGCGCTGCCCACCAGGGCGCTCCAGTCCTCGTCGATGGCGATCTTGTCGCCGGAGACCGGGTCCTTGACGCTGTCCGCGTCCGCGGCGGCGTACTGGAAGCGAGCGCCGAGCAAGAGGTCCAGGTCGTCGGTGACCCCGATCTCGTCCTGCACGAAGACCCCCAGCAGGTCGTAGCTGGAGTCGTCGCCCACCGGGCCCTGGATCGGCTCCTTGCTCGAGTAGGAGTCCACCTCGTCGTGGTAGAGGTCGAGGCCGTAGGTCAGCCGCCCGACGCTTGTGGGGGAGGAGAGGTGCCCGACCAGGCCCGTCTGGCCCACGTCGAAGCCCTGCTCGTCCGGGCCGCTGGTGCGGTTGCGGTGGCGGTCCTCGGACTGGCCCTGCCAGGAGAGGCTCAGGTAGTAGCGGTCGAAGAAGCCAGCGTCGGCCTCCCCCTCCAGCTGGCCGTAGACCAGGTTGCGCTCCTGGTCGCTGTCCCGGCGCAGCTCCGAGCCGACGCTCGAGCCTTGGAAGGGCACCGCGTGCTCCGTCTTGTGGGTGCGCGGCACGTCGTTCTGGTAGACGTGCTGGAAGCCGAACTCGAGGCGCATGGACTCGTTGAGCCGGTGCTCGAGGACCATGTCGGCGTCCAGCTCGGAGTAGCCCGTCTCCGGCTGGTCGCCGGTGGAGCCCCCCGCGTGCAGGTCGCCGAAGTGCTTGGCTCCAACGCCGACGAGCACGCCCGTGGCGCCGGAGCGCAGGGAGCCCTCGAGGCGGCCCTGGTTGGAGTCCTCGGCGGTGGCGTAGCGGTAGAACAGCCTCCCGCCGAGGCCGTCGCCCCCGTCGAAGTCGTAGGGACCCCGGGGCTGGACGTACACGAGGCCGCCGATGGCGTCCGAGCCCCACAGGACCGAGGCGGGACCCTTGACCACCTCCATGCTCTCGATCGTGTAGGGGTCGACCGTGTTCCAGTACTGGTTCGGTCCGGGCCGGAAGACGGAGTTGTTGAGGCGGATGCCGTCGATCAGGAACAGGTTGCGGAAGCTCGTGAAGCCCCGGATGTAGGGGGAGCCGTGGCCGGGAGCGGTCTCCTGGACGATGACGCCGGGCACGTCGCGCAGGATCTGCGGGACGGTCTTGTAGCCGCGCCGGCGGAGGGTCTCCTCACCGATGACCTCCTCCGAGTAGGGGCTGTCGAGGCTGCGGCGCGGCGTGAGGGTGGCGGTGATGACCGTCTCCGAGAGAGCGCGCACGTCGCCCTCGTCCTGAGTTGCCGGGGGGGTCGGTGAGGTGAGGGCTCCGGTCAGGGGGGCGGTGCTGAGCAGAAGGCTGCCGAGGAGCGCGGGCTGCATTGCGTTGCGTGATGCGGTGTATCGCCGGATCGGGGGGCGCGAGAGGGCCCGTGAACGCGGAGCCGTGGGTCCGGTTCATGGCTCCTGGTGATTCCCCGCCCGCCCCATCCGGGCGGCTGGGCAGGGCGGCTGGGCAGGGCGGAGGAGCCGGGGACTCGCGGACTCAGCCTCCGGGACCGACCGCCCGCGGTCGAGGCCGGAGGGGCAGGGCCCGGGCGCTGGCCAGGGGACCTGGGACCTCCCGGCCCGTGGTGAGGTCGATCGAGAGCTGCGCGCCGGTGCGGTCGATCCAGCGCTGCATGGCTCCGGCCAGCTCGCGCACCAGCAGGGGTTGTTGCAGGGAGAGGTCGCGCTCCTCGCCCAGGTCCTGCTCCAGGTCGTAGAGCTCGAAGCGCGGCCCCGCGTGGAAGTAGATCAGCTTCCAGGAGTCGGCGCGGATCGCGGTGAAGGGCTCGATGCCCGGCCCGGCGGCGCCCCACTGGTGAGGCTGGTTCCAGCCCAGGACGCGGCCCGGGAAGGCGGCGTGCCGCCCGCGCAGGAGGGGGCGCAGGTCGCGGCCGTCGAGGACGTCCTCGTAGCCCTCCGGCAAGGGGGCCCCGGCCGCGCGGACGAAGGTGGTGAAGAGGTCCTGGCTCAGGATCGGCGTCGACTCCCGCGCGCCGGCCGGCGCCACGCCCGGCCAGCGGATGACGGTCGGCACCCGCGTGCCCCCCTCGTAGGCGGAGCCCTTGCCGCTCTTGAGGGGCGCGTTGTGGGTGTGCTTCTCCCCGCCCCGCGCGTGGGCCGAGAGGCCGCCGTTGTCGGAGGTGAAGACCACCAGGGTGCGCTCTGTCTCCCCCAGGCGCTCGAGCTCGTCGAGCACCGCGCCCAGGGCCCGGTCCACGGACTCGATCATGGTGGCGTAGGCGGCCTCGCGGGCGTCGAGCTCGGCGTAGGGCTCGAGCA
Source organism: uncultured Planctomycetaceae bacterium (assembly GCA_964591315.1). Classification (GTDB taxonomy): domain Bacteria; phylum Planctomycetota; class UBA1135; order UBA1135; genus JABACD01. The sequence goes on from CAZQAT010000063.1 coordinate 7,892, forward strand.
GCTTCCGGTTGGCCATGATCGGCGCGTGCACGGCGTAGGGCGCGAAGTTCAGGAAGAAGGGCTGGCCCGTGGCGTGGGCGGCGCGCAGGGCGTCGAGCACCTCGGCGGTCAGGGCCTCGGTCAGGTACACGTCCCGGTCGTGGTAGGGCTCGAGGCCCGGCACGTCCCAGACCGTCGGCGCCCCGTCGGGGTCACCGCGCCGACCGGCGACGCTGAAGCGGTGCTCCCCGTAGAAGCTGCCGGGGCCACCCGAGGCGTGCCCGGCGATGTTCACGTCGAAGCCCAGGTTACGGGGCTCGGCGCCGCTGGTGTCGTGGGCCCCGAAGTGGGCCTTGCCGGCGTGGATCGTGCGGTAGCCCGCGGCGCGCAGCACGCGGGCCAGGGTCACGTCCTCGGCGGCCAGGCCGTTCATGCGCCAGGCCGGCGCCGCCAGGTCCTCGCGCTTCTTCGAGGTGTCGCGGTTCCTGTGCAGGGTCCAGTAGGTGATGTGCGTACGGGCCGGGTCCTGGCCGGTCATCAGGCTCGTGCGCGTCGGCGTGCAGACCGGCGCCGAGGCGTAGGCGTCCGTGAAGGCCACGCCGCCCGCCGCCAGGTGCTCCACGCTCGGCGTGCGGTAGCGGGCGTTGAAGGGCGTGGGCTCGGGACCGAGGGGCAGGGAGACGTCCTGCCAGCCGAGGTCGTCCACCAGGAAGAGCACCAGGTTGGGCGGGGGTGTCGGGGCCTCCTCGGCGTGCTGCGCCTCGGTCGTGCCGCAGGCGGTGAGCAGGGTGAGGGCCAGGACCGACGGTCGGAGGGCGCTGCGCATGGGAGACGAGGTTGGCTGTCTGGCCCGCGGGCGTCAACGCCGGTGCTCGGCGGGAGCTCGCCGCAGGCCAGCTTTTTGGTCTTTTCCGTGCGAATGGCGGGGCATCCGGGGACCATACCGCCATGCAGTACACCGCCCTCATCGCGGCGCTCGTGGAGCGCCTCCTCGCAGGGGAGCCCTTCGGCCTCGAGCGCTCCGCCCAGGAGCTCGAGGGCTGGATCGAGCGCCCCAAGGACCCCAAGCTGGGGGACCTGGCCTTCCCCTGCTTCCGGCTCGCGAAGGAGCTGCGCAAGGGCCCGCCCCAGATCGCCGCGGCGCTCCACGAGGCGCTCGAGGCCGAGGGCGAGCTGCCGGAAGGGCTCGAGCGGGCGGTGGCCGCGGGCCCCTACGTGAACTTCTTCCTGAGCCGTGGCCACCTGGCCGGAACGGTCGTGCCCGCGATCCTCGACGGGGCCTTCCTCGCCCGCCGCGGGGAGCGGGACGAGAAGGTGATGGTGGAGTACTCCCAGCCGAACACCCACAAGGCCTTCCACGTGGGGCACCTGCGCAACGCGTCCCTGGGCGACTCCATCGCGCGCATCCTCGAGTGGACAGGCCACGAGGTGGTGCCGGTCAACTACATCGGGGACGAGGGCACCCACGTGGCCAAGTGCGTCTGGTACCTGCGGACGCAGTTCGAGGGCTCGTATCCCGAGGAGCACCGGGGCGAGTTCCTCGGCGAGCAGTACGTGGCGGCCACGGAGCTGCTGACCCTCGGGAACCTGACCCGCGCGCCCCTGCCCGGAGTGCGGGCGGCGCTCGTGAAGGGGGTCGAGGACCACCCGGAGAAGGCCGCCTGGTGCGTCGCGGCGGTGGAGATCGACGGGGAGCAGCGCACGGTGGTCGTGGGCTCCAAGGGCTTCGGCGCGGGTGACGTCGTCGCCTACGCCCCGCCCGGCATGCGGGTGGCCGGGAAGGAGGTCGGCGAGGTGGACCGGGGCGGCGTGCGGAGCGTCGGCATGATCCTCTCCGAGGCGGAGCTGGAGATCTCGAAGGACAACGAGAGGATCGCGGTCTTGCCCGCGGGCACCGAGGTCGGCGTGGAGGTCGCCGAGGTCTACCGCCTGCCGGGGGTCCTGCCGGAGGGCACCCCCGTGCTCGGGGAGTTCCAGCGCCGCAGCGACGAGGTCAGCGCGACCCTGCAGGCCATCGAGAGCGGTGCGGGGGAGGTCTGGGAGCTGTGCGAGACCACCAAGCAGTGGTCGATGGACGAGTTCCAGCGCATCTACGACTGGCTCGGCTGCCGCTTCGACCACGTCTTCTTCGAGTCGGAGGTGGGCGAGGAGTCCAAGGCCCTCGTCCGCGAGAACCAGGAGCGGGGCGTCTTCGTCGAGTCCGAGGGCGCGGTGGGCGCGGACCTGTCGGAGTGGAAGCTCGGCTTCTGCATCCTGATCAAGCGCGACGGCACCGCGCTCTACGCCACCCGCGACCTGGGCCTGGCCCAGCGCAAGTTCGAGCAGTTCGGCGTCGACCGCTCCCTGTACGTGGTCGACGACGCCCAGACCCTGCACTTCCAGCAGGTCTTCAAGTGCCTCGAGCTGATGGGCTACGAGCAGGCGACGAGGTGCCAGCACGTGGGCTATGCGCGCGTCGTCCTGCCCGACGGGGAGATGAGCAGCCGCAAGGGGGGAGTGGTGCTCTTCTCCCAGCTCGAGCAGCGCCTGCTGGAGAAGGTCACCGCCGACTTCCTCGAGAAGTACCGCGGCGACTGGCCCGATGAGGAGATCGCCACGGCGGCCCACCACATCGCCCTGGCGACGATGCGCTACGGCATGCTCAACCAGGTGCACAGCTCCAAGATCGTCTTCGACCTGGACGAGTGGAGCGCCCGCTCGGGCAACACGGGGCCCTACCTGATGTACGCCTATGCGCGGACACGCTCGATCCTCAAGCAGGTGGGCGAGGTGGACACTTCTCTCGTGGACTGGTCGCTCCTGACCCACGAGACCGAGGCCGAGCTGCTGGGCTGGCTGGCGGACTACCCGCGCCACGTGGAGCGGGCGGCGGACGGGCTCCTGCCCCAGATCCTGTGCGCCTACACCTACGACCTCGCCAAGAAGTTCAGCCGGATGTACAAGGAGTGCTCGGTGCTTCACGCCGAGACCGAGGCCCTCAAGGCCACGCGCCTCCAGTTGATCGACGCCACCGGCCGGGTCATCCAGCACGCCCTCTCGCTGCTGGGTATCCCGACCATCGAGCGCATGTAGCTGCACCACCGACCCCGCATGGCCCAAGACTCCCGCTCACGCCCTCAGCGCCACGCTGAGGACCCGAAGACGAACCTGGACGCCAAGTTCGAGGCCCAGCGTCTGGCCTTCGGCCCCCTCATGTTCCAGGCGGCGCGCACCCTGCGCTGCACCGGCGTGCTGGCGGAGCTGCACGGAGCCGGCCGCAAGGGGCTCTCCGCCGAGGAGCTCCAGGAGCGCATGCCCGACATCTCGATCTACGCCGCTCGCATCCTGCTCGAGGCGGGGCTGGCGGCGGAGATGCTGGCCCTCGAGGAAGAGCGCTACCGCCTGACCAAGGTGGGCCTCTTGGTGCTGTCGGACCCGATGACGCGGGTCAACTTCGACTTCGTGCACGACGTCTGCTACCGGCCCTTCTTCCACTTCGAGGAGTCCATCCGCGATGGCTCTCCCGCGGGCCTGCGGGAGCTCGGTCCCTGGCCGACGATCTACGAGGGGCTGGCGCACCTCGCGCCCGAGGTGCAGGAGAGTTGGTTTGCCTTCGACCACTTCTACTCCGACGGGGTCTTCCCGAAGGTGCTGCCGGTCGTCTTCGACCCTCCGGCGCGGAGGCTGCTCGACGTGGGCGGCAACACGGGCAAGTGGGCCCTGGCCGCCTGCGCCCACGACCCGGAGGTCAAGGTCACGATCCTCGACCTCCCGGGGCAGCTCGCCCAGGCCCTCCAGAACGCGGCCGGGGCGGGGGAGGCTCACCGCATCAGCGGCCAGACGATCGACTTCCTCGACCCGGACGCGCCCCTGCCGGACGGTCACGACGTGATCTGGATGAGCCAGTTCCTGGACTGCTTCGGGGAGGAGGAGGTGATCTCGATCCTGCGCCGGGCCGCGGCGGTGATGGAGCCGGGGACTCGGCTCTACATCCTCGAGACCTTCTGGGACAGGCAGCGCTACGAGGCGGCGCGCTTCAGCGTGATCAACACCTCCCTCTACTTCACGGCGGTGGCCAACGGCAACAGCAAGATGTACCACTCCCAGCGCATGAAGCACTGTATCGCCGAGGCCGGGCTGCGGGTGGTGAGCGAGGTGGACGAGATCGGTGTCTGCCATACCCTCCTCCGCTGTGAGCTGTAGGGCCCCGGTCATCGCGCTCCCGGCGCTCCTCGCGGCTTGCGCCGGCACGGGCGGCCAGCGCGTCCCCGCCGTGGTGAGCGCGCCTCCGGCGGAGCTGGGGCTCGACCCGATGTACACCAAGTACGTCAGCGCCGGCGGCTACCCGATCGTCGGGATCGAGGCGGTCGACGACCACGCCATGCTCGAGGCGGCCTACCTCGTCGATCTGCTCCTGGCCGAGCGCCCGGACGTGCGGGCTGCCATGATCGAGAGCGGCTCGCGCCTGATCGTGATGGACTACGAGCAGTACACCACCGACCTGCCCGAGCACGCGCACCTCGAGCCGAACGACTGGTGGGACCGCCGAGCGCGGGGGCTCGGAGGCTCCAAGACCGACCCGGTCTGCTCCTGTGGGGAGGAGAATCTGCTCGCCTACCCGGGGGACCCCTACCACGCGGAGAACATCCTGATCCACGAGTTCGCCCACAACATCCACCTGCGGGGCATGGTGCGGGTGGACCCGACCTTCGACGGGCGCGTGGAGGCCGCCTACGTCGCGGCCATGAGCGAGGGACTGTGGGACAAGAAGTACGCCTCGACGAACCACCACGAGTACTTCGCCGAGGGCGTGCAGTCCTGGTTCGACGACAACCGCGAGAACGACCACGACCACAACCACGTGAACACCCGGGCCGAGCTCGAGGCCTACGACCCGCGCCTGGCTGCGCTCTGCCGGGAGGTGTTCGGTTCGACGAAGCTGGTCTACACCAAGCCCCAGACGCGCCTGGTCGGCCACCTCGAGGGCTACGACCCCGAGTCGGCGCCCACCTTCGCCTGGCCGCCTCACCTGGTGGAGGTCGGCGAGGAGATCCGGCGGGCGGCGAGCTCGCGCTAGGCAGTGGGTGATCCGTCCCGACTCGCGCAGTGGAGGTCCCGCCCCGAGACGGGGCCGCGCCCGCTCTTCTTCAGCGGCGGCTCGGCGCTGCTCGAGACGAGCCGGGTGCTCAAGACCTACACCCACAACTCGGTTCACCTGATCACTCCCTTCGACTCGGGAGGCAGCTCGGCGGAGCTGCGCGGAGCCTTCGGGCTCTTGGGCGTGGGCGACCTGCGGAACCGCTCCATGGCCCTGGCGGAGGAGGGCTCCAGCGGGGACCCGGCCATGCGCGCGCTCCTGGGCCACCGCCTCGCGGCCTTCGCCTCGCGGGAGTCTCTCGAGGCCGAGCTGGGGGCCTTGATGGACGGTGAGCACCCGCTGATGCGCGCCGTCGACCCCGAGCACATGCGCTGGGTGTGCGCACGCCTCGCCACCTTCGGGGCCGCACGGCCCGCGGGCTTCGACCTGCGCAACGCGAGCCTCGGCAACCTGGCGCTGGTGGGCTCCTACCTGGCCCTCGAGCGGGACCTGGAGGCGGCCCTGCGCGAGTTCGGTGGCTGGCTCGGGGTGCGCGGCCTGGTGCGCCCCTCGGCCCAGGCCAACGCACACCTGATGGTGCGCTACGCCGACGGTGCGTGTCAGATCGGCCAGCACCGGATCGGCAAGACCCCCGGCGCGGGCCGGGGCCCGATCGTCGACCTGGAGCTGGTCGAGTCCCTCGAGGACCGTACCACCGTCGACGTGCTGGCGGACGCGGCGAGCCTGGCGTGGATCGAGCGGGCGGATCTCGTGTGCTATCCGATGGGCTCCTTCTTCGGCAGCGTCCTGGCCAACTTCCTGCCCCGCGGGGTGGGGCGGGCGGTGGCCCGGCAGTCGTGCCCGAAGGTCTACGTGCCGAACGTGGGCACCGACCCGGAGATGGAGGGTTACAGTCTCTCCGGTGCCGTGGCGAAGCTGCTCGAGCTTGTGCGCCGCGACCCGGGTGCCGAGGGGGGCTCGGTGCTGGACACGGTCCTGATCGACTCCGCCCGCGGCGAGTACCGCTTCGCCCTCGACGTGGAGGAGGTGGAGCGCCTGGGAGTTCGCGTGCTCGACCTCGAGCTGGTGGGGAACAACCCCCGGGAGCACGCGCCGGAGAAGCTGGTGCCGTTGCTCCTCGATCTCTCGGGCCCCGGATAAGGGACCGCCGGATCAGGCCGGGCCCCGAGGGCTCGGGGCCGCCCTCGGGGGTCAGGTGCGGGCGGGCCTGCCGCGCTCCAGCTCAATCCCGTAGCGCCTGCTGCAGCGCCAGCGCGTAGACCGCCGTGATGTGGGCGCGGTCGGCCTTCCCTCACCGACTCCACCGAGGTCGCCTCCCCAGCTCGAGCTGGGGTTCGAGGGCTGCTGAGGGAGAAGAGGGCGAGGGCCTGGGACTCGGCCAGTGGGGGAGGTGTGTCAGGAGGACTCGGCGGCGGGGCGGGGAGCGCCGAGATCGGTGCTGTCCGACCCAGGTCTGGGGCGGAGAGGGCGGCAGGAGGTGTGCACGGCCCGTGGCTGGACTCGGGCGCGGGGGCAGTTGAATTAGCGGAGACCGCCAGGAACGCTTATCCTCACCGGACGGCATGAGGGTCGGCCTAAGGGAGTACTCGAAGAGGCGATCCGGCGGGCTACCGACCATTCAAATCACTGCGCCTGGCGGCAAGAACTTCTACAAGGTCCACGTCGTTGAATGAAGAAAGAAGTTAGAGCTGTCGTCGAGGAAATCCTCAAGGACGCCTACTACGACTGGGTAGGCCTTTGGGAGATTGTGGGGAGGCTTGGCGGACTTGCCAAGAGCGAGTCATTCGAGGACGAACTTGCTGCATCATTGATAGTTCTGGGTGAACTAATCAGAAATGACTTGGCTGTTGCCGGGCATCTTGGAAAAGAGGGTTTCGAGCAATGGCCCGAGTCTCGGGAAGACACTCTTGCACGCATAGAGAGGGAATGGAGAGGGCTCGGGCGCCACCCCCTTCTTGGGGATATTGGCTGGCTAGATAGCACCAAGAAGGGAGAGGAGATGGTTGGGTTAATAGAGGAGTAGATTGGAAAGAGAGATCAATGCTCCGCTCAAACTTCCGTTTCATACTCTTAGAGGTTGCCGATTTTTACTCCACTGCTGAGGAAATCGGGGAGCGCGAGTCCTACTGGAAGGAGGCTCTCGCGACCCGTGAGCATGGCTACAGCGCCAACTGAGGGCCGCCCATGACTCGAATCACGCTATCGGGCCTGGCCTCCTTTGATGACGTGAGGTGGAGTGAGGTTCCCGATGGGCCGGGTGTCTACGTGATCTACGAAGGCGATGTAGTGCTGTACGTGGGCATGGCGGGGCGAAACGGGAAGGGGAGCTTGCGCAACCGGCTCCGAGATCACTGATCCGGCCAGATCGTCAACATGTTCGCGCAGTACCTTTTCCTGGCCAGGGTGCAGTTCATCCCGAAGGAGCGGATCACCCATCCCCGAGATGCCAGGGCGGCCTGCCACGACTACATCAGAATCCGTTGCAGCTTCTTGTTCCGGGAGACCCAGGATGGCGCCGATGCGCGTCGGTTGGAGGAGCAGCTGACGCGTGAGCTGAGTCCGGAACTAAACCCGTGACCGTGTCAAACATCTCATGAGGGCCTGTTGCCTCAGTGAACTCGATCCGCTTCGTCGGTGGATGAGCGGTAGGCCGAGTGGAGTCCGGCTATGGAGTCTAGTCTCGGAAGGGCTCGAGGATTATCGGGCGGTACTCTTGGGCTACTTCATCCCGAAGGTGCTCCTCAGCTTGGTCAGGGTCAAATCCACGTTGGATCGCGTAGTTGCGTACAGACTGAATCTCTTCCCTTGTTGGCTGTCGCCCTACTTGGATGGCGAATCCAGCGATGGCGATGGCTACCAAGCAACCGACTGCTTTTCCGGATCCTGATTGGTCTTCGTTGTTGCTCAAGTTTCTCCTCCTAGGTGCGCACTCCGAGGCTCCGACTGCCTTGCCTGCCATGCACATTGAGGCATGTTGTGTCCGTTCAGCTCTCCCTGTCCGGTGCAAGATTCGCACGAATTCTGTACCTCGTACAGAGTCGGAAAGGGCAGGTGATTGGGTGTAATTCCAAAGGCGCCCAGAAATTGTCCTCCACTAGTGAGAGTAGTGCCCGGTGCCTTTCAGAGAGGCTGATTGGCACCGAGCGGTTTGATGGTCTTACTCTCTCTGGTGTTGCGTCCTAGCTCACAAGAGCGGCCAGAACCGTCACGATCAGAGTCAGGATGGCAGTGATCAGACTTCCCAGCGGCAGAAGTGAGTCTTCGCTATTGAGTAGGCGATCCCATTTCGAACTGCGCTTCGGGGGTCGGATGCAGAAGGTGACACCTCGGGTGTTTGCGGCCTTGATCACCTCGGTGGTGACATACACGTTGTAGACCCAGCAGGTGGGAGTCTTGCCGTCCTCCGGCATGAACCTGTCCCAAAGAGTATAAGGGATACAACGGGTCTCCACCATCACGCTCCGCGCTCCTCATGGCCCCGATCAAGCCCATCCCGCCCCTCTCAACGGCTTGATTGCGGCCCGCGGGCCCTTCAATCCGCCATCAGCGCCCCCGCCGAGCCCCACCGCGGGATCGGCCCGAAGCCGAACAGGGCTGGCAGGCGGAACCAGTAGTAGCAGGAGACGGCGGCGGCGGCGAAGCCACGTTCGAGGACCCGTCGCGCCCCGGGGCCGAAGGTCGCGCGCGCCATCCCGAAGACCGCCAGGCTGATCGACCCCCAGAGGTAGGGCGTCCCGTAGGCCTGACCGAGGTGGGCCCAGCCCTCGCCGCCGGCGTAATCGGGTACCAGGAACCAGCCACCGATGAAGCCCGGGAAGAACCCGAGCAAGAGCAGGCCCGCGAGCTTGCGCATGTGGGAGTCCTGGCTGGCCGTCAGGAGGTCCATGGCGGGGGTGGAGTCCGCGCAGGGGTCGACGCACTGCTCGCAGAGCCGGCACTGGGCGTTCATCGGCGTGACCAGGGGCCGGCTGCCGTAGAGCTTCTCCACCGCGTGGATCGGACACAGTCCCGAGCACCAGCTGCTCTTCCACTCGAAACGCAGTCCCAGTCCAACGGCGACGGCGGTCGCGATCAGCAGCATCAGGGCCGTGGCGGGGCCGTTCAGGTCCAGCACCACGTGGCGCAGGGGGATGATCAGTACGAGCAGCACGACCGCGAGGATCACCAGCCGGTCGTTGGCCGCCACCGTCAGCCTGCGCCGCGCCGGGGCGCCCCGCCGCTTGCGTGCGAAGAGGGCCGTGCTCGCCAGGGGACAGACGTTGCGCCAGACCCCCGGGGCCAGCACAACGAGGGCCGGGGCGGCCGGGATCAGCACGTTCCAGAAGGCGTGCAGACCCAACGTCGGGGCGAAGAGCAGCAGCCCGACGACGGCGACCCCGAAGAGCCAGACGGCGAATTGAGCGGTCTTCCAGGCGGAAGATGTGGTCGATTCGATCATTGAGAGGGTCGGAGGACCGGTCGGACCGATGCTCGGACCGTCGACCTCCGAGGCTAACAGGACTCGTGGGGCCCGAGAGCTGCGACTGAAGAACTAGGGGCCGGCGCCGGAGGCCAGGGGCTCGTGACTCGTGCCGAGCATCTCGGCGCACTGCAGGCAGGAGACACCGGCCGGCCCTCGGACCCAGGAGTGGGTCGGGAAACCGCACAGCGGGCAAGGGCTGCCCCCTTGAACGGAGCCCTCCTCGAGCACGCCGAGACCCTCCTTGGCGATCTCCAGCAGGCCTGCGTGCGTGGGTGGGTCCAGGGACCAGGCGCTCTGGACGCGCGTCGCGAGCTCGTCGTTCGCGAGGTTGGCGAAGGCGGCCCGCGCGCGTGCCGCGAGGCGCCTCGGGATGCGCGCACTCGACGTCGCCGAGGCCTCGCGCTCGCCAAGCCTGCGCTCGATCGAGAGGTCCCACAACACGGCGTAGCGGTCGCGCACCAGGTCGAGCTGCGCGGTCGTGCCCTGGACCGCGCCGATGTCCGGGACGAAGTCGAAGGTGGGGTCGAGCATGTCCGAGACGTGCTGGAGCTCCCGGCGCAGGAAGGGGCGCAGGCGCTCCAGGTCCTGGAAGCTCTCCGGGCATAGCGAGATCACGAGCGTCCTGCGGCAGCCGTCCGCCTCCCCTTCGGCGCGACGGACGAACAGCTCGGCCCCCTCCGCGCGGCGGCGCGGGGCCTCTTCGATCGACGTCAGGTCGATGCCTTCGATCAGGAACGGGAACTCGCCGATCCGCTCTCCGATGGCTGCTCGAAAGCCGAGCTCGGTGAACCAGAGGTCGTGCAGTTGGCGCAGTTCCTGGCCCAGGTCGCGGGCGTCGTCCGCGGCGCACTCCTCGTAGACCGTGTCGACTTGCGCGCGGTAGGCGCGCCCAGCCCGCGCACCTCCTGCTTGCTCGCGGGCGAGGATCTCGCGGAAGACGGCTTCCTCGAGCAGGCGACCGTCAAGTTGCAGGTGCATCGTCGGATCGGCTCCAGCCGCCCCCTGGTCCGAGGGAGCCGGGACACTCGGTCGGGACGCCGCAGTCGAAGACGTCGTCGCGGGTTTCGTCGCTCACGATCAACTGCAGCTTGTCCGAACCCGGCCGGACGCCGAGCCGTTCGCAGTCGGCGCGCAGGAAGGCGGCGCCGATCCGGGCCAGGGCCTCGTAGACGCCGCCGGACGCGTGCTCGAGCCGGCGGAAGAAGGCCAGGCCCCAGCGGCCCAGGTGGGCGCGCAGAAAAGTGGCCTCCGCCCCGACCGTCACGTCCACCAGCTCCGCTTCGCCGCGCTCGAGGGCGTGCGCCTCCTTGTAGGTGAGGAACTGCATGAACTCGCACTGGGCGGAGACGTGGTCGACCCGCTCGTGGCTGCGGCTCGAGATCTCGAGCCCGAAGGCCCTGTAGAAGGCGCCCAGGTCGGAGAGCAGGTGGGGGAGCTGAAGGGTCCCGCGGGCCTCGCCGTACTCGGACTCGTAGGGCGGGCAGGTGCCGCGCACGGAGTGTCCGAAGAGGTCGATGTAGGCCGACTCGAGCTCGCGCGGGGTTGTGCGCTCCAGGCGCGCGAAGAGCTCCTCGATCAGGTCGGCGAGCCCGGGGGGCCGGGCGAGCAGCTCACCGAGGCCGATCAATGGCTCCCTCGACAGGAGGTCCCGTCGGAGCCCCTGGAGCGAGGGGTAGCGCAGCGCGCTGCCCAGGGTCTGGTAGAGCAGGCTGCGCGCCAGGGCCAGCTCGTCCTTCGTGATGGCGGTGGATCCCATGTCGATGCGCTCGGGCTAGATGAAGTTCACGTGTTTGTCGGGGCGCACGTGGACGGGCTCGTCCACCTTGGTGCGGAACAGCTCCTTCCCGTCGGCACCGAAGGCGATGACGGTGTCGTCGTACTGCTTGAAGGGCCGACCGCGGACGGTCGTCTCGTGGACGAGCGGGCCCTCCTCGAACTCGTAGCGGAAGATGATCCGGTTGGAGCGCCGGAAGAGCTGCAGCACGGCCAGGAGCTCGCGCTCGGGGGCCATGTAGCTGTCGATGGCCGCGTCCACGCCGGGCCCGAACATCTGCCGCAGGTAGGGGCGCGGGACCCAGCGCGGCGGGATGTAGTAGCCGTTGGGCTGGGTGCCGAACTGCGGGTAGAGGGGCAGGGCCACCTTGGCCTCGTGCACGAGGAAGTAGAGCGGGTTCTGGCGGTCCTCGGCCCACTTGCCGTCTTCCTCCACCTGCACCAGGCCGTTCATGCGGATCTGCCCGATGCAGGCGGCCATGCAGCGCGTCTCCATCGGCTGGCCATTGGTCTCGGGGTCCTTGCCCTCGAGACGCGGGTAGCAGGCGATGCACTTCTCGCTGATGCGCGTCGTGGGGCGGTACATGGCCTTCTTGTAGGGGCAGGCCTCCACGCACTTGCGGTACCCGCGGCAGCGCTCCTGGTCCACGAGGACGACGCCGTCCTCCTCGCGCTTGTAGATGGCCTTGCGCGGACAGCCGGCGAGGCAGGCAGGGTAGGAGCAGTGGTTGCAGATGCGCGCCAGGTAGAAGAACCAGGTCTGGTGCGTCGGCAACTGCTCGCCCTTGCCGGTCCACTCCATGGGCACCCCGCGCGGGCCGACCGGGACGTCCTCGTAGAGGTTCGGGGTCCTCCACTCCTCGTCCGTCGGGAGGTAGCCGAGGACCTGCTGGGCCGTGCCGCCCTCCACGAAGGTGCCGGTGGCCTCGAAGATCGTCTTGCCGGTGAACTCCCCGTAGGGACCGGGGTTCCCGGCTCCCGCGCCGCCCTTCCAGCGCTGGCCGTCCGGGTCGGCCCTCTTCAGGAGCGACAGCGCCTTGACGTCCCAGTTGCGGGGGTACCCGCCGTAGGGCTTCGTCTCGACGTTGTTCCACCACATGTGCTCCTGCCCCTTGGAGAAGGTCCAGGTCGACTTGCAGGCCATCGTGCAGGTCTGGCACGCGATGCAGCGGTTGGTGTTCATCACGAACGCGAACTGACGGTTCGGGTAGGCCCCCTCGTAGGGGTAGTCCATCTCCCGTCCGAGCTGCCAGTTGTAGACATCGGTCATGGTGTACTCCTGCGGTTCAGGCGGGGGCACCCGCCGTCCTGTCCTCGGTCCGTGATCTGGTCGGGCGCGTCGACGATGCGAATCGGTCTGTAGGCGTGGGCGAAGTCGTGGACCATCTGGGCGATGACCTCCTCGCCCAGCGCCTGGTACGCCTGGTGCGCTGCGGCGTAGTCGGGCTTGCGGAAGAGCTCGAGCACCTCATCGGCGGGAACTCCGGAGCGGAGGAACTCCTCCACGAAGCACTCCGCCATCTCGTGCGTGGGCGTGTCGTCCTCGCACTCGAAGCCGACGCCGGTCAGGGTCATCGGGTCGCGCGGGTCCGGGGTTCGGTGGGGCATCTGCGTCGCCTCCTAGCTCCCGATGAAGCCGCCGTCGAGGTAGCGGAGCATGTCCTCGTCCTCGCCCCGCGGGGTCTTCCCGGTCTCGGCCGTGGCCCAGGTGCCCTTGCCGCCGAGCCCGCCGTCCTCCGCCTTGGTGATGCGGACCAGGGCCTCCTTCGGCACGGTGTTGACCGCGTGGTTGTCCGCCTCACCGCCGAAGATGAACTTCATGTAGGCCTTCGACTTGTGGAAGAGCGTGTCGGTCTGGTGCATCGGCATGTGCCAGTTGCGCGTCAAGCTCTGGTGCGAGCCGTAGCGGAAGTTCGACTGGTAGCCGGTGCCGGCGCTCAGGGCCCGCCCGTCGGGGCGCGTCTCGTGGGCCTTCACGCTGCGCTCCGTCGAGATGTACGGAGCGTGCTTCATCATCACGATGTTGTAGGGGTAGGCCGGGTTGAAGATCACGCGCACCATGCAGCGCGCGACCTTGTAGAAGGGGTCGCCGGGCTGGGCGCCGACGTAGGGGCGGTCGGCGGGGTTGGCGTCCACGTAGACGTAGTCGCCGTCCTTGACGTTCAGGTCGCGGGCCGCCTCGGGATTGATGTGCATCTGGTGCTCGCCGACCCCCGGCGAGCGCTTGTCGATGCGGTAGGGGTCCCCGAAGTTCGAGTCGTACATCAGGTGCCAGTCGACCGTGCCCCACTGGGAGTGGACGCGGTGGCGGGTCTTGGGCGTCAGCAAGAGGAACTTGAAGCCGCGTTCCCAGAGGAAGTTCTTGGTGCCCTTGACCTCGCTCCAGGGCATCTTGATGTTGCGGATCGTGCGCTCGTCCCAGTGCTCCGCGCTCGCGTCCAGCCCGTAGTCGTCGGGGCGGACGTAGGGGTTGGAGCTGACGATGACGTTCGGCAGGTACTGCGTGGCCTCGGTGCCCTCGCGGTGGACGATGAAGTTCTCGCCGTACTCGATCGCCTCGGGGATGTCCGAGTAGGCGTGCAGGCGGCCGGTGTCGGTCAGGAAGGGGACGTCCTCGTTCACCTGCTCCCAGAACGGGATGCGCGGGTAGGTGCGGAAGAGCATCAGCGCACCGCCGGGTGGGCCGTACTTGCCCGCCATGATGTCGTCGAGCTTGTAGCCGACCGTCGTCGTGCAGGTGTCGAGCAGGCGCTGGATGTAGACCTCGCGCTTGCCCTCGTGCTCGAACTTGAACACGTCGTGGAAGCGCGTGTCCCCGGTCACGTCGCCCAGGGCCTTGGCCACGTTTGCGAGGATGTTCAGGTCGTCCTTGCTGTCGAAGACCGGGTCGATGCCGCCCTTCCAGATCTGCAGGAAGGGGTTCGAGCAGGAGGACGTCACCTCGAGGCCCTCGAACTCCACCCAGGAGTTGGCCGGCAGGGCGATGTCCGCGTACTCGACCGAGGACGTCATCTGGATGTCCGCGGTGACGATCATGTCGATCCGCGGGTTGACGTTCTTGAGCATGTCGTAGGCATGCTTCGCGTTGTTGAACAGGTTCACGTTGTTGAAGAACAACGCCTTGGTGGGCGTGGGCATGTGCGTGTCGCCCGTGAAGCACTTGCGCCCGTACTTGGGGGTGTCGACGATCAGCGGCTTGTCGCCGTGGTTCCAGTAGGCCGGCTCCTCGCCCTTGGCCCGACCCTTGACCCGCACGTCGCGCCCGTGGGCGTTCTCGTCGAGGTTCAGGTCGAACACGTCCTCGCCGACCCAGCCCTTGAAGCCAGGCCCCGTCCAGGGCGAGCCCTGGAAGTTGCCCGCCTTGTAGTTGCCGGCCCACGTCTGCACGCCGCCGCCCTTGTTGCCGATGTTGCCGGTGAGCATCAGCGGCAGGTAGGCGGCCCGGTTCATCTCCGTGGCGTGGAACCAGTGGTTGATGCCCTCGCCCTGGTGGATCGCGGCGGGCTTGATGGTGGCGAAGTCCTCGGCCAGCTGCTCGATGAGCTCCTTCGGCGTGCCCGTGATCTCCACCACGCTGTCGAGGTCGTAGTCGCGCAGGTGGATCTTGTACATCTCCCACAGCGTCATGACCTCGACGTCCGCGCCGTCGAGGCGCACCGTGTAGCGGCCCTCGAGCGCGGGCTCGATGCCCATGCCCTCCATGCGCGTTCCGATGTCGTCCCGCGTCAAGGCAGCCGGGCCGTTGCGCTTGGTGTCCCAGACCACGTAGTCGCCGAGGGTGGCGTGCTGATCGGCGGCCATGCCCTGGACCCGCATGCTGGGCCCATCGGCGGCCAGTGCGCTCTGGTACTCCGGGAAGACCTCGCTCGCCCGCAGGCGGCGCAGGTTGTCGGTCCGCACCAGCAGCGGGAAGTCGGTGAAGCGCTTGACGAAGGCCTCGTCGTACCAGTCGCGCTCCATCATGATGCGCGTGATGCCCAGGAACAGGGCCGCGTCGGACTGGCAGCGGACGGGCACCCAGTAGTCCGCCTTGGTGGAGGGCGCCCCGTACTCGGGCGCGATGACGACGATCTTCGCCCCGCGCTCCATGCACTCGATGAACCAGTGGCTGTCGGCCATCTTGTTCTCGACCAGGTTCTTGCCGTCCATCACGATCAACTTGCTGAAGCGCAGGTCGTTGAAGTCGCAGTCGGACGTCTGGACCCCGTGCACCCAGGGGTGCCCGGGCGCCTGGTCTCCGTGCCAGGTGTAGTTGGACCAGTTGCGGCCGCCCTTGGCCTCGTCGGGGCCCACGCCCCGGACCTTGGCGTCGAGCAGGGCCAGGGAGTTGGACAGGCGGTACTGGCCATACTTGCCGAACACGCCCAGGAGCCCCATGCCGCCGCGGAACTTGCAGGTGCGCGTGCCGGCCTCCTCCATGGCCTCGATCATTTCCGGTGCGTAGCCCTGTTCGCCCAGGCGCCGCGCGCCCTCGGGGCCGCTGTAGGCCTTCGCCACGGCCTCGTAGCCCCGCGCCATGTAGCCGAAGACCTCGTCCCAGCCGATGCGCACCAGCTCGTCCTGGCCGCGCGCGTCGAACATGTACTTCGTCCGCAGCTCGTCGGTCAGCACCGGGTAACCGTCGTCGGCCCACTGCTTCCAGCCCCTGCGCACGAGGGGGTACTTCAGCCGGTAGGGCCCGTAGACCACGCGGTGGAAGGTGAAGCCCTTGGCGCACTGCCGCGGGTTCCAGTTGTGGGTGGCCCTGTTGCCGTAGATGTCGGCGTAGGTGTCGTAGTTGTACTCGCTGCCCATGCGGGTGATGACCCCGTTCTTCGAGTACCCCAGACAGCGGCAGGCGTGCGTGTCGTTCGGGGAGCAGACCCACGAGAAGGTCTCGTCGTAGCTGTACTGGTCGCGGTAGATCTTCTCCCAGTCTCGATTCGGGTAAGCGGCCAACGGATTGGCCACGTTCACCACGTCAAAGGCCCACAGGGGCAGGCCCGGAACTGCCGAGACTCCGGCCCCGGTGGCGATGGCGGCCTTCAGGAATTCGCGTCGTGTCTGTCCCATGAGAATGCCTCTGCTACTCGATTGTGATGCGGTGCCAGATCGTCACGGACTTCTGACCGTTGCGGTCGCCGACGCTGCCCTCCCACACGGCGAGCGCAATGCTCGCCGTGGTGCCCGGCTCCAGGTGAACGGCCCCGTCCCCGGTGCCCCTCAGGTCGCGGGTGAAGGAGGCCTGCCAGAATCCGTCGGCCCACTGGCCGTCGCCGGTCGTCTCCTGCTCCGCCGCGGGGCGGCTGGTGAGCGTCCCGAAGCCCTCGGCGACCAGGCTCTCGACCGAGTTTTGTCGGTCTGGCGTCGACATGAGGTTTCCCGCGCCCCAGCCCGTCAGGAAGACCGGGTCGTGCCGTGCGGCCTCGAACTGCGCCACCGGCGCGTGCAGGCCCAGGGGCCGGCCTGGCAGGGAGTCGTAGGTGTCGACCGCGACGTTGGGGTGGGTGGTCTCGACGTCGGCGAAGCGCTCGAGGTCCGCCTGCCAGTGGGCCTTCCAGTGCCAGATGGTCACCGGACTCTCAGGTGAACCCATGGTGAACAGCGGGGGGTCCAGGATGGGGGAGAGCTGGATCGCCGCGGCGTCCGAGAAGGACTCCTGCGTCAGGACGTCACTGTTCTTCGTGCCATCCTCCCAGGTCAGGTGGATCGCCAGGCGTCTGCCGTCGTGCACCGTGCGGACCAGCACGCCTTCGGCCCGTGTGTCGCTCCACCAGAGGTGCATGAGGGACAGGTAGGTCGGCGGGACGTCGTTCCAGGCGGGGTCTGCGACGCCCTTTGGCACCGCCGGCCGCCTTTGGACGACGAGCTCGCGCTGACCTTGCTCCGCCAGCTCCTGGGCGTCGGGGCGGATGAACGACTGGACGTAGTGCACCAGGGCCCACAGGTCCTCCGCGTCGGGCTCGTCGCTCGGGTCCTCCATGTGGAAGTCGCGCGCGTTCGCCGGCATGGGCGTTCCGGGGATCCCCGAGAGGATGCGGTGGGCCAGGTCCTCGGAGGCCTTGCCACCCTTGAAGATGCCGCGCGTGTAGTCCCGCGCCCGGATCGGGACGCCCTTCTCGTCGACCAGGTCGTCGCGCCCGGTGCCCTTGCCGTCGGCGCCGTGGCAGAGTGCGCAGCGCGCGATGAAGAGCTGTCGTCCCCGGGCGAGGGCCTCGAGGGTCAGCGGCGTCTCGGGCGGCAGCTCGGTGGTCGCGCCCGGCGTCGTGCGGTCCATGGCGATCTCCTGCGCCTCCTCCATGCTCATGTCGTCGCCCGACGCCTGGGCGTCCTCCAGGAGCGCCCGCGCCACGCCTTCGCGCGTCAACTTTCGCACGTGGTGCACGAGTCCCCAGCGATCCTCCTCCGTCAGGTGGCTCCAGGCCGGCATGGAGGAGCGCGGAATCCCGCGCGTGATCGTGCGGAAGAGGTCGCGGTCGCTCGGGAAGCCGTTGACGGTCGAGACGAGGCGAAAGAGCCCCGTGCCGAAGTCGCGCGGTCGCGGGTAGAGGAGATAGGCCGCGGGTCCGTCTCCTCGGCCATCGTCACCGTGGCAGACGGCGCATTGCTTCTCGAAGGTGGCCGCGGCCGCGGCCGCCATCTCCGGCGTCTCCGGGAGCGCGACGGTCTCTTCTGCGACGGGCGCCTCGGAAGAGGGCGCGTCGCCGGTCGCCGGTGGGGGACCGACCTTCACTTCCGCGCCGCAGCCCAGGAGGACCGCACCGGCGAACCACAGACCAAGACGTGTTCCGCCGAACCTGACCGAAGCGATCTCGTTCGCCATGCAGCGCTCCTCACTCGTGCGTCTGCGGGAGTGGCAACACCCCCGTCACCTCGTTGGAGAATCGTCCCGGTGGTCCCCGCGTGCTCGAGTCCGCGCGTGCGACGGCCACCAGCCGAGCTGAGGTCAGCCTTTCGCCCGAGGGGTGATCTGTCGAGATAAAAAGACCGGCAGATCAGATTAGGGGTGTGATGGAGGAGCTCATCCCCCCTTGGAGGAAGCCAGCGTACGAACGTTCAATTCGAGGCCGACCTGCAGAATCCCCGGCGAGGAGGAAAGCCTGCGAGCAAAGTGGCCGCGGTGCCCGGGGCATTCACCTCGAGAGCGTGTCGGTGCCGCAGAGCGCGCGCAGCGCTGAGTTCCCGTTCCGCGATGGCACGACCCATTTCGTGTTCGAGCCACTGGTGCTCATCGAACGTCTGGCTGCACTGGTTCCGCCTCCGCGCATGCACCAGCTGACCTACCACGGCGTGCTCGCACCAGGCGCGAGCTGGCGCGGCGACATCGTGCCCGCTCCCACACGAGCTCGCCGCCGCTCATGTGATGCGCAAGGTGGACGGGCTCAGCCTTGTCATCGCCACACGTGGGCGGAGCTTCTCGAGAGGGTCTTCGCCGTGGACGCCTTGAAGTGTGCTCGGTGCGGCTCGCGGCGACGATGGCTCGCGGCGATCACTGAGCCCGAGGCGATCCATCGGATCCTGGAGCACCTGGGCCTGGAGAGCGCCGCCCCCTCACCGACTCCACCGAGGTCGCCTCCCCAGCTCGAGCTGGGGTTCGAGGGCTGCTGAGGGAGAAGAGGGCGAGGGCCTGGGACTCGGCCAGTGGGGGAGGTGTGTCAGGAGGACTCGGCGGCGGGGCGGGGAGCGCCGAGATCGGTGCTGTCCGACCCAGGTCTGGGGCGGAGAGGGCGGCAGGAGGTGTGCACGGCCCGGCGCTGGACTCGGGCGCGGGGGCAGTTGACCTAGCGGAGGCCGCCAGAAACGCTTCTCCTCAGAGCAGCACGGGGCAGCCGCGCGAGCGCGCCTGTGCGAATG
>CAZQAT010000064.1:0-26766 GCA_964591315.1 uncultured Planctomycetaceae bacterium
CGACCTCACCAGGTCGCCTCCGGTTCGTCCGACACCCAAAGTACCGCCAGGAACGGAGTTGGGTCCCAATGCGTCAAAGCCTCATGAATAGGCCGGGCTAGGCGCCGCCTGCGCGGCTGCCCGTCAGTCCACTCGGCTCAACCCGCCGCCTCGGCCGGACTTTCGTCCTCGGGGCGGCGGTCGTCTGTACAGGAAGCCTGGGCCGGGCCCCGGGCCGCCAGCAAGAGGTCCTCGAACTCCCGGGCCACCAGGGCCCAGTCCAGGCGCTGCTCCGCCACCTGACGAGCGCGGACACCCCAGCGCCTGCGGGCCTGAGGTGAGCCCGAGGCGCGCAGCAGGCCCGCGCTCCAGGCCTCCACCGAGCCGGCCTCCACCAACAGGCCCGTGCCGTCGTGCTCCAGGAGCTCCGCGAAGCGCGGCAGGTCCGAGGCGATCACCGGCAGGCCGCAGGCCAGGGCGCGCGGGATGTGGATGCCCCGCACCCGGGCATCCATGGCGGGCACCACCATCAGGGTCGCGCTGCCCAACAGACCCGGCATCTCCTCGACCCGCGTCGAGGGCAACCAACGCACCAGGGGCCCCAGGCCGAGCCGGTCCACCTGGGCGCGCAGGGCCTGGCGCTCGCGGGCGGGACCGTCTCCGGCGATCACCAGGGTCCAGTTCCTCCCCTGGCCCATCGTGCGGCCGAAGGCCTGGATCAAGACCTCCAGGCCACGGTTGCGGGCCACCCGGCCCATGTACAGGAGCACCCGACCCGTGACGCGGTGACGGGAGATCAGATGACTGGTCAGCCCCGGCCGGAAGGTGCCCAGGTCGACCCCTCCGGGCAGGACCCGGATCCGGTCGGCGGCGAAGCCCTCGGTGAGCGCCAGCTCCCGGGCGATGGGATCGAGGGCCACCACCGCGTGGGCCTGCCGGCGTACGAAGGGCCCCCACAGCCGCTCGCCGATCCAGCGCAGGAAGCGCCCCAAGGTGCCGCCGCCCGCGGCGGTGCCGGCCTCCACCAGGATCAGAGGCACGTGCAGCTTGCGGCTGGCACGCGCACCGAGGAAGGCCGCAGGCGAGAGGGCGTCGTAGGCGACGATGGCGTCCGGAGCGAAACCCAACAGGCCGGGCTCCTCCGGCTCGAGCTCGCGGCCCTCGGGGTCGGTCTCGCCCCCCGAGCGCGGGATGACACCTTCCGGCGCGCCGAAGCCTCGCACGTAGTGGCCGCGCCCCAGGAGCTCGCGCGCCAGGGCGGGTGCGTACTCCCCCCCCTTGACCGAGAGGTCGAAGGGGTTGAGCAGGATCGCAATGCGGAGGGGCGCCTTCACGGTGGAAAACCTAGCCGGTCAGTTATCGGCCAGGAGGGTGGATTACCGCCAATCCGAATTCACGCCTCATGCCCGGGGTCCAGAGACCGAGAACAGTGCAGGCCCTCCCACCAGCCCCGCCCCTGCCCGCGCCCATGACCCCCCCGCCCAGCTTCTTCGACGGTCCCGCCCCCCTCCCCGGCACTGAGAGCCCGCGCCGCGCCCTGTTCGTGGACCGCTGGGGCACCCTGCTCCAGGAACCCGAGGGCGGCCCGGGCAAGCAGCTCGGGGAGCCGAAATTCTTTCCGGGTGCCCTCGACCACCTCTTCCGCGCCTGCCAGGCGGGCTGGACGATCTACCTGATCGGCAACGAGGACAGCGTCGCCCGGGGCCGGACCTCCGGTGCCGAGTGGGAGCGCTTCGAGCAGGAGATGCTCGCCGCTCTGCGCTCCGCCGGTGTCGACGTGGCGCGCAACTACGCCTGCCTCGACCACCCCGAGCACGGCAAGGGCAAGCACCTGCGGGACTCCGTGTTCCTGCTGCCGAACACCGGGGCCATGTACCACGCCCGCCAGCACGACGGGATCCACCTGGCCGAGTCCTGGGTGATCGGTGACTCGACCCTGGAGCTGGCCGCCGGCTGGCGCGCAGGCTGCCGAACGGCCGGAGTCCACACGGGCCGGGGCCTGGGCGACGCCGAGCTGGAGATCGACACCGAGTTCGACGCCTCCGACCTGGCCAGCGCCCTGGAAGAGGTCCAGGACCTGACGCGCTCGCGCATGGCCTGAGGGCGCGGTGCTCAGCGCGGACGCTCGCGCAGGAAGCGTCGTAGGCGGGCCTCGATCACCGGCAGGGGGAAGCCGAGCTCCTGCTCGAAGACCAGGGTCGGGTGCTCCCCGCCACCGACGCGCTCCAAGAGCCGCGGCAGGCGCCGGGCGTGACCCTCGAGCAGGTAGGCCCCCAGGGCGTAGGCGTGCAGCGCGTCCACCTCGTTCATGCCGTTCACGCCGCGACCGAGCAGGTAGACCAGCGGAGAGGTGACGCCCCCGTCGATCAGCCCCGCCGCCTCGTGGAGCCAGTCGACGTCCGCGCTCTGCAGCCGGGTCCAGAGCCCCGAGGGGGTCGCCGGAGCGTAGCCATCGGGGTGGAAGAACCAGGTCAGGCGCGTGCCGAGCAGCTCGTGGGTCAGGTACAGGCCGATGCCCTCCCAGGCCCAACCGTGGCGACCGTCGATGCCGAAGACGTCCATCATGAAGGTGCCCAGGGTCTGGCGCGCGGCACCGTCCAGGCGCCGGGCCGGGTTGGCGTCCCACTCCCCCAGGCGGTCCCCGCGCCCCAGCCAGCCGCCGGCCGCCGGGCCGAGGCCGGCCCGGTCCTCCGGCGAGAGCCCGGGGAAGCTCTCGAGCAGCAGGTTCTTCTCCCCCTGCGTCAGGAGGTAGATGGTGAAGTCCTCCCGGTGGCGGCCGTCCGCGTCGAGCGCGTAGCGGAAGAGGTCCCCCACCGCGTGAGAGATGCGCGTGGTGTGGATCACCTCCGCCTCGGCGGTCGTGCCCAGCACGCGCACCCGGGGGGTCGCGCGGCTCGTGCTCCACTCCAGCGGCAGCCGGCGCTCCTCGACCCGGATGTCTCCCGGGACCGGATCCGGGGCCAGCTCCAGGCAGGCCGCGGCCAGGTCGGGAATGGCCTTGCGCCGCAGGCGCGCCCGCTGGGTCTCCACCAGGACCCAGCGACCGTCGACCTCCACCTCTCCCAGCCGCTCGCGCAGGTGCTCGTCCTCGGGCAGGCTGCGGGCCAGGGCCTCGAGCTCACGCCAGGCGGGCAGGGGTCCGAGCTCCGCGGGGAGGTCGTCGATGGCCGCCAGCAGCACCTCGCGGTAGGGCACCAGCAGCGCGTCGCACCTGGCCTGCCAGGGGGCCGCGTCGGCCTTGCGCTGGTTGCGGCCGGGCCGGTAGCCCCTCGACTGGATCCACCCCTTCGAGCCCACGCGCCGGTACCTGAGGCCCCGGCGGGCCGTCCGCTCCTCGGGATCGAGGTGCAGCACGACCCGGTAGAGGTCGTCCGCCTCCTTGTAGAGGCGCTCGCGCCGGCACTCCCCGGCCAGCTCCAGGAGCTCGGGAACCAGGTCCTCCACCAGCGCGGCGCGGCGCCGGTCGAGGGCCTCGAGGGCGGCGGGACGGGGCTCGCCCTGGGCGACCAGGGGCGGGGCGAGGGTGAGGGCGAGGACCAGGGACGCGGCGAGCGGACGGGCGGTCGTCATGAAACCTCCATGGGAAGACGGACCTTGCGGGGAGGGCCGCCGACGGGGAGGCCCGGGCCCGGCCGGGGGGCGAGCGCCTCCAAGTACCCCCCTCCGCGGCGCGGCAACCGCTTTCTTCGCTTCCCCGTCCGGAACCGGCTCAGTCGACCGCGCGCACCCGGGTCACGCCCAGCATCTTCTCGATGGACTTCATGCGGCGCCCCAGGAAGGGCACGTGCTCGATGCGCGCCACCACGTCGTTCTCGCGCCGGATCACGAGGGAGCCGCCGCCGAAGGTCAGGAAGAGCTCGAGCACGTCCGGCACCTCGCGGGTGACCGTGCTGCCCTGGCGCGGGATCGACTGGTCGCGCCCCCAGGGCTGGATGTAGTGGGTGAACTCGTTGGGCTCGATGCGCCAGTAGTCCAGGCGCGGCTGCAGCATGCCGAGCAGCATGAAGACCGAGAGGAAGCCCGAGATCAGGAAGTAGACGTGGGTGCTGTAGTAGAGCTCGAGCCCGGCGATCCAGCCCCCGAGGCCCGAGACGAAGCCCATGTCCTTCTGGCCCGCGATATACAGCAGGAGCCCGACCACGATCAGGCTGAGCAGCGCGATGAAGAACTTCTTCTGGGAGAGGTCGGTGACGATCACCAGCAGGTTGAAGGCCAGGGAGGACGTCGCCACCCAGCCCAGGGCCGTCTGGGAGACGTCCATGCTCTGCAGGATGCCGCACAGCATGAAGACGAAGATCGACGGCCAGAAGTAGATGATCATCGGGAAGCTCGCCACCGGGATGGCGGAGCGGTCGCCCTCGACCTTGCGCGGGTAGTAGACCTCCCAGATGGACTCCTTGACGGGGGCCTTGGGGGCGGCGGCGGGCGCGTCGACTTGCGGTTGGGACTCGGACATGGAGAGCTCGGGAGGGGTCGAGAGTGGCCGGCGCCGGGATCCTAGCACCTGCGGCCGCCGGAGAGAGAGGCCGCGGCGAGTACGCCTGTGTTGGGATTCGATTCGCGGGCGTTTCGCCCGATCCGGCGCGCCGCCCCGGCTCCCGGGCGGGCCGTATACTGGAGCCATGACTGCCCTGCTCTCGCTCCTCCTCGGCCTCGGCCCGGCCGCCGTCGCAGGCGACGAGGCCTTCCTCGAGGAGGTCCTGCCGGTGCTCGAGGAGCACTGCATCCACTGCCACGCCGACGAGGAGCCGGCCGGCGAGCTCGACCTGGAACGCCTCACCGACCCCGCGACGGCCCAAGGCGAGAGCAGGACCTGGGCTCTGGTGCGGCAGGCCATCACGGACGGCGCCATGCCGCCCGAGAGCGTGCGCAGCCGCCCCGCGCCCGAAGAGCTCATCGCCGTGCTGCGCTGGATCGAGGTCAGCTTCCCGGACCTCTCCGCTCCCCAGGCGGCTCCCCCCGGGCGCACGACCCTGAGGCGGCTGAACCGCAGCGAGTACCGCTGGGCGGTGCTCGACCTGTTCGGCGTGGACTACCCCACCGACGAGCACTTCCCCGCCGACGGGGTGAGCCTCGGCTTCGACGTGATCGGCGAGACCCTCTCCCTGGCCCCGGTCCAGCTCGAGCGCCTCCTGGCCGCCGCCGAGCACGTGGCGGATCGGGCCCTGCCCACCAGCCCCGCCGAGCAGGTGCCGGTGCAGCGCTTCGAGCCGGGGGACTTCGAGGCCGCCGAGCACCACAAGGTCCTCAGGTCGCGGTCCCTGTTCGCCATGTACGCCAACGGCAAGTCCACCATCCCCTGCACGGTGGAGCGCGGCGGCGAGTTCCTCCTGCGGGCGACCGCCACGGCCAAGCAGGCGGGCCGTCACCCCGCGCGCCTGGTCCTGTCCGTGGACAGGAAGCGCCTCGGGCGCCTCGATGTCGAGGCCGTCTTCCCCGAGCCCGAAGACTACGAGGTGCGCCTCGAGCTAGACCCCGGAGAGCACGAGCTGGGTCTCGCCTTCATCAACGACTTCAAGGACGAGGAGCGCGAGGAGTCCGAGGGGCGCGACCGCAACCTCTACGTGGCACGCGTCGAGCTGGTCGGACCCCTCGACGCCCTGGAGGCCACGCCCTTCCAGCAGCGCTTCTTCCCCGCCACCATGGAGGACGAGCCCGGCGCCGCGCGGCGCGCCCTGGCGCGCCTTGCACCCCTCGTCTGGCGCCGGCCCGTCGACGCGGCGGAGCTCGACGAGCTCCTGGCCCTCGCCCCCGAGGCCGCCTCCGAGCGCGAGCACCTGCGAACCGCCCTGGTGGCCCTGCTCGTCTCGCCCCACTTCCTCTTCCGCGTCGAGCCCGAGCCCGCGGCCGGCGAGCGCTCCCTCGCCGGCCACGAGCTCGCCACGCGCCTGGCGGCCTTCCTGTGGAGCAGCGTGCCGGACGAGGAGCTCCTGGCCCGCGCCGCGCAGGGCGGCCTGCGGGAGCCCGCGGGCCTGCGCACGGAGGTGCGACGCATGCTGCGCGACGCCCGCGCCTCGCGCCTGGCCCAGGGCTTCGCCTCCGGTTGGCTGCAGCTGGAGCGGCAGGAGGCCTCGCGCCCCGACCCCGCTCGCTTCCCGCGCTTCGACCCCGGGCTGTGGCGGGCCATGCGCCAGGAGACCGAGCTCTTCTTCGAGGCCCTGCTGCGGGAGCGGCGGCCGGTGTCCGAGCTGCTCGGGAGCGACTTCACCTTCGCCAACGAGCGCCTGGCCGAGCACTACGGTCTCGACGGGGTGCGGGGTACGCACATGCGCAGGGTGGCCGTGCCCGCGCACCTGCGTGCACGGCGCGGGGGCCTGCTGGGGCAGGCGTCGGTCCTGACCGCCACCAGCCACGCGACCCGCACCTCCCCCGTCCTGCGCGGCAAGTGGGTGCTCGAGGCCCTGCTCGCCACTCCGCCACCGGCGCCCCCGCCGGGGGTCGACGCCCTGGAGGACGACGGTGACGCGACCCCCCACACCTCGCTCCGCGAGCGCCTGCTGCGCCACCGCGAGGACCCGGCCTGCGCCGCCTGCCACGCCCCCATGGACGGCCTGGGCTTCGCCCTCGAGAACTACGACGCCACCGGCGCCTGGCGCGAGAGCGACGGGGACTTCCCCGTCGACGCCCGGGCCGAGCTGCCCGGAGAGGAGCCCTTCGAGGGCCCGGGCGGCCTGCGCGCCCTGCTGCTGCGGGACGGCGCCTTCCTGGGCGGGCTGGCCCGACACCTGGCGACCTACGCCCTGGGCCGCGCCCTGGCCCCCGGAGACCGCGAGCAGCTCACGCGGCTCTTGCGCGACCTGCCCCCGGACCCGACCCTGGAGGAGCTGGTTGCCGCCGTCTGCGAGCTCTCCGCCTTCCGCACGCGGCGGGCCGAGACCCCCGGCGTCGGGGTGATCGAAGCCGCCGCCCCCTCCCGACGATGACTCCCCCCTCCCCGGACCTGACCCGCCGCGGCTTCCTGATGGCCGGGGGCGCGACCCTGGCCCTGCCGGCCTTCGAGAGCCTGGCGCGCGGCGCCGAGGGCAGCGCGCCGCCCCTGCGGCTCGTCCACGTCTACGTGCCCAACGGCATCCACATGCCCCACTGGCGGCCGGAGACGCCGGGCGACGACGACCCCCTGCCCGACCAGCTCCCGCCCCTGCTCGACGTGCTCGCCGCGCAGCGCGCCGACCTCTCGGTGCTGTCCGGACTCTCCCTCGACGAGGCCCGCAACAACGGCGACGGCCCCGGCGACCACGCCCGGGCCTCGGGGGCCTACCTCACCTGCGCCCAGCCCTACAAGGGCGACGGCTCGCGCCTGGAGGTGGGTGTCTCCGCGGATCAGGTGGCGGCCCGGCACCTCGGGCTGCGCACGCGCTTTCCCTCCCTGCAGCTGGCCTGTGAGGAGCCCAGGCAATCGGGGCAGTGCGACTCGGGCTACCCCTGCGCCTACTCGAGCCACGTCTCCTGGTCGAGCCCCTTCACGCCCCTCACTCCGGAGACCAACCCGCGCCTGCTGTTCGACCGCCTGTTCGGTGGCGGCCTGACCCACCTCTCCGCCGAGGACCGCGCCCGCCACCTGGCCCGCAAGCGCTCGGTGCTCGACCGGGTGCGGCGCGAGGCGCGCGAGCTCGAGCGCAAGCTCGGCGCCAGCGACCGCCGCAAGCTCGAGGAGTACCTCGAGGGCCTGCGGGAGCTCGAGCGTCGCCTGCAGGACGTGAGCGACCCGGTGGCGGTGGCCCTGGAGCGCCCCACCGGCACCCCCGAGGACTACGCCGAGCACGCGGCCCTGCTCTTCGAGCTGATGGCCCTGGCCCTCGCCACGGACTCGACCCGCGTCGTCACCTTCATGCTCGCCAACGAGGGCTCGAACAAGAGCTACCGCGAGCTCGAGATCTCCGACGGCCACCACGAGATCTCCCACCACGGCGGCGACGAGGCCAAGCAGGCGGAGATCGCCCGCATCAACCGCTTCCACATGGAGCTCTTCGCCGGCTTCCTGGAGCGCCTGGCCGGCGCCGAGGAGGACGGCGAGCGCCTGCTCGACCGCACCTTCGTGGTCTACGGCAGCGGCATCGCCGACGGCAACACCCACGCCCACGGCCGCCTGCCGATCCTGCTCGCCGGCGGTGGCGCGCGCGTGCGCCACGGGCGTCACCGGGTCTACCCGCGGGAGACCTCCCTGGCCGGGCTGCACGGGACCCTGCTCGACCGGCTCGGCGTACCGGCGGAGGGCCGCCCCACCCACCGCTTCGACACCAGCGGGGAAGGCCTGGCTCTCTGAGAGCTCGACGCGGGGCCTGGCGGAAGCCGACCCGCATCCGCGAGCACGGCTAGTCTCCGATGCGCGGGGGCTCGTAGGTGGCGTCGGGGTCGACCTCCTCGGCGTAGGCGCTGTCCCAGACATCCGCGAAGAAGCGCTGCAGGCGCTCCCCCGACGAGCGCCCCTCGACCAGCAGGCCGACGTTGCGGCTCGCGTGGAAGTAGCCGCGCTCCCAGTTGCTCGTGCCGATCCAGGCGCGCCGGCCGTCGGCCACCAGGTACTTGGCGTGGATCACTCGCGCGTAGGGGATGTGGCCCTGCGCGGCCTGCGGCAGGCTGGCGAAGCGCACCTCGACCCCAGGCTCGCGGACGAGGGCCTGCAGACCCTCCACCGTGCCGCGCCGCTTGCCCCAATCCGCGACGAGCAGGCGCACCGCCACACCGCGCCGGGCCGCGCGCCGCAGGGCGTCGTCGAGCACGGTCCAGCCGTCGTCCCGCAGGCGGTAGGTCAGCAGCTGCACGAGCACCTGCTCCTCGGCCCCGTCGATCCAGTCCACCAGCCGCGGCAGGTCCCAGCTGTCCTTGCGCACCAGGAGCGGCAAGGGCGAGAGCACCGGCGTCACGCGCACCTGGTCGCCGCTCTCCAGGCGCAGCTGCACCGGGAAGGCCTCCGCCCCCGGCGCCGCGCGTCCGAAGTCCCCCACGTCGTGGGCGTGGAACTCGCCCCAGTCCCGGTCGAAGGCGCGCTCGAAGACGGCGGTCACCTCCGGGGAGCGCACCACCGCGCCGAGCTCCTGGATGTGCTCCAGGGCGCGCCAGTCGAAGTTCGCGCTCCCGACGCAGGAGACCTCTCCGTCCACGTACATCGCCTTGGCGTGCAGCACGCCGTCGGTCCAGGACTCCAGGTCCAGCAGCTTGACCTCGATCCCCAGCCGCCGGTCGAGGCGCGCCAGGGTGTCCGGATAGGTCTCCGCGAAGCGCGCCTCCGCCAGGAAGTAGATCCTCACCCCCCGCGCAGCCGCTCCCTCGAGGGCCTCGATCACCGGCGTCAGGCGGCTGGGTGCCCGTTCCGAGGCGTAGAAGTGGGCCAGCTTGATCGTCTGCCGGGCCTCCCCGATCAGCTCGAGCCAGACCTCCTGGAACTCCCGCAGGTCGTCGCTGCCCAGGGTCGTCTCGACCGGGGCCGTCTCGACGAGCTCGAAGGTGGTCCGCGGGCTCGCCGCCTCCTTCGGGGGCGCGGCGCAGGCGGTCAGGAGGAGGGCGAGGGTGAGGACGCGCTGCATCGCGTGAGCTTACGGGACCCGAGCCCGTGGCCCGCACCTTCCTCCTGGCAGCATCGGGCCCGGAGCGCCACACTCGGGGCCCGCTCTGTCCCTCCCCCCACGACGAAGACCATGCCTCCCGCCTCACCGCGCCACTCCCGCCGCCAGCTCCTGAAGTCCTCCTCCGCCGCCCTGGCCGGCTCCGGCCTCTTCGCCGCGCCGCTCCTGGCCCGCACGGGCCCCGGCCGCGCCGACGAGCTGCGCGTCGCCCTGGTCGGCTGCGGTGGCCGCGGGACCGGCGCCACGGTGCAGGCCCTCAACACCGCGGGCGAGGTGCGCCTGGTGGCCATGGCCGACGCCTTCGGGGACCGCCTCGAGTCGAGCCTCGAGCACATCCGCGCCGAGCACCCGGACAGGGTCGACGTCCCCGAGACCCGGCGCTTCACCGGCTTCGACGCCTACAAGGCGGCCATCGACGAGGACGTGGACGTGGTGATCATGGCCACCCCGCCCGGCTTCCGGCCCCTGCACTTCGAGTACGCGGTCGAGAAGGGCAGGCACGTCTTCATGGAGAAGCCCGTGGCCGTGGACGGCCCCGGCGTGCGCAAGGTGCTCGAGGCGGCGCGGGTCGCCAAGGAGAAGGACCTCAAGGTGGGCGTCGGCCTCCAGCGCCACCACGACCTGAAGTACCAGGAGACCGTCCAGCGCCTGCACGACGGCGCCATCGGCGAGATCATCCTGCTGCGCTGCTACTGGAACTCCGCCGGCGTCTGGACCTACGACCGCCAGCCCGAGCAGAGCGAGATGGAGTACCAGATGCGCAACTGGTACTACTTCAACTGGCTCTGCGGCGACCACATCGTCGAGCAGCACATCCACAACCTGGACGTGTGCAACTGGGTCATGGGCGACTACCCGGTGCGCGCCAACGGCCAGGGCGGCCGCCAGGTGCGCACGGGCCTCGAGCACGGGGAGATCTTCGACCACCACATGGTCGAGTACACCTACGCCAGCGGCGCGAAGATGATCTCCCAGTGCCGCCACATCCCCAGGACCTGGAGCAACGTCTCCGAGCACGTGCACGGCAGCGAGGGCACGGCCAACATCAGCGCCGGCCGCATCGAGAGCAACGGCGGCTGGAAGTGGCGCTTCCGGGACGACGCCAGCCACTCCTTCCAGGTCGAGCACGACGTGCTCTTCGATGCGATCCGCTCGGGGAAGAAGCACAACGAGGCCGAGTACGGGGCCAAGAGCACCCTGACCTCCATCCTCGGGCGCATGGCCACCTACTCGGGCCAGTCCGTGACCTGGGAGGAGGCCCTGGAGTCGAAGCTTGCGCTCGTGCCGAGCGAGTACTCCTGGGAGGGGACACCCCCGACCCTGCCGGACGCCGAGGGTCGCTACCCGATCCCGATGCCGGGCTCGACGGTCGCCTTCTAGGTCCCCGATGGGCCCGTGGAGCCGGCCCTCGCCGGCCCCGCGCCCAGCGGGCGGGTCGGCCCGCCGCCGTGCTCCCTCCGCGTCAGCGTCAGGCTCCCTGCGGGGAGCGCTGAACTAGGGGGCCTCGGCGTGGTCGTGGGGCTGCTCGTCGGCGCAGCACTCCGGCAGGACCTCGGCCACCACCTGCGCGGGCCCGAAGAGGGCCGCCCCGCGCAGGAGCGTCCAGGCCCCGAAGAGCACCAGAACCGGACCGAGCAGGCGCGTGGCCCGGGCCCGCCAGCCGAGGGGCAGCCCCCCCCAGCCCAGCCCCAGGAGCACCAGGGCCGGGGCCGTCCCCAGGCCGAAGAGCAGCATGCCGAGCCCCGCCGTGAGGGGCGCCTGGGTGGCGGCCAGCACCAGGGCGCCCCAGCTCCAGCCGCAGGGTAGCAGTCCCGTGGCGAGCCCCGTGGCCAGGGCCCCGCTCCCGCCGGGCAGGCGCCGGAGGGCGCCGAAGAGCGCGCGCGCCCGCAGCAGGACGCGCCCGGGGAGACCGCGCTCACGGCCGTCCTCGGCCGGCACCTCCGTCCCCAGGAAGCCGCTCCCCCGCCCGCGCCAGGCCAGGACGCCGAGCACGATCAGGGTCAGCCCCGCCACCAGCGCGAGCCCCTCGCGCACGCGCCCCAGGCCGCCGCTGCCGGCGGCGTCCACCAGCTCGGCGCCGCCCAGCACGAGGGTCTGGGCGAAGAGGGCCAGGAGCAGCCCCAGCACTCCGTAGGTCAGGGCCTTGCCCCCCACGTACAGGAGCTGGTGGGACACCAGCCGCCAGCGCACGGGTCCGGACGCGGCGCCGACGGCCACGGCGAAGCCACCGCACATGCCCAGGCAGTGGGCGCTTCCCAGGAGGCCGAGGGTCACGAAGGACCCGAGCACGGTGGCGTCGAAGCCCACCCCTCAGGCCCCCTCCTCGGCGGGCGCGGGCTCGGACTCCTGCCGCGACTCCTTCGAGTCCCGGGCCCCCTCGGGCAACCAGCCCATGCGCAGGGGCGTCTCCTGCTCGTGGCGGTCGGTCATCCCCTCGCAGGCGTTGATGCAGTCCCCGCAGCGCAGGCAGTTGGCGAAGTTCGAGAGGCCGTGGCTGTAGAGGCCGATGCCTCTCCGGTGTGCGCCGCCGGACATGTCCCGCGGGGAGAGGTCCACCGGACAGACCTTCTCGCAGGCGCCGCACTCCGTGCAGTTCTCCTCGTGGGCGAACTCGACCCCGTTGACCGAGTCGGGCCCCAGCACGGCGAAGTAGACCCCCGAGGGGCACCAGCCGCGGCAGAAGCCGATGCCCAGGAAGCGCACCAGAAAGTACAGCCCGCCGATCATCGAGAACAGGAAGGCCAGCGAGAGTGAGCGCGCCAGGGTCGAGCCCTCGAGCAGCACCTCCCAGCGCACCCAGAAGGTGAACACCACCGCCCCGAGCAAGGCGCTGATGACGAACATCGTCAGCTCGCCCAGCAACCGCGGCAGGGGCTCCTTGGAGCGGAAGCGGACCCACTCCCGCAGGCGCGTCATGGCCCCGTAGGGACAGACGAAGCCGCACAGGTAGCGGCCGATGGTGCGCGAGGCGAGGATGATCAGGATGTTGACCGCCAGGAAGGGCCAGGCGAAGGCCTTGGCCGCCTCCGGCAGGCTGACCACCTCCCCCAGGACCGTGTGCCGACCGCTCCAGAGGTCGAAGCGGAAGATGCCCAGGACCGGCAGCAGCGAGACCGCCAGGGTGGCGGTGATCGCCACCACCCAGCGGATGCGGGTGTAGCGGTGCAGCTTGCCGCGCTTGCGGCCGATGCCGTACAGCACCTTCTCGCGGATCTTGCCGACGGGCATGGCTCAGGCGGGGGGAGTCGGGGCCGCCGGGGCTGGCGGGCCGACTCCTTCATCGACTGTGGGCGGAGCGGCGACCAGCACCTTTCCGCCTCCTTCCTCGATCTCCCCGACACCGGCGCGGGCCAGGCGGCCGGAGTTCAGGATCACCATCACGCTCGAGCCCACCATGGCCAGGGCCGCGAAGATCGGCGGCAGGTGCCCGGAGACGGCGAAGACCAGGGCCACGGCGTTGTAGCCGAAGGCCCAGAACAGGTTCCAGCGAGCCGTGCGGGTGGCCGCCCTGGCGAGGCGCAAGAGGGCGGGGAGGCCGTCCAGCCCGGGGCGCAGGAGATTCACGTCGGCCACGTCCATGGAGCGCGCCGAGCCCCCGGCCACGGAGATGCCGACCCCCGCCGCGGCCAGGGCGGCGGCGTCGTTCAGGCCATCACCGACGAAGACCGCGCCCTGGGCGCCGGAGGCCTGGATGCGCTCGACCTTGTCAGCGGGCAAGAGCTCCGCCTCGACGGGCAGGCACAGCTCCCGGGCCAGGCGGGCCGCAGGCTCGCGGGCGTCGCCGGTCAGGACCGCGGGCGCGAGGCCGAGGTCCTCCAGGGCCCGCACCACCGCCGGCGCCTCGGGCCGTGGGCGGGAGCGCAGGAGGAGGTGGGCCACGGGCTGGTGCGCTCGGCGCAGGACGAGCCGCCCCGCGGGCCCGCCGCGCCCCAGGAACCAGTCCTCGCCGGCGATACGTCCCTCGACCCCCTCCCCGGGGCGGGCGCGGAAGCCCTCCACCGGCGGCGGCACCCCGACCCCCTCTGCCGCGGCGGCCCGCCGCAGGGAGCGGCCGATGGGGTGCTCCGAACCGCGCTCGAGGGCCGCGGCCAGGCGCAGGATGTCCGACCGCTCGAGCTCGGCCAGGGGCTCGACCTCCAGCAGCTCGAGCTCTCCGTCCGTCAGGGTGCCGGTCTTGTCGAGCCAGACGCGCTCCGCCCCGGCCAGGGCTTCGAGCACCGCGCCGCCGCGCACCAGCACGCCCTGGCGCCAGGCACGCCCGAGGGCCACCCAGAAGGCCAGGGGCGTGGCGATGCCCAGGGCGCAGGGACAGGCGATCAGCACCACCGAGAGGGCGGTCAGGAGCGCTCCCTCAGGACCCTGGCCCCGCCAGTGCCAGGCCGCGCTGCCCAGGGCCAGGAGCAGGACGACGGGGATCAGCACGCGCGCCACCCGGTCCGCCAGGAGCACCTGCCGCGACGGCCGTCGCAGGGACTCCTCCAACAGCCGCTCCACCTCGGCGCAGACCCGGTCGCCGCCCACGGCGGTGGCCTCCACGTCCAGGCTGCCGTCCACCACAAGGCTCCCGGCCAGGACGCGCTCGCCAGCCGCGGCCACCCGCGGCTCCGCCTCGCCGGTCAGGCTCGAGGTGTCGACGAAGGAGCGGCCCGCGACGACGCGGCCGTCCACGGGCACGGTCTCACCGGGACGCAAGCGGAGCAGATCGCCGACCTCCAGGTCGGCCTCGGACACCTCGACCTCGTCCCCCTCCCGCAGGCAGGTGGCCGGCCGCTCGCGCTCGGGCAGGATCAGCTGCAGCTCACCGCGGGCCTTCTCCTTGGCGCGCAGGTCGAGCCAGCGGCCGAGGCTGACGAGCACGAGCACCATGGTGGCCGTGTCGTAGTACACCTCGCCCCCGCCGCGAAAGGTGTTCCAGACGGACACGGCCCAGGCCGCGGCCACCCCCGCGACGATCAGGGTGTCGGCGGAGAGCCAGCGGCCCATGCGCAGCAGGGCCTCGACCAGGGGCAGGCCGAGCAGGACCAGGACCGGCGCCGAGACCGCCAGGGCCGCCAGGCGCAGGAGGCCCTCCAGCGCCGTGGCCGACTCGCTCTCGAAGTCCCCCTCGCCCCCCAGGAGGGAGCCGTAGAGGGAGAGGGAGAGCATCATCACCCCCATCGCCAGCATGGCCGACAGCAGCACCCGGGCCAGCAGGCGGTCGGCGGAGCTCGAGACGCCCTCCGCACCGAAGTGGTGGGCCAGGCAGCAGCCGCTACAGCAGAAGGCCTCGCGGGCAGAATTGGACCCGTCCCCTGCGGGCGGGGCCGCGGGCAAGCCGCAGTGCGCGCAGGGGACGGTCGTGGAATCCGGTCGGGCTCGCATTCGGTCGCAGTCGCCTCGAAGCCAGGGGCCTTCGAGCGGCCGCTTCGATGACGCGTCGCCCGCCTATTGGACGCTGATCACGTCCGGCTCGCCACCCTGCCCCGGGCCCTGCTGCAAGAAGTCCGGCAGCTGGAACTCGAGGGTGTAGAAGGTGAAGAAGACCAGGAAGGCCAGGTAGAGCAGCAGCAGGTACCAGGGGACGCCGCCCGTGTCGTAGGCGAAGGCCTTCTGATCGCTGTCGGTCTCCTCGGCCGTGCCGCCCAGGGGCTGCCTGTCGAGAATGGGGTCGTGCTCACTCATGACCTCTCGCTCCTCTTGAAAGCTCGTACTCCTGGCGCTCCTGCTCCTCGAACTTCTCGAACATCTCGTACTTGGGGCCCTCGATGTCCCGGAACTGGCCGGTCATGTAGGCCCAGGCCAGGAGGATCAGGAACCCCATGGCGACGAAGGCGTAGATCAGGATGGGGTCGAACGCGAACCCATCCATCTCCTGGCGCTTGATCGTCTTCATGAACGAGAAGAGCTTGAAGATGAACATGCACCCCGCCGCCAGGGAGACTGTGATGAAGAAGATGTGGAAGTTCCGCCGGAAGCGCGGCGAGAACTGCTCCTTGCGCTCGACCATCAGTGCTCCTCCTCGTAGGTGGTTCCGAGCCACTGCAGGTAGGTGACCAAGGCGAAGCCCTCCTCCTTCGGCGTGCCGTCCTCCTCGAAGTAGTAGGCGTAGGCCGGCATGATCGAGTAGGGCACCACGTTCTTGGGCGCCATGAAGTGGGCGATGTGCCAGTCGTTCGTGTGGCGTCCCTTGAGGCGGGCCAGGTCCGGCCCGACCCGACGGGTCCCCCACAGGTGCGGCTGGTTCAGCTCGTTGGTGTACTCGTAGGCCTCCGACGGCGGCCCCCAGCGCTGCTCCTCGTTGGAGGTCACGCGCACGTACTGGCTGTGGCAGTGCCAGCAGGCCTGGCCGACGTAGAGGTCACGACCGAGCTGGAGGGCGTCGGCGTAGTTCTCTGACGTCGGCCCGCCCGGGTAGACCTCCTCGAAGGCCTCGGTGAAGGA
Source organism: uncultured Planctomycetaceae bacterium (assembly GCA_964591315.1). Taxonomy (GTDB): domain Bacteria; phylum Planctomycetota; class UBA1135; order UBA1135; genus JABACD01. The sequence continues at coordinate 15,963 of CAZQAT010000064.1, forward strand.
GTCGTGCAGCTGCACGAACTCCTCGCTGGGCTCCTCGGCGAGCTGCTCGAGGGTCTGGTAGTCCATGCCGTGGTACTCCGAGAGGGACATCCACGGGAAGACCATCGAGAGCAGGAAGGCGATGGCGAAGCAGCCGATCCCGGCCACGAAGACGAAGGTGTAAAAGCGTTCCATCTCGGGTCCTCCCTAGTCCGCTTCCAGCGCGATGTAGTGCTCTTCCTCGACGTACTCCCGGTCGCTCCGGGCCGTCATCCACATGTTGTAGAGGCCGCACATCAGGCCGGCGATGAACATGCCGCCCGAGAACGTCCGCACCCACCAGAAGGGAACCGAGGACTCGACCATGTCGACCCAGGGGTTCAGGCCCTTCTGCATGAAGCCAGCGATGAGCCCCGACATCGTGAGGGTCAGGAACATGATCGTGATCCCGAGCGTCGACAGCCAGAAGTGCCAGCCGTTGAGCCGCGAGGAGTACCACTCCCGCTTGCACAGGCGCGGCCACAGCCAGTGGATCGAGCCGAAGATCCAGAACGAGAAGGTCCCGAACATGATCATGTGGGCGTGGCCCACGACCCAGTCCGTGAAGTGGATGATCTTCTGGAAGGTCCAGGTCACCTGGAAGGCACACTGGAAGCAGGTGATGAAGTAGAAGACCGCGCCCAGGTAGAACCAGCGGATCCCCATGTTCGTGCGCAGGGCACTCCACTTCCCGCGCAGGGTCATGAAGAAGTTCACCACCACGGTGGTCACGACCACCTCGATCGCAATGGTGGTCGAGATCGCCCCGAACTCCACGTAGTCGGGAATGGGGCTGATCAGGAAGTGGTGCACACCGCCCAGCGGATAGAAGAACGCGAGGGCCCAGAAGCCGATGACCGAGAGTGAGTGGCTCCAGATCGGCTTGCGGAGGATCAGCGGCACGAAGAAGTACATCATCCCCCAGCCCATGGGCGTCACGTAGAGGCCCACCAGGTCGTGGATGAAGAGTCCCGTGACCGCCGCGCCGGCGGCGCCGGGCAGCACCCACTCGGGGATGATGTTCCCCATCAGGTAGGTCAGGGCGAGCCAGACCAGGCCCGACGTGAAGTACCACAGGGTCACGTAGTACTTCTGCCCCCGCGCCTTGTAGAGCGGCGTCATCAGCTGGACGATGAGCAGGACCGCGCCGACCACGACCAGGAGGTCGACCGGCACGTAGTTCATCTCGAAGGTCCCGGGCCGGAAGCCGGTGGGCGTCTCGCCCCACTCGATGGCCTGGCCCTTGTTGTGGGCCAGGCCGCCCATCATCAGGACCAGGGTCAGCTGCCAGGCCCAGAAGATGACCACGCCAAGCTTCTCCGAGGCCACCCTGAAGCCCGTCAGGCGCGGGATGGCGTAGTAGCTGATGGCGGTGAAGCCGTTCACGAGCCAGCCGTAGGCGGCCATGTTCGTGTGGATCAGCCGCAGGTGGCCGGGGGAGAGGGCCTCCGAGTCCGGAAAGGGGTAGTAGCCGAGGAACTGCAGCGAGTACAGGAACCCGGCGGTCATGCTGATCAGGATGCTGATGCCAGCCGCGGCGATGTGCCACTTGATCAGCTTGTAGGAGACGAGGGGACCCTCCTCACCCTTGAGCGTGATGGTGCCGCCTTCGGGGGTCATTGGTCAGCCTCCTGGCGCTCGAGGGAGCGGACGAAGTGGACGATGTGCCAGATCTCCTCGGAGGTCAGGCTGCTGGAGAAGGACCCCATCGGCGTCCCGTTGATGCCCGTGGCGATGGTCACCCACAGGTCCGTGTTCGTGTCGCCGGCGCGGTAGACGCCGTCGGTGAAGTCCCGGGGCTTGATCGGGTAGCCCCAGCTGTCGAGGAAGTCCTCCGCGCTGGGCCCGTCGCCGATGCCGGTCTCACCGTGGCAGCCCGCGCAGCCCGCGCCCTCGGAGTCCATGTACAGGCGCCTGCCGTTGGCGATGGTCTCCGGGGTCATCTCCGGCTCCGCGGAGCTGGGGAAGACCGCGTCCAGGTTCTTCTCGTCCCACCACTCGTTGACGAGCTCGGCCACCTCCTCGGGATCCGCCAGCTCGCCGTCGTCGACGGTGAAGGACAGCAGCAGCTCCTCGAACTCGCCCCGCAGGGAGAGGTAGCGCACGTACTCGACGACGTCGTGGCGACGCTCCTCGGTCAGGAGCTTGAAGTGCGGCATCGAGGCGCCCGTCAGCCCGTAGCTGATGGTGCGGTAGAGGTCCTTGCGCAGGGGCCGCTGGCCCGAGTCGGTGCTCGTGAACTTGTAGAAGCCCTTGCGGAAGTTGCGCGGCCGCGGGTCCATGTAGCGTGCGGCCGGCCCCGCACCGTCCCCGGGCACCACGTCGGACGCCAGGTCACCCCCGTGGCAGCCGGCGCACTCGGCGTTGTAGGTCTTGCGACCGGCGGCCAGGCGCGACACCTCGATGACCTTGCGGTCGCGCAGCTTGTCGGAGGTGGCACCGAACCAGAGCTCGCTCTGCTCCTTGATGTAGGCCGCCAGGGAGACCTCGAGCGCGTCCCCCAGCTGGGCCTCCGCCTCCTCGACCGCCTCCCAGAAGACCGGATCTTCCGGATTGAAGGGGGTCGACGGGTCCGCCCAGTTCGCCCTCCGACGCGGGTCCGTGGCGCCGCCCCAGTCCGGGGCTTCGGGGGCGCTCAGGAACGGCACGACGAAGAGGGCGACGGCGAACACCCAGAACAGGAGGGCCGGCGCGGCGGAACCACGCCGCCTCCGTGCGGCACCTCCGGCGGGTGCCGTGGTCATCCAGCAGTTCATCAGGTCTTCCTCGGGATCGGGATCGCGGAGCCCTCCGGGGAGGGCCGAAGGCCTGCTCGCCCTAATCAGAGCAGCGAGTGGCCTTATGGCACGCGGAGAATGCTGGATTCCGCGCCCTCACTCAAGCCCAAGAGACCTGCTCATTCAGATTTCAGAAATCAATGGCCGTCGCGAGCACCCCGAGACGAACCGGGGGACGACCCGATCACTCGGATCGCCCCCCGTTCAGGGCCCCACGCGAGAGCGATCCTGCTCCTCAGGGACAGAAGGTCGCCGCCAGGGCGTCGGAGGCGTTGAAGCCCGAGGGCCCCCCGGCCGGGTCCCGGTACCAGAGCTGGAAGTTCCAGCTCGACCCGGCGGTGATGGCGCCGCCCGGGGGCGGGCTGCTGAAGTCCACCGCGTGCAGGGCGAAGCCCAGACTGTCGGTCACGAAGACCGGGAGGCGGTACAGGCTGCCGTCCACGCAGCGCACCCCCTCTCCGAAGGGCGTGGAGGTCTGGCCTGGTCCGTAGAAGAACAGTCCCGGCTTGTTCGGCGGCACGCCCACGGCGTTCAGCTCGAACTGGTTGGCCGACACGCTCAGCAGGGCGTTGGAGCCGATCTGCGCCCCGGAGCCCACCGTGTTCGCCGCCGCGATGCAGTAGGTGGCCGTCGAGCCGCAGCCCACGGCCTCCTCACTCACCAGCGAGAAGTCGTCCAGGTTCCAGCCTCCGAACTCGAGGCCCCCATCGGTGATCAGGCGAAACTCCACCTGCACGTTCGGGTTGCCCGCGGCCTGGGCTGTGATGTCCACCGTGTGCTTGACCCACGAAGTGTCGAGCGTGTGGCTACCGGTCGGGTTCTGCCACACGACCGCCCCGTTGACCCGGATCTGCGCCCGGTCGTAGGTGGCGTCCTCCACCGTCAGCCAGCGGCGGTACTGCAGCTGCACGCTGGTCGCGCCGCTCAGGTCGATCGAGGGCGAGCGCAGCCAGTTGTGGACGTTGGGCTGGTACTCCCCGTTGTAGCCCGAGATGCCGAGGTCGTTCCCCCAGCAGCGCGAGCCCGACCAGGCGCTCGAGGGGTCACCGGCGGAGCCGTTGGGGCTGTCGTGCTGCCAGTCGTCCTGGGTGGCGAGCTGGCCGTGGGTCCAGCCCTGGTCGTTCGCCACGTCGAAGTTGTTGAAGTAGTGCACCACCAGCTGCCCCACGAAGAACTCGAAGGGCGCGTTCCCCAGGCTGACGCCGGAGGGGAGCTCCTCCATGCCGCCCTGGTCGTCGCTCGCGCTGATGAAGTACTCGATGTCGATCGGCGAGCCGCCGCCCGGGATGAACCCGACCCAGTCGCCCCCGGCCGCCGACATGGGCGAGGTCTGGAAGGAGCCGCCGTCGATCGAGTAGTGCAGGTCCACCGCGCTCAGGTTGCCTCCCCCCGGGGTGGCCACCTGGCAGCGCACCTCGTAGGGGCCCAGGCTCTCGGTGTCCGCCAGGGGCGTGTGGGTGATCGCCAGGTCGACCGGGTCCGCCAGGGTCCCGAGGCTCGCGACGATGCCCTGCACCAGCATCTTCGAGAGCAAGAAGTCCGTCGTGGACTGGGGGTAGGAGTCCGCCGAGGAGTGGATGTAGGGCGAGTACTGGCTGACGTCCTCGAAGAAGAAGACGGCGGGCCAGCCGTCCTGGAAGTAGCTCTGGTGGTCGGAGGTGCCGCCGGAGAGCGAGCCGGTCTTCGAGGCCCAGTTCGACACGTACAGACCCGCGACACCGTCGCAGAAGTTGATCAGGGAGCTGGTCGAGTTGTTGGTCACGAAGTCCACGTCGCGCGTGTCGCCGTTCGCCCGGTAGGCGGACATGTCCGTGTTGATCATGGCGATCAGGTTCTCGCCCTGGTTCACGGACTGCCCCGAGTTGAAGTTCGAGCCGATCAGGCCCAGCTCCTCGGCGCTGAAGAGCACGAAGCGGATGGTGTGCTCGAAGGGCCCCGCGCTGGCCAGGACGCGCGCCGCCTCGAGCACCCCCGCGGTCCCCGTGGCGTTGTCGTCGGCCCCGGGGCCCGAGCCGCTGCAGCTCGAGCCGATCGAGTCGTAGTGGGCCCCCACCACGACCACGCCCGGGTTCGCCCCCGAGCCCGGCAGCTCGGCGACCACGTTCTCCGAGTAGGAGCCCGAGAAGTTCTGGAGCGTGGGCGAGTAGCCGTAGCTCTGCAGCTTCCCGACGATCTGGTTCCTGGCCACGTTCGCCCCCGAGCTGGAGGCGCAGCGCGTGAAGATCGCCTCGAGGTCGACCACGTGCTGCTCGAGGTTGGTCGCGCTCACCGCGTCGACCGCCGCCTGGATGCCCGGGTCGGTCACGCCGAGCATGTAGTTGCCCGAGGGCGGCTGGAAGGGCCGCGGCGGCACCATCGGCAGGCGGCCGACCCGCAGGGCCCCGCCGTGGAACGCGCGGCCGCTGGCCACGTTGTGGAAGCGGTGGGCGTGCCCCCGCGGTCCGGCCACCAGGGCCTGCTCACCGAAGCGCGCCAGGAAGCGCGCGCCGCGGGCCTCGTAGCCGGCGCGGTCCGCCTCCGCCCGCATCAGCACGACGAACAGCTCCTCGTGCTCGGCCAGGGCCCCCACCTCGCTGACGGCATGACCGCGGCGGCCCACCGCGGCCCGCAGGCCGTCGTCGAGGCGCGCCAGGAGGAAGGTCCCCCCGTCGTGGTAGAGGACCCCGCGCTTGTGCAGCCAGTCCCGCAGGCGCAGGTCCTCGCGGCTGTCGATCACCGAGAGTGAGCCGTGGACGGCGGCCGCAGGGGCCTCCGCGGGAAGCTGGGAGGCGGGGGCGCTCGGGAGGGCTGTGCCCAGGGTGAGGGCGGCGACTAGAGCGGTTCGCAGCATGGTCAGCAGAGCGGTCGGGGGAAAACGGAGGAATCCTCTCACTCCAGCCTACCCGCTCCCCTCAACCGCTGTGGGCCGGGGCACAGCTCTTACAGCTCCACGCGCGGGCACTGAGCGCAATCAGCACAACCCGCCTGCCTGGTCCCCTTCAGGCTCGTCGCCGGCATCCAGACTGCGCGCTTCCGCCCGCCGGACGCCCGAGCGGACCGCCATGCCCGCGAGCCCAGCACAAGGGACGAGTGCGCTCGGCCGCGAGTAGGATGTGCGCCATGATCTCCGCCCTCTCTCCCTCCGCCGCGACCTCGCTCCTCTTGCTCCCTCTCCTGGCCGCCCCGGCCGCGGCCCAGGAGGCGCAGTCCCTGCGCGTCTTCCTGCGCGCCGGCGAGAAGACCCACGGTCCGGGACAGCACGACCACCCGCGCTTCCTGGCGGAGTGGACGGAGCTGCTCGAGGAGCGCGGCGCTCAGGTCGAGGGGGCCCTGCGCTTTCCCACCGAGGACGAGCTGGCGCGCACCGACGTGCTGGTCATGTACGCCGCCGAGGCGGGCACGATCCGCGGCGAGGAGCGGCGCCACTTCGAGGCCTTCCTCGAGGGCGGCGGCGGCCTGGTGGTGGTGCACGACGCCGTCTGCGGCGAGGAGCCCGGCTGGTTCCAGGAGTGGGCCGGCGGCGCCTGGGAGCACGGCGTCGCGAAGTGGCTCGAGGGCAAGATCGGCCTCTACTTCGACCACGAGCCCCACCCCATCACCCGCGGCATCCCGCACTTCGATCTCGAGGACGAGATCTACTACGAGATGCACGTGGACGAGAAGGCGCGCGTCCTCGCGAGCTCCTTCCACGACGTCTTCACCATCTCGCCCCAGATGTGGGTGGTCGACGAGGGCCCCTACCGGGCCTTCGTGACCCTGCAGGGCCACAACCACACGACCTTCTCGCACCCCGCCTTCCGCGCCCTGCTCTTGCGCGGCATCGCCTGGGCCGGAGGGCGCGAGGTGGACCTGTTCAACACCCCCGATGAGCTGGCGGGCCTGCGCTACCCCCCCGGCGGCCCCCTGCCCCCGGAGCGGGCCCACGAGCCCCACCTCGTGCACGAGGACTTCGAGCTGTCCCTTGTGGCCGCCGAGCCCCTGGTGGTCAACCCGATCTCCCTCGACTGGGACGAGCGCGGCCGCATGTGGGTCGCCCAGACCCCGGGCTACCCCTACAAGGAAGAGTCCTCCGGCGTTCCCGCCCACGACGAGATCACGATCCTGCACGACGACGACGGGGACGGGCGCATGGACCGCTCGACGGTCTTCGCGGGCGGGCTCGACCTGGTGACCAGCCTGGTGCTGCACGAGGACGGGGTGATCGTGACCGCGGCGCCGGACATCCTGTGGCTGCGGGACACGGACGGGGACGGCCTCGCGGACCGGCGCGAGGTGCTCTTCACCGGCTTCGGCTACGGGGACACGCACGCGACCACCAGCAACCTGCGCTGGGGCCTCGACGGCTGGATCTACGGCACCCAGGGCTACTCCGGCGGCGCGTCACGGGACATCCGCTCCCCCTACCGGGAGCAGCAGACGGGCCGCGAGCTCGACAGCTTCGGCCACGTCCCCAACGGCATCTTCCGCTTCCGCCCCGACGCCTCGGCGATCGATACCGTCAGCGCCTACGGCTCGAACACCTGGGGCCTCGACTTCGCGCCGGACGGAGAGCTCTTCTTCACCATGGCCAACGGCTCCCACCTGCGCCACGTCCTGGCGCCCGAGGCCGCGCTCGGTGGCGAGCGGGTCAGCCAGGCCCGCAGCTGGAAGGAGATCGTCGATCACAAGCAGGTGCACCGCATCTCCGAGGCCACCCGCGCCCCCTACGTGCAGATCGACTTCGTGGGCGGCTTCACCGCGGCCTCGGGCTGCACGATCTACTCCGCCGGGGCCTGGCCGGACGAGTTCACGGGGAACCACTTCGTCTGCGAGCCCACGGTCAACCTGGTGCACCGGGACGTCCTGCGGCCGGAGGGCGCGAGCTACGTCGCCTCGAAGCCGCGCCAGGCGGAGTTCTTCGCCTCCACCGACCCCTGGTTCCGGCCCGTGCACACCAAGACGGGGCCGGACGGCGCCCTCTACGTGCTCGACTTCTACAACCTGGCCGCGGTCCACAACGACACCCGCGGGCCGAAGCACGGACCGACGAACGCGGCGCTGCGCCCCGACCGGGACCGCCACCACGGGCGCATCTGGCGCGTGCAGCACGAGGACGCGGTGGCCGTCGAGCTGGCCGCGGACTTCCCCCGGGCCATGACCGCCGAACGGCGGGCGATCGAGGCGGAGCGCATGCCCACCAGCGCCGAGCTGCTCGAGGGCGCCCCCGACGCGCGGGTGCGGGCCCTGTGGCGCTCGCTGCAGGTCGGCCAGGACACCCGCGGGCTCGTCGCCGCCCTGCAGGCGGCCTTCGAGGACCCGGCGCCGACCCTGCGCAAGAACGCGGCCCTGATCGTCGAGGGCCTGTCGCCCTTCGGAGACGGAGGCGACCTGCTGTCCCCGCTCTTGAAGGTCGCCCGGGACGAGGACCCGGCCGTGGCCCGCGCGGGCCTGCGGGCCATCGCGCGCCTGCACCTGATGGGCGAGCCCCTGGCAGAGTTGCTTCGCATCGCAGGCGAGCGGGACGACCCCTGGTCGCGCACCCTCGTGCTGCGCTCCCTGCTCGAGAATCCAGTCGTCGCCCTGCGGGCCTCGGCCGGCACCGGCGCGCCCCCCGAGATCCTGGCCGAGCTCGTGAAGAGCGTCGGTCGCGGGGCCCAGGGCTGGGCGGTGGTCGGGACCCTCGAGGCCCTCGCGCGAGAGGGGACCTTCGCCCCCGTGAGTGTCGAGGCCTGCCTGGTCGACCTGCAGGGCGCCCTGCCCGGGGACTTCCGCTTCGGCGAGCAGGACCAGCGCGCCGCCCGCGCCCTGGCCGATCTCTCGGGCCGCTTCGCTTCCGCGCCGGGGGTGGCCCTGGCGCTCTTGCCCCTGGCCGCCCGCGTGGAGGACCGCGGCGCCCTGGCCGAGGCCAACGCCGCCCTCGTCCAGCGGGTGCGCGCCACCATCGACGACCCGGACGCGGCCCTCGACGACCGCCTGCGGGGCATCGCGACCCTGCTCGCCCTGCCCGAGGAGCGCGCCGCGGCCCTCGAGGCCTCGTCCCTCTTCCTCTCCGCCTACTTCCCGGCCGAGACGGTCGAGACCCTGCTGGTCGAGCTCGAGCGCTACCCGGACCCGGCCGTGGCCGATCTGCTGGTCGAGGCCTTCCCGGGCATCGGCACCGCCGGTCGCGAGGCGATCTTCGAGCGGCTCGTGCAGCGGCCGGCCTGGACCGAGCGGCTGCTGCAGGCGGTCGAGGACGGCCGCGTGCCCGTGGGCGACCTCGGTCCGCACCGCAAGTTCCGCCTGCGCAACCACGGGGACCCGGCCATCGCCCGGCGGGCGACCGCCCTGCTCGACCGCCTCGAGCCACGCCTGGCCGAGGATCTCGATCAATGGATCGAAGCGCACCTCGAGACGATCCTCTCCCAGGGCGACGCCTCCAACGGCCAGCACCTCTTCCAGGTCAACTGCTCCACCTGCCACCACGTGGACGGCCTCGCCCAGGAGGGGGCCCACGTCGGCCCGGAGCTGACGGGCATGGGCGCCCACGGGCGCGAGCACCTCCTGCCCTTCATCCTCGACCCCAACCTCTCGGTGGAGGCGGCCTACGTGGAGTACGTGGCCGAGACCCTCGACGGCGAACTGGTGGCCGGCGTCCTGACCGAGGACGCGCCGGACTTCATCACCCTCTCGGGCACCGCCGGCAGCGTGCGCGTGCGGCGCGACGAGCTCGAGAGCCTGCGCTCCACCGGGCGCTCGCCCATGCCGACCGGCTTCGAGGAGCTCGGGCCCGAGGCCCTGCGGGACCTCCTGACCTTCCTCTGCCAGGGCTACGAGGACTTCCGGGTGATCGACATCTCGAACCACGTGACGGCCAGCACCCTGCTGGGCCTCTACGACCGGCGCCATGACGCCAATCCCCTGCGCCTCAAGAGGCGCGGCGTGGTGGACGTCTTCGGCGTCCCGATGGAGCTGCTCGACCCCGGTACCCAGCCGAACTCGAACGACGCGATCGTGCTCAAGGGCGGAGCCCGGGCCGAGTGGGAGTCCAAGACGGACATGCCCCAGCGCGTGGAGATCGCCGTGGGCTTCCCCCTCCAGCGCATGCACGTTCTGGGCGGCATCGCCGCCTGGGGCCACCCCTTCTTCGGGGACGAGGAGCCCATCCTGCGCTGGACCTGGCGCTACGCCGACGGCGAGGAGGAGAGCGTCGTGCTGCACGACGGGGACCAGTTCGCGGACTGGATCCGGCGCCATGACGTGCCGGGCTCCAGCTACGTGGAGGACCTGCTCGAGGAGGGCAGCTGGGGCCAGGTGCGGCACTTCAGCCTCGACCCCGCACGACCCGCCGTGGCGGTCGAGAGCCTCGTGCTCGAGAGCTTCAACAACCGCCTGGCCCCCACCCTCTTGGCCCTGACGGCGCAGCTCGACGGGGCCGAGCCCGCGCCGGGGCAGGAAGACCAGCAGCTCGAGGTGCTGATCGTCGGCGGGGACGCGAGCCACGACTTCGAGCGCTGGTTCGACCAGGAGCTGCGCGCCACCTTCGCCGGCGCCCGCGGCCTGGCCGCGGAGGAGGTCGAGTACACCTCGGACCCGGCGGAGATCGCCCCGCGTCTCGCGGAGCTCGACGTGCTGGTGCTCACCAACAACCAGCCGCTGCCCGATCCCGCAACCCGGACCGCGATCTTCGACTTCGTCGCGGGGGGCGGTGGCCTGCTGCTGTTGCACCCCGCCACCTGGTACAACTGGACCGACTGGCCGGAGTACAACCGCGAGCTGGTCGGAGGCGGCGCCGCAAGCCACGAGGCCTACGGGCTGTTCGACGTGCACCTCGAGAAGCTCCAGCACCCGGTGCTCGAGGAGCTGCCCGGCGTCTTCGAGATCCAGGACGAGCTCTACCGGGCCGAGCTGGACTCCTCCGCCGCTGAGAGCCTGGTGCTCGCGGTCGGCCGGTCCCGCGAGAGTGGCGAGAGCTATCCGGTGGTCTGGGTGCGCGAGCACGGCCAGGGCCGGGTCCTGTGCGTGACCCTCGGCCACGACGGCGCCGCCCACCAGAACGCGGCCTTCGTGCG
>CAZQAT010000065.1:0-26556 GCA_964591315.1 uncultured Planctomycetaceae bacterium
AGGAACGGAGTTGGGTCCCAATGCGTCAAAGCCTCATGAATAGGCCGGGCTAGCACTCCCGCCTCTGCGGGGGTTCCGCCCAGGTAGCCCGAGACCTCGTCGGCCGCGACGGACTCGCCCGTCGCCGGATCGAGGAGCCGCACCTCGCGCGTGTCGAGCAGCAGCGGGGCAGCGTCGTCCAGGCCGACCAGCGAGAGGGTGACGCTCGGCGGGGCCGGCTCGCCGTCCAGGCCGAAGATCGGGATGAAGGGGAGGATGGGCCCGAAGGCGTAGGTCCCCGTGTAGGCCTCGGCGACCCCGGCCTCGAAGGCCAGCGGACCGGCGGGTTCTCCGGCACGCAGACGGACGATGCGCTCTCCTCCCGAGCTGAGCAGGGCGGGCCGGGCCTGCAGCAACAGCAGGTGGCGATCCCCGGTCTCGACCTCGAAGCCCGCGGGCAACGGGCCGGGTTCGGCGGCATAGCGGCGTGAGCTGTAGACCAGGGTGCAGCTCGAGAGACTGCAGAGGAGGAGGGCGAAGAGGAGGCGCTTCATGCGGGAATGAAACGCCTCCTGATCCAGTTACCCACGGCCGGATCGCCGGAACTCGTGCCCACCGCTGGTTCCATGGAGGGCGAGCCTGGCGGGAGGGCCCTTCCGGGTCACTTCCTTCGGCACGGGCGGCATCGGACGGCCTTCGCATGGATGTGACCCTTGCGCTCCTCGTAGTACTGCTTCTGGGAGGCCGCCCGCCAGATCTGCCGTCTCCCGCAGTCGATGCACTCGAAGGGCTGGTCGATGTAGTACTCGGGCAGCTCGCCGTAGGTGTTGACGTGTCCGAGCTTTCGGTGGTCCGCCTTGACCGCCCCCGGGTGCTTGCGCTGCTCCTGGGGTGAGAGGCTCAGTGCGCGTACGGCCTTCTGGTATTCCTCGAGTGTGGGTTCGGCGTGCCGATCTGATCGCTTGGACATGTGGGGGGTCTCCACTTCTCTTGCGTTGCGGATTATCAGCGGATTCGCTCAGTCGGTGAGCCTACCGCTCAGGACGAGCGAGGACTGGGATAAGCCATCCGCAGTCCTCGACTCCAGAATCAAGGGCGTCAGGGAGCCGCGCGGAGTCCCGTCGAAGCAGGAATCTCTTCTGCTTTCTATATTCTCCCGGCTCTCCGTGCCCTGATTCGAGCCCTTCCACTCGAGGGAGCCCATGACAGTTGACCTACATGACGAGCCGCCGAACCTGACGCCGGCAGCAGCCTCTCTGCCGGCGGAGCCGATGCAGGTGCACTCCAGCCGGCAGGTGTACTTCGATCACCTGAGGAGGGATCCCTACGGCTTCGAGGACCCGGCATTTGATTGGAGCCAGGACACGCGCTTCGCCCTCGTGGTGGGCAGCTTCTACTCCGCGGTCCTGCTGACCACCTACGTGCTGGTGGAGCTGTCCGTTCTCCCGGCCTTCAATCTGAAGACGATTCCGTACTTCGCCCTGGGGCTCTTCTTGCTGCTCCTCGGCAAGACCTTGTTCGCGTGGATGGTCCTGCGCTTCAACATCAAGATCAACTACGTGCGCAAGCTCGGTCTGCGCCCATGGAAGAAGCTGATCGCGTTCGTCGTGCCCTTGTTGATCGTCAGGGGGCAGAGCATCGTGACCGACTGGATCGTGCTGTTCTCGATTCAGGGGCTGAGCGGGCTGCTCACGGAGGCCTATGTCATGCGGCGGCGCGTCAGATGGTTCGCCTATGCCTACGTGAGCTGGGATCGAATCGAGGATCGGCCGTACTCCATGCGCTACGACCAGATCGAGGACATCCTGCGGTTCGCCATCTACCTGCCCTTCATGATCCTCTTCGGCAAGGCCTCGGCGATCGTCCTGATTCCAAACCTCGTCAATCAGCTCGCTGACGGCCTGGCGGAGCCTGTCGGCATGCGCTTTGGGAAGCACAAGTACCGGGCTCGTGCCATCTGGTACGACGGGAAGTTCTGGTCGGGGAGGTTCGTGCGCTCTCTGGAGGGGAGCGCGGCCGTGTTCATCGTGACCCTGATCATCCTGCTGTTCTACGGGTCGTACTTCACGACAGCGCAGTACATCGCCCTGCTCTTGGTCTTCCCGCTGCTCATGACCGTGACCGAAGCCATCAGTCCTCACACTGGAGACGGCCCCTTGATTGCCCTGGTCGGCTGCAGCTTCCTGTGGTGCCTGACGACCCTGCTCTGAGCTGACGGCAGGATCATGCCGCAGTTTGGGTTTGGCACAGAGGACTTCGAGGGGTGTGGAGCGGCTGAAGCAGGGAGTGTAAATGCGAACTTGTCGGGTAAGTACCCGATGGTGCTCGGGGAGTATTCGCTCAATGATGTCTCTCACCCCAGATTGAGTGCTCCCGAATCCACTTCTGAAACCACGCATGAGAACTCTCCTTCTTGTTCTGGCTCTGCTCCTTCCCGTGTCTCTCTCCCCGGCAGGGGATATCGGAACGCCCTTCTGCTTTGGCGTTGAGTGCCCTTGTGGGAATGACGACCCCACCGCCGGCTGCCGCACCTCGACGGGGAGCGGAGCATTGATCTCGGCCTTTGGCTCGACCAGCATCTCCGAGGACATCTTGGGGTTCGAGGCGACCAACGTCCCGCCGAACAAGGTGGGCCTGCTGGTCTTCGGGACGACCTCGACCAACGTGGCCTTCATGGACGGTATTCGCTGCTTTGGCGGCGGAATCCAGCGCTTCTGGAAGCACGAGAACAGCAACCAGGTCGGCATCCTCCGTTACGAGAACGTGATCTCGCAGTGGGGGAGTGTCTCGAACGTCTTCTTCGAGCCGGGTGACACCCGGTACTTCCAGATCTGGTTCCGAGACAGCGGCAATGGCAGCCCCTGCGGCACCAAGGCGAACCTGTCGAACGGTGTCGAGCTGACCTTCACGCCCTGAGCGACACCGCGCTCTGGCGCAACATCGAGGACACCGCGCGGGCGAGTCGACCGCACGGCGTCGCCCTCGAGGGGCACAGGGTCACGTCACCTCACCCCGACCGGGGCAAGGGCCGGGATCGAGCTTCAGGAGAGGGCCGGGTGCGCCCTGACCGGGACCCAACCGGCCCTCTCCATGAGGCGTTGAGGTCCGACAGGGGATTGCCGAGACGGTACTCACCAGGTGGCCGACGCCCCTCGCGGAGTGCCGGCCACTCTCGTAGCACTCACCATCAAGACGCTTGTCACGACCCGGCCGGGCCGTGCGCCGCTGGTGACGTCAAGGCTCCCAGCGGCTGGACGATGCACCGCCTCCCCTGAGTGAGGGTCTGCAGGACCTCGGGCCGCTTTGCCACGGGACGGAACCCTCAAAGGATATGCGCCTTCCTATACCTTGAGGCGAGTGTCCCTCCCAGTGGTCCCGGTCGAAAGTTGGACGGCCGCAGACCATCCCCATGCCGCTGGCAGTCAATTATGCTGGGGGACGGCTCCGGCTTGCGATTTGATGTCTTCCCAGTGAAGTGGTGGAGGGCGCTGGGACGCGAGTGTGTGTGAGGGTCGGCAAGGATCCCGTCGACCGCTGTTCATGCTGCTGTCACGACTCCTAACGAATATCCCCGTCGGCTCCTCGTCACTCCTGGCGGGAGTCCTCGTGGCCCTGTCAGCGTCGGTGCCGGCGCAGCGACTGCATGTACAGAACTACATGGCAGGCGATGGCCTCGAGAGTCATGAGATCGAGGGGATTGCCCAGCTCGAGTCCGGAGCCATTGCCTTCCTGACGCGCCAGGGGCTCTCCATCTACGATGGGGCATCGTGGTCCTTGGAGGCTGAGTTTCCACTCGACGCGGACCACCCCTGGCACCTCGCCTCGGGTGAGGGCAACGACCTGTGGATCCATGTTGGAGACGGTTGCTGGCGGCGCGACGAGGAAGGTTGGACGCGGGTCACCACGGCTCCGGCCGAGTCCAAGGACTCGAGCTTCTTCACCATACTGGAGCAGGGGCAGGGATCATCCATGCCCCTCATCAGCACCGGCTCCGGGCTGCTCCACACCCTCGACGGGGATGAGTGGTCGACGACCGCCGTGCCCATGAACGGGGCCGAGCTCACTGCCCTGACCGTAGCTCGAGGGCGGTGCCTGATCGGGTCGGCTGAGGGAATCCTGGAGTTCGACCACGAGAGTGGTGATCTCGCTGGCTGGGACCTCGACCTGCCCAGCAACTCGATGACCTCCTTGGCCTATGACGCCATCGCGGACTCGCTCTGGATCGTCGGGGGTGCGAACAGGATCCTACGGGTCGACGGCGTACATCGAGACGAGAGGCTGATCGGGCTCAATGCCCTCTCACCCTTCGAGTCCAATCCTCCTGCCCGAGTCGGGCCCGGAGAGAGGAAGAGCCTTGCCCGGTGGACGCCGGGTATCAGCCGTACGGCGATCTCGGGTCCAGCGGGGGGCGTCTACTACGGGGATCGCCTTGGGGTCCAGTACTACAACCCCAAGACGGGCTTCGAGCACATCGGGGAAGACCAGGGGCTGAACTCCAACTCCATCAGCTGTGCCTTGCTGGATCGCGAGGGCAACATCTGGATAGGCAGCACCCGCGGCGCCAGCAAGGTGGTGTCGAGGCGCATCCGCTCCTACAACCGAGATCACGGCCTCCTGGATCACGAGGTCACCTCCACATTGCAGCGCTCCGACGGGAGCATCGTCCTCGGGCAGGCGAGGGGACTGACACTCCTCGACTCGGAGGGGGAAGGTGCCCACTCGATCCACCGTCTGTCCGACGAGAAGGTCCGGATGAGGATCATGGACCTCGCTGAGGACGAAGCAGGG
The DNA here is from genome assembly GCA_964591315.1 of uncultured Planctomycetaceae bacterium. Lineage (GTDB taxonomy): Bacteria > Planctomycetota > UBA1135 > UBA1135 > JABACD01. The sequence continues at coordinate 4,768 of CAZQAT010000065.1, forward strand.
ACTACCTGGTTCGCGGCGGGTGCGCTCGGCCTGGGAGCGCTGTACCCGGACAACACGATCGAGATCAATCGGCTCGAGACCAGTGAGTACGCCGTGGCCGTGGTGCCGTCATCGGATGGTGGAGGCCTGTGGGTAGCCACAGACCTGGGCCTCTATCGCTATCTGGACGAGACCTGGACCCCTGTCCCCCTGCCAGAGCGCCTGGCGAACGTCGAGTTCCGCAATCTCGTGGGAGCCGACGGCTCAGCAGTCTATGCGGCCACCAGGGGGCACGGCGTCTTGCTCATCGGGTCCGAGGTCATGTCTGCTTGGTCGAGCCCGGATGGGAGGTTACGGTCCACCTACACTGTCCTGGTCGACTCCAGCGGCAGAGGTTGGGCCGGAACGAGGCGTGGCCTGGCCCGGCTCGGCGATGCCGGAGACCTGGTGCCGGTCGAGGGGGTCGATCTCGAACGGCCGATCTATGCCCTCACGGAGGACCTGGAGGGCCACCTGTGGATCGGCTCTGACATCGGAATCCACCGTTGGGACGGGAGCACTCTCGAGTCCTTCGCGTTGGACGACGGCCTCGCTGGGGAGGAGGCCAATCGCTCCGCCGCAATGGTCACCGAGGACGGGCGGGTCTGGTTCGGCTCGAACCACGGCCTCTCCATCTATGACCAGCGCTTCGATCTCCCGCCCTTGCACGGTCCGGTGGTAGAGCTCGAGACGGTCGAGGCAGGTGGAGAGACCTACGACCTGCTCGAACCACACACGATCGATTACGGCGCTCGGAGCCTCACCTTCAAGTTCAAGGTCTTCTCGTTCATCGACGAGGATCGCGTTCGAGTCAAGGCACGTCTGAACGGGTGGGATGCTGAGTGGTCGAGCCTGCCCGGATTGCCCTCCCGTGAGGTGACCTTCTCCAACCTCCCACCAGGCGACTATCAGCTGGAGATGATGGCCGAGGACCTTCGCGGTCAGGTCAGTCCGGTCGTCAGGTCGGCCAGGATTCGGATTCAGCAACCGATCTGGCAGCGTCCCGTCGCCCGCTTCCTGGGGGGGCTACTGCTGGTAGCCATCCTCGGCGGGGTCGTCATGCTCTTCCTGCAGAGGCGGTATGCCACTCGACTCAGGAAGGAGGTCGAGGTACGAACACGAGAGCTGCGCGAGATGGAGCGGGAGCAGGAGAAGCTCCTCAGGATGGAGTCTCTCGGCCTTCTGGCTGCGGGGATCGCGCACGACTTCAACAACCTCCTGACCACGATCACCGGAAACGCGTCGCTGCTCGATGACAGTCTCCCCAGGAAGTCCTGGGAGCACAGCGCAGCCAAAGACATCGGTGTCGCCTCCAAGAAGGCGGCATCACTTGCCTCACAGCTCCTGACGTTCTCGCAGGGAGGGACTCCGATAAGGAGTGCCTCATCCCTCACAGACGTCCTTCGTGATTGCGTTGACTTCTCCCTACACGGCTCCAACGTGACAGTGGAGTGGGACCTTCCGGAGGACCCCCTGTCCGTCGAGCTCGACCCGGACCAGTTCAGCCAGGTCATTCACAACTTGATGATCAACGCCCGGCAGGCGATGTCGGGCGGGGGCAAGGTCTGGATTCGGGGCAGAAGGGAGGAGAGTCAGGACGGACTTCCCCTGGTGGTCATCGAGTTCACGGACAGTGGCCCGGGCATTGCCCCTTCCCTTCTCGAGGAGATCTTCACCCCCTACTTCACGACCAAGGCCGCGGGGCACGGGCTCGGTTTGGCAACCGCCAGCTCGATTGTAGAGGGTCACGGCGGATCGCTGAGCGCGCACTCAGGGACCGGCGAAGGCGCTACATTCCGGCTGGTACTGCCCGCGTCGAAGGCTCAACTGGTAGAGGATGGTTCCATCGCATCGCGGGTCGTGGACTCTTCAACCGATGCTCGTGTGCTCGTGATGGATGACCAGGAGGCGATCTTGGACGTTGCCTCGAAGATCCTGACGCGATGGGACTGCGAGGTCGTGGAGGCCCGAGAAGGGTCCGAAGCGGTTCGCTTGTACAAGTTGGCGAGAGAGGAAGGTACCCCGTTCGACGTGGTCGTGATGGACGTCACGGTCCCGGGCGGCATGGGGGGGATCGAGGCCTCCACGCTGATCTGGGACTTCGACAGAGAGGCCAAGATCATCATCTCGAGCGGCTACGCAGAGGGCGAGTACCTCTCGGAGTACGAGAAGTACGGATTCTCGGCGAGGCTGCGCAAGCCCTACACGGCGCAGCAGCTTCGCGAGGTGATCTCCTCGGTGGCGGGGGCCTCAGCGGTTGAGAGGCCAGGCTAGCGCCGCCCTCTGCCTGGCGGGGTGAGCCTGGCCGTTCTGCAGGGCCGGGATCGCGAACGGCTCATCCGTGTAGAGGGGGCCCCTGTGGCGCTCGGTCACCGGGTCATGGCTCCGGGGTCACGACCGGTGATCGATTTCGAGATCGTTCAACCCGGAGATTGGGCCGCCTCACGAGGGCCGTACGAGGGGGGCGAATCTCAGGACGGGTGATCCGTTGGGCCGGAGCAGTGGCTAGTATCTGCCCCCTCCGCCTCGCACCTGAACCAGAGAGGATCACCAGCCGACTCGTGAGCTCCCCCAGCCCTCGTCTCAGCCTCACTCGTGGGCACGTCATGTGGATGCTGCTGGCGTGCTTCTTCAGCTTGAGCCTCGTCGCCTACAGCGACTACCCACGTGAGGTGGGGCCCCCGATGTCTCCTGAGGCACGACGCGGCCTCGAGATCTGGAGAACGAACAACTGCCAGGTGTGCCACCAGATCCACGGGTTCGGAGGCTTTCACGGGCCCGACCTGACCAATCGTCTGGCGGATGGCGTCGACGATGTGGAGTTGATCCAGGTGATCCTGACTGGTCGGGGCCGGATGCCCGCATTCGAATTCTCCGATGAAGAGCTGGACGACTTGATGGTCTGGTTGCGCTCGATCAACGGATCGGGCAGAGCCCAGCCCAAGCCCCTCCAGGCGGAGAACGCGCCCATCGCGTCGCAGCACTTCAAGGAGTTGCTTCAGGGAGCAGAAGAGCGTGGGCTCGTGACGATCCCGGACCCGGTGCAGGAAGGGCTGGAGCTGTGGACCACCATGCAGTGCGGCACCTGTCACCTCGCCTTTCAGCAGGGCTTGCTTCGGGAGCCTGACCTGACTGCGAGGGCAACCGATCGCTCCTTCGAGAACCTGAGCCAGATCCTGGCCGAGGGGCGCGGGAGGATGCCTGCGACTCCTCTCGACGAGGTGCAGGTGCGCTCGCTGGGGACCCTCCTGGAGTGGGTGGCGAACCACCGCGCAACCCTGGCCGGGTTCAACCTCGAGTTCACCGATCACGAGACCTTTCGCTGGTCGGACATCCCCTGGTGGGAATACCAATGAGCAGCTCGACTCCCCGCCCCGCGGAGGCCTGGGAAATCGGCCGTGCGCTCGAGGGCTTCCGCCCCCTGGTCGGACTCGCGCTCCTGGCGCTCGGCGCGTGCAGCCTGACCTTCCTCATCGGTCTGCCCGTTGCGCTGACCTACACCGAGAAGTTCACGATCTTGCGGGATTGGGGGCTCACTCTTCAGCACCTACGCCCGGTCCACGAGTCTTGCGCCTTCGCCTGGGTCTTCATCGGCGGGGTCACCACCGTGCACCTCTGGCTGTTGCATGCCTACGGGCCGCCCGACTCCGCAATGCGCAAGAGGACCGTGGCCATGACCACCCTCTGGGCCATCGCAGGAATTGGGATCGTGACCAGCTTCCTGGGGGGCGAGTTCACGGGGCGTGAGTACCTGGGCTACTCACCGATCTTCTCGGTGCTGATCGTGCTCGGCTGGTTGCTGTTCGCCTGGAACTTCTTCTCACGCGTCGGGTGGAGCCTGCGTGGACTGCCCGTCTACGTCATCATGTGGTGGGTCGCCATCCCGCTGTTCCTGTTCACCTACGCAGAGGCCCACGCGTACCTGCTCGAGTACATCTCGCTCAGGCCACTGCGTGACCTGGCGATTCAGTGGAAGTCAGCCGGAGCCCACGTCGGCTCCTTCAATCTGCTGGCGTACGGGTCGGTGATGTTCGTGGCCTGCGCGATGCAGAAGAGCGAGGACTACGCGCACTCGCGCACGGCCTTCTCCTTCTTCACGGTGGGCCTGCTGAACACCTTCTGCAACTACGGGCACCACACCTATCACCTGCCGCAGTCCGCCTGGATCCACTGGATCAGCTTCGTCGTGAGCATGCTGGAGCTGGCGATCCTGGCCAAGGTGTTCCTGGATGTGGGCAAGCTTCTGAAGGAACAGGGGGCCGCGGAGTCGGACCCCGTCATCAATGGGTTCATGCGCTCGGCGACGCTCTGGACCTTCTTGATGCTGACGCTCTCGATCGCCATTGCGGTTCCCCCGCTGAACGCGATGCTGCACGGCACTCACGCGATCTCCGCTCACGTGATGGGCAGCATGGTGGGCATCGATTCGATGATCCTGTGGGCTGCGATGGGCTTCCTGGTCAGCCGCGCGGTCGGTGTGGATCACCCCAGCTTGCAGAAGCGGTCGATGCGCGTCGCCGTGCGCCTGATCAATGTCTTCTTGTTCGGCTTCATCCTCGTGTACCTCCTGCGAGGTGCGAGTGCCGGTTGGTCTCGCTATGCGGGGGCCGCCGCCGGTGACCACTCGAACTTCGTGGCCCTGTTCCCGACCCTCATGATGGTCCTTGGCGCGGGGTTGATGGTGTCGGTCCTGTGGGTGCTGTTCCACTGGATGTACGCCCTGTTGCTGGCCAGGAGACCCGCCTGAGCCGAGTCCGGGGGACAGGGGGCAAGGTGTGGAGGCCCCCAGCTCCGCTACCCCTCAGTCCCTTCTCATCCGGCCGCTCCTCAACCGGAGGGGGCCGTGCTTGGCTCCCGGGCGTGGGGAGGGCTCAGTGCGGAGATGGACCCCGCGTGAGGCGCCACACGGCGAGCGCCGTGTAGCCCACCTCGATGGCGAGGAAGAACCACATGAAGGCGGTCGCACCACCCTCGATGAGGATGCCGACCAGTCTGCCCAGACCGAAGCCGCCGACGATCAGGGCCGTGGCAATCAGCCCCGCGCGATGCCAGTCCTCCCTGGCGGCGCACCAGCACAGGAAGGCGGCGACTCCCAGCTCGAAGCCCCCGTAGGTGGCGCGGATGTCGATACGGGCACTCGGGCCGGTCACCTCGATGCCGATGCCCGCGAGCGCACCGGGCCGGATGAGGAACCAGATTCCGAAGCCGGCGAAGATCAGGGCGGCGAGGAGGATCAGGAGCTGGTCGACTGACTTCATGCTCGAGAGCCTACACCTGGGCGGCACCGGGTTCAGGCTCGCGGTGGATTCCTCGAGAGTTCACCCGCTCCTGGCGGTGAGGGGCCATCGGCCGCAAATGCGACCGGCGCGGAGGGAGTGGGATCCCCCCGCGCCAGAGAGTGCCGCTGACGCGACTGTCAGGCTCCTAGTAGAAGGTGACCGAGAGGCCGTTGCTCAGGTTGAAGCCGTTGAGGCAAGGTCCGGCGGTGTTGCGGTACCAGGCCTGGAAGTTCCAGGTGCTGCCAGCGACGATCGGAATCGAGGTGGCTCCAGACGCGGCGACGATACCCGGGCCGAAGTTGTACTCACCGGTGAGCCCACTGTTCTGGACGCCCAGCCGGCGGATGTTGCCACCTGCGCAGCGGAAGCCATCTCCGAAGGGCAGCGGGCCGACCATGGCATTGCCTCGGAAGACGATGCCCCATTGGTTGATCGGCACCTGGGTGACCTTGAGATGCAGGTCGTCCAGGCCGACGCTGCTCGAGTTGGAGCCCGTGAGGAGGGCGCCACTGCCCGTGGAGTTCGCGCAGCCGGCGTTGGGGTCCGGGTTGGCGCAGATCCCGATCGGGCAGAAGCAGAACGGGGTCGAGATGAGGCCCGGGGCGCAGGAGTCCGGCACACCGTCTTGGTTCAGGTCGATCGCGGCGCCGGTGGCGATGTCGATGGAGTCATCGACACCATTGCCGTTGCAGTCGTTGACCGCCGCGAGGTGGTGGTCCAGCCCGTCGATGTCAGCGCTGGCGCAGGGGCCGGGGAAGCCCGCCCGCTGCGTCGCGAGGCCCAGGGCCTCGGCCGGGATGAAGATGCCGGGGTAAGGAGACAGAGGGCCCGGGGGCATCAGGATGTCGCCAGGCTCGATCGGATGCAGGAAGTTCGAGTCGAGCTGCCCGACGACCATCGAGCTGCGGCTGACCGAGAACAGGAGCATGTCGGTGCTGCCATTGAGCCAGTCGTAGTTTTGCACCGAGGGCTGCCACTGGTTGTTGCCGTTCTCCCACAGGATCAGCGCATCGATGTTGTCGCTGTCGTGTCCACCGATGAGGTTGAGGCCCAGCAGGGGTGCGGGAGCGTAGACAACGGGGCCGAAGCTGGTGGACATCAAGACATCACCCGATTGGAAGCCGTTCTTCCATGCCGACTCGGTTCCGCCCGTGCCGACGCAGGCATCGAACAGGTTCGGCGTGGCGTCGAGGGAGAAGAAGTAGGTGGTGGAGTTGCCCGTCGTGATCTCCAGGGCATCGAGGTTGTCGACACCCGAGACGGGGCCGGGCATCGACATCGCGCCCTCGACGAGCCCGAGGCCGGGGTAGGTGTAGCCGGAAGCGCTGGGCAACCCATCGCCGTCGATGGCTCCGACGTGGCTGAACACGCCAGGGATGGGCGGGAAGGGGCCCCAGGGCAAGGTGCTCAAGCCGGTCATCACGTCTGCACCACCGTCACCCGCGGGCTGCTCGGTGATCAGGTTCGGCGGAGCGGGAGTGCCGGGGACGGCTCTCGAGAACTCGTCGACGGAGAACCAGAGCGAGCCGGGAAGGATCTCGTCTTGCTTGAAGACACTGTCATCGCCCATGGAGAGGGCATTGACTTCGATACCACAGGGGACGCCGGGGCCACCGCCGACACAGCCTGCATAGGTGCCGATATTGAGGCCACCGGGGCCGGCGGAGGTCGTGATGACGGGGGGCGGGAGCGGTCCGAGTGCGGGAGCGCCGGTGCAGGCCTCGAGGACATCGCCCTCGGTGATCGGGTTGCCGTTGCAGTCGGCGGCGCCAACCTGTGAGCTTCGCCAGTCGATGGAGAAGCGGACCTTGGACTGGGCCGCGGCCGAGTTGGCAAGGAGGGCCGGGACAGCGATCAGGGACAGTAGGGAGAGGGGGCGATTCATGGGTTCCTTGAGTGATGGAGTTTGCTGGACCCCCCCAACTGAGCCCGGGTCCCATGGGTGGACAGGAAGATCGGGACTTCCCCCTGATCGGGGAGGCCCTCGACACTCGGTAGGGCCTCCATGGCGTGGCATGCGGCCCATGGCCTCCCTGAGGGGCTATTTCCGGCCCATCGCCCCCACTGACTGAGGACCATCGACTCCTGATTTCTCGTGCGAATCGGGCACGCCCCGCCGGGTGAGTGCCGAGCGAGCCGCGGTGAAGGCGCGTCTCAGGGGGTCGGCGCGGACCTGGGGCTCCCGAAGGCCTGGCGCAGGGCCGAGGCGACGGCGAGCAAGGAGAGCAGCCCGTACCCAAGCGCCCAGACCACCGAGCGGGACTCCGCCCAGGCGTACCAGGCCGCGATGGCGGAGCCCAGGGCCACCACCACCGCCATCACGCAGAGGATCGCACGCAGGCCCCCCCCGCGCGGACGCGCCAGGAGCCCCAGGGCCACCGCGATCAGGGTGGCGACCCAGCAGAGGAGGATGATCACGCCGGCGAAACTCACGTCGTCCAGGACCTCATCGCACAGGAAGGCCCTGGCTGTTCAAGTGCGAAGATGTCCGGGTTGGTGGACTCCAGGATGCACAGGAGGGGGCGATCAGCCGCTCGACGAGCTCACGGAGAGCATCCGGGCCGACTCTGAGGCCTACTCCCACCCGGCGGGACGGTCGATGTCCGGTTGTACCAGGCACAGGATCGCAATGGAGGTCCCGTAGTTCGCGGTGCGATCGAATACGCGGTCATTCCAGGTGCCGTCCTCGAGGCGCACGCCCCAGAGCAGCTCTCGCAGCCGCCGGCGGTACTCCTCGCGCTCGGCCTTGGGCAGGAGCTCGATGGCCTGGGCAGCCTGGAAGTGAGCGTAGTAGAAGTAGTAGGGCGCAACCCCGTACGGCTTCTTGTGTGTGCCGGTCTGGGCCCGGCGCTTGTCGAGCCACTCCCAGTGAACGAGGAAGGCGTCCAGCGCCCCTCGCACGCGCGACAGGGAGCCACGCTCGGCCAGGAAGAGGGTCGTCTCGGTCGCGAGCATGCGGCCGACCGAGCCCGGAAGCTGGCCACCGGACGCATTCGAGCCAGCGTTCGAGCTGTAGACCACCTCGCCCGACTCCACGCGCCCACGCTCCAGGGCGTCCAGGGCACGGGAGACCATCTTCTTGTCGAACTTGTGCCCCTGGGCCTTGGCAGCGAAGAGGCTCTTCAGCGCGGGTCCGGTCATGAACGGGGAGGTGGGCGAGACCTCATCCAGCGAGCCTCTACGCGAGTAGCTCCAGCCACCCGACTTCGGGATCTCGAGCGCCTCGAGCCCCTCGATGTAGAAGTCGATTGCCTTGCGCACCGCCTTCGCGCGCTTCTTGGGGATGAGAGACTCGCGCTCGAGCAGGAGCAAGAAGTCCAGGGCGTAGATGTAGCCCCAGCCGCGCACGTCGTAGCCGCCGCTGTAGTCGGGATCCATCAAAGGCTCGTCGATGGCGCTGGCGACGAACTCCATGGCTCGCAAGACGGCTTCCTGTCGCACTTGATCCTCGTCCCAGCCAGGAGCCAGCACCAGCGCAGTGCCGGCGATCGAGGTGCCCCCCACGCGGTACCCGTAGGGGATGCTGCCTCGAACGCGGTAAACCCCCTCGTAGGGCCACTCCTGGATCTGAGCCTCGCCCTCCTTCTTGTCTCCCCTGCGCTTCCTCGGAGCCGGCTCTTGCATCCTCAACAGCTCGGCGACTCCAGTCAGGACTGCGCCCTTCACCGAGGGCATCTCCTGCTCGTCGTCTTGGGCAGCCTGAAGATGTTGCGGGGCGCAGAGGAGGAGCAGCGCGAGGGGGGCGGCGCGGAAGGTGAAGAGCATGGATGCTTCGGGATCGGGTGCAGGGGAGTTCTGTCAGGCGCTGGATCCTACATCGGTGGACGGTAGAGACGTTGGAGAAGTTGAGAGCGGCCGCCTGGGTACGGTGCGATCCAGTGCGCGGCGCTGTCCACGCCGGCTCCAAGGACCGGGGCGATCCCGGGGTGGCCGAGCCTGGCCGCTGCATGCGCCTCGCGCGCGAAGTGCGCGCCGGAACGGGCGTCCCTGCGGTCCCGCGCCAGTAGCTTCAGTGCCACCCCTCCCCGCTGGCCACTTGGCTGACCACGCGGAGCTCCTCGCCGGACCCTCCGTGGCGGCGCAATCCACCGCGACCGCTCAGTAGATCACGAGCGAGGTGGCGGAGTGGGCCAGGAGGTCGACCTGGAGGGTCGACGTGGCTCCGGCATCCTTGTAGTAGACCGTGACGTTCTCGAGCAGTGGTCCACCGTAGGGGAGCCCGTTTCCGACGCCGTTCAAGGTCACCGCCGTCGCCGCCAGGTCAGGGCCGCTCAGGATCCAGGCATTCACAGGGCCACTGGTGGAGAAGCCGTTCAGGTCAATCGTCGCACTGCGGTTCGAGCCTGTCTCATTGACGATGACCAGCCCGAGCTCCCCCGAGTCGAAGCGGCTCGCGTAGATCGGAATCTCCGCCTCTGAACTCGTCGCCTCCAGTGCCCGATCCCCGAAGTTCCGGGTGAAGAAGTAGAACGGGTAGTACGTGGAGTACGGGGTGTAGTCCGGAACCGCCGGGTTGTTACGAGCCATGAAGCCCATGTCACCCACGCCGCTCCAGCTATGGAACCCCAGCCAGTATGAGGCAGCGTGGTAGTCGTTCAGGATCAGCTCGCCCAGCATCTCGGTGATGACGAGGCCCGTCACCAACTGGTTGCTGTGGTAGCTCACGGGGTTGGTCACATTGAACTCGCCCATGTAGTACTTGATGTCGCCGAGCGGACGGTTCGTGTAATTCGTGACGATGAAGTCGAGGTCGTCCTTGCTGGTCTTCAACTGGTCGACCAGACCGAACATCTCGGGCTCGGTGATGTCGTTCTCGAGGTTGTTTCCGAGCCAGTGGAAGTACTCGTGGACATCGATGAAGTCGACACGCTCAGCCGTTCCGGGGTTCGAGAACACCTGCTCGGTCCAGGCGACCTCCTGCGGGCCACCAACGTAGCCACTGATGCCGATGTAGATGGTCGGATCGACACTCTTCATCGCATCGTGGAAGGTGTTGAACTGCTGCCCGTAGACAGCTCCGTCGGCAACCTCGTTCCCAATCGTCCAGGGCCCGTAGACCTCATTGCCGACCTCCCAGTACTTCACTCCGAAGGGCTCTGCGTATCCATCCGCTACCCGTTGTGCGGCCCAGTCGGTGCCACCATTGGGGTTGGATCCGTCATTGGGGGAATTGCAGTACTCGACCCAGTCGGCAGCCAGGGCGGCGGCCTTCGCGACAGTGCCGTCCGTCGCCGTGGTGTCGTACTCGTGGTAGCCGTGATTGGTCGTGAGGAGGGCCTGGGCTCCGAGGGTCCTGCACAGAGTCAGGAACTCGCCGGTATCGAGCGCCCAGGGGTTGCTCTGGTTCTCCCAGCCCTGACTGAGCGCATAGGGCGGGTAGACCCCGTCCCAGTGATACTTGTTGGAGGCGTTTCCCCCGGGGAACCGCAGGAGTGAGGGACTCACCGCTGACAGCCGCTCGGTGCAGACCGGGGTGAGCGTGTCGTTGTCACCCGTCCAGAAGCCCATGTTGTTGCCGAGTACCGTGGGGAGGATCATCCGGGTCACGGAGTCGGCGTTCACAGAGAACTGCACCCTGGGCCCCGGAGCGACGGGCAGCGGGGTCCCGGGAACGATGGCTGCCGGAGCTCGCTTGAACCGGAACTCCTCCACGAAGGCCTCCGGGACCGGCCTGGGTAGGGCCTCGAGCATCTGCGCCAATCCGGGAGATGCGAACAGAACGAGACTCAGGGAATTTCGGAGGAGATACACCGGAGAGCTGAACAGAAGGGACCCCGATTCAAAGGTATCCTGGACCCTCGATTCGGGGCTCCGACGCCCCGATTTCATGGGTGCAGTCCGCTCGAGTCGCCTTGTCCAACAAGGAAGCTCCGACGACCGCCACTCCGCGTTCCGAATCGCCCGTGACGCGGGTTGGTCGGAACCGACTCCGGAGACCTCACCGGAGTCTTGCGGTCGGCACTTGCACCAATCCAGCGCGGCCCGATCTGGCCTACCCGCTCTCATGGCTCCTCCGTGGGTACTGCGATCGCCTCGATCTCCTGTGGCACGGACTCGAACTGCGTGGACCGACCCTCAGAGCGCCCGTCCTTCGCGAGGCTGATGAGCCGGCCCAGCTCCCGGGGGGGCCTGGCCAGGTAGGTCCGGACCGGGCACTCTTCGTTCAGGCAGTGGGGGGCGACCCCGGGACGGTCATGGGAACCTGTCAGGGGCGCTTTGGGGTGGAGCGCAAGCTCCCGGCCTATTGAGGACCTGCGGAGCCGCTATGGCCTGGACTCTAGGAAGTTTCATTTGCGGATTTGAGGAGGTCAGCGGAGACTCGATTGTCGGCAATTCAATTCAAGCCGTGATGCGGCTCGGTGTTCCCACCCGTGTCCATGCACGCAGCAACCTTCACCTGCTCCTTCCAATGCGGTTCAAAAAGCACCTCCTGACCGTTCTCCTCGCGACTGCCAGCGCATCCTCACTCCTAGCTGGCAACAACGAAGCGGGGAGCCTCTTGATCTACCCCACCTACGAGAACTCCGGCCAAACAGCGGATCTTACCTTCCTCACGGTCACCAACACGAACGTGACTGAGGACGTCGCTGTCGAGTTCATCTACATCGACGGCGAGACATGCTTGGAGATCAACAGGACAGAGGAGTTGACTCCGCTGGACACCCTCACAGTCATTACCCTCTATCACAACCCGAACCCGGGTGCGGGCTATGTCTATGCATTCGCCAAGGAATCGGTCGTCGGTGACCCCATCAGCTTCAACTACTTGGTCGGTGATTCGGAGGTTCTCACCGGGTTCTTCCCTGTTTTCGCAAGGCTGGACGCAATGAGCGCCCACTCCTTCCAGGCGATCGGGGCTGATGGATCGCCCACGGATCTCAATGGCAATGGAATGCGTGACCTGGACGGGACCGAGTACTCGATGGCTCCCGACGAGATCGTCGTGCCTCGGTTCTGGGGATACAGGGACTCGGGGAAGCTCCTCACTGCAACTGGCCTGACTCTCATCAGTTTGACCGGAGGCTCCCAGTTCAGCACGACAGTTGACTTCTTGGTCTACAACGACAACGAGCAGGCGTTCTCTACTGAGTACACCTTCGACTGCTACACGAGAATCGGCTTGAAGGACGTGTCCACCCTCTTCACTCAGAACTTCTTGGAGAACTACACGAACGACGACCCCGACGAAGTGCAATGGTGGTTCAACAGCACCGGCTGGTTCACCATGAATGGCGCAGTCGCTAACTCCATGACGACCTCGATTCCCGACCCTGCAGTCCTCGCACACGTGACTCACGTCGCAGCTATGGGTGGGAAAGGGGATCTGGGGGTTGGCCCCTTAGCCCGATCCTCTCAAATCCCCTTCCACCGGGGGACGCAGTCGAACGGTAGCTTGCTGGCCCACAGCCAGAGCGGGAACTGATCCCGTTCTGCTCAGGCGCCTCGGTACGGCAGCGACCCTCCCCAGCGTACGTGGGGGGGTCGCTGCTCTGGTCTCGCGGGAGGGGAGAGGCGACTCAGGGCGAGCGTGAGCCCTCTTCTCTACGTGGAGGGTGTCAACAACTCTCCTCTGTCAGGGAGCGCCCAACACACTGACGAGCCTCGCCTCCGCGGTGCAATCTGGTGGCGGTCAGGCGGCCTGCGAGCCTGATGTGAACCGTCGAGGTACAGGGGGGCAGTTGGGCGTCACACGCCAGTGTCGCCTGATGTGGGGGGCGACCTCCCTACCAGCCCCAGTCGTTCTGCGCGACCTCAATCCGGCCCCTCATCGCCAGGGCCTGCTCTTGATGCGGAGAGTCCGCGAGGATCGTGTTGACGCCCTCCATGGCGTCGTTGAACTGGCCGTTGGCCAGGGCGAGGCTGGAGCGTGAGAGCAGGGTGTCCTGCCACATGCCCTTGGCCTCCTCGAAGGCCGCGTCGAGCTCGGCACTCATCACCGGGTCATCGGGGTGGTCCTTGCGGATCTTCTCGATCTCCTCGAGTGCATCGTCGAAGTGATCGATGGCCCGGCTGAGCTCGCGGCGTGCGGCGCCGTACTGGCGGGACTTCAGGAGTCCCGAGCGGCGCAGCGCCTTGCCCTGGTCGATGTGCTTGTGGATGGGTGCGAGCTTCTTCTCGCGCTCTGCCGTGAGCTTCGCGTCCTCCTTGGAGCGCCGCTTGGCGTCCTTGGCCGCCTGGTGCTTCTCGGCACCGAACTCCACGGTGTGCAGCAGCAAGGACTGCTGCTCCTGGGTCAGGGCTTCGCCGTGCTTGGCGAGGATTCGGGTCACGCCGGCGCGTGCCGCGGCGATCTCACCCCGGTTGCAGTGGTCCTGGAGGAGCTTCACGGTGAGCGCGACGGCCCTGTCCTTGAACTGCTCGGATTGCGGGGCCTCCGACTCCTTCGCCATGTAGGCGCAGCGCTTCAGTTCGACGCGGGCCTGGTCGTAGAGACCCAGGTCCGCGGCAAACTCCGCAACCGCGAGCTGTGCCAGGACGTCGCCGTCCGCCACCATCTCGTGCTTGAGCCGTACCTGGGACTTGGGTTGGAAGTGGCTGATCTCGTACCACCGCTCGGACGACCCCCCCAGGATCTTCAGCTTCAGCCGCACGCGATCACCTTCGGACTCGAGAATCGTCCCGTGGAGGGTGTCTCCGGTCGTGAGGGTGTAGGAGCGCGTACGGGCCGGCTCGCCTGCGGCGGACTCCTGGGTCATGGCGCGGAGTGAGGGCAGGCAGTAGAGCACCAGGCCGACGAAGAGCGAGAGGGACAGGGGGCGCAGGAGTCGGTGCATGAGTTGATCCGGACAGGTGGGGGCGAGAGTTGAGAGCGCAGAGTCTCCGAAGCAGAGCCTGAGCGGGGGAAGATCCTATCCCGCCCGTGCAGCCCCCGCACCGTTCGTCTCGTGATCGGAAGAGGTCGCCCTGCGTGAAGGAGGGGCGGGGTAGAGGGGCTCATCCAGGGATGGCCATGCCTTCAGGAAGACCCGGGAACTTCCCATGCGTTACCATCGGGGCATGATCCTCGCACTGGCCTGCTTGGTCTTGGGTACGGGGGGGCTGGAAGTGGATCGGGACGAGTCGGCCCCCGCGCGATACGTTCGAGTCGAGCTCCCCGGCCCCAATCGAGTCCTCTCGCTTGCGGAGGTGCAGGTGTTCTCCGCCGGCCGTTCCGTAGGGCAGGCGGGGAAGGCCAAGCAGTCCTCGGTCTTCTCCGGCGGCGATCCCCAGCGGGCCATCGATGGCGACACCAATGGTGTCTTCCCGGATGGCTCGGTCACGCACACGAGCTCCGAGCGTGGTGCCTGGTGGGAGGTGGATCTTGGTCAGGAGGTCCTGATCGATCGAGTCGTGGTCTGGAACCGAACGGACTGCTGCACGGAGCGGCTACGGGGCTTCACCATCCAGCTCCTGGACAGGCGGCATCGTGTGCTCTGGGAGAGGGAGGGGATCCGAGAGTCACGCAAGACGGAGATCGTGCCGTTCAAGGCAGCTCCCCCAGAACCGGTGATCTCCGGGCCGACCCCGGAGGAGCGGCGGGCCTTCCAGCCCCGAATCGACAACGCGATCGATACGGGCATCGAGTTCCTGCTCACGATGCAGATGTGGGATGGGTCGTTCCGCTTCTACTCGGACATCTACCCCGCGGGCTCCACCGGCCTGGCGCTCTACACGCTGCTCAAGTGCAAGGTCCCCCGAGATCATCCGGCGGTGCGTCGCGCTGCGGCCTTTCTCCTCGAGAACCCGCCACGTCAGACCTACGAGCTCGCAACGGTCTTGATGGCGCTGGGGTCCCTCGGCGACCCCTCGCACCGTGACTTCATGGAGGAGCTGCTCGACCAGCTCCTCGAGTTCCAGGGAGCCAGGAGCGCCGATGGAGAGGGCGACGCGCTGTGGACCTATCCGTATCACGGCGAGATCGCCGATCTGTCGAACACTCAGTACGCGGCCCTGGGGCTGCGCGCCGCTCACCGCGCAGGGCTGAGGGTCCCGCCGCGAGTCTGGACCTCCATGACGAAGGGCGTGCTGCGCTACCAGGAGGAGCCGTGGGAGGTCGAGCCCGTGATCACAGACCGCCGGTCGACGAGCAGCATCACGCGCATCGCAGGCTTCCCCTATCGCGTCGGCGGAGCTGCGACCTCCTCCATGACCACGGCGGGGCTGGGGATCCTGGGGGTCTGCAAGGAGGCCTTGGGCGACTTTCCGGCGGGGCAACGGCGCAAGGTCTTCAACGCGCGAAGGCAGGCTCTGGCCTGGTTGGCTCACAACTTCACGGTCGAGGCCAACGTCGGGGGTACTGAGCACTGGCTGTACTACTACATCTACGGTCTCGAGCGGGTGGGGGCCCTGTGGGACATCGACCACATCGGGCCGCACGACTGGTACTGGGAGGGCGCCCAGCTGCTGATCTCCAGGCAGGTGGGTGACGGCAGCTGGTCGACCGAGGCAGGGCTGGAGTCCAACTGGGCATCCAGCGAGAGCGATACCTGTTTCGCGCTTCTGTTCCTTGCCCGCGCCACCGCGGGTCCTGATACGGGAGTCGAGGCTGCAGGCGCCGACACCGAACAGGTGTGGATCTCGGAGGACCCGCGTGTTGACACCCAGTGGCGCATCACGGGAGGGAACCCCTCGGTGTTCTTCGTCTCGGGCTTCTCCGATGCGGTCCATGCCGAGTGCGCGATTGGTCAGGGGTCCGCCCGCGGCCTGCGCGTGGTGAACGTCGACTACCTCGTCGACGGGGAGGTCATCGCGAGTATCCCCGGGAGCGAGTCCCGCAAGTGGTCGGGTGAACGCTTCGCCGCACGCCACGAGTTCAAGGGCAACGGGACGTATCGGTGCGCTGTGCGTGTGACGATCAAGGTCCCCGGGGAGATCGAGGGGGTGGAGGAGACGGCTGAGTTGGACAGTGAGACCTTGGTTGTCCAGGTCGAAGGCGGTCTCGACGAGCGCCTGCTCGAGTACCCCGCTCACGCAGCCGAGAACCTCCTCCGCAACTCGCAGGTCCTCGCCACGGCCTCGACCAGGAACAGCGATGGCCAGGCAGCAGCCAAGGCCGTGGATGGACTCCTCGGCTCGGCCTGGATGTGCTCCAGGGGTGACCCCCAGCCACGGCTGACTCTCGAGCTCTCGCGCGCACAGCGTGGGCGCGTGTTGCTGATCTCTCAGGTGAACGTGGACGAGCGCTCTCGAGGTGCTCATGACCGCGCAACACGCCTGCGTGTCGTCCTCAATGGCAGGAAGTCCCTGACCTTCGACCTGGAGGGGCCAGGCACGGACGAGGAGAAGTGCATCCTGGAGCTGGACAGGTCCCTCTCCCTGAGGCGGCTGGAGATCACCATCCTGGAGCGAGTTTCCGGCAACAAGTGGCCGGGCCATATCGGCATCAGCGAGGTCGAGTGGTTGCCAGGGCGCTGAGTGCAGACCGGCCTCGCTGACCTGGGATCCAAACCGAACGATCCCGGGCTCGCGGGAGGTCCGGGCCTCGCGAGCGGAGATTTTCCTGAGCCTGCAGTCCAGCCGGGTGCTCCGAGTGCACTTCGGGTCAGCGAGGAGGTTGCGAATCGGCGCTGAGTGCGGCTCCTCAGTCGGAGTTTCCGGGCTTCCGGGCCCTGGGCGGCGAGTGAGGTCCCCAGTCGGCGAGCGCTGCCCCAACTGCACACCCAGCCCAGAGACTCATGCTCATCCAATTCAGGTACTCGAAGAACACCCTGCTGCTCGTGTCGCTGGCCGCTTGCCTGCTGCCGGCCACGACACGGGCGCAGGGCTCTCTATTCTCGTGGGGTAGTGACTCCTTCGGTCAGGTCTCCGAGACCCCGGGTGAGTCGGACTTCATCCAGGTGTCAGGGGAGGGCTTCAACTCCATGGCCCTGCGCGCCGACGGCTCGATCCAGTCCTGGGGTAGCAACAACTCATTTGTGGTGACCGACACCCCAGCTGGAACAGGATTCACCCAGGTCGAGTGTGGTGTCCAGTACGCGGCCGCCTTGCACTCCGATGGCTCCATCGTGACATGGGGGACTGACGATGACGGCCTGATCACGGGAGCGCCGCTTGAGACGGACTTCACCCAGATTGCGACCGGGGCGAAGTTCATGCTCGCTCTGCGGTTGGATGGCTCGATCCACGCCTGGGGCAGTGACGAGTACGGTCAGGTCTCGGGCGCTCCTGCCGGAACGGGGTACACGCAGATCGCCTGTGGTGCCTATCACGGGATGGCCCTGCGTGCCGACGGTTCGATCGAGTCCTGGGGCTGGGACATCGCCGGAGTGGTGTCGAATACGCCCGCGGGAACGGGATACGTTCAGCTGGCAGGGGGCACCTCGCACAGCCTGGCCCTGCACTCCGATGGCTCGCTCCACTCGTGGGGATCGTCGGTGAATGGCCAGGTGGCCGATACACCCACAGGAACGGGGTACACACAGATCTCAGCGGGACACGCTCACTCCTTGGCCCTGCACTCCGACGGGACCATCGACGCGTGGGGCTGGGACGACTTCGGCACTGTCTCCGGTGCACCAACGGCAGTGGGGTACAGTCAGGTGGCGGCAGGGGTCATGCACAGCCTGGCCTTGCGCGCAGAGAACACGGGAAGCGCGTATTGCTTCGGTGACGGCACGGGGACCGCTTGCCCGTGCGGCGCCAACGGGAATCCGGGTGAGGGCTGCGCCAATACGGGTGGTGTGGGGGGAGCGACCTTGACCGCCACGGGGAGCGCGTACATCAACGACGAGACCCTTCAGTTCCATGTTGTCGGCGTGCCGGGTACCAAGCCGGGGCTCATCCTGCGTGCCGCGAACCAGCTGAACGGCGGCCTGGGGGCTCCGATCGGCGATGGACTGCTCTGTGTCTTCGGGTCCATGGCGCGCTCCGACGTCCAGGAGACTCTGGGGGGCGCAACCACCTTCAGCGACTTCAAGGGCAGCCCCTTCGGTGATTGGAGCTTCGGTGCCGGAGTCCCGACCAACTACCAGTTCTGGTACCGCGACAGCAGCAACACCTGCTCCGGCTGGGGCTTCAACCTCTCGAACGCCTGGACCGTGACCTGGGAGCTCTGATGAACTCGCCCCCGGCGGGCCCTCTCGGGCCGAGGGGGAGGGGGCATCCGGCTCAGCTCCCTAATCGATCCCAACCGGCCGTCCATGGAATAGAATTGACACATGGGCTGTCGCCGCCGAATGGACTCCAGCAAGCCCGAGGGGCTCCGTCGATTCCTGGTCTGTGTGGCGACCTGGCTCGCGGTGGCGCCGGGCGCCCTGGCCCTCCAGGTGCCGTGGCGTAGCACGCTCTATCCGGCTGACTGGACGGCGGGGGAGACACACTCCAGCGGCCGGTTCCTGCACGATTTCAGCTTCGCGGGCTACGCCAGGGGTGAGCGCCCGATCCCGCAGTCCGTCAGCGGCCCGGTGCTCGACCCCACGGCGGCGCCCTACCTTGCCGATCCCACCGGCGTGGCGGACTCGACGATGGCGATTCAGGCGGCTCTGGACGACGCCCGCGCCGCCGGAGGGGGGACCGTGCAGCTGCCACCCGGCACCTTCCGGCTCACCTTCACGGGCGGCGGCAACCAGGCCCTGCACCTCTCGGGAGACGGTGTCGTGCTGCGCGGGAGAGGCCCGGAGGAGACGCGCCTGTTCCTCGACGAGACCCTGGTGCGCGGCAAGTACGCGCTCCTGATGCGGCCGACCCACTTCTCCGACTTCTACAGCGAGAGCGGGCCCGTCGAGCTCCTTGCACAGGACCTGCCGAACCGCTCGACCCAGGTTCCGGTCTCCAACCCCACGGACTACAGCGTCGGTGAGTGGGTCACCCTGCGCTCCGACTGCACCGAGGAGTTCATCGCGGAGCACGACCAGACAGGCGTCTGGGACACCACCGTCTCCGGTCCTGCCTTCTATCGTGAGATCGTCGCCACCTCCCCGGCTGAGGGGACGATCACACTCGCCGTTCCGACGCGCTACCCGCTCAAGGTGCGAGACAACGCACGCATCTTCAGGACGGCCGTGCCGATCACCGAGTCGGGCGTCGAGCACCTCTCCATCGGCGGCCGCATCCATCCGGGCACGGGCTGGGGTGACCTGGACTATCAAGTTCCTGGCACCGCCGCCTACGACGTCCACTTCACGCGCCTGGTGATGGTTCACTTCGCCCGGGACTGTTGGATCAGGAACGTGAACTCCTACCAACACCCCGAGAACCCCGGCGACTACCACATGAACTCGCACGGGATTGAGCTGGCCGACTCGAGCCAGTTCTCCATCGTCGACTGCGACATGCGGAACCCGCGCTACGAGGGGGGCGGAGGGAATGGCTACTCCTTCCTGTTCGGGTCCCAGGAGTCCCTCGTCCTGCGTTGTGAGGCGACCTCGGCGAGGCACGCCTTCAGCCTGCGCTACATGCGCTGCTCGGGGAACGTCCTGCGTGACTGCAGGTCCACGGACCCGCGCTACGGCACGGACTTTCACCAGAAGCTCGCGATGTCGAACCTGCTCGAGGGCTTCACCCTCGACGGCGACTACATCGACGCCAGCTACCGGCCCTATGGCTCGTTTCCGTACCACGGGCACACGACGACCCAGAGCGTGATCTGGAACACGCGGGGTGAGGCCTATCACCCCAACCACTCGAAGATCATCGACTCGCGCCAGTACGGGATGGGTTACGTGATCGGGACGAGCGGTCCCGCGAACGGGGTCCTGACCACCCCGACCTTCGAGGACCACGAGACGGCCCCGGAGGACTGGAGCGAGGGTGTCGGGACCGGTGACGACCTCGAGCCGCCCTCGCTCCATCAGGATCAGCTCCTCAAGCGCTGGCTGCCCGATGCAGTGCACTACGACTCCTTCGACGACATCACGCGCGAGGCCTATCTCCGGTTCCACGGCGCTGCGCCGAATGAGAGCTGGGGCGGGGTCGTCCGGGACCTGACGGGCTTCCTCAGCTCCACGGGCGGGACGACGACCTGGCGCGAGCTCCCGTACGGGGACCCCGCGGGCTCGGGCTGCCTCGAGCTGACGATCGACGAGCCCCTCCCCGATGGATCGGCAGGAGCCTCGCTCTGGGGAGTTCGATTCCTCGAGGAGAACGACGGCTCGGTCACGGCCGAGGACCTGCAGGGCATCACCCTCTCGCTCCGGGTTCGCATCGACAACGGAGGCGCGAGCGCGCCCGGCGCGCGCTTCCTGCTCAACCTCCGGCCGCACAGCAATCCAGTCTGGGGCACGCGCCTGGACCTCACCTCCTCACTCTCCCTCTCCACCGACGAGTGGACCGTGCTCGAGTTTCCCCTGGCCGATGCCGGGAACCTCGCGGGCTTCCTCGCCTCCATCAACGCGAACCGCGACGTCCGTGCGCTCCTGATGGTCCAGCCCAGCGGTGCCTGCGGCTGCTTGAGCTCCGGCGACCGGATCCGCATCGACGAGCTCATGCTCCGCCGTTCCTCGGAGGCCGGGACTCCCTACTGCCATGGGGACGGGAGCGGCTCGGCCTGCCCCTGCATGAACGAATCCACGCAGGGCGGCTGCGCCAACTCGACGGGTGAGGGCGCGACCCTCTCGGGCCTGAACTCCTCGAGCGTGCTTGCCGCGGACCTGGTCCTCGCGGGCTCCGGTCTTCCACCGGGCACGACTGGCCTCTTCTTCCCGGGTCGGGATCCCGGGGCGGCGGGGGGGGGTGCTCCCTTTGGCGCCGGCCGGCGCTGCGCGTGGGGGCCGGTCAGGCGGGTGTAGGGCGCGGCCTCGACCGCGGCCGGAACCTCGCAGACGTCGATCGACATCGTGAGCCGCGGCGGCGTCCAGGTGGGAGACCGCCTCCACTACCAGCTCTGGTACCGAGATCCTACCGGTCCCTGCGGGACGGGCTTCAACCTCTCGAACGGCTACGAGGTCATCTGGCTTCCGTGAGCCGCAGGCTCGGCCTGCTCCCCGGGGTCGTCCTCATCACGGCTGGATCAATCGGGCGGTCGGTCCAAATGCTGGACCTCCGCACCCTGGGACCGCACTCCGAGGCTGAGGGAATGAGTGCGCGTGGGCAGCAGTTCGGTTTCCTCGAATT
This sequence comes from uncultured Planctomycetaceae bacterium, assembly GCA_964591315.1. Lineage (GTDB taxonomy): Bacteria > Planctomycetota > UBA1135 > UBA1135 > JABACD01. Next base: position 26,094 of record CAZQAT010000065.1, read on the forward strand.
GTGTGTCTGAGCGAGCGGGGGATTCCCCTTGGAGAAGTGGGGCAGTCAAGCCCGTGCTTCGGATGGAGGTCCGGGGCGTATACCGGGATTGCTGGCTCTGAACGGGCTGGTCTCCCTCACGCCGTGTCTCGGCCACCCGGGACTCAGCAGCAAGAGGCCATGAGGCCTCTCTGGGACGCCCACATTGTCATGTCGCTAACCATCCTTGATTCGTAGCCAAACAAGTCTCATGCAATTGACAAAGTTCATGCCTCCTGCCAAGAGGCTCTTCATGCAGGTGCGATCGACCTGGCTGACTGCAGTCACGGTCTCGCTCACGTTCTCGTCCTCGGCGTTGGCGGCCTTGCCCTCGCCGTTGGTCGTGCAAGAGGCCAGCGGCGGCGGAGGACTGCAATACCTCGGCTCCCTGGGGGGGAATTCGAATGCTTCTGAGGTGAGCGCGGATGGGTCCGTGGTCGTTGGC
>CAZQAT010000066.1:0-26504 GCA_964591315.1 uncultured Planctomycetaceae bacterium
GGGGTCAGGCGCGGGGGGGGGGCGAGGGGCCGCCCCCCCCCCCCGCGCGGGGGGCCGGGGGGGGGCCGGGGCCCCGACCGTACGCGCCGGGAGTGGAAAGGTCCCGGCGGGCCGCTACCCTGGGCCCATGGAAGCCTCTCAACCGATCCAACACCTGGTCTCCCTGCAGGACGTCTCCGCCGCGGACTTGCGGCGGATCCTGGACCTCTCCAGCGATCTGAAGCGGGTCCCCGTGGCCCCCAACCTGGCGGGGCGCTCGGCGGGCCTCCTGTTCTTCCGGCGCTCCCTGCGCACGCGCACCTCCTTCGAGGCGGCGGTGCACCAGCTCGGCGGACACAGCATCAACCTCAATGCGGCCTCGGACTTCTGGGAGCTCGAGGCGCGACCGGGGGCGGTCATGGACGGCCGCGCGCCGGAGCACATCCACGATGCGGCGGCAGTGCTCTCGCGCTACTTGGACGTGCTCGCGATCCGGCCCGCGCGGGAGGGCCAGTCCTGGGAGAGCGACCGCCGGGACGAGAGCATCCGCGCCTGGGCCGAGCACGCGGAGGTCCCGGTGATCAACATGGAGAGCGCCCTGTGGCACCCGCTGCAGGCCCTCGCCGATCTGATGACCATGCGCGAGAGCCTGGGCGAGCTGAACGGCAAGCAGCTGGCGGTGACCTGGACCCACTCCCCCACCAGCGCCAGCCCGTCGGTCGTGAACTCCCTCGTGCTGGCGGCCCTGGGCCAGGGCATGAACGTGCGCGTGGCCCACCCGGTGGGCTTCGACCTGGACGAGGAGGTGCTGTCCCTCGCGAGCGACGTGGCGGCCACCCGCGGGCGGAGCATCGACGTCGTCTCCGAGCGCGAGGCCGCCGCCGAGGGTGCCCACGTGGTCTACGCCCGCTCCTGGAGCTCCCTGTCGGACTACGGCAACCCGACCCTCTCGGCGAGCCACCTGGCGCGGACCACGGACTGGACGGTGGACGAGGCCCTGCTGGCGCGGGGGAACGACGCGAAGCTGATGCACGCCATGCCCGTGCGCCGCAACCTCGAGGTGCCGGACGCGGTGCTCGACGGAGAGCGCAGCTTGATCTACCAGCAGGCGGAGAACCGCCTGCACTCGCAGAAGGCCCTGCTGTTGCACCTCCTCGGCGCCTGAATCCCCCTGCCCCATGAGCGCACCGGACTTCGTCCACCTGCACGTCCACTCCGAGTACAGCCTCCTCGACGGCGCAAACCGCATCTCCGACCTGGTCAAGGCCTGCCAGGCCGACGGCCAGCGGGCCCTGGCCCTGACCGACCACGGCAACATGTTCGGCGCGGTCGAGCTCTACCAGAAGTGCACCGCCGGCGACGTGACGCCGATCATCGGCTGCGAGGTCTACATCGCCCAGCGCTCGCGCCACGAGCCCCACAGCAAGAAGAACGGGAACGGCTACAACCACCTGACCCTGCTGGCGCGCAACGAGACCGGCTACCGCAACCTGATGCAGCTGGCCTCCAAGGCCTACCTGGAGGGTCTGCACTTCCGCCCGCGGATCGACAAGGAGCTCCTCTCTGAGTACGCCGAGGGCCTCAACTGCCTGAGCGGGTGCCTCGCCGGCGAGCTGAACCAGATGTTCCTGCGGGGCAAGGAGGCCGAGGCGGAGGAGCGCGCGGTGGAGATGCGCGAGCTGTTCGGGCCCGAGCACTTCTGGCTCGAGCTGCAGCGCAACGGCATCGACGACCAGAACAGCGCCAACGAGAGCATGATGCGCCTGCACCAGCGCACGGGCATCCCCCTCGTGGCCACCAACGACATCCACTACCTGCGCCACGAGGACTGCGAGGCCCAGGACGTGCTCCTGTGCATCAACACAGGCGCCAAGAAGGCGGACGAGAAGCGCTTCCGCTTCGAGACCGACGACCTCTTCTTCCGCACGCGGGAGCAGATGGCGCACCTGTTCCGCGACCTGCCCGATGCGGTCAAGGCCACCATGGACGTGGCCGACCAGACCGAGCTGGAGCTGGAGTTCGGCACCTACCACCTGCCGGTCTTCACCCCCGAGACCGGCGAGACCCCCGACCAGCACTTCGAGCGCCTGCTGGATGAGGGGCTCCTGCGCAAGTACGGCCCCACCAACAGCGAGGCCCGCGAGCGGCTGGAGTACGAGAAGCGCGTGATCTCGGAGCTGGGCTTCGTGTCCTACTTCCTGATCGTCTGGGACCTGATCCGCTGGGCCCGGGAGCACGACATCCCGGTCGGCCCGGGCCGCGGCTCGGCGGCGGGCTCGATGGTGGCCTACCTGCTCGACATCACCCTCGTCTGCCCCCTGAAGTACGGCCTGCTCTTCGAGCGCTTCCTGAACAGCGCGCGGGTCTCGATGCCCGACATCGACATCGACTTCTGCAAGGAGGGCCGCGAGCGCGTGATGCAGTACACGCGCGAGAAGTACGGCTCGGAGAACGTGGCCCAGATCGCGACCTTCGGGACCATGGCCTCGCGCACGGTCGTGCGCGACGTGGGGCGCGTGCTCGACGTGCCCCTCAAGGACGTGGACCAGGTGGCCAAGAAGATCCCCCAGGGCCCGGGGGCGCCGACCCTGGCGAATTCTCTCGAGAGCGACAAGGACCTGCAGCAGTTCGCGCAGCAGCCGGAGCTCGCGGAGCTCTTCAAGCTCTCCCTGCCCCTCGAGGGCCTGGCGCGGCACATGTCGACCCACGCGGCCGGCGTGGTGATCGCCGACAAGCCGATCGACACCTACGTGCCGCTGGCCAGGAACGGCGAGGACATCGTGACCCAGTGGCCGGCGCCTCAGCTCGAGGAGATGGGCCTGCTCAAGATGGACTACCTGGGGCTGCGCACCCTGACCATCCTGAGCCGCGGCCTCGACAACATCCGGCGCCTGGGCCACGAGCCGCCCGACCTGGACCAGATCCCCCTGGACGACCCGAAGACCTACGAGCTGCTCATGTCCGGGGAGACCCAGGGCATCTTCCAGCTCGAGTCCGAGGGCATGCGCAAGCTGATCACGCGCATCAAGCCCGACTGCTTCGAGGACCTGATCGCGATCCTGGCCCTCTACCGGCCGGGCCCCCTCGAGTCGGGCATGGTCGACATGTTCGTGCGCCGCAAGCACGGCGAGGAGGAGATCAGCTACCCCCACGAGAGCCTGGAGGGGCTCCTCAGGGAGACCTATGGCTGCATCGTCTACCAGGAGCAGGTGATGCTCATCTCGAGCACCCTGGCCAACTTCTCCCTGAACGAGGCGGACAACCTGCGCAAGGCGATGGGCAAGAAGAAGCCCGAGATCATGCAGAAGTTCTCCGCCCAGTTCCTCGAGGGCGCGCTGGAGAACGGCTGCGAGAAGGCCCTGGCCCAGGAGACCTGGGACAACATCGTCAAGTTCGGGGGCTACGGCTTCAACAAGTCCCACTCGACCGCCTACGCCCTGGTCAGCTATCAGACCGCCTACCTCAAGGCTCACTACCGGGCCTGCTTCCTGGCGGGCAACCTCTCCTGCGAGATGGGCGACTCGGACAAGGTCAAGGAGCTGCTCGACGACGCCCGCCACTCGGGGATCGAGGTGCGCCTGCCGGACATCGAGCGCTCGGACTGGGAGTTCGCCGTCGAGGGGGACGCGATCCGCTTCGGCTTCGGCGCCGTCAAGGGCACCGGCCAGAAGGCGGTCGAGGCCCTGCTCACGGCCCGCGATGAGCTCAATGGCGAGAAGAAGCCCGCCACCCTGCACGAGCTCTTCCAGGAGGCCTCCCCCTCCGACGTCGGCAAGGGGACCATGGAGGCCATCATCAAGAGCGGCGCCTTCGACGCCGGCGGCCACAACCGCGGGGCGGTGCTGGCGGCCCTCGACTCGGCCTTCGCCGACGGGGTCAAGGCCGCCGAGGACCGGGCCTCGGGTCAGGGGTCCCTGTTCGGGGGAGGGGGCGACGCAGCCGAGAGCGCGCAGCCCGCCGGGGACGGCATCGACGACTCCAGGGCCTGGGAGAAGGCGGAGACCCTCAAGGCCGAGTTCGAGGTCCTGGGTTTCTACCTCTCGGGACACCCCCTGGAGGAGCGCGCCGGTCTGATCTCGATGCTCTCCAGCGGGGGCACGGACCAGCTCGCCGAGCTGGCCGGAGCCAGCGACGTCTCCCTGGCCGGGATGATCATGGGCCTCTCCGAGAACCTCGTGAAGTCGGGGCGCTACGCGGGCCAGAAGATGGCCCGCTTCCGCCTCGAGGACCTCAAGGGCCACGTCAACGTGACCTGCTTCCCGCGCACCTTCGAGGAGGTCAAGGAGCGCCTCGCGGAGGGCGCCGTGGCCGTCATCCGGGGCAAGCTCGAGGAGGACAGCGAGGAGCCCTCGATGATCCTGGACGAGATCATGACCCTCGAGGAGGCCCTCTCGCGCTTCCAGGGCGGCCTGATGATCAACCTGGGCCCCGAGGACGTCGGCCTGCTCGGAGATCTCAAGCAGACCTTCGACCGGCACAAGGGCGGACAGCCGCTCTACTTCCAGGTCACCGGCTCCGACGGCGCCAGCCGCCGCATACGGGCGGGGAACGGCTACACGGTGGCGATCACCAACGACCTCGCGGTCGAGGTCGACCGCCTGCTCGGCCACGGGCGAGTCCACATGGCGCGGGTGTAGAGGCGGCGGACACAGCGCGCGCCACGAGAGACGCCCCCGGACGGCCTGAGCCGCCCGGGGGCGTACGTATCCGGAGAGGGTCCGACTACTCGGCGGCCGCTTCTTCTTCGCCGCCGACCTCGACCTCGACCTCGATCGTGCGCTCGACGAACTCGATGATCGCGCGGTCAGCCGCGTCGCCCAGGCGGGGCTTGCTCAGCTTGAGGATGCGCAGGTAGCCGCCCGGCCGGGCGGCGAAGCGCGGGCCCAGGGTCTCGAAGAGCTTCGAGACGGCCTCCTTGTTGCGCAGCTGGGCGAAGGCCCGACGGCGGTTGTGAACGCTGTCTGTCTTGGCGAGGGTGACGAGCTTCTCGACGAAGGGCCGAATGGCCTTCGCCTTCACCAGGGTCGTGGTGATGCGCTCGTGCTCGATGATCGACGAAGCCATGTTGCGCTTCATCGCCGTGCGGTGGCTGGCGGTCCGGCCCAGCTTGGCCCCTGCTACTCTGTGTCGCATTTCGGTCGCTCCGTTGGCTCGCCCTCGGGGCGGCTCAGACTTCCATTCCCAGGCTGAGGCCGCGCTCGGAGAGCTTGTTCTTGATCTCGGTCAGGCTGGTCTTGCCCAGGTTCTTGAGGTTCATGACCTCATTCTCGGACAGGCACACCAGGTCGTGCAGGGTCCGGAGGTTCGCACCGTCCAGGCAGTTGCGGGCGCGCACCGAGAGCTCCAGTTCAGAGATCGGCGCGTCGAGGACCGTCGTGAGCTGGGAGGTCTCGCGGTTGGACTCGTTGAACTCGGAGGTGCTCGGGTCCGAGGTCACGAACTCCTCGTCGTCCTCCGAGTCGTAGAGCACGAAGGCGTTCAGGTGCCGGCGATAGACCTTCGCGGCCTCCACCAGCGCGAGCTCGGGGGTCACCGTACCGTCGGTCCAGATCTCGAGCACCAGGCGGTCGTAGTTCGTGAACTTGCCCACCCGGGTGGCCTCGATGCCGTAGCGCACGCGGTGCACCGGCGAGTAGATCGAGTCCACGGGGATCGTGCCCAGGGGGTGGGAGACGTCGTGGTTCTCCTCGGACGGCACGTAGCCCCGGCCGCGCTTGACGTCCACCTCCACCTCGAAGTCGGTATCGAGCGTCAGGGTCGCGATGTGCAGGTCCGGGTTGGCCACGGTGGCTCCGCCCTCGCACTCGACGTCGGCGCCGGTCACCTCACCCTTGGTCGTCTTGTTGATCCGACACTTGATGGGCTCCTCGCCGTCGTACTTGATGCGCAGCCGCTTGAGGTTGAGGATGATGTCCGTGACGTCCTCGTAGACCCCGTCCAGGGAGTCGAACTCGTGGGCCGCGGAGCCGATGCGCACGGCGGTGATGGCGGCCCCCTCGATCGACGACAGGAGCACGCGCCGCAGGCCGTTGCCGATCGTGTGCCCGAAGCCGCGTTCGAAGGGCTCGATCACGAAGCTCCCGTACTCGGAGTTCATCGTCTCCCGGTCGGGCGTCACCCGTGAGGGCAGTTCCAAATTGCGCCAGCGAATTCTCATCTTGTTCTGTCCGTTGTGCTCGGCCTTTGCCGCCTGATGATCGTCGTTGCTGTGGCCCGCCGGGAAACCCGGCCGGCGGCGCCGTCGGAGGGGCTCAACGTCCCCCCCGAGGCTCGGCTTGGTGTTACTTCGAGCAGAGCTCGATGATGAGCTGCTCTTGGATCGGGTGCGGGACGTCCTCGCGGGTGGGGATCCCGGTGACCTTCGAGGTCAAAGTGTCGTGGCTCGCGTCGATCCAGCTCGGGACGGGCTGGGACTTGTTCACCTCAACTGCCTCCGCAACGATCTTGCGGGTCTTGTCCTTCGTGCCGGGGGCGACCTCGTCGCCGGGACGCAGCTGGAAGGAGGCGATGTTCACGCGACGGTCGTTCACCTTGAAGTGACCGTGGTTGATCAACTGCCGCGCGTGGTTGCGGGAGAGCGCGAAGCCGCTGGCCAAGACGACGTTGTCGAGCCGCCGCTCGAGCAGCATCAGGAGGTTCTCCCCCGTGTTGCCCTTCAGGCGCTCCGCCTCCTTGAAGTACAGCTTGAACTGCCGCTCCTGAACGCCGTAGATGCGCTTCAGCTTCTGCTTTTCGCGCAGGCGGACGCCGTACTCGGTGACCTTCGTACGCTTCTGCGCGTGCACTCCGGGCGGGTAGTCGCGGCGCGCCAGGGCGCACTTGTCAGCGAAGCAGCGCTGCCCCTTCAGGAACAGCTTCATGCCCTCGCGGCGGCACAGCTTGCACTTATTGCCAGTGTATCGAGCCATGTTCGTTCAGTTCCTATGCTAAGACGCAGCTGTGGCTTAGACGCGGCGCCGCTTGCTGGCGCGACAACCGTTGTGCGGGAGGGGCGTGACGTCCTCGATCGAGAGGACCTTGAGACCGGCGGAGTTCAGGGCACGAATCGCGGACTCGCGGCCCGATCCGGCACCCTTGACCCGCACGTCGACCTCACGCATCCCGTGGCGGATGGCCGCCTGGGCCGCGTGGTCCGAGGCGCGCTGGGCCGCGAAGGGGGTGCTCTTCCGGGTGCCCTTGAAGCCCATCCCCCCGGCGGAGCCGGCCGAGACGGCCGCCCCGTTCAGGTCGGTGATGGTGACGATGGTGTTGTTGAAGCTCGCCTTGATGTGGACGACGCCACGGGCGACGTTCTTCTTGGGCTTGCGCTTTGTGGTCTTGGCCATGGGATCTCTGAGTCAGTATCCGCTGATCTGGTCGGCGGCCGCGCGGGGCGGCCAGAGCGCCTACTTAATGCCCTTCACGGACTTCTTGCCGGCGACGGTCTTCTTCGGGCCCTTGCGGCCGCGCGCGTTGGTCCGCGTGCGCTGCCCGCGGACGGGAAGCCCGCGGCGGTGCCGCAGGCCCCGGTAGCAGCCGATGTCGCGCAGGCGCGCGATGGCGGCCGCCGTGCTCCGGCGCAGGTCACCCTCGACCTCGTAGGTCTTCTCGAGGTGGTGCGCGAGGGTCGTGATCTGCTCCTCGGTCAGGTCCCGGGCCTGCATGGTCGGGTCCAGATCGAGGGCCTTGCAGACCTCCACCCCGCGGGTACGCCCCACGCCGAAGATGTACGTCAGCGCGATATCGAGGCGCTTGTTGTTCGGAATGTCGACACCGACTACGCGCGGCATGCCACTGACTCCTGGATAGGTCCGTTCTGGGTGCTGGTGCTGTTCATGAGGATGTGCGCCCCGAGGCTACTTGCCCTGGCGCTGCTTGTGGCGCGGATCCGCGCTGCAGATCACGCGCAAGACGCCGCGTCGGCGGACGAGCTTGCAGCTCATGCACATGCGGCGAACGCTACTACGAACTTTCATCTTCTGCGTCTCCGTCGGTACTTGCGATCACCGCGGGAAACGATGCGCCCCTTGGTGAGATCGTAGGGGGACATCTCCACGGTGATCTTGTCGCCGGCCATGATCCGGATGTAGTGCATCCGCATCTTGCCGCTCACGTGTGCCAGGATCTCGTGACCGGACTCCAGCCGGGCACGGAAGCGGGCGTTGGGGAGGGCCTCCTCCACGATCGCTTCCACCACGATGGGCTCTTCCTTCGCCATCAGGCGGCACCTCCTTCGGGCGCACCGAGGCGCTCGATCAGGGCCGTGAAGACGGAGTCGGGTTCCTGGTTGCCGTCGATCTCCTGCAGCGAGCCGCGCTCGCGGTAGTAGTCGACCATGGGTTGCGTCTCGGCGTGATAGACCGAGAGACGTTCGCGCACCACGTCGGGCTCGTCGTCCTTGCGCCGGTACAGCTCACCGCCGCAGGCGTCGCAAGTGCCCTCGATCGCCGGGGGGGCGAAGGTGGCGTGGTGAATGTTCGAGCAGCTCTTGCAGAGCAGGCGCCCGCTGGCGCGCTCGATGATGACGTCGTCCGGCACCTCGAGCAGGAGGGCCGAGCTGGGCTGGTCGGCGAGGGCCTTGGTGAGGGCCTCGGCCTGGGGCTGGGTGCGCGGAAAGCCGTCGAGCAGGTAGCCGCTCCGGCAGTCCTCCGCCCCCACGCGGTCGAAGAGCATCTCGAGCACGAGCTCGTCCGGGACCAGCTTGCCGGACTCCATGAAGCCCTTGGCCCGCTGACCGAGCTCGGTGCCCTCCTTCAGGTTGGCGCGGAAGAGGTCCCCGGTGGAGATGTGCGGGATGCTGCACTCCTCCGCCAGGCGGACCGCCTGGGTCCCCTTACCAGCCCCCGGGGGGCCGAGCAGGATCACCACCTGCCCGCTCTGCCGGCCGTCCGAGCTCATGCGCGCTCCTTCTTGGTCCAACCGGGGCCGGAGGAGGTCTGGGACTGGTTCTCGTAGCTCTTCATGACCAGCTGCGACTGCAGCCGGTCCACGAGCTCGAGAGCCACACCCACGACGATCAGCACCGAGGTGCCGCCGAGGAAGTACTGCAGGCTGAGCGGCAGGGCAGAGCCCTTCGTGATGAAGGACGGCAGCACCGCGATGACCGCCAGGAAGGCGGCACCGGCCAGGGTGATGCGGGTCAGCACCTGCTCGAGGTACTCGGAGGTCTTCGCCCCCGGGCGGATACCGGGGATGAAGGAGCCGTGCTCGCGCAGGTTGTTGGCGATCTCCTCCGGCTGGAACATCAGGCGGTTCCAGAAGAAGCAGAAGCCGAAGACCATGGACACGTACAGGGAGACGTAGATGAAGCCCGTCGGGTCGTTGAAGATCCGGGTCATGCTCGGCCAGTCGAGCCAGGCGAAGACCAGGCCGGGCACGACGAAGATCACCGAGGCGAAAATGATCGGCATCACGCCGGCCATGTTGACCTTCAGGGGCAGGTAGTGGCGCTGACCGCCGTAGACCCGGCGCCCGCGGGTCAGGCGGGCGTACTGGATCGGGACGCGGCGAGCTCCCTTGTGGATGAAGACCACGAAGAACACCGTCACGATCCAGATGCCGATGATCTCCAGCAGCATCTGCCAGAAGTTCTCGTCGCTGGAGAGCATCAGCAGCGCGTTGGGCATCTCGGCGATGATGCCCGCCATGATGATCAGCGAGGCGCCGTTGCCGACGCCGTGCTCGGTGATCAGCTCGCCGATCCACATCACGATCAGCGCGCCGGCCAGGAGCGAGGTGACGACGATCAGGCCGAGGGCGAACTTGTTGTCGCGCATGCTCTCCTCGATCATGTTCGGTCGCTGCAGGAAGACGCCGGTGAAGACGAAGACCGCCTGCAGGATCGCGATCGGGACCACGGAGAGGCGGGTCCACTGGTTGATCTTCTTCTGCCCCGCAGCGCCCTCCTTGGCGACGGCCTCGATCGTCGGCGAGACCTTGCTGAGCATGGAGAAGATGATGGAGGCCGAGATGTAGGGCATGATGCCCAGGCCGAAGACCGTGGTCTGGCCGATCGAGCCTCCGGAGAAGGCGCTCATCATTCCCAGAATGGAGCCCTGAGCCGCCGTGTTCTCGAGGAACTCGGGGCTCATCCCGGGGATCGGCACCTGGAACCCGAGCCTGTAGCAGAGCAACAGCAGGACCGTGGTGACGATCTTGCTCCGCGTCTCTTCGATGCGGAACAGGTTGAGGAACGACTGTTGTTCCACTTAGTCCTCCGCTCCCGAGGCCTCTTCGCCCCCACCCTTTGCGTCGGCGGCCGGAGCCTCGCCCTTGGCGTCGATCACGATGGCCTGCCCACCAGCGGCCTCGATCTTCGCCTTGGCGCTCTTGCTGAACTTCTGAGCGTGGACGGTCAGGCTCTTGGTCAGCTCGCCGTTGCCGAGCACCTTCAGGAGGGCGGTGTTCATGCTGGCGAGACCGGACTCGAGGATGAGGTTCAGGTCCACGGTCGTACCGGCGTCCAGAGCCTCGAGGGCCTCGACGTTGACGGTCGTGTAGTCCTTCCGGAAGCGGGCGTTGGTGAAGCCCCGCTTGGGCACCCGGCGGTAGATCGGCATCTGGCCGCCCTCGAAGCCGGGCTTGCGGCTGTAGCCCGAGCGCGAGCCCTGGCCCTTGTGTCCGCGGCCGCTGGTCTTGCCGTTACCGCTCCCGATGCCGCGTCCGACGCGCGAACGCTTGGCGTACTTGGTGCCCTTGCTGCAGACGGTCTTGAGGTCCATGGCTCAGTCTCTGGCAGTTTCAGTCCGAGTGGCTGGGTTCGTATTGGCGAGGTCTAGAGCTCGACCCCGCGCAACTCCTGGACCGCCTGGCGCGTGCGGAGCTGCGCCAGGGCATCGAGGGTGGCCTTCACGAGGTTGATGGGGTTCGTCGAACCGTAGGACTTGGTCAGGATGTTCTTGACGCCCGCCATCTCGCACACGGCTCTCACGGAAGAGCAGGCGATGATGCCGGTACCCGGCGAGGCGGGCATGAGCAGGATGCGCGAGCCACAGAAGCGGCCGAGAATCTCGTGCGGGATCGAGCCGTCGTCGGTGACGGGCACGCGCTGGAGGTGCTTGCGCCCGTCCTTGGCGGCCTTCTCGATGGCGGCCGGCACCTGGCGAGCCTTGCCGAAGCCGTAGCCCACGACGCCCTCGCGGTTCCCGACGATGGAGAGAGCCGAGAAGGAGAAGCGGCGGCCACCCTTCACCACGGCGGCGGAGCGGTTGATGTTGACGAGGGTCTCGGTCAGGTCGCCCATCCCCTCGACTTCCATCGTGTCGATGTATTCGATCTTTCGTTTCATCGCGTCGGTGTGTGTGTGCTCGTGGCGCGCTCGGGCGAGACTAGAACTTGAGCCCGGCCTCGCGGGCGGCGTCGGCGAAGGCCTTGACCCGGCCTTGGTACTTCGAGGCGCCACGGTCGAAGGCGACCGTCTCGACGCCCGCGTCCTTGGCGCGGCGACCCAGCTCGGCGCCCAGGAAGGCGGCCTGCTCGGTCTTGGTCTTGCCCTTCAGCTCGTCGGCCAAGGCCTTGGCCGTGCTGGTCACAGAGGCCACGGTGTGCCCCTTCGTGTCGTCGATCACCTGGGCCGAGATGTTCTTGCAGGTGCGAATGACCGAGAGGCGCGGGCGGGTCGATGTCTGGCGCAGGCGGCGACGGACGTGGCGCTTGCGGCGCAGGCGGGTGTTGTTCTTGTGGAGGATGGCTCTCATCGGAGTGTCTCTCTCAAAAGGCTCTAGGAGCCGAAGGACTTGCCGGCCTTGCGACGGACGTACTCGCCCACGTAGCGGATGCCCTTGCCCTTGTAGGGCTCCGGCGGCCGCACCTTGCGGATCACGGCGGCGATGTGCCCCACCGCCTGGCGGTCGGCGCCCTTGATCACGATCTGGGTCGGACGCGGGGTCTCGACCGTCACGCCCTGGGGCATGTCGATGTCCACCGGGTGGCAGAAGCCGATGTTCAGCTGGAGCTTGTTCGGACCCTGGGCGGCGGCGTTCCAGCCGACGCCGATGATGTCGAGCTTCTTCTCCCAGCCCTTGGTGACGCCCAGCACCATGTTGTTGAGCAGGGCGCGGGTCAGGCCGTGGAAGGCGCGGGCCTGGCGCGCACTGCCGCTGCCGGTCACGTCGACCTTGGCCGTGTTGCCGTCCACCTCGACCTTGATCTCGGGGCGCACGGGCATCGTCAGGGTGCCGCCCGGCCCCTTGACGGTCACGTCGGAGCCCTTGACCTGGACCTCGACGCCGCCGGGCACGGTGATGGGTGCTTTTCCTACGCGGGACATGGCTCAGCAGACCTTGCAGAGGATCTCGCCGCCCACGTTCTCGCGACGGGCGGCGCGGTCGGAAATCACGCCCTTGGGCGTGGTCAGGACATAGATACCCAGGCCGCGCAGGGCCCGGGGCAGGTTGGAGACACCGCAGTACTGGCGGCAGCCCGGCTTGCTGATCCGGTCGATGGTGCGGATCACGTGCTCGCCGTCCGGGCCGTACTTCAGCCAGACACGGAGCTCGCTGCAGGGCTTGGCCTCGTGCACCTCGTACTTGGAGATGAATCCCTCGGTGAGCAGCACGTCCGCGATCCCCACCTTGACCTTCGAGGCGGGCATCGTGACGGACTTGCGGCGGATGGAGTTGGCGTTGCGGATGCGCGTGAGCATGTCCGCGATCGGGTCGGTCATCATGGGATCAGCTCCTGGCTACCACGAGGCCTTACGCATGCCGGGGATCTCGCCCACCAGCGCCCGCTCACGCAGGCAGATGCGGCAGATCTGGAACTTGCGGTACACCGCGCGCGGACGGCCGCACATTTGACAACGGGTATAGCGCCGAACCTTGTACTTCGGCTTCCGCTGCGACTTGTTGATCAGGGAGGTCTTGGCCATGGCTGGGTGTGTGCTCTACTTCTTGTCCTTGTCCTCGAACGGCATCCCCAGCCCCTTGAGCAGCGCGTAGCCCTGCTCGTCGTTGGGGGCGGAGGTCACGAAGGTGACGTCCATGCCCTGCTGGAACTCGATGCGGTCGAAGACGATCTCCGGAAAGATCGACTGCTCGGAGATCCCGAGGCTGTAGTTGCCTCGGCCGTCGAGCTTGCTCTTGACCCCGCGGAAGTCGCGGATACGGGGGAGCGCGATGGTGATCAGGCGGTCGGCGAACTCCCACATGCGCTCGCGACGCAGGGTCACGGCGCAGGCGATGGGCATCCCCTCCCGCAGCTTGAAGCCCGAGATCGCGTTGCGGGACAGGCGGATCGTCGGCTTCTGGCCGGTGATCGTGGCCATGTCGCGGGCGGCCGTCTCGACCTTGGACTTGTTCTCCACGGCGCCCTTGACGCCCATGTTCACCACGATCTTCAAGAGGCGCGGCACGGCCATCTCGTTCGAGATGGCGAACTGCTCCTTGAGCTGCTGCCGGATCTCTTCGTTGTACCTGTTGAAGAGACGGGGCGTGACTTTCTCTGCGGTTGCCTCGGACATGATCTAGCTCTCCTTACCGGGCCGCCGGCGGACGCCCTTGCCCGAGTCCGGGTCGAGGTGCATCACGTTGCTGGCGTGGATCGGGCACTCCTCCTGGACGCGCTCGCCCTGAGGGTTCTGCTGGGTCGGCTTGTGGTGCCTCCAGCGCATGTTGACGCCGGCCACGACCACGCGGTTCTCCTTGGGCATGGCACGCACGACCTCGCCGGTCTTGCCCTTGTCGTTGCCCGCGATGACGATCACGGAGTCTCCACTGCGGACGTGCATCAGACGACCTCCTGGGCGAGCGAGACGATCTTCATGAAGTTCTTCTCCCGCAGCTCACGGGCCACGGCGCCGAAGATGCGGGTACCGCGCGGGTTGCCATCGGGGTCGACCAGCACGAGGGCGTTCTGGTCGAAGCGGACGTAGGTGCCGTCCTCGCGGCGGGTGTTCTTCTTCACCCGCACGACGACGCCCTTGACCACGGTCCCGGTCTTCACCTCGGAGCCGGGGATGGCCCTCTTGACCGAGCACACGATGGTGTCACCAAGGCTCGCGTACATGCGGTGCGAGCCTCCGAGGACCTTGATGCACTGGACACGCTTGGCGCCGGTGTTATCGGCGACGTCCAGATAGGTCTGCATCTGGATCACAGGTCACCTCCGTCCATCACGGCTTCCTCGAGGACGCGCGTCATGCGCCAGCGCTTGGTCTTGCTCAAGGGGCGGCACTCGACGATCTCGACGGTATCACCGACGTTCGCGGCGCCCGCCTCGTCGTGGGCCAGGTACTTCTCGTGGCGGCGGATGTACTTCTTGTACCGGGGGTGCTTGTACAAGCGCTCGACCCGCACCCCGATGGTCTTCTCCATCGCGTTGCTGGTGACGATGCCCTGCAGCACGCGGCGCCGGCCACGCTCGGACTGGTTTGTCGTGTTCTCGGTCATGGCTCTAGCGGCTCTCTTGGCCCCGGACTCCGGTGGCGCGCTCGTGCAGGACGGTGTTGATGCGGGCGATGCCGCGCCGCAGGGCGCGGATCTGCGCGGAGTTCGCGAGGGTCTCCGCACTGGCCTTGATGCGCAGCCCGAAGAGCTCCTTCTTCCTCTCCTTCAGCTCGTAGTCGAGCTCGGAGTCTGTCTTGCTGCGGACTTCTTCGATCTTCATCGGTCAGCCTGGGTCGTGTGGGCCGGGGGGCTCTGGATCGTCTGGGGGCGGGGCCTCAAGTGGTCGACACGCGGCGGACCATCTTCACCTTGATGGGGAGCTTGTGCGCCACGCGCTTGAAGGCGCGCTTGGCGATCAGCTCGTTCACGCCGCCGACCTCGAACAGGATCGTGCCGGGCTTCACCTCGGCCGCCCAGAATTCCACCTCGCCCTTGCCCTTACCCATACGGGTCTCGGCGGGCTTGGCGGAGATCGGCTTGTGGGGGAAGACTCGGATCCAGATCTTGGCGGCGCCACCGGTGGCCCGGTTGGCGGCCACACGGCCGGCCTCGATGTGACGGCCGTTGATCCAGCCGTAGTCCAGGGACATGAGCCCGTAGTCACCGAAATTCACTCGGTTCCCGCGGGTCGCCACTCCCTTCATCTTGCCCCGCATTTGCTTGCGGTGCTTGACGCGCTTGGGCATCAGAGCCATCAGCGACCTCCTCCGTCACGGCCGCGACCGCGGCCTCCGCCCGGGCCCCCGCGACGGCCGCCACCACGCGGGCCGTCGGCGCGAGCCGTCATGCTCTGTCCCTGGCGGAAGTCGATCAGGGTGCCCCTGTCGACGTCGCCCTTGTAGATCCAGACCTTCACGCCGATGATCCCGTAGGTCGTCTTGGCGTTCGCGGTCCCGTAGTCGATGTGCGCCTGCAGGGTCGAGAGGGGCACGCGGCCCTCGCGCTCCTTGGCCGTACGCGCCATCTCGGCGCCGCCCAGCCGGCCGGAGACCTCGACCTTCACGCCCTTGGCTCCTGACTGCATCGTCGTCTGGATGGCGCGCTTGATCGCACGCCGGAAGGCCATGCGCTTCTCCAGAGCCTCGGCGATGACCTCGGCCACCAGCTTCGACTCCAGCTCGGGGCGCTTGACCTCGTGCAGGGTCAGGTGGCAGGTCTTGCCGGAGATGTCCTGGAGCTCCTTCTTGAGCGCCTCGACCCGCACGCCCTTGCGGCCCACGAGGACCCCGGGGCGGGCGGAGTAGATGATGACGTTGACGGCCTCGCCGGTGCGCTCGATCTCCACACGCGGGATGCCGGCGGAGCCGAACTCCTTGGCGATGTGCTCGCGGATCTTCTTGTCCTGGAGCAGCAGCGCGCCGAAGTTCTTCTTGTTGGCGTACCAGCGGGAGCGCCAGGGCTCGACAGTGCCCAGGCGGTAGCCGGTGGGGTGGACTTTCTGACCCATCGGGGACTAGGCCTCCTCGTTACCCGCTTCCGCGGGGAGTTCGCTGACCTTGAGGGTCAGGTGGCAGGTCTTCTTGGCAAAGGGCATGGCGCGCCCCTGGGGCCCCGGACGGAAGCGCAGACGGTTGTTGAGCATGGGCCCGTCGTCGGCGCGGCAGTCGGAGACGTAGAGGCGGTTGAGATTGACGTTTTCGTCCTGGCTGGCGTTCGCCATGGCCGAGCGGAGA
Source organism: uncultured Planctomycetaceae bacterium (assembly GCA_964591315.1). Lineage (GTDB taxonomy): Bacteria > Planctomycetota > UBA1135 > UBA1135 > JABACD01. The sequence continues at coordinate 16,016 of CAZQAT010000066.1, forward strand.
ACCTTGAGGTAGAAGGCGGCCGCCCGGCGGGGCGAGAACTCGAGGATCTCGAGGGCCTCGTTGGCGGAGCGCCCGCGGATCATGTCCGCCACGAAGCGCGCCTTGCGCGCGGTCAGACGCGCGTAGCGGTGCTTGGCGGTGAACTCGGCAGATTCGGTGGAGGTGGCCATCGGGTACTAAGGGGGCTAGCGGGCCTTCAGGCCTTCCTTCTTGTTGGTGTGGCCGCGGAAGGTGCGGGACGGGGCGAACTCGCCCAGCTTGTGCCCCACCATGTCCTCGGTGACCATCACCTTCACGTGCTTGCGGCCGTCGTGGACCATGAAGGTGAAGCCGATGAAGGAGGGCGGGATGGTGCTCGCGCGGGCCCAGGTCGTGATGGGCGTGCGCTTGTTCCCCTCCGCCTCGAACTTCTCGACCTTCTTGGCCAGCTTGAGGTCGATGTAGGGGCCCTTCTTGATGCTGCGTGACATGAGGATCCTCTCTACTTCTTCTTGCGACGACGGATGATGAAGCGGTTCGACGGGTGGTTCCGTCGACGCGTGACGCCGCCCTTGGAGAGCACGGCGGTCGGACCGCAGGGGTGACGGCCACCGGCCGTGCGCCCTTCACCACCGCCCATGGGGTGGTCGACCGGGTTCATGGCGGTTCCACGAACCTTGGGGCGGCGCCCCATGTGGCGGCGGCGCCCCGCCTTGCCCAGCTTCACGTTCTGGTGGTCGGTGTTGCCGACCCGGCCGATGGTCGCCATGCACTTGACGTGGATGCGGCGCAGCTCGCCCGATGGCAGGAGCACCACGGCGTAGTTGCCCTCACGAGCCATCAGCTGGGCGTAGCTGCCGGCGGTGCGGCAGATCTGGCCCCCGCGGCCGGCGGTCAGCTCCACGTTGTGGACCTGCAGGCCGATCGGGATGTCCGCCAGGCGCATGGCGTTGCCCGCCTGGGGCTCGGCCTTCTCGCCGGACATGACCGTGTCCCCCACCTTCATGCCCAGGGGGGCCAGGATGTAGGCCTTGGCGCCGTCCGCATAGTGCAAGAGGGCGATGTTCGCCGAGCGGTTCGGGTCGTACTCGATGGTCGCCACGCGGGCGGGCACGTCGAGCTTGCGGCGCTTGAAGTCGATCACACGGTAGCGGCGCTTGTGGCCCCCACCGCGGCGACGGCTGGTGATCCGGCCGTGGTTGTTGCGGCCGCCGGTCTTACTCAGGGGGCGCAGCAGGCTCTTCTCGGGCTTGACCTTCGAGAGGTCAGAGAAGTCCAGCACGCTCCCGTGGCGGCGGCCAGCCGACGTCGGCTTGTATTTCTTGATGCCCATCTAGATCACCTCGATCTCGTAGCCCTCGGCGAGGGTCACCATGGCCTTCTTCCAGTCGGCGGTGCGGCCGGCGCGCCACCCGCGGCGGCGGTCCTTGCCTGTCACGCGCAGGGTGTTGACGCTGCTCACCTTGACGTCGAACAGGGTCTCGACGGCCTGGCGCACCTCCACCTTGTTCGCATCCACGGGCACGCGGAAGGTGTAGGCGTTGCGGCCGTACATGTCGTTGGTGGCCTTCTCGGTGATCACCGGCTTCTTGATCACCTGGTACATGCGGTCGATGTTCGTCATGTCGATGCTCCTCAGGCCTCCGCCCCGCCCGTGTCACCAGCAGTCCCGACCCGCGCGGCGAGCTTCTCGAGCACGCCCGTCTCGGCGATCACGAGGCCGCCGGCCACGACGTCGAAGGCGCACAGCTCGTCGGCGGTGCGGACCTCGACGCCAGGGAAGTTGCGGAAGGACTTGTAGACGTTCGTGTCCCGCTCGTTCAGGACCAGGAGGGCGCGCCGGGGCGAGCCCAGGTCGGCCAGCACCTTGCGGGCGGCCTTGGAGGAGGGCGCCGAGAAGCCGCCCAGGTCCGCGACGACGACCTCGCCGTCCCCCAGCTTGCCCGCGATGGCCGTGCGGGTCGCGACCCGCCGGGCCTTGGCCGGCATGTGGTAGGAGTAGTCCTTGGGCTTGGGGCCGTGGACGGTTCCGCCTCCGCGCCAGATGGGCGACTTGACGTCGCCGGCCCGGGCCCGGCCGGTGTGCTTCTGCTTGTACGGCTTCTTGTTGGTGCCCTTGACCTGGGAGCGACCCTTGGTGGCGGCGTTGCCCTGGCGCTGGTTGGCCTGGTGCATCACCACCGCGTCCTTCAGGGTGCGGTAGAGGACCTTGTCGCCGAAGGAGGCCGTCTCGACCTCGACCTCGCCGACGCTGCCCGCTTTGTAGCTCTTGACTTGCATGGTGGCCTCGGCGGACTAGCGCTTCTTGGGGGTCTTGATGCCGGTCTTGGCGACCTGGACCTGGACGAAGCCGTTGTTGGCTCCGGGGACCGCCCCCTTGATGAACAGGAGGTTGCGCTCGGCGTCGATGTGCATGATGCGCAGGTTCTTGGTGGTCTGACGCTTGTCGCCGTAGTGACCGGACATGCGCTTGCCCTTGAAGACCCGGCTCGGGTAGGCGGAGCAGCCGATCGAGCCCGGGCGCCGGTAGTTCATGGAGCCGTGGGTCTTCGGCCCGCGGGCGAAGCCGTGGCGCTTGATCGTGCCGGCGAAGCCGCGGCCCTTGGTGGTGCCGATGACGTCCACCAGCTGGCCGACCTCGAAGGCCTCCACGTTGCGCTCGGCCCCCACCTCGACCTCGGCGGCCGCCTTCAGGCGCTCCTCGCGGAGGAAGCGCTTGGGCGCCACGTCGGCCTTCTTGAAGTGCCCCCGGCGGGGCTTGGAGGTGCGGGACTCGCGCACGTCCTCGAAGGCCCACTGGACGGCGTCGTAGCCGTCGTGGTCCTGGGTCCGGATCTGAGTCGCGACGCACGGACCGGCCTCGACGACGGTCACGCCCGTGGCGGTACCGTCATCGGCGAAGACCTGGGTCATGCCTCTCTTGCGCCCTAGGATCAGCGTCATGATTCCTGCGAGTGTCGTTGGATGAGCCGGTTCGACTGGTAAGGGGCCGCAAGCCGAAGGCGCACGACCCCCCGACGCCCAGCCACGCGGCGTAAAGGGAATGGTTGCAACCACCCGAAGACACACTCCCACGCGGGAAGCGGTCTCTTCGAGGCGGCGCTGTGTTGTGAAGGGTGCCGGTGAGTCGCGAGCGAGGCGCTCGCGCGCAGTCCGACGCCACCGGGACCGCGCTCGGTGCGCGGCGGGTGGCGCTCGAGGCTAGGCCTTGATACGGATGTCCACGCCGGCGGGCATGTTCAAGCTGGAGAGCGAGTCCACCGTCTGCGGAGTCGGCTCGGAGATGAAGATCAGGCGCGTGTGAGTCCGGATCTCGAACTGCTCACGCGACTTCTTGTCGATGAAGGGCGACCGCAGAACCGTGTAGCGCTCGATGCGCGTCGGCAGCGGGATGGGACCCGCGACCCGAGCACCGGTGCGCTTGGCCGTCTCGACGATGTCGACGCACGACTGGTCGAGCGCCTCGTGGTCGTAGGCCTCCATTCGGATCTGGATCTTGTCCTTCATCTGCAGCAGTCGACTCCATGGGGCGGCGCCGCGGCGACGGGCCACGGGCACGATCCGCCCTGGAAACAGGGATCGGTGGGTTCCCCAAGGGGGGAGAGGAGCTCCGGTCGGGGTCCGGTCGGGGCGCCTCCCTCCTTTGAGGGCCGAGCAAAATACCAGTGGGCCAGGGGCAGGTCAACGCCGGCAGGGGGCAATCCTGGGATCCGGACCCCTTTTTTTGGCCTCCAGGGGGGCCCTGGGGCCCACCCGGACTCAGTGCCAGACCAGGCCCCGGCTCTCCAGCTCCGCCTCCGGAACGGCCCGGAAGCCCCTGGGAGACATGGAGAAGCTGGCGCGGCCCTGGGAGAGGGAGCGCACGGCCGTGGAGTAGCCGAACATGGCCGCCAGGGGCACCGTGCCGCGCACCGTGCGCAGGTCCTCCTCCGCCCCCACGTCCGAGAGCTCCGCCCGGCGGGAGTTGAGGTCGGCGATGATCCCGCTGGAGTACTCCGCGGGGGTCTGGATCTCGAAGGCCATCAGGGGCTCCTCGAGCTCGACCCCCTCGGCGGGCATGGCCTGGCGCAGGGCTGCCACGGCGGCCTGGACGTAGGCGGCCTCGCTCTCCCGACCCTCCTTGGTGCGGGTCTCCCCCACCGAGATCGCGGCCCCCGACAGGGGGTAGCCGAAGCGCGGCCCCACCTGGGCCTCCTGCTCCAGGGCGGCCGCCACGGCGGCCCGCTCCGCCTCCCCGAGCTGGCAGTCGGGGCCGAAGCGTACCGCCTCGCCGGCGGCGCCCTCCGGGGCCGGAGCCACGGAGACCGCGACCTGGGCGTAGGCATCCTTGCCGCCGATCGACCGCTCGACCTCGGCCTGGCCCTGGCCGTCACCCACCACCCGCTCGCGGTAGGCCACCCGCGGCTGGCCGACCCGCAGCTGGAGCCGGAACTCGGTCGCCAGGCGGTGCTCGATCACCTCCAGGTGCAGCTCGCCCATGCCCCCCACGGTCCACTGGCCGCTCTCCTCCTCACGCGCCCGGAAGGTGGGGTCCTCGTGGCAGAGCCACTCCAGGGCCGAGCGCAGCTTCTCGCGGTCCCCGCCCGACTCGGGCTCGATCACCCGCTGGATGACCGGCTCGGGAAACTCCAGGCCCTCGAGCACCAGGGCCTGGCCCTCGCTGCAGAGGGTGTCGCCGGTACCGGTCTGCTTGAGGCCCGTGAAGCCGACGATGTCCCCGGCCTGGCCCGCCTCCAGGGACTGCTTGTCGTCCGCGTGGATGCGCAGGACTCGCGCGATGCGCTCGCGCTTCTTGGTCCGCGGGTTGTAGACCGTGGTGCCCTTGGCGAAGGTGCCCGAGTAGAGGCGGGCGAAGGTCAGGTCCCCGTGGGGACCGGTGTGCAACTTGAAGGCCAGGGCGCAGGGAGGCCCGTCCGGGTCCGGGGCCAGCTCCAGGGACCCGCCGTCCTTCAGGCGCTCCCCCACCACGGGCGGCCGGTCCAGGGGCGAGGGCAGGTAGTCCACGACCGCGTCCAGGAGGGGGCGCACCCCCACGTCCCGCAGGGCCGCGCCGCACAAGACCGGCACGATCCGGCGCGAGAGGACCGCCCGCCGCAGGCTGGCCCGGATCTGCTCCGGCTCCGGCTCGGCATCCTCGAGCAAGAGGGCCAGGATCTCCTCGTCCTCCTCCGAGAGGATCTCCAGCAGGTCGGCCCGCAGGACGTCCACCTCGTCCTGAATGACCTCGGGCACGGGCACCTCCACCAGGTCCCGGCCCTGCTCGGCGGACGGGAAGGCCCAGGCCTTGCGCTCCACCAGGTCGACGAGGCACTCGATGCCTTCGGGCCCGATGACCGGGGTCTGGATCGGTACCCCCCGGGCCCCCAGGCGGGTCGCGAGGGTCTCGGCCGCGGAGAGGAAGTCCGCCCCGGCCTTGTCGCACTTGTTCACGAAGGCGATGGAGGGCACCCCGTGGCGGTCCATCTGGCGCCAGACGGTCTCGGACTGGGCCTGGACCCCCACCACGGCGTCGAGCACCAGCACCGCCCCGTCGAGCACCCGCATGCAGCGCTCGACCTCCACCGTGAAGTCCACGTGGCCGGGGGTGTCGATCAGGTTGAGCTCGTGCCCGCGCCAGGGGATGCGCGTGGCGGCCGAGGTGATCGTGATCCCCCGCTCGCGCTCCTCGGCCATCCAGTCCAGGACGGCCGTCCCCTCGTCCACGGCCCCCACCCTGCGCTCCACGCCGGTGTGGAAGAGCATGCGCTCGGACACGGTCGTCTTGCCGGCGTCGATGTGAGCCGCGACCCCGAAGTTGCGCAGGAGCGAGAGGTCCATGTCCCCCCCATTGGACACGACCGGGGGGCGGCCTCCAAAGGGTCTGTCGGCGGCTACGAGTTCCGGGGCGCCGCGAGCTCGGGATTGGCCGCCAGGAACTCCTCCCGCCAGCGGTAGTGCTCGAGGAGCTCGGGGTGCGGGCCGTCGAGCAGATGGACGGCGGCGAACAGAGCCTCGATCGAGGCCAGACCGGTGTCCGGGTCCTCGAAGGTGGTGCTCCTGCGCGGGTAGGCGGTGGCCAGCTCCGGCAGGCGGCGGCGCAGGGGCTCCCCCTCCACGGTGCGCAGCAGCTGGGGCACCCGGCGCCAGGCGCAGTCGATCAGGAACAGGCCCCGGCCGGCGTCCGCGGCGGAGAGCTCCTCGCCGTCGGGGTCGAGCAGCACCCGGCCGCCGGCCTCGAGGCGCCGCTCGGGGTGGTAGCTGACGAAGCGCACCCCCGGAGTGCCCCGCAGGGGGGTCAGTGAGCACTTCTTCGCGGACTCCCGGGGGTCGCGCAGGATCAGGACGTCGAGGGGCACGGGGAGAGGGTAGCGGATGCCGGACACGGGCGGCGCCGAATGCCGAGCGCCCCCGACTCGCCGGTCGCGGGTCGGGGGCGCTCGATGAGCTCGGTGTGCTGCTCAGGCCCTAGGCATAGTGGGCGTAGGCGCGGTTGGCGTCGGCCATCTTGTGGATGTTCTCCTTCCACTGCACGGAGGCGCCGGTGCCGTTGTAGGCGTCCACGATCTCCGCAGCCAGGCGCTCGGCCATGGGCTTGCCCTTCTTCTTGCGGGAGTTGTCGACGATCCAGCGGATCGCGAGCGACTGCTGGCGGTTGCGCTTGACCTCGCGCGGGACCTGGTAGTTGGCGCCACCGACTCGCTTGGAGCGCACCTCGACCATGGGTCGCACGTTGTCGAGGGCCTTGATGAAGATCTCGAGCTGGTCCTCGCAGTCGGTGATCTGCTTGGAGGCGATGTCCATCGCGTCGTAGAAGATCTCCTGGGCCGTGCTCTTCTTGCCGTGGAGCATCAGCTTGTTGATGAACTTCGAGACGATGATGGAGCCCAACTTGGGGTCGGGCTTCACGAAGACGGCGGTGGACTTGTAGTTCCGGGGCATGCTGGTCGTCCTGAGCGTGGGGCTCTACTTCTTGGGTCGCTTCGTGCCGTACTTGGAACGGCCCTGACCGCGCTCATCGACGCCGGAGGTGTCGAGGGTGCCGCGCAGGATGTGGTAACGCACGCCGGGGAGGTCCCGCACTCGGCCGCCGCGCACCAGGACCACGGAGTGCTCCTGGAGGTTGTGGCCCTCGCCCGGGATGTAGGCGGTGATCTCCTTGCCGTTCGAGAGGCGCACACGCGCGATCTTGCGCAGCGCCGAGTTCGGCTTCTTGGGCGTCTGGGTCTTCACCTGCAGGCAGACCCCGCGCTTCTGCGGGCACGATTCGAGCACGGGCGACTTCGAGCGCTTCTTGGTCGGCTTGCGGCCCTTGCGGATGAGCTGATTGATCGTCGGCATGAGATCTCGTCGGGCGTCCCCTGGTTGGGTCGCTTCAGGGGACTCGGGGAGTCGAGGGCCCCCGGCCGCTCGGGCGGCTGGAGGGGGCGAACATTCTAGGTGTCGGAGGGCGCGGGTCAAGGGCCGGGTCTGCGACCCCCGGGCCCGCCGGGGTCCGGGGTCACTGGCCCTGGGACTCGGGGGCCTCCTCGCCGGGGGTCTCACCGGGGGTCTCGGGGGCCGGGCTGGAGCTCGCTCCCTCGGCCTCCGCGGTCAGGGTCTCGGTGGCCGAAGCGGCCCCGGCCAGGCCGGCCGAACCGTCGGATCCCGTGGCGGCCAGGGGACCTCCGAACTCGGCGGGGGCGGAGCCTCCACCGAACAGCTCGTCCAGCTCCGAGTCCATCGAGGAGGTGAAGCCGGAGCCCGCGCCGATCTCGCCGAAGTCGATGTTCTTCTTCACCCGGGTCCGGTAGTGGTCCCGGAAGCCGGTGCCGGTGGGGACCATGTGCCCCAGGATCACGTTCTCCTTGAGGCCCACCAGGAAGTCCCGACGGCCGGCGATGGCGGCCTCGGTCAGGACCTTGGTGGTCTCCTGGAAGCTCGCGGCGGAGATGAAGGAGTCCGAGGAGAGGGAGGCCTTGGTGATGCCCAGCAGGAGCGTCTGGCCGGTGGCCGGCTTCTTGCGCTCCTTGCGCAGACCGTCGTTGGACCGGCGGAAGCGGAACTTCTCGACCACGGCGCCGGGCAGGAAGTCCGAGTCGCCGGAGTCCTTGACCTCCACCTTGCGCACCATCTGGGCCAGGATGATCTCGATGTGCTTGTCGTCGATCGTCACGCCCTGGGAGCGGTAGACGTTCTGGACCTCGTTCATGAGGTAGCGCAGGAGCTCCTCCTCACCACGAATGCGCAGGATGTCCTGCGGGTGCAGGGGGCCGTCGACGAGGGGCTCGCCGGCGCGCACCTCGTCGCCCTTGTGGACCCGCAGGTGCTTGCCCTGGGGCACAGCGTGCTCGTGCTCCTGGATCACCTCGCCGGCCTCGCCGAGGGCGCGGACGATGATGGTGCGCTTGCCGCGCTTCTTTTCGCCCAGCTCGACCTGGCCGTCGATCTCGCTGATGACGGCCGGGTTCTTCGGCTGGCGGGCCTCGAACAACTCGGTCACCCGCGGCAGACCGCCCGTGATGTCCTGGGTACCGGCCGCCTCCCGGGCGGTCTTGGCGATGACCTCACCGGCCGCGACCTTCTTGCCGTTGGCGATCTCGATGTAGGCCCGCTCGGGGATCGGGTAGAGGGCCAGGGGCTCGCCCTTCTTGTCCTCGATGATGATCTGCGGGTGCAGGTCGCCCTTGTGCTCGGTGACCTGGGCCCGGGTGGAGCCGTGACGGGCATCCTTCTCGAGGCGCAGGGTCTTGCCCTCGAGCAGGTCCTCGTAGCGCACGATACCGGCGCACTCGGCCAGGATCGGCACGTTGTGCGGGTCCCAGGTGCAGAGCAGGTCGCCGGCCTTGGCATCCTGCTTGTCCTTGACGTCGATCACGGAGCCGACCGGGATGGCGTAGCGGTCGATCTCGCGGCCGCGGTCGTCGAGCAGCTGGACCTCACCGTTACGGGAGAGCACGACCGTCTCGCCGGCCTTGTTCTTCACCACCTTGAGGGTCGCGCTGAAGGAGACCTTGCCGTCACGCTTGAGGCGCCGCTCGGACTCCTCGACGGAGCGGTGGGCCGTGCCGCCGATGTGGAAGGTCCGCATCGTCAGCTGGGTGCCGGGCTCGCCGATGGACTGGGCGGCGATGATGCCGACCGCCAGGCCGCGCTCGGCGATCGTGCCGCGCGAGAGGTCCATGCCGTAGCAGCGCATGCAGACGCCCAAGGGCGCCTCGCAGGTCAGCGGGCTGCGGACCCAGATCTTCTCGTGGCCCAGGTCCTCGATGCAGGCCGCGATCTCCTCCGTGATCAGCTCGTCCTTGCGGACGATGATGTCGTCGTTGACCACGTCCACGATGGTGTCCCGTGCGACCCGGCCGCGAATGCCCTGGGCCAGGGAGACGGCCACCTTGTCGCCCTTGTAGACGACGGACTTGATCACGCCGTTGGGCGTGAGGCAGTCCTCGATGGTGATCACCACGTTCTGGGCCACGTCGGTGAGCTTCCGCGTCAGATAGCCCGCGTCCGCGGTCTTGAGCGCAGTATCCGCGAGACCCTTGCGGGCGCCGTGGGTGGACGAGAAGTACTCGAGCACCTTCAGCCCCTCGCGGAAGTTCGCCTTGATGGGCGTCTCGATGATCTTGCCGGAGGGCTTGGCCATCAGGCCCCGCATGCCGCCGAGCTGACGCACCTGATCGACCGAACCCCGCGCGCCCGAGCTCACCATGCAGTGGATCGGGTTGACGTAGCCGGACTCGGTGTCGTAATCGCTCTCGAGCACCTTCATCAGGTGCTCTCCGACGAGCTCACGGGCGTGGGTCCAGGAGTCGACGATCTTGAGGTAGCGCTCCCCGTCGGTGATGACCCCCTTCATGAAGGCCTTCTCGACGCCGTCGATCTCGGCCTGGGTGGTGTCGAGGATCTCCTGCTTCGAGTCCGGGACACGGATGTCGTCCTTGCCGAAGGACAGGCCCGCGCGGGTGGACGACTTGAAGCCCAGGTCCTTGAGGTGGTCGAGGAGCTGGAGAGTCGCGTCTCGGCCCAGCAAGCGGTGGCAGTCGGAGATCAGGTCGCTGACCCCGCGCTTGGAGAGCTCGTAGTTGTAGAACGGCATCCCCGGAGGAAGGATGTCGTTGAAGATCGCGCGCCCGATCGTGGTCTCGAGGTGGATGCGCTTCTCCGGGTCCTCGACGGACGGGATACGGCCGTCGTCCCCCACCTGGACCGGAGCGTCCCGGCCGGCCAGCTTGACCAGGGTGCCGGGCTCCATGCGCACGCGCACGGTCATGTGGGTGTGGGTCTGCCCGTGGCCGTAGGCCAGGAAGAGCTCGTGCAGCGAGGAGAAGCTCTTCTTCGCCACCGCCAGGTCGCCCATGGGCTGACGGGTCAGGTAGAAGATTCCGAGCACCATGTCCTGGGAGGGCGAGATGATCGGCGACCCGTTGGCGGGCGAGAACACGTTGTTGCTCGCCAGCATGAGGGTCGAGGCCTCGATCTGCGCCTCGTAGGAGAGGGGCAGGTGGACCGCCATCTGGTCCCCGTCGAAGTCGGCGTTGAAGCCGCCGCAGAC
>CAZQAT010000067.1:0-25487 GCA_964591315.1 uncultured Planctomycetaceae bacterium
CCCAGGAACCGAGTTGCTGTGTCTGGTGCACGTCTTCATGAATAACCCGGGCTAGGGCGTCCGGGGAGCGGAAATGCCGTCATATCAGCCATCTCGGTGCGTGCCGAGCTCCGAATTTCTACCGAAATAACCGCTCCGGTCAGGAATGGGGGGTAACTTTGAAAGCTCAGGAGCGAGCGGCTCCGCACCTTGATTCTGCCGCATTCATCAGGAACGCGACGGTCCGGTTACCCCCTTGGCACCCCACCTGTGGGACCTCAAGAGGGTTCGGAGGGTCGGCGTGAACAATTTTGAATCGGACGGAACCCGTGGCAGTCGCTCCGCCTCCAACGAGGGTGCCTCGCGCTGTGCGTGGCACGTTGACGGTTCTTTGTCTGCACGCGCCCGGGCTGATCTGAGGCGCTTCAAGGTTGCCCAGGTATCTGGACAGGACGGACCGTCAGGGTTAGAACCACGTCTTCGGTTCTCTCCGATTTCCCGAGATTTCTTCAGTACTAGGAGATCAAACATATGCTTCTTCGCTTCACTCTCGGCGCCGCCGGCGCGATGGTGTTGGCCAGCACTGCCACTGCTCAGAACGTGAGTGGCAACCTGCAGCCCATCACCTCGCCCGTCAAGGACGCTGGTACCTATCACATGAGTACCGGTACCTGGACCCGCGCCAAGTCTTCCGTGGCCCTCGCCGGCCCGGAGGTCATCTACGACAACAGCTGCACGGTCGGTTACTTCACCGGCCTCGACTCGCTCGAGATGGCTGCCGACAGCGGCCGCCTTCCGAACTCGAGTGGTGGCCCCGGTGGCGCTGGTGTTGGCTCCGCGGACGCCTACGAGGTCAACGGCTTCGAACTCGCCTACTGCAGCTACGAGGCTGGCAGCATCACGGTGCTGCTTCCCTTCTGGAACTGCTACCAGGCTTGCGACGCCGGTGGTGTGCTGACGGGTCTCTCCCCCGTGGCCGCGTACTCGATCACCGGCCTTCCGGCTGGCGGCGCTCTGGGTACCCAGGGTTGCTGGGGCGTCACCTTCGACCTGCGCAACTCCACCTTCGTCTTTAACGTCGCGGCTGACTGCGACGGCACCTACGACAACATCGGCAGCATCGACAGCTTCGGCTGGGGCTTCAACGTTCCCGCCGGTACCGTCGGTACCGTCGGCACGGGCCCGTTCCTCGCTGGTGACCCGGCGATGGCCATCAACCCGAGCTGCGGCGGCGTCGGCGACGGCACCACCTTCACCGGCTTCAACCCGGCTCTGCCCGGCACCGGTATCGGCAACGTTGACCAGTTCGAGCTTCAGTCGGTCACCGTGACCTCCGGTTGCTACTGGTTCGGCGGCTACAGCGGCGCCAACGGCGCTGCTCTGCCCGGCACCAACCCGTACTCCGGCTTCTACCAGCGCCTGACCGGCGAGGGTGGCGGCACCGGCGGGCCCAACTCGGGCGCCAACTCCTGTGACTGCTCCGGCGGTAACAGCCCCTGCTTCAACGTCTCCGGCGCTGGCCGGGGTTGCCCGAACTCGAACCCGGACGGCCTTGGCGCCGCCCTGGTCGGAGCCGGTGACGCCTCGATCTCCGGCGACACCTTCAGCATGTCGGTGACGAGCGCTGCTCCGTCGAAGCCCGGCCTGATCCTGTCGGGTACCAACAACCTCGGTCCGAACGGTGTCGCCACCGTCCCGGACAACGCTGGTGTGTTCTGCATCTCGGGCCAGACCGCGCGTGGCGCTGTCGTCTTCACGGACGCCGCCGGTGCCGCGAGCTTCCCGGACTTCCAGGGCGCTGCCTATGGTGCTCACATCAACGTCACCGTTGGCGGCGAGTCGTCCTACGCCTACTGGTTCCGGGATCCCGGCACCGCGGCTGGATGCACCGGCGACACTCCCGGCGCTGACTTCAACTTCTCCAACGCGCACTCCGTCACCTGGAACCCGTAGGATTGAGTTGAAGGGACTCCCTTCCTAGAAGGGAGCTCGAATCCAAGAGCGGCGTCGCCTCGAGCGGCGCCGCTCTCTCTTTTTTCGGCGGCGTCACGGGGCCTTCCGCAGCCGGCACGACAGCTGTGACCTGGGGAGCGTGTCCAGAGCACGACGGTCCGGGCGCTGATCCTCGAGGTGCGCCTGAGCGGAAAGCCGCCGTCGGACCGAGGCCGGCCCGGCTCGCTCACTTGCGCCGGGTGCTCTTCTTGCGGGTGGTGGCCTTGCGGGCTCCCTTCTTGCGCCGCCCGCCCTTCTTCTTCGCGCGCTTGGGGCGCAGTTCGGCCCCGGGCTCCGGAGCGCTGCCCGCCGCCACCCAACCCGGGGGCGGCTCGCTGCCCTTCATCTCGAAGAGGAAGCGGCTGGGGTGCACGGCGCAACGCTTGCCGTACTTGATGCGCTCGAGGGTGTGGCTGACGGTCAGGCCCTCGCGGGCGCGGGTGATGCCCACGTAGCACAGGCGCCGCTCCTCCTCGACGCCGTCCTCGGTGGCGGCCTTCTGGTGGGGCAGGATGCCCTCCTCGAGCCCCACCAGGAAGACCCGCGGGAACTCGAGCCCCTTGGCCGCGTGCAGGGTCATCAGGGTCGCTGCGTTGCGCCGCTCGGCGTCGTCGGCGTCCTTGTCGTCGTTGGTGCTGAGGGTCAGCTCGTTGAGGAAGGTGCCCAGGCTCGGGCGCTTGCGGCGCCTGACGTGGTTCGCGGCGAGCTGCACGAGCTCGTCCACCGCCTGCCAGCGCCGGCGCTCCTCGTCGGCGTCGGGGTAGCAGCGCCTGACCTCGTCCCGGTAGGCGAAGTCCTCCAGCACGCGCTCGACGAACTCCACCAGGTCCTGTTTGGGCTTCTGCTTGCCGAAGGCCGCCAGCCGCTCCTGCAGGCGCTGGAGCGCCTCGAGGGCCTTGGCCGGGATGCCCTCGATGGCGGCCGCACTGCGCAGGGCCTTGGGGACGGTGATGCCCTCGTTCGTGGCGTGCTGCAGGACGCGGTCGAGGCTGGCCTTGCCCACGCCGCGGGGCGGGCAGTTGACGATGCGCAGCAGGGAGACCTCGTCCTCGGGGTTCTGGATCACCTTCAGGTAGGCCAGGACGTCGCGCACCTCCTTGCGGTCGAAGTAGCTCATGCCCCCCACGAGCACGTAGGGGATCCCGCGGGCGCGCAGCTCGGCCTCGAAGACCCGCGGCTGAGTCGCGGTGCGGAAGAGGATCGCGAAGTCGCTGTAGCGGTTGCGGCCGCCGTCGACCCGCGTGCGGATCTCACGCACCACGTACTCCGCCTCGCGGGCGTCGTTCTCGTGCACGACGAGCTGCACCAGCTCGCCGCGGCCCGCGTGGGCGCGCAGCTCCTTGGGGTGCCGCGTGGGGTTGTTCTCGATGACGCGGTTGGCGGCGTCGAGGATCTCCTGGGTCGAGCGGTAGTTGGTCTCGAGGCGCACGACGGTGGCCTCGGGGTAGTGCTGCTCGAACTCGAGGATCTTGGAGACGTCGGCTCCGCGCCAGGAGTAGATCGACTGGTCGTCGTCGCCCACCACGCACAGGTTGCGATGCTCGGCGGTGAGGGACCTGACGATCTCGAACTGGGGCCGGTTCGTGTCCTGGTACTCGTCCACGAGCACGTAGCGGAAGTTGTCCTGGAGCCCTTCGCGCACGTACTCGTTCTCCCGCAAGAGGCGCAGGGTGTAGAGCAGGAGGTCGTCGAAGTCCATCTTGCGCGAGCGCCTGAGGAACTCCTCGTAGCGGGCGTAGCCCCGGGCCACCAGGTCGTCCTGATCGTCTCCGGGCTGCTTCCCGAAGGTCTCCGCGTCCATCAAGCGGTTCTTGAGTAGGGAGATGCGGCTCTGCAGCACCGCCGGCTGGATCGAGGCCTCCGCGATGCGCAGCTCGCGCAGGACGCTCTTGCAGGCCGCCAGCTGGTCAGCGGCGTCGGCGATGGAGATGCCTCCGGGGAACCCCAGGTGCTCGGCGTTCTCGCGCAGGATCCGCAGGCAGAAGGCGTGGAAGGTGCCCACAGTCAGGCGCTCGGCCCGCTCGGCGCCCACCAGCTCGGCCACCCGCTCGCGCATCTCGGCGGCGGCCTTGTTGGTGAAGGTCATGGCCAGCACCTGTTCGGGCCGCACGCCCTTCTCGAGCAGGTGTGCGATGCGCACGGTGATGACCCGCGTCTTGCCGCTCCCGGCGCCGGCCAGGACGAGCAGCGGACCTTCGGTGGTCGAGACGGCGAGGCGCTGCTCGGGGTTGAGCGCGGCGAGGAGGCCTTTCAAGGAAGCGGAGTCGTGGTGCGTGCCGAGGTGCGGAGAGGCGGGACTCTAACAGCGGGGGGGACGCGGCCCAAGGGCGAGGGGCGCGTCCCTCGCCCTCACCCGTCGATCAACACGCTCAGGACCTCCCGCGGGATCGACTGCTGCTCGAGCTTCGCTCTCAGCCGCTGCCAGCGCTTGGCCACGGCCTCGGTACCGAGCTGCAGCCGCTCCGCCACCTCCGCGTGGCTCAGGCCCTCGAGGCCGTGGTGCAGGAGCAGCTCCCGATCCGTGCGCTCCAGGTCCTTGACCCAGTCTCGGAAGCGGGCGAGCTCCTCCTGGCGCGAGAGGCGGCGGCTGATGCCTGTCACCTCGTCGGGGACCTGGCCGAGGGCCATCATGCGCGTGGTCGTTCCCGGCGTCTGGCCCTGGGCGGCGGGGGAGCCCGCCTTGCGCAGGGCCTCGAGCAGCACGTTCTTCGCGATGCGGAAGACCCAGTAGCGGAAGGAGCCCGACTCGGAGTCGAACCTGGGGAAGACCCGCAGGGCCCGGCACCAGACCTCCTGCACCAGGTCCCCGGGCTCGAGCCAGGTGCGCATGGCCGGGCGGATGCGGATGTCGGCCCAGGTGTAGAGGGCCGGGGCGATGCGCTCGTAGAGGACGGCGAAGGCCTCGCCGCCGCCGGCGCTCGCTGCCTCCGCCTGGGCGGCTCGGGCCAGGCGCGCGGTCTCCTCGGCCCGCAGGTCGGCGGGATCCCGGTCGGGGTCGCCGGAGTTGGGGACGGCGGGGCTCACGACCTCCGATTCTATAGAATCGAGCCGTGGACGCGGACGACCGGCAAGCTGCAGAGCCCGCCCCCGGCGGCGTGGGGCCCGAGGGGGACCAGGGGGACGCGGCGGAGCTGTTCGACTTCCTCGACGCCTACTTCGAGGACCTGGACTCCGGCCGGGAGTACGACCTGGCCCACTACCTCGAGCGCTTCCCGGGCCGCGAGGAGTCCGTCAGACGCGAGTTCCTGGCCCAGCAGGCCCGGCGCGGCGCGGCCTGGGAGGGGCCGGCCCCCGTCCTGCTGGAGGGCTCGGAGGCCGAGGAGTCCCGGGTCGGTCCCTACCGCCTCCTGTCCGAGATCGGCCGCGGCGGCCAGGGGGTGGTCTACCTGGCCGAGGACTCGCGCATCGCCCGCCGGGTGGCCCTCAAGGTCCTGCCTCCCGCGGCCCTCTTCCTGTCGGAGGACGCGCGCCGCCGGCTGCAGCGGGAGGCGGAGGTCATCTCGCGCCTCGATCATCCGGGCATCTGCGGCATCTTCGATGCGGAGATCGGTCAGGAGCTGGCCTACATCGCGATGCCCTTCGTCGAGGGCCGCACCCTCTCCAGCCTGATCGCCGCCGAGCGCGACGGCGCCCAGGGGGAGCGCGAGCTGACCGTGCCCGTGGGGCCCCGCGGCGAGGAGCAGCTGCGGCGGCTGCTCGCTCTCTTCGAGGAGGCCGGCCACGCCCTGCACTCCGCCCACGAGGCGGGTGTGGTGCACCGGGACATCAAGCCCGCCAACCTGATGGTGACCCCGGAGGGCAAGCCCGTCTGGCTCGACTTCGGCCAGGCCCGGGACGCGCAGTCCCAGCTCACGGACCTGACCCTCTCGGGCGAGATCTTCGGCACGCCCGCCTACATGGCTCCGGAGCAGGTGGCGGGCCGGTCCCTGGATCGGCGCACGGACGTCTGGGCCCTGGGGGTCAGCCTGTTCGAGGCGCTCACCCTGCGGCGGCCCTTCGAGGCTCCCAGCGCCCACGCGCTCCTGCTCGCCGTGCAGAACGACGAGCTGCCGGACCCGCGGGAGCTCAACCCGGCCCTCGGTGAGGAGCTGGCCGTCGTGCTCGAGACCGCCCTCGAGCGGGACGTGACCCGCCGCTACGCGAGCGCGGAGGCCCTCGCCGACGACCTGGGCCACATCCTGCGCCACGAGCCGATCCGCGCCCGGCCGGCGGGGCGGCTCCTGCGCCTGCGGCGCTGGGTCCAGCGTCACCCGGTGCTGGCGGCGATGATCGTGACCATCAGCCTGAGCCTGGCGGTCACGAGCCATCTCCTGGTGGAGCAGGTGCGCCTGCTCGCGGAGCAGAGGGAGATCACCGCCAGGAAGGACGAGAACCTCTCCTGGGCGGTCGGTCGTCACCTGGCGCGGCGCGCGGAGGCGTTGATCGACGAGAACCCGGCCACGGCCCTGATCCTCGCCGTCGAGGCGGTCGAGCGCGCGCCGAACTACCTGACCCGCGGCGCGCTCCTCGACTCCCTCGAGGCCACCCAGCTGAGGATGGTCTACGACGCGAACGACACGGCCGACGGGCAGAACCGCATCAGCGCCGTGACCATCGCGATGGGGGGGGAGCGGGTCGCCGTGCTGCGCTACGACGGCGAGGTGCGCCTGTTCGAGCTGGAGAGCGGCGCGCGCCGGGGCGGCTGGAGCGCGCACCCGCCGGCCGAGGACCCGCGGCAACCCGCCGCGGTGGCCATCGCCGGGGGGCGCGGTTTGGTGGCCAGCGCCTCGGTCGACGGCCGGGTCGTCGTGCACGAGTTGGAGTCCGGCCGGCAGGTGTCCAGCTTCAAGAGCGTGGCCACGCCGGTGGAGCGCATGCTGTTCGGGGTTGACGACGAGACCCTGGCCGTGCGCGGCGCGGCGGGGGCGGTCGATCTCTACCGCGCGGCGGACGGTACGCGCATCGAGCACCTCGCGATCGAGCCGGTAGGCAACCTACGCCTCGACCCGGTCGACGGCGCCTTCGTCGAGGAGCGTGACTGGAACGGGACGCTCGATCCTCCGAAGCGCTGGGACAGCCGGACCGGCCAACCCTCCCGCGCGCGCTCAGGGGTGCGACCACCACCCCTCTACCGCCTGCGCGACCAGTCCTACGACTGTCTGTGTGCCTCCATGGACGAGCGCTTCCTGTTCGTCGTCGAGGAGCGCATGGGGGTCTCCAGCCCCAAGATCCTCGACCTCGAGGGCCGGGACGAGGTGCGCCTGAGCCTGCCCGACGAGGTCCTGCCCAGCGCGGCGTGCTTCTCCCCCGACGGGAGGCGCCTGGCGGTGATCGACTCGGACGGCGCCCTGCGCGTGTGGGACGCGGAGAGCGGCTCGCTGATCGTCGAGGGGCGCGGCTACGTGCATCCCCAGAGCCTGGCGTGGACCGAGGACGGCCGCTTCGTGCTCACCAGCCGCCACAGCTACTACCTGGCCCGGCTCTGGTACGGCACGGAGCGCCCGGACGTCTACCGGCTGCGGGCCGAGGACGGTCCGCTGCGGAAGGCGGAGTTCTCCCCCGACGGCGAGCTCGCCCTGACCCACTCCGAGAGCGGCTCCGTGATCCTCTGGGAGACCCCCTCGGGACCCGACGAGGCGTCCCGAGTCGGGGCACGCCTGGCCACCCTGGCCAAGCCCGGCAGCCTCGTCTCCGGCGCCGTCTTCGATCCCCGCGGCGGGCGCCTGCTCTCCTGGACGGATGGTTTTCCCGCCTGGGTCCCCCTGGAAGACCCGGGACGGGCTGAGCGCCTCGCCTCCTGGGGCGACATCGTCGCGGCCGAGGTGGGGCCCCGGGCGCAGCGGATCCTGCTCGGTCGCGCCGTGCCCCTCGAGGACTCCCTCGAGTGGGGCCTACAGCTGCTGGTCGTCGACGAGCACGGAGACCTGCTGCAGAGCCTGAACGAGGAGCACGATCCCCTCGCCGGCGGGCGCCTCGCCCCCGACGCCTCCAGCGTCGTGGCCCGGGACCGCGCGGGCGGGCTGCGCTGCTGGGATGCGGTCACGGGGCAAGAGCGCTGGCGGCTGGCGCGGGCCGACGCCCACGAGGAGATCCCCGAGGACCGGGCGGCGCCGGGAATCGTGGACCTTGCCTTCGATCCCCGGGCGGAGGTCGTGGCCGTAGCCTGCGACGACCTGCGCGTGCGCTTCCTCTCCGTCTCGAAGGGGGAGGTGGCGCGCAAGAACATGATGGTCTTCCCCCCCGAGTCCGTGGAGTGGGCCTCCGACGGGCGCAGCCTGCTCGTCACCGGCTCGCGGGGGCGCGGTGCGGTGCGCGTCGAGGTCATGGATCCCGGGGACCCCGCGGAGCGCGTCCTGCGCGCGGAGTTCTTCCATGCCGACGACCTGACGGGCGGCACCTTCTCGCCGGACGGCCAGCTGGCCCTGACGACCTCGGTCGACGGCACGATCATGGTGCGCGACGTGAGCGGGAAGGAGGATGCGCGCTCGATGATCCTCCTGGCCCACCTGCGCGGGGACGGCGGCGCCGTGCTCGACGCGGACTTCAGCAGCGGCGGAAGACCGCTGCGGGTGGTGGCGGGCTTCGCGGACGGGTCCGCCCGGGTCTGGCCCGTGGATCCGATGCCCGCGGCCCGGGCGCGGCAGCCGCGACGGGAACTGCACGAGTGGGAGCTGCACCGGGAGATGCGCCTGGCCCTGCCCCTGGAGTACCCGTAGGGGCGAAGGGGGCTCGCCCTGGACGGAATCGGCGGATTCCCGTCCAGGCCGCAGGTCCGTCATCACTTGGGAGGCGACACCGATCCCTCCAGCCGCCCTTCCGCCATGTCGTTGCGCATCCCGATCGCCCTGCTCGCCCTCCTGACCTGCGCCTCCTCCGGCCGGCCCGCCCAGGCCCCTGAGGCGTCCCTCTACGACTGCAACGGCAACGGCATCGAGGATGCCGTGGACATCGCCTACGGCAGCTCCGCGGACGCGAACATGAACGGCATCCCGGACGAGTGCGAGCGCACGGGGACGCTCCACCAGGGTCTCTGAACGCCCTGAGGGGTGGTTCAGGGCCGCCCGGGTGGCCGCTTTCGGTGATCTGGAATAATCTCCTGGAGAGGCCGTCCCACTCCGGGAGCCGCGGCCTCCGCTCCCCGTCTCAGATCGAGACTTCAACTATGAGAATCCCTCCCTCGACTCCGACCCTGTCCTCCCTGCTCGTCGTGGGCCTCCTGGCCCGGGGGGGCGCGGCTCAGGACCAGTTCCAATTCTCGGTCAACTGGCACAGCCAGAGTCTCGCAGTGAACGCCAGCGGTACGGCCAACAAGATCAACGAGGGGGACGTGCTGAGCTTCGGGCCCGGGGCGCCGGACTTCGGACCCCTGCTGGCGCCGACCAAGGCCATCCCCGGCGACCAGCTCGGGCTCGTGCGCTACGGGATCTGTCTCGATCACCAGCCGGAGACCCCCTGCGGGATCGAGATCGACGCCCTGTCGGAGGGCACAGACCATCTCCTGCAGCCGAGCCTCGCCTCCTCCAACGGTGGACTGAAGGACGCCGGAGACTTCTGGATCTCCACGGACGAGTTCGCCATCGGACTACCCAGCGCGGGCGCGGGGCCGACGGTCTTCACCGAGGGCGCGGGCCAGTCCGCTGTCTTCGAGGCCTCCGCGGACATCATGGTCGTCTACGCACTCGGCACGGGCCCGATCGGCCCCGGCGGTCCCGCGGCCCGGCACGTCGGGGCCTTCGACGGCAACGGCCTGCCCAGCGGGTCCGGAGCGCTCTACGTGGGCATCGGCCTGATCGAGCCCAACGCGCCCGGTCAGGGCCAGCCTGCGGGCGACGACCTGGACAGCCTGAACATCGGCGGCTCCCTGGGCTTTCCGTCGACGGGGATGTACCTCTCCTTCGACGCGGGCTTCATCGACCCCCTGACGAACGTGCCCAACTCGGGCACGGCGGGCTTCCAGGGGGTCTCCGCCGCTGCTGTGGTCTTCGTCGCCGCTCAGGGCGCCACGCCCGTGCCCTACGCCAGCGCGGCGTCACTGGGCCTGGACATCGCTGGGGAGGACGACGTGGACGCGCTGGTGCTCGCCGAGAACGGAGTGAACGGCTTCCAGCCCTCCTTGACTCCCTACGACTGGACGACGGGGGATACGGACATGCTGCTCTTCTCGGTGCGGCGCGGCTCGGCGGTGATCGGCATGCCCGACTCGATCTTCGGCGCTCCGATCGAGGCCGGCGACATCCTGACCACGCCCAGGCCGTCGAGCATGGGCGGTCAGTCGCCCTTCCCGGGCATCCTGTTCTCCGCCGAGAGCCTGGGCCTCGCGACGATTCGTTCCCATGGCGCCTCGAACCTGGGGGACGATCTCAATGCCATGGACCTCGCCAGCGCCCCCTGCTTCGACTGCAACAACAACGGGGTCGAGGACGTGGTCGACATCGACACCGGCGGTAGCGCCGACACGAACGGCAACGGCATCCCGGACGAGTGCGAGCGGATCAACAAGTTCTGCGAGTGTCCGGCGAGCAGCGCTCCCTGCAGCAACGCCAACAGCGAGGCGGGCTGCGCGAACTCGGCCACGGCCGGCGCCTACCTCTACTACGGATCGGGCAACTTCAAGGTCAGCGACGACAACCTGGTGCTGACCACCACGGGCGTGCCGCCCCACAAGTTCGGCCTGCTCTACATGGGTGGCGCCCAGATCTCCACGCCCCTGGCGGACGGGGTGCGCTGCGTGGCCGGCGGCTCCCAGGGGACCTACCGCTACTCGGTCCAGAACTCCGGGCCGGGCGGCGTGCTCAACATCGGCCCGGGCATCGTGGCCGACTCCTGCGCCAGCTTCCCTGCGAGCGGGTGCATCGGCGCCGGGGACAAGTGGAACTTCCAGACCTGGTACCGGGACACCAGTGGTCCCTGCGGCGGGGGCTTCAACTTCTCGAACGGGATCGAGGTCGCCTTCTTGCCCTGAGGGCCTCGGGGGGGGCGGCTTGCTAGGCTGGGGCCATGTGGTCTCTCCTGCTCTCCGCCCTGTTCCTGCCTGTTCCTCAAGAGGCCAGCGCCCCGTCGGCGCCCAACCTGATCGTCCTGATGGCGGACGATCTGGGGTGGGGAGACCCGGGCTGTTACGGGACGGGCTCGCGGGTCGCCACGCCCCACATGGACCGTCTGGCGCGCGAGGGCTTGCGCTTCACGGACGCTCACTCACCCTCCGCGGTCTGCACGCCGACTCGCTACGGGCTCCTGACCGGGCGCTACGCCTGGCGCACGCGCCTGAAGAAGGGAGTCCTGAACGGGAGGTCCGCCAACCTGATCGCGGTCGAGCGGCGCACCATCGCGGACCTCCTGCGGGACGCCGGCTACCGCACGGCCATGGTCGGCAAGTGGCACCTGGGGCTGGGACCGGAGGGGGAGAGCACGGACTACGCCAGGCCCGTCCACCCCTGTCCGACGGACCATGGCTTCGACGACTCCCTGGTCATCCCGGCATCGCTGGACATGGAGCCCTACCTGTGGCTCCTGGGGGACCGGCCCGTGCAGGAGGCGACGGCCAGGACCGAGAAGAGCGGCCACCGTCGCCAGGGCGGCGGCGGCTTCTGGCGTGCGGGTGGCATCGCCCCGGACTTCCGCTTCGAGGAGGTCCTGCCGCGCACCGCCGCCCGGGCCGAGGAGCTGATCGAGCGCTACGCCCGGGAAGAGCCCGAGCGGCCCTTCTTCCTCTACCTGCCCCTCAGCGCGCCCCACACGCCCTGGGTCCCCACGCGGGCCTTCATCGGCCGCACGGAGATCGGGCACTACGGGGACTTCGTCGCCGAGGTGGACGACGTGGTCGGCCGAGTTCTCGACGCCCTCGACCGCACCGGCCAGGCGGGGGAGACGATCGTGGTGGTCACCAGCGACAACGGCTCCCACTGGCCGGTCTCGGACATCGAGCGGCACGGCCACGACGCCAACGGCGGCTGGCGCGGCCAGAAGGCGGACGTCCACGAGGGCGGACACCGGGTCCCCTTCCTCGTGCGCGGTCCCGGCATCGAGGCCGGGGGCGTGCGGGACGCGGTGATCTGCCTGACCGATCTCTACGCCACCGCGGCGGCGATCACCGGCCAGGACCTCGGCGAGGGTGAAGGCGAGGACAGCTTCGACCTCTCGCCGCTGCTGTTCGACGACCCCACTCGCAGTCCCGGCGGCGCGGGCTTCCTCCGTGAGGACTGCGTGCACCACTCCTTGAACGGCACCTTCGCCCTGCGCTCGGGGCGCTGGAAGTGGATCGAGGGCCGCGGCTCGGGGGGCTTCACGGCGCCCCGCAAGGTGGAGTCCGCCGAGGGCGAGCCCCGCGGCCAGCTCTACGACCTGGCCGCGGACCCGGCGGAGAGCGAGAACCTCTGCCTCGAGCGGCCGCAGGTGGTGGAGGACCTGCAGGCCCGGCTCGACGCCCTCCGCGAGGCGGGGGGGAGCCGGGGAGTGTCGAAGGAGTGAGGCCCGACGGTGTGCCGGGCGGCCCTACCTCCGGCCCGCGAACACCGCCCAGCCCACGAAGGCCGCCCCCGTCGCGACCGCCACCGTCAGGCGCACGGCGGTCGGCGCGTGGGGGCTGATGAAGCCCTCGATCAGGCCCGCCACGAACAGCATCGGAAGCACCGGGGCCAGGATGCGCAGGGCGCGCCGGGACTCGAGCTTCATCGCGTGGGTACGGCTCCATGGACCGGGGGCGATCCAGGCGCGGACGAGGACCAGGCCCGAGAGTCCGGCGAGGACGAGGGCCTGGAGCTCGATGGCGCCGTGGCACCAGAGGATCGAGGAGATGGCGGCGCCCTGGTCCCAGTGGGCGGCGACGGCGGTGTAGGTGCCGACCATCAAGGCGTTGGTGGCCAGCATGTAGACGAAGAAGGGCGTCACCAGGCCCGAGGCGAAGAAGAGCAAGGCCACGCCCATGTTGTGGGCCAGGATCCAGCCCGCGACCTGGGGCGACTCTCCGAGGCCGAAGGTGAAGTTGCCCTGGAAGGGCTCCCCGGCCGGCGTGTTGCGCAGCTGCTCGATCTGTCCCGCGACGACCTGGGGGTCCAGCAGGCTGAAGGCCAGCTCGAGGTTGTGGGAGACCGCGGCGTAGGCCAGGACCGCCAGGCCGTAGAAGAAGACGAGGGTCAAGGCCAGGAGCTTCCACTCCGCCCTCAGGGCCTGCGGGGCCTCGACCCACAGCAGCTCGAAGACCCCGCGCAGCCAGGAGCGCGGCGCTCGCTCCAGGTCCCTGTAGAGGAGGGCGTGAGTCCTGCGCACCAGGTCGCCGGTGGCCTCGAGGGTGCCGGGCTCGGTGCCCTGGGCCTCGAGGCGCGCGTGGAGACCGGAGGCGAAGCGGTAGAGGGCCGGCAGGGCCCGTAGCTCCTCCTCGTCCAGGGCCCGCACGCCCCCGGTCCGCGCCCGCCCCAGGAGCGTCCTCAGGCGGGCGAGCTCACGCAGCTCTCGACGCTCGGTCACCACGAGCGAATTCTGCCAGATGTCGGCGGCGGACGCCCCCGCCGGCCTGCATCCTGGGGACGTGCCGCAACTCTGGACCGAGACCGACGAGGGCATCCGGCTCGAGAGCGAGCTGGCGGGGGTGGGCTCGCGCCTCGCGGCGGCCCTACTGGACGGGATCCTGATCGTCGCGGGCTACCTGCTGTGCCTGCTCGCCCTGCTCTCCCTGCGCGCCCTGCTTGGGGCCGGCGGTGCGGGCTTCTTCGGGGGCATCACCGGCTTCGTCCTGGGCGTCGCGATCGGGGGCTTCCTGCTGCTGCTGCCCGGCTACTTCCTGGCCTTCCACCTGGCCTGGGACGGTCAGACTCCGGGCAAGCGCAGCGTGCGTACCCGGGTGGTGCACTCGAGCGGTGCACCGGCCGCCGCCGTCCAGCACCTCCTGCGCAGCCTGCTGTGGCCCGTGGACGCCTTCCTGTTCGTGCCCGTGCCCCTGGGGCTCGCGACCATCGCCCTGACCCCCCGCTGTCAGCGGCTCGGCGACCTGGCGGCGGACACCGTCGTCGTCAGCGAGCACTCCGCCGCGGCCCTCGAGGAGCCCTGGCCCGAGGAGCGCTGGTCGACCCGGGAGCGCCGGGTCCTGACGCTGGACCCGGGCATGGGGGCGCGTCTCAGCCAGGAGGACCTGCGCCTCCTGCGGGACGCGATCTGCCGGCGGGACATTCCGAGCGAGAGCCGCGCGCTGCTCTACGCCCAGATCGTGCGCCACTTCGCCGAGCGGCTGGGCTTCACGCCGGGGGAGAGCGACCGCGTCAGCCTGAAGGAGCTCTACCTCTTCGGGCGCGAGGCGCGGGAGGAGTGAGCGCGCCTCGGCGCCGGCCCCCCCTCAGTCCTCGTCGCGCCAGTCCCGCGGCAAGCGTCCCCGGAAGCCCTCGAGGCGGGCGATCTCCTCGTCCGTGAAGCCCTTGCCCGTGCCTCCCGGCACCTCGCGCGAGGCCTCCGGGCCCGAGTCGAAGTCCGCCGCTCCCTCCATGCCCGGGCCGCCCTCGAATCCGAAGGGGGTGCCACCCGCCTGGGCGCGGCGGCTGTATTCCTCCTGAGCGCGTCGCGCGGCCTCCGCGAAGGCGCCGAAGGGTGAGCTGTTTCCGAGCTTCTTGGCGCGCACGGCGAGGAGCTCGCGCTGCCCCATGCCCCAGACGTAGACCGCGAGCAGGGGGACCAGGAAGAAGCCATTGAGGACCGCGATCACCGTGCCCACCAGGGCGACGGTCTTGCCGAAGCTGACGGCCTTCTCGGTCGCCGTCAACCAGTCGTGGCGCAGGGCCAAGAGGGCCCGCAGCACCCGGCCGCCGTCCATCGGAAAGGCGGGCACCAGGTTGAACAGGCCGAGCATCAGGTTCACCCAGATGAAGAGCCCCGCCACCGCGTTCAGGCCGGGGACCAACAGCAGCGGGAGCGCGCAGGCGGCCAGGACCAGGTTCACCAGGGGACCTGCGATGGCGATCAGGCCCTCGATCTTCGGGTCCTCCGGGATGTCCTCCATCCAGGCGACGCCCCCCAGGGGCCAGAGGGTGATGTCCTTGACCTGCACGTCGAAGTGGCGCGCGACGAGGCTGTGTCCCAACTCGTGCAGGAGCACCAGACTGAAGCCCGTCGAGATCACCACCACGATCATGGCCCCGTAGGCCGGGCCGCCGTTCAGGGTCGCGAACAGCCCGATGCCCCCGACCAGCCAGGGGATCCATCTGTGCAGGCCGATGCGGATGCCGGCGATGCGTCCGAGGGGGTAGGTGTTGCGCACGTGTCTTGCGGTGAGGAATGGAGGCCCGCCCAGGGGGTGGCGGGGCGGGCCTGCCTTTACTATGAGACAGGGCCAGGGCCCGCGACATGGGGATGTTCTTGGAAGAAAGCCGCCGGGAGTTTCCCGCGCGGGTGATCGAGGTGACCCTCGAGGCCGACGCTGTGGCCCCGGAGGTGCGGGAGCAGCCCTGGAGCTCCGCGGACCCCGTGCTCGAGCGGCTCGGTGACCTGGGGGGCTCGGCCCTCTCCCTGGCGCTCGTGCTCGAGGACCTGCGCTCGGGCGTCGCGCCTCCGGCTCTGGTGATCGCCGTCGGTTGCGCGGTGCGTGCCGGCCTGCCGACCGCGGCGCGGACCACGGTGGCGGGGCTCTCCCGGCTCGGGCCCGGCTACGTGGAGGGGCAGGTGGGCGGGGGCCTGGCCCAGCGCCTCGTGCGGCGGGCGGACGCCCTGGTGCTGCGCGGTGCGGGTCCCTCCGGCGCGGGCCGGGTGCTGGTGCTCGGGACCGAGGGGGGCGTGCGCTGCGAGGCGCTGCCCGAGCTGTCGGCGCTCGACCTGCCCGAGCGGGCCGCCCTCCTGCGCGCGCGCTTCCCGGAGGCCCGCGGCCTCGTCGTCGGCCCCGCCGGCGAGGCGGGGGTCGCCTTCGCGAACCTGGCCACCGCCGCGTCCCCGCCCAGCTTCACCGGTCGCGGAGGTCTCGGCGCGCGCCTCGGGGCCACCGGGCTCTCGGCCGTGCTCGTCGAGGGCGAGGTCGAGGCGCCGCCGGCCTCCGTGGAGGACTTCGCCGAGGCCCTGGCCAACTCGCCCCACCTGCGCGCCCGGGGCGCCGGCGGCACCTTCGAGCTGCTCGACGCCTACGCCGCCCGGGGTGAGCTGCCCGCGGACCCGGCGGCGCGCGGGGACTACGCCGAGCGCCTCGAACAGCGTCAGTCCTGCCCGGGCTGTCCGACCGCCTGCCGGCACGTGTTGAAGGTGGGGGAGGGCCGCCTGGCGGGGCGCTTCAGCGCCACCTTCCCCCTCGGCCGCGAGCTGGGCATCGACGACCCCGCGCACAGCCTGCGGCTGCTCGAGGCCTGCAATGCCGTCGGAGTCGACGCGGCGGAGATGGGGGCGGCCTTGGCCCTGGGCGTCGAGGCCCGGGCCGGTGCGCCGCGTCACGGCACCGCGGAGGAACTCGCGCAGGCGATCCAGACCGTCGCCGAGGGGCCTCTGGCCGCGGGCGCCGAGGCTCTCGCCGCGTCCCTGGACGACCGGCGGGCGCGCACCGTGCGCGGCAGCGCCGCCCGCTCGACCGGCGACCTGAGCTCCCTGCTCGGCCAGTGCGTCAGCGCGCGGG
The DNA here is from genome assembly GCA_964591315.1 of uncultured Planctomycetaceae bacterium. Lineage (GTDB taxonomy): Bacteria > Planctomycetota > UBA1135 > UBA1135 > JABACD01. The sequence continues at coordinate 16,523 of CAZQAT010000067.1, forward strand.
GGAGCGACCCCATGCGCAGCTTCCCCTTCCTGGCGGAGAACGGCGGGGACGAGGCGCGCCTGGCGCGGCTGCTCGCGCCGCTCCTGACCCTGCCGCCCGGCACCTTCGATCCGCAGGACGGCGCGGGCAAGGGACGCCTGGTGTGGTGGCACGAGAACCTCGCCAGCGTCCTCGACGCGACGGGCTTCTGCGCCTTCTCGGCGGCGGGCCTGCTCGGGGACGGCCTCGCGGACCTGGACTGCCTCGCGGGCTGGCTGGCGCCGCCGGGGCTGGCGCTCACCGGCGAGGCCCTGCAGGCGGCGGGGGCCTCCCTGGCCCTCCTGCAGCGCGAGGCGGCCGAGCTGTGCGGCGCGCCGGGGGAGGCGGACGCACCGGACTGGGCCCGGGAGGCCCTCGATCAGAGAGGCGTGCTGGGGGAGTACCGGACCCTCCGGGGCCTCGACGGGGAGGGACGCGTGGCGCCCGAGGCCCGCGGGAAGATCGGGAGCCTGGACCTCTTGAGCTGGGCCCTGGGCAGGCTGGGGAGTGAGCCTGACCGTCCCGCGCCGGCGCCCCCCAGCGAGAGACGCGCCCCCGGACGGGTCGAGCTGCGGGCCGCGGGGAGCCTGGGGGAGGCCCTGGGGAGCTCGCTCCAGGCCGGCGCGTGCCTCGAGCTCGAGCTGCCGGTGCCCCTGGGGAGCCTCCTGGTGGACCTGGTGCAAACGCGTCCGGAGCTCGCCCCCTGGATCCGTCCCGACGGAGACGGGGCCTTCAGCATCTACCGCGAGCGGCGCCGCCTGGGCCGCGGGGACTGGGTGTGCGACGGGGACGTGCTGGACCTCGTCGTCGCGATCGGCGGCGGGTAGGATGCTCGGCCCTCTCCGCCACCGGAGATGTGCCCCATGCCCTCGATTCTGATCCTCAAGACCGGCGCCCTGGGGGACGTGCTACGCACCACCTCTCTCCTGCCCGGTCTGCGCGCCCACCAGCCGGAGGCGCGCATCGAGTGGGTGACCGCTCCGGAGGCCCGGCCCCTGGTGGAGGGACACCCGGAGGTGGCCTCCGTCCACGGGGTGGACCCCGCGGACGGGGAGGCTCTGGCGGCCCTGCGGGACGAGCTCGGGGGTCGGCCCTGGGACTGGGTCATCTCCCTGGATGACGAGGAGCCCCTGTGCGCCCTGGCCAGCGCCCTCGGGGCCGAGCGCCTGTCGGGCGCCCACCTCGGCCCCGACGGGGTCCGCACCTACAGCGCGGACGCGGCCCCCTGGTTCGACATGGGACTGCTCTCGCACCTGGGCAAGCAGGCCGCCGACCGGCTCAAGCTCGAGAACCAGCGCAGCCACCCGGTGATCCTGGCCGAGATGCTGGGGCTCGCGCCCGGGCGCCCGGAGCTGGCCCTGCCCGGTGACGCGCTCTCGCGGGCGGCAGCGATCTTCGAGGGCGCCGGAGACCTGCCGCGCCCCTGGATCGGCCTGAACACCGGCGCCGGCGGGCGCTGGACCTCGAAGCAGCTCCCCGAGGAGCGGGTCGTGGAGCTGGTGCTACGCCTCGACCGGGAGCGCGACGGCCGCGTCGGCTTCGTGCTCCTGGGAGGTCCGGAGGAGGGGGAGCGCAACGCCCGCCTCCGCGCAGCCCTCGAGGCCGCCGCGCCGCGGCCGTCCCTCGTCGACGCGGGGGTCCACAACGACCTGCTCCAGTTCGCGGGCATCGTCGACCGCCTGGACCTCTTGCTGACCAGCGACAGCCTGGCCCTGCACGTGGCGGTCGCCCGCCGCACGCCCCTGGTGGCCTTCTTCGCGCCCACCTCGGCGGCGGAGATCGAGCTCTACGGCCTGGGGGAGAAGGTGCTCAGCACGGCCCCCGACTACGCCTCCTACCGGCCCGATGCGGACAACTCCAGCCTGACCCCGGAGCGCCTGGGCGAGGCCGTGCAGCGGGTCCTGTCCGGCGCCCACGCCGCGGAGGGATCGCGATGATCGACTCCAAGACGGTCTGGCGCTTCGCCAAGCTGCTCGAGCTCGTCGGCCTGGCGATCGTCCTGGCGGGGGTGCTGATGAGCATCGACCTGGGCCTCAAGGAAGAGGGCCTGAAGTCCATGGGGGTCGAGTTTCAGGGCCTGGGGATCGGGGGCGGGGTGTTCTTGATCGGCTACCTGCTGGAGCGCTGGGCAAACAGGACCTAAGGGTAGTGTTATGGCCTGGGGCCTTCGGTGGGGGGGCTGGGGTGGGCGTTCACGGGGACCCCTGCGCGGTGGTCGATCACGGGTCGACGAGTCTCCAGGAACCCTGGGCGGACCGAGGCCGTCTTTACGCTCATAGGCCGGCCTGGGGCCCGGTTTTCGCAGCGCGAAAGGCTGCCATGGGGTACGCTCCCACTAGCCGGACTCGCGGTTTCGGGCCCTTTACACGCCCAATAGGCGGACCCATGACCGGCGCTTCTCAGTCCCCCCTCCTCAACGACCCCGCTCAAAATGGCTGCGAACCCCTCTGTCAAGAAGTGGACGACTCGCGTCGTCGGCCTCGCCCTCCTCGGTGGCACCGCCCAGGCCCAGTTCGTCAACAACACGGCCGACATCCCCTCAGGCTCGCCCAACAACGCCTCGCGCTCCGAGAACGTCGACTTCGGCGACGTGGACCTCGACGGCGACTGGGACGCGATCTTTGCGGACGGGGGTGACGCCGCCCAGGACCAGAACCGCATCTGGATCAACCGCGGTCCTGGCGCGAACCTGGGCAGGTTTCAGGACGAGACCAACGCCCGCTTCCCCTCGGTCAACGACCAGTCCCGGGACGTCGAGTTCGTCGACTTCGACAACGACGGCGACCTGGACATCTACAGCTCGAACACCGCGGCCATCGTGGCCCAGGGCAACCGCTGGTGGCACAACACCGGCGTCGGTAGCGGCAACTACACTGACGAGACCGGTGCTCGCTGGGTGAACCTGAACGGCCCCAACTCGTCGATCGCCTCCTCGCAGATCCTGGGCAACGGCACCTTCATCGACTTCTCCTGCGACTGCGACTTCGGGGACATCGACAACGACGGAGACATGGACCTCTTCCACTCCAGCTACGGCGGAGTGTTCGGCGGCCAGGTCCCCTCCCGGATCTTCCTGAACGACGGGAACGGCTTCTTCGAGGAGTTCAACCCCTCGGGCTTCAAGCTCCCCGGCCAGACCATCGCCAACGGCCACCCGGGCCTGTGGTGCGAAGGCAACCAGTCTGCCAACACGGGCAACACGAGCGGCTCCTTCTGCGACATCGCCTCGAGCGCCCTGGACATCGACCTGGGTGACATCGACGGCGACTTCGACCTGGACGTCCTCCACGGCGCCCGTCAGGAGCGTCCGCGGATGTTCCAGAACCGCCTCGAGGAGAACGGCGGTGTGCTCGGCTTCCGGGACATCACCAACGCTTCCTTCCCCTCAGGCTGGAGTACCGGTGACGGTCACTACGAGCAGGAGATGGGCGACCTCGACGGCGACGGCGACCTCGACATCCACGGTCTGAACTGGCTCGCTGGCTTCGGCTTCAACGACTGCACGCTGCGCAACAACGGCAACGGCACCTTCTCGAGTCTGACGACCCTCGCCGGCTCGAGTGCCGACGACAACGAAGGCGACTTCTTCGACTACGACAACGACGGTGACCTGGACCTGTTCGTGGCCAACTTCTCCGGCCAGGACAAGCTGTACCGCAACAACAACAACGGCGGCGCGGGCTTCAGCTTCACCCAGGTGGGCTTCCCCAGCTCCAGTCAGACGGCTCTCGACGCGGATGCCTGCGACGTGGACGGCGACGGTGACTACGACCTGTTCGTCTCCAACGACTTCAACGCGGCCAACCGCTACTTCGAGAACACGACCTCGGCCAACGACATCCACGCTCCCTACATGCCGAACGTCGAGGACGCCCCCGACCGCGTGGCCAGTGCGCCGCCCACCGTCGTTCGTGTCCAGGTCTACGACAACGCTCCGTACTACATCACGTGGTACAACCCGACGACCCTGACCTACACCGTCGACGGTGGCGGTCCGACCACGGTCCCGGCCATGAGCTCCGGCGGCCAGATCTTCCGGGCCGAGATCCCCGGCAGCGTGGTCGGCTTCGTCCAGTACTTCTTCACCTCCGAGGACGAGTACGGCAACAGCGCCAACTCGGCCACCCGCAGCTACACCTCCACCGGCGGTGGCGGAAACAGCGGCGCCTCCTCCTGTGACTGCACGGGCGGCAACAGCCCCTGCGGCAACACCGGCGGTGCTGATCGCGGTTGCCCGAACTCCGGCAGCGCCCAGGGCGCCATGCTGCAAGGCTTCGGCCACGCCTCGATCTCCCTCGACAGCTTCAGCCTTGGGGTGACCGACGCGGCACCGAACAAGCCGGGCCTGATCCTGTCGGGTACCGCCAGCCTGGGTCCGAACGGCGTCAACACCGTGCCGGACAACGCTGGTCTGCTCTGCGTCGCCGGCACCAGCGCCCGCGGTCACGTGGTCCTCACCGACGGCGCGGGTTCGGCTTCCTTCCCGGACTTCCAGGGCTTCCCCTACGGGGCCTCCTCCCTGGTGAACTCGGGTCAGGCCGTGTCCTACACCCACTGGTTCCGCGATCCCGGCACCGCCGCGGGTTGCTCGAACGACACCTCGTCCGCGGACTTCAACTTCTCCAACGGTTGGACCGTGACCTGGCTGCCGTAGGCAGAGCCTGAGCTGCGGCGCTCCCCGGAGCACCGCACACCTTCCAGCGGCGTCGCCCGACCGGGCGGCGCCGCTCTTCTTTGGGGGGGCTCCCTTCGGCCGGCGCCGGTGGCGAGTACCATGGATCCCCCGGAACTCCCCGTGAACGCCCTCCGCTACCTGCCCTTCCTCAAGCGCGGCTTCGCCAAGAGCGGGCCCCCCTTGCACCTGACGCTCTTCGTCACGGGGGTCTGCAACCTGCGCTGCCGGCACTGCTTCCACTGGAAGGAGGTGGCCGCGGCGAAGCAGGGCCCGAGCCTGGAGGAGGTCGAGAAGCTGGCCGCCTCCTGTGCGCGCATGGGCCCGCTCCTGTGGGTCAGCTTCGGGGGCGGGGAGCCCCTCCTGCGCGAGGACCTGCCGGAGCTGGCAAGGGCCTTCGGGCGCCACGGCCTGCGGCACCTGACGATCCCCACCAACGGCCTGGTGGAGAAGACCCAGCACGAGCGGGTGGCGCAGATCCTCGCGGCCTGTCCCGAGACCCATCTGACCGTCTCGGTCTCCATCGACGGCCCGCGGGAGGTCCACGACCGCATCCGCGACCTGGAGGGCTCCCACGCCCGGGCCCTGGCGAGCCTGGATGCCTACCGTGAGCAGGCGGCTGGAGAGCCGCGCCTGGGAGTCGGCTTGATCATGACCCTGACCGCCGAGAACCAGGACTCTCTCGCGGTCCACCTCGAGGAGCTCGTGCGCGAGCACCGCCCGGACAACGTGACCCTCAACCTGGCCCGCGGCACGGCCCTCGACGAGAGCCTGCTGCGAGTGGATCCGGACCGCTACGCGGAGCTGGTGGCCACCAAGGCGCGCCTGATGGACGAGGGGTTGCTGGACTACTTCGACTTCCCCCTGGCGCGCCTGGCGGTGGCCCGCGACCGGCGCATGTACCGCTACGTGGAGGCCGTCGCGCGCCAGGAGTCGGACTACCTGCCCTGCACCGCCGGGCGCCTGTCGGCGGTGATCTTCGAGGACGGGGCCGTGCACCCCTGCGAGGTCCTGGGCGAGGAGCTCGGGAACCTGAGGGAGGTCGACTGGGACCTCGAGGCCCTCTGGAGCCGCGCGCGGGCGGAGGAGCTGCGCCGGAAGATTCTCGAGGACCGCTGCCGCTGCACCTGGGAGTGCGCCCAGGCGGACAACGTTCTCTTTCACCCGCCCAACTGGGTGCCCCTGGCCCTGGAGTCGGTGCGGCGATGAAGACCGCGCAGAGGCCGCGGGTGGGAGTGCTCCTGCCGTGCCGCAACGAGGCGGCGGTGCTCGACCGCAGGCTGCGCAACCTTGCGCGGCTCGAGGTCGCGGGGCTCGAGCCGCGGCTCGTCGTCGTGGACGACCACTCGACCGACGGCACGGCGGAGGTTGCGCGGCGCGCCTTCGAGCTCCTCGCGGGCTGGCGCACGGAGGTGATCTCCAACCAGGTGCGGCCGGGCAAGAACGGCGCCGTCGAGGCGGGCCTCGCGCACCTCGGTGGCGAGGTCGACCTGGTGGTCCTGACCGACGCCGACGTCGCCGTGGAGCGCGGCGCCCTGGCGGCCACCTGGGCCGCCTTTGCAGCCGACTCGCGTCTCGGCATGGCCTGCGCCTCCCAGCGCTTCGTGCGCGCCCTGCCCGAGGACGGAAGCTGCCCCGGTGAAGGGGGCGCGGCCCTCGAGCGCGCGGACGAGGCCTGGGACCGCTGGACCGCCGCCGTGCGGCGCCTCGAGTCCCGCACAGGAAGGCTCTTCAGCGTCCACGGCCAGTGGCTCGCCTGGCGCGCGGACCTGGACCTCGCGCCCACCGGTGGCGTGGCGGCGGACGACGTGGACCTGATGCTGCAGGTGCGCGCCAGCGCCCGGCCGCGGGTCGAGCTGCTCGCGGACGCGCGCTTCTTCGAGCAGAAGCCCCCGGCGGGGGAGGCCTACGAGCTGCAGGGCCTGCGTCGTGCCCGGGCCTGGTTCCAGGTCTTCGACGGGCGACGCGCCCCGGCGGGCCTCACCGGCCTCGACCGCCTGCAGTGGTGGAGCTACGCCCGGCTGCCGGGGCACCTGCCACTCCTGGCGGTCGCCGCGCTCCTGATCGCGACCCTCGGTGCCGGCTGGGCCTTCGGGGTCCTGGGAGCGGTCGCCGTGCTGGTGCTCGCGGCCCTGGTCCTCTGCACCCCTCCCGGCCGGGAGTGGCTACGCACGCTCGGCCTGATCCGGCGGGCCCGACGCCTCGAGCGCGAGGCGGCCATGCCCGAGTCCTGGGAGATGTCGCGGGAGTGAGCGACGCCATGAGGACGGGTGAGGTCGGTTCGAAGGCCCGTACGAGGTGGCCGTGGGCGGGGCTCTTGCTGCTCGTCGTCCTGGCCGTGACCCTGCGCGTCGTCACGGTGAGCCAGTTCGAGGCGCACCACCCCCTGGCCGAGCACCTGGTGATCGACGAGCGCTCCTACGACGCCTGGGGCGCGGAGATCGCCGGCGGGGACTGGCTGGGCGACGAGGTCTTCTTCCAGGAACCCCTGTACCCGTACTTCCTGGGGGTGGTGTACACGCTCTTCGGCCACGACCTGTTCGTCCTGCGCGTCGTGCAGAGCCTGCTCGGCGGGCTCACGACCCTGCTCGTCTTCCTCCTCGCTCGGAGGCTGTTCGGGACCCTCGCGGGCTGGTGCGCGGGCCTGGGCTTCGCCCTCTTCCCGGCGGCGGTGCTCTTGCCCTGCCTGGTCCTCAAGCCGAACCTCTTCCTGCCGCTCCTGGCGGGGCTCGCGCTCCTGCTCACGCGCCCGGAGCGGGGACCGAAGACCTGGCTCGCCGCGGGGTTGCTCGGCGGGTTGGGTGCGCTCCTGCGTGGCAACCTCTTGATCCTCCTGCCGCTCCTGGCCCTCTGGCCCTGGCTGCGCCGCCGTGAGTCCAGCGGGGGAGACCTGCGCCAGAACCTGCGCGCCGGCGGGCTCTTCCTCGGCGGCGTGGCCCTCGTCCTCGTGCCGGTGCTGCTGCGCAACGGCCACGTGGGCGGCGTCTACGCCCTGACGACCAGCGGCGCCGGCACGAACTTCTACGGGGGCAACAACCCCGACAATCCGCATGGGGTCGCCACCGAGTTCGACTGGGTGCGCGGCATCCCGCGCTACGAGGCGGACGACTGGCGGCGGGAGGCGGAGCGCCGCACGGGCCGGGCCCTGGACGCGGGCGAGAGTTCGAGCTACTGGATGGGCGAGGCCTTCGCCTCCATGGGGCGCGACCCCGGCCTGCACCTCTCGATCCTGTGGAACAAGCTGCGCCTGGCCCTCGGGGACTACGAGGTGCCCGACAATCACCACCTCGAGTGGGATGCGCGCTACGTGCCCTTGCTCGGGCCCGGTTGGCCCGGCTTCGGCCTGTGGGGGGGCTGCGGCCTGGCGGGGCTCCTGCTCCTGCTCGCGCGCCGCGACCTCGGGCGCGGGCGCGGCGAGCTCGCGCTTCTGTTCGTGCTGTACCTGGGCACGATCGTCGCGACCGTCATGAGCATGCGCGCCCGCCTGCCGCTCCTGGTCCTCCTGTTGCCCTTCACGGGGTACTGGGCCCGGGAGTTCTCGGAGGCCTTCGATGTCCGTGGCCGGGCCGCCCAGCTGCGGTCGATGGCGGCGGCGCTCCTGGCGCTGGTGCTGGGCGCCGGGGTGGCGTGCCTGCCGGTCTTCAGCGCGGAGCAGCGGGAGGAGGACCTGGCGGACCGGGACTACAACCTGGTCGTGACCTGGCTCGAGCGGGGCGAGGAGCTCGATGGGGCCTCACACCTGGCGGAGGAGCTCGCGCAGCGCTACCCGCGCTCCTCGCGCCTGCAGACCCTCCTGGCGGACACCGAGTGGCGCCGGGGACGGGCCCTGGCAGCGGCCGGGAACGTCGCCGGGGGCGAGGAGCTCGTGGACGCGGCCCTGGCGCGCCTGCGGCGCGTCACCGAGGCGGAGGGGATCAGCCCCCGGGAGCGCTCCCGGGCCTGGCGCCTGGCGGGCTACGTGCAGGCGCAGCTCGGGCGCTGGGACGCGGCCGAACGCTTCTTCCACCAGGCCCGGGAGTTCGCCGGGGAGGACCTCGAGCTGCGGGTCAGCCACGGGCAGGCGCTGCTGATGTCGGCCCGGGCGCTGCCCGAGGGGGTCGAGCGTCGCGAGCGAGAGGCCCGCGGGCGGGTCCTGCTCGAAGGGGTGATGGAGGAGGCGCCTGACAGCGCCGAGGCCGACGGGGCGCGCTGGGTGCTCGAGGGCGCTCCGGAGCCCGGCACCTAGCCCGGCCTATTCATGAGCCTTCAACGCATTAGCACCCAACCGGCAGCCTT
>CAZQAT010000068.1:0-24907 GCA_964591315.1 uncultured Planctomycetaceae bacterium
TCGACGACCCGTTCAGGGTCGCCTGCGTCGGCAGAACCCGCAGAGCACCACCAGGGACCGAGCTGCTGTGTCTGGTGCACGTCTTCACGAGTGATCCGGGCTACTCACCGGCCCCCGCACCCAGGCTCCTTGCCTCCAGGGCGGCGATCTCGGCCGCCACCTGGTCGTCCTCGAGCTTGGCGAAGAGCCCTTGGACCTCTCCCAGGGGTTGGCCCGGACGGGTGGTGCGCCAGCTCCCTCGCTCGGGCGGGGTCGGCCAGCCCTGGGCGGTGACCTGGCCCTCCTGGCCGACCATGGCCCACAGGAGCTGGGCCTTCTTCGGCATGAAGGGCACCATCCAGCGCGCCTGCAGCGCGAGCCAGTCGCAGAGGGTGCCGAGCACGGCCTTGGCCCGCTCGGGGTCGGTCTTGCGCAGGGTCCAGGGGGCCAGGCGGTCCACGAAGACGTTGGCCACCGCGGCGTTCGCCACCAGCTCCTCGGCCGCGCGCCGGAAGCGGTACTCCCCGATCGAGGCGCCGGGGTCGGCGATCGGACCGCACTCGCTGAGCAGCACCCGGTCCATCTCCTCCACGAGCTCCGGGGCCACCTCGGGCACCTGGCCCTCGAAGTGCTTGTCGAGGAAGCGCAGCACGCGGGTCACCAGGTTGCCGATGGTGTCCGCCAGGGAGGCGTTGACCGTGGTCTGGAACTCCTCCCAGCGGAACTCGCTGTCGGAGCTTTCCGGCATGGAGGCGATCAGGTGGAAGCGGGCCGCCTCGGGGTCGTAGGTCTCGAAGAACTCGTCCACCGGGATGGTGCGGCTCTCGGAGGTGGAGAACTTGGCCCCCTGCAGGTTGTAGAACTCGTTGGCGGGCACGGCCTCGGGCAGCACGTAGTCCTGCTTGACGCCGTAGAGCATGGAGGGGAACACCAGGGCGTGGAAGGGGATGTTGTCCTTGCCCACGAAGTGCACCAGGCGCGTGTCGGGCTCCTGCCACCAGCGGCGCCACTCCTCGGGCTCGCCCATCTGCTCCGAGAGCTCGGCGGTCATCGAGACGTAGCCGATGGGGGCGTCGAACCAGACGTAGAGCACCTTGCCCTCCTCGCCGGCCAGGAGGTCCTCGGGCACCGGCACGCCCCACTTCATGTCCCGGGTGATCGGCCTCTCGCGCAGGTCCTCGAGCATCTGGGCGACGAAGGCCTGCACGTTGGCCTTCCACGCCTTGCCCTGGAACCAGGCGGCGATGTGCTCGTCCCGTAGCTTGGGCAGGTCCAGGTACCAGTGGGTCGTCTCGCGCACCACCGGAGTGTTCCCGCAGGTCTTGCAGCGCGGTGAGCCCAGCCGCAGGGGGTCGAGCCACTTGCCGCAGCTCGGGCACTCGTCCCCGCGGGCGGCGTCGTGCCCGCACTCGGGGCAGGTGCCGAGCACATAGCGGTCCGGCAGGAACATGTCGTCGTGCTCGCAGAAGAGCTGCTCCGTCGTGCGCCGGATCAGGTAGCCGTTCTCGTCCAGGCGCCGGAAGAACTCCTGGCTGAAGGCGGCGTGCTGGGGGCAGATGCTCGTACCGCTCCAGACGTCGAACTCGATCCCGAAGCAGTCGAAGGTGTGCTTGATCGAGTCCCGCCAGCGGGCGACGTACTCGGCGTAGCCCAGGCCCTCCTTCTCCGCGCCGATGGTGATCGCCGCCCCGTGCTCGTCGGCGCCGCAGACGTAGCGCACCTCCTCGCCGCGCATGCGCAGGTAGCGCACGTAGACGTCGGCGGGCAGGTAGGCCCCCGCGACGTGGCCGAAGTGGATCGGGCCGTTGGCGTAGGGCAGGGCGCTGGTGACGAGGGTCTTGGACACGGCGGGCTCCGGGCTGGGCGGTGGAGGGGGGATCCTAATCTCTGCCCTGGGCCCGGGCACCGCCTGGGGCCCGATTCAGGCCGCCTGCCGCCGGTGCCGGTACTCGAGCATCAGGTTGCGCAGGGGCAGCCACCAGAAGGTGAGGGAAGTGGCTGTGGCCCGCGCGCTCGGAGAGCTATCACTGCAGGACGAAGCGCGTGCTCCAGATCGCCTGGCCGGCGTAGCCGATGACCTCTCAGGGTGTCACGGCGGCTCAGGCCTCGCTCGCCTCGGGGTCCCGGCGGCGCAGGGCGGGGGGGCGCAGGGAGTCCTTGTCGAGCCGCACCAGGAGCCACATCCCGCCGATGGAGGCCGCCGGCACCATCACGACCGGCCCCAGCACCGGCACCAGGAAGACCAGGCTGGCCACCAGGCCGAAGGCGACCATGGCCGGGAAGTTGTGGGTCATGAACTGCAGGCGCTTCGAGAGGGGCCACCCGCGCCGCGAGAAGGGGATGTCGAGCAGGGTGATGGCCGTCCCGAAGCCCGCCACGGCCATGAAGAGCGGGAAGCCCACCACGGGCACGAACTTCAGCCAGATGAAGATCAAGAGGAGCACCGCCACGGTCAGGGAGGCCTTGATCGAGACCCACAGGAGGTGCCCCTCGATGCGGATCACCCAGCCGAGCCATGTGCCGTACTCCTTGTCCAGCGCCGCGGCCACGAGGAAGGGGAGCAGGGCGAGGAGAGCCACCAGCCACCAGGAGAGGGGCGTCGCGAACCACAGCGCGACCCCCAGGGCGAGGCTCGCCGCGCCCGCCAGCGTGGTGTTGCGCACGCACACGCTGACCGGCAGATCCGTCGGGCGCTCGATTGCGTTGCGTGGGTTCTGGCCGAACCAGACCGCCTCGATGCGCCCCTGGATCTCGTCCAGGAAGGGGCCCGCCACGGCCTCGTAGACGATCGAGAAGGTGTAGAGGGCGACCACCGAGGAGATCACGAACCACAGCAGGATGCCGGAGACCTTGGCCAGCATGCCGGCGATGCCCTTCTCGATCAGCCACACGACCGTGACCTTGAGCCAGCCCTCCTCGAGCCCCAGAGAGGTGACGTCCTCCACCTCGACCGCCTCGATCAGGAGGTCCACCAGCCCCATCATCCACCAGAACATCAGCCCGAAGGCCAGGGTCGTCAGGAGCACCGGCGGGATCAGGAAGCGCTTGACGCCCCCCGTCGTCAGCAAGAGGAAGAAGCCGTGGGGGACCGCCCGCAGGCCGTCCGTCAGAGAGTTCATCCAGCCTCCGCGCTCGTCGTTCAGGGAGGGTGAGGTGGAGTCGTGCGTGCAGTGGGGGCAGTCGATGCCGGGGGCGTCGTAGCCGCACAGGCGGCAGGGGATGGCGTCGGGCTTCATGGCAGGAGGCGGGGACGGCGTGGGGCGCCGGCCTACCGGTGGGATTCTGCCTCCCGGGGTTTCACGACGCGACCGCAATCTGGGCGGCGCGGGACCAGGCAGCCCGCTGCGAGGGTCAGCTCGCTGCAGGTCGACGTCCTGTGCGCCGGCCAGACGACCTTGCTACTCGACGAGCCGACCACTTCACCTGCACCGCCGGGCACCGACCCGGGGCGGATACCATCGCAGGCCAACGTCAGCACTCTCGCTCCGGACTGCTAGAATCCGGGCGCTCATGGCTGCCTACGCCCCCCTGGACTTCTACGACCTCGAGGACCAGCTCTCCGAGGAGGAGCGCATGGTGCGCGACACGGTGCGCGCCTGGGTCTCGGCGCGCTTCCTGCCCGTGGTGGGGGACCACTTCGAGGCGGGCACCTTCCCGATGGAGCTCGTGCCGGAGCTGGCCGAGCTGGGGGTCTTCGGCTCCAACCTGCCCGAGGAGTACGGCTGCGCCGGTCTCTCGAACGTGGGCTACGGCCTGATCTGCCAGGAGCTCGAGCGCGGCGACTCGGGGCTGCGCTCCTTCGTCTCGGTGCAGGGCTCGCTCGTGATGTGGCCGATCCACGAGTACGGCAGCGACGCGCAGAAGTCCCACTGGCTGCCCAAGCTCGCCAGCGGCGAGGCGATCGGCTGCTTCGGCCTGACCGAGCCCGACTTCGGCTCGAACCCGGGCGGCATGACCACCACCGCCCGGCGCGACGGGGACGGGTGGGTGCTCGACGGCCGCAAGATGTGGATCACCAACGGCACCTGCGCCCAGGTCGCGATCGTCTGGGCCCGCTGCGAGGAGGGCTTCCAGGGCTTTCTGGTGCCGACGGACACCCCCGGCTTCAGCGCGCCGGAGCAGAAGCGCAAGTTCAGCCTGAGGGCCTCGGTCACCAGCGAGCTCGTGCTCGAGGAGGTGCGCCTGCCCCTCGATGCGGCCTTGCCCGGGGCGCGCGGTCTCAAGTGCGCCCTCTCCTGCCTGACCCAGGCCCGCTACGGGATCGCCTGGGGGGGCGTCGGCGCGGCTCAGGCGGTCTTCGACGAGGGGCTGAGCTACGCCAAGGAGCGCATCGTCTTCGACAGGCCCCTGGCGGGCTTCCAGCTCGCCCAGGCCAAGCTGGCCCAGCTCGCCACCGACCTGACCCTCGCCCAGCTCCTGGCCCTGCGCCTCGGCCGCCTCAAGGACGAGGGCCGCATGACGCCCGCGCAGGTCTCCATGGCCAAGCGCAACAACGTCGAGATGGCCCTGAAGGCCGCCCGCACCGTGCGCGACATGCTCGGCGCCAACGGGATCAGCCTCGAGTACCAGGTGGGCCGGCACCTCTGCAACCTGGAGTCGGTCATCACCTACGAGGGCACCCACGACATCCACAGCCTCGCCCTGGGGCACGAGCTGACCGGCATCCCGGCCTACCGATGAGCGTAGAGCTCCCGATCGAGATCCCGGAGCACAAGCGGGTCGCGGCCTTCTTCCTGCTGCCGGACTGCGACATTCGCTGCACCTTTTGCATCAGCCACAACGGCTTCGACGTGGTGGACGAAGAGCGTGCACGGCGCTTCCTCGAGCTCCTGGCTCCGACCTCGATCGAGAGCGTGGTCCTCGGCGGCGGGGAGCCCCTCTTGTGGCCCCACGACCTGGCGCGTCTGGGGACCCGCTGCGGGGAGCTGGGCATGGTCAGTCAGCTCAACACCCACGGCGGCGGCCTGATGGAGCGCTTCGGTGAGCTGGCCGGGGTCGATCGCTTCATCCTGCCCGTGGAGTCGACCGACCCCGCGGTGCACGACAACCTGCGCCGGGGCAAGCTCGGACACCACCGCATGGTGTGCGAGCTGATCGAGCGGGCGATCGGCGTGGGGCGCGAGCTGACCTTCGCCACGGTGGTCACGGCCGAGAACCACCTGGATGTGGCGGGTGTCGCGGCCTGGTTCGCCGAGCTCGAGGGCCGCGGTGCGCGCATCCACGCCTGGCACCTGTACAACTTCTTGCCCGAGGGCCGCGGCGGCGCGCGCCGGCTCGCCCAGCACCTGGCCCTGCCGCGGGTGGACTTCCTGGCGGCCTGTGCCGCGGCCAAGGGCGCGGGCCTCGGCTTCCCGGTCTACCGGCGCGACGACATGCTGCGCTCCTCGACCGTGGAGTTCTTCTGGTTCGAGGGCGGGCGCCTGTGCGTGGGAGGGGAGCGCCTGGTGACCGGGGCCTGACTGAGCGGGGCGCGCAGCCTCAGCTCTCCTCGTGCCGCCAGCGCAGGAGGGCGACGCGGTGCACCAGCTCGGCCCGCGGCCGCGCCTGGAGGACCCGCTCCACCCGCGGACCCAGGATCCGGCCCAGGACGAAGCGCGCTTGCTCCGGATCCCTGAAGGCCATGGTCGTGCGCAGGAGCGCGATCTCCTCGAAGCCCGAGGTCCGCAGGGGCGCGGTCTCCTCATGCGTGTCGAGCCCGGCCTCCCGGCGGAGGGACTCGTAGCCGTCCTCCCCGCCGTTCTCGAGCACCCACAGCTCGCCCCCGGGCTTCAGGACCCGTCGGACCTCCCGCAGGGCGCTCTCGCGGGCCGCGGGGCGCAGGTTGGCGAACAGGAAGGCCGCGAAGAGGCATGCCTGGGAGGAGCCTCGCAGGGGCAGGCGCCGGGCGTCGGCCCGCAACCACCGCACGTCGCCGGGGTCCGCCGCGCGGGCGCGGTCCAGCATGGGAGCGAGGGAGTCCAGGGCCGTGAGCTGCGCGTGGGGCGCGAGCTCGCGCGTCCAACGGCCCGTGCCGCAGCCCAGCTCGAGCACACGGGCGCCCGCCAGGCCCGCGGTTCCGAGCAAGGCCGGCGGGATCGAGCCCTCGCGGTCCTCGGCCCGGCTGAAGGCGTCGAAGACTTCGGGCTCGTCCCGGTAGACCTCCGGCCAGCGCTCGCCCTCGGGGTCGCGCGCCACCGGGCCTCAGGCGTCGCCCGGAGGCTCCGCCGGGGCACCGTCACCGGCCGGCGCGTCGACGGCGCCGGCCGCCTCGACCGCCTCGTAGGCCCGCTCCAGGTCGCCGATCACCTTGTCCAGGTGCTCGTGCTCGTCCGGATCCAGGTTGCCGCCGGTCTTGTCCTGCAGCATGTGCAGGTCGTCGAGCAGCATGCGCGCGTTCTGGAGCTGGATCTGCTGGGTGTTCGTGATCGGGTTCTCGAGGATGCCCAGGGACATCATCGCCTGGTAGGAGAGCTTGGTGACGAACAGACGGAAGTTCCCCCCGGGCAGGGGGAGGTCTGCGGCGGACTGGGGCTCGCTCATGCCAGGCTCTCCACGGGTCTAGGGCGGTGGTTCTCGAGGGTGTGGGCCAGAGCCGCGCCCACGAAGCCCTGGAAGATCGGGTGGGCCTTGAGGGGGCGGCTCTTGAACTCGGGGTGGAATTGGACCCCGACGAAGAAGGGGTGGGTCGGAAGCTCGACGATCTCCACCAGGTCGCGGGAGGGGTTGATGCCCGCCAGGGTCATCTCCGAGTCCGCGAAGGCCTTGCGGTAGTCGTTGTTGAACTCGAAGCGATGGCGGTGGCGTTCGGAGACGTGCTCGGTGCCGTAGAGCTCGCGGCTGCGGGTGCCCTCGACGAGGGTGCAGTCGTAGGCCCCCAGGCGCATGGTGCCGCCCATCTGGTCCAGGTCCTCCTGGTCGGCCATCAGGCTGATCACGGGGTGCGGCGAGTGCGGCGAGTGCTCGAGGGTGTGGGCTCCCTCGAGGCCCAGGACGTTGCGGGCGTACTCGATCACGGCGCACTGCATGCCGAGGCAGATCCCGAAGAAGGGGATGCCGTTCTCGCGGGCGTAGCGGATGGCCTGGATCTTGCCTTCGATACCCCGCTCGCCGAAGCCGCCGGGGATCAGGATGCCGTCCACACCGTCCAGGATGTCGGTGCCCTTCACCAGCACGTCCTCCGCGCTGACCTTGCGGACCTTGACGTTGCAGCGGTTGGCGTATCCCGCGTGGGCCAGGGACTCGTAGATCGACTTGTAGGCGTCGTGGAGCTGGATGTACTTGCCCACCACGGCGACCTCACAGTCGCGATCGAGGCCCTTCAGAGTCTCGAGCATCGCATGCCAGTCCGCCAGGTCGGTCTCCACGTCGGTGGCGAGGCCCAGGTGCCTGGCGACCAGGTCGTCGAGGCCCAGGCGGCAGAGGTCCACGGGCACCTCGTAGATCGAGAAGGCCACGTCGCGCTCCTCGATCACCGCCTCCGGCCGCACGTTGCAGAAGAGGCTGATCTTCTGGGCCATCTCGTGGGTCATCGGCTTCTCTGTGCGACACACGAGCACGTCCGGCTGGATGCCGATCTCCCGCAGCTTGCCCACGGACTGCTGGGTGGGCTTGGTCTTCATCTCCCCCGAGGCACTCAGGTAGGGCAGCAGGGTGACGTGCAGGAACAGCACGTCCTCGCGGGGCATCTCGAGCGCGAACTGACGCACGGCCTCGAGGAAGGGCAGGCTCTCGATGTCTCCCACCGTGCCGCCGATCTCGGTGATGGCCACGTCGACCCCCTCGCTCGCGCCCTCGTGGATGGCCTCCTTGATGGCGTCGGTGATGTGGGGGATGACCTGCACCGTGCGTCCCAGGTAGTCGCCGCGGCGCTCCTTGGCGATCACCGAGGAGTAGATCTTGCCCGTGGTGAAGTTGCTCGACTTGGTCAGGACGGCGTGGGTGTAGCGCTCGTAGTGACCCAGGTCGAGGTCGGTCTCGGCACCGTCGTCGGTGACGTAGACCTCGCCGTGCTGGTAGGGGCTCATGGTCCCCGGGTCCACGTTGATGTAGGGGTCGAGCTTCTGCAGGGAGACCTTCAGGCCGCGGCGCTCGAGGATGAGGCCGATCGCGGCGGAGGTCAGGCCCTTGCCCAGGCTGCTGACGACTCCACCGGTGACGAAGATGTGCTTGACCATGCTGGACGGATGAATGGGGGCTCAGTTCTCGGGAGTCGGAGTTGAAGGGGTCGCGCAGCGCGCCACGAAGGCGCGGTAGTCCTCGGCCGTGTCGATGCCGGCGGGAGCATGGCGGGCCCGCAGGACCCGCAGCTTGCCTCCCGCCTCGAGCCAGCGGAGCTGTTCCAGGTTCTCGCGGCGCTCGAGGGCGCCCTCGGGCAGGTCACAGAAGCGCGCCAGGGCGGTCGGGCGGAAGGCGTAGACGCCCACGTGGCGCTTGAAGTCGCCGCCCGCTCCTTCCCGCGCGTGACTGGTCTCGGGGACCGCTGCGCGGGAGAAGTAGAGGGCGTCCCCGCGCGCGTCGAGCACGACCTTGACCGCGCTCGTGCGCTGGGCCTCGCGCGGGTCGTCGAAGGGGGCCCACAGGGTGGCCAGCTCGACCTCAGGGGCCGCAAAGGCGGCGATCAGGTCGGAGAGGTCCCGCGGGTCCAGGTCCGGCTCGTCGCCCTGGACGTTGACCACCACGTCCACGTCGCCCTCGCCGGCCTCCACGAGCTGGCCGTAGGCCTCGCGTACGCGGTCCGTGCCGCTCTTGTGGTCCGCGCGGGTCATGGTCGCCTCGAGCCCCACCTCGGCGGCGGCGGCCAGGATCTCCTCGCTGTCGGTGGCCACCACGACGCGCGCCACGGCGCCGCCCTCGAGCAGGTTGCGGGCGGTGTGCTCGAAGAGGTAGCGCCCGGTGTCCCGGAGGAGCATCTTGCGCTCGAGGCGGGTGGAGCCGAGTCGGGCTGGGATGATCGCCACCGCGCTTGGGGTCTGGGACCCGGGGAGTCGCGGGGTGGCGTCGCTCATCGCTTCTTGGTGCCTTGCTGGATCTTCTCCTTCTGCTTGTCGAAGAAGACGGCCCCGCCGGAGTTGCTCACGACCTGGGCCTGCTGGGTCAAGTTGTAGATCTCGAGCCAGGCAAGCTGGCACTCGCGGAAGGTCTTCAGGGCCTCCTGGCTCTGGCCCTGGGCGTACATCAGGTGGTGCACCCCGCCCTGTGTCTCGACCTCGATCGAGGAGCGCTCGCCGGTCGCACCCTGGCGCGGGGCGTAGCCCTGCGTGGCAAAGGTCGAGAAGCCCTGGTCGTCGAAGTAGTCCAGCATGGCCGCCAAGACCTCATTCGAGGTGATCTTGGTCGAGGCGCTGGATCGTTCCTCCGAGTAGAACTCGACCGGGTCCGTGTGGGCCTCGTTGACCAGGTTCAGGCGCTGGACCTGTCCGTACTGGATCAGGGAGACCCGGGCGGGTCGCGCGGACATGGCCGAGAGCTGGCCGTTCGCGTCACCTCCGCCGCCCCCGGGGGGGCTCACGCAGGCGCCCGCGAGGGCACAGATCAGTAGCGTCGAGAGGGCGATTCGCATCGGGGCGGCGCGGCGGGGGAGGGGTGTCGGAGCGGGAGGTGCACGGGGCCTTCACCCCTTCCTCAGGGCAGAGAATAAGTGCTCGAGGGGAGGGGCTCAAGCGAGACGGCCGCCGACACGGCGGATTCGTCGCCGCATCAGCGCTCCGAACCGCTTCCGTCCGTCTGTTCGCCCCCGTCGGGGGGCGCTCCGCCGTCCTCGGCACCGCCAGCTTCCTCCGCGGCGCGGCGCTCCGCCTCGAGCTGCTTGAGCTCGAGCTGCTGGCGCTGAAAGTTGGCCAGCAGGACCGCGTCGTCCGGGCCCGGGCCGCCGTCGTCGGGCCAGCGGTAGCGGTCGTTGACCGGGTACAGGAAGCGCGCCACCTGGACCAGCTTGTCGCGGCTGATCACATAGCCCTCCGGGGTCAGGAGGCCCGTGCCCGACCAGGGTTGGCCGGCCTTCATGTCGAGGAGCTTCCCCGTGCGCAGATCCGCGGGCATCAGCATGTGGGCGCCGATGTCCGGGGGCGGGCTCCCCCCGTGGATCCAGAGCATCGCCGGCAGGAGGTCGCCCCTGCGGTAGGTGCCGCCGAACGGCTGGAAGTCCTCCTCGAAGGGCGACGTGCCCGGGACGAGCAGGTAGCTCTCGCGCACGATCCAACCCGGGCGCCAGGAGCTGGTGGGCAGGGTGCCGTGGCCCGGGACATGGTTGTTCTGCCAGCCCCAGGCGCTCCGCCGCGCCGAGATACGATCCACCAGCACGTAGTCCCGGTCGAAACCGGTCTCCGTGTACCAGTGGTAGGTGATCCAGCCGAAGTTCGTGACCGGCAGTTCTTCGATCTCGAAGCCGAGGAGGAGCAGGCGCTCCTCGCGGCCCTCGGCACCCTGCCCGAGCAGGAGCGCGGGCTGAGGCATGACCCGGTCGAGCTGCCAGTGCTCTCGGTAGGTGGTGGGGTCCATCCCCTCGACCACCTCGAACAGGCGCCGGGCGCGCTGGCCGGCGGGCAGCGACCTGGGGGACTCGCCATTCGTGAGGTTTCGTAGCACCCGCACATCGCGGATGGTGTTGTTGGTGTCCTCGTCCCAGAAGCTGGCGATGACCTCGAAGCGGTCGTTGATGGCCGTCGTCAGCTCCGGGGCCAGGCGCAGGATGGTGCCGTGGACTACGAGCCAGTCGAGCTCCGCCATCTGGCCCACGATGTGCGCCTTCTGCTCGAGGGTGAGGGCGTGCCACTGGTCCAGGTGTCCATTGAACTTGACCACCTGGATGTCGGTGCTGCTGCGACAGAACACGGCCCAGTTGTAGGCGGCGCTGACCGTCTCGCGCTCGAAGGTCTCACCGCGCGCCTCGATCTCCAGGCGGTCCACGTGGGCCTGGGAGCTGACGTAGTCGATGGCGTCCCAGTAGGCGCCGTAGCGCCGGGTGTTGATCTCGTACAGCGCCCGCAACCCCAGGACCAGGCTCGAGAGCAGCACGACCACGCTGGCCAGCCGCCGCCAGAGGGCGGGGGGGCCGGGCTCCTCGGCCCGCACCAGGGCCCCCCAACCCCAGGCGCACAGGGGCGTGATCATGGGCAGGAGGGGGAGCCACAGGCGGAAGGACTTGGAGCCCTTCATGCTCATGGCGTAGGCGTTCACCAGGAACAGCGCGAACAGGAGACTGCTCTTCCAGTTCAGCCGCAGCCAGGTGCGCAGGAGCCCCAGGGCACCCACCAGGATCACTGGCCAGACCAGCATGCTCGGTAGCTCGAGCAGGTAGTAGAAGGGTGACTGCAGGTTCCCGCGACCGCCGTCCTCTTGCATCACGGCGCTCTCGTTGACGGTCTTGAGGTAGGAGTCGTAGGTCTCGCGTACCCACTCCGAGTCCTGCAGGCCCGCCATGGCGACCATCGTGAAGAACACGCCGCCGGTGTTCTCGATCAGGTAGCTGCGCACGGACACACCCCAGGTGCCGTAGGTGAGCTTGTCGAGCACCACCTGGGTCGTGATCATGAGCACCAGGCCCGCGGCGGCGCCGCACCAGGTGCGGGCGAAGCGACGGCGGTCCCGCAGCAGGAGCAGCCCGACGAGCGTGCTGCTGATCAGGATGGTCTGGTAGGCCATCATGAACGCGCCGCCGAGGAGCATCCCGCCCAGCATGGACTTGCGGAAGCCCTGCCGCTCGATGAGCGTATCGAGCCCCCAGGCCACGAAGAAGGCGGCCGCGACCCCGGAGACCGGGTCCACGCTGTACTGCAGGAAGATCGGGTTGACCGCGGTCAGGTACCCGGCCACGTAGCCGACCCGGGTTCCGGCCAGGCGTGTCCCGATGCGCACGCAGAAGAACACCAGCCCGAGGCCGAAGGCCATCTGGAGGAGGCGCACCATGTGCACCACGCGCCGCATGTTCTCCACCTCGAACCACTCCGCCAGGGCGAAGAAGGGCAGCAGGAAGCAGGAGAAGCCGAAGCCGCGCACGGCGCCGGTCGAGTCGAGGCTGTCACCCCGCGCCACGGCGTAGGCGCGGTCCATGAACTCCACCGAGTCCGCCAGCTGGTAGCCGCGCAGCTGGGACCAGGCGAAGGCCTGCAGGGCGGCCGCGACCAGGAGCAGCAGCAGGGTGCGACCCTGCAAGAGCCGCGGCAGGGACTCTCCCGCGGACGGCGCCAGGGCCCCGGCCTCGTCGCATCGACGGCGGGAGACGAAGGCCACCTGGTCCGTCGCGCTGCCGGACTCCTGACCACTCCCCATGTACTGGGAACCCTTGCGAATTCTCCCCATTCCTACCCTCCGACGCAGCTTATCGGTCCGGTGGTCGGAGTTCCTGACCTATTCACCGTCCCCGACCCACTTAGGGACAACCCTCCGCATGCTGTGGATGGGTGTCCCAAGAACACACCATCTGGGGGAATCTTCGGCCTTTCCTTTTGACTCGGGCGAAGGCCTTTCGGATAACGAGGTGGCCCGCGCGGGTTCGGCCGTTTCGCGCCGAAGTCGTACAAACTCTTACCTCGCAGGCGCTTGCGCGCGCCTTTGCTTACCGCCCATGGGCCAGTTCGAGAAGATCGTCGTCCTGATCGCCTTCCTGCTCGTCACCGTGATCCTCGTGGTGACCTTCAGCGCCCCCGAGGACCGGGCTTCGACGCTGACGATGGGGGCTGGGGGCGAAGTCCTCGCCCAGGGGGCCGGCACCCGGGCTCCCGAAGAGCTGGGAGGCGACGGCCTGCAGGGCAAGGGTCCCGGTGAGGGCCAGAACCCCCGCCGCCAACCGGGCGGCCCCGAGGGCCCCGGCCTGGCGGCCGACGGCGGGAGTCCGGGAACGGACAACCTCGGGGGACTCGGCCTCGAGCAGCTGACCCGCGCCGAGGACGCCGGCGACCTGCTCCTGGACGACAGCTTCACGGCCCGCACCCTCGAGCGGGGCGAGATCCCCGAGGGCTCGGCCCTCGTCACCCTCGACGGCCTCGAGAGGACCTTCGACCCCTCGATCATGGAGTACGCCTGGCGGCGAGGGGACAACTGGGTCCAGATCGCCGAGCGCCTCTACGGGGACCGCTCGAAGTCCGCCCTGCTGCGCCAGTTCAACGAGGGCGCCACCTATCGCGCCCCGGGGGAGACGATCCTGGTGCCGGTCTTCGACGGCCGTGATCAGGTCGCCGAAGCCGACGAGGGTGCGGCGGCCTCCGAAGAGCTCGCCGTCGAGCGCGGGAACCTCTACCGGGTCGAGGACGGTGACTCCCTGTGGGTCATCTCCAAGAAGGTCTACGGCAAGGGCTCCCTCTGGGAGAGGATCTACGAGGCCAACCGCGACCAGCTCGAGAGCCCGGACAGCGTCAAGCCGGGCATGGGGCTGCGAATCCCCTAGCTCGGGACGGTCAGCTCCGGCCGCTCAGTTCCGGAGCCCGTAGCGGTCGAGCTTCTTGTACATGTGGCTGCGCTGCATGCCGAGCTCCTCGGCCGTGCGCTTGACGTTGCCCCCGTTGGCCTCGAGCTTCTGACGGAAGAAGAGCGCCTCGCTCTTGTCCTTGAACTCCTCGAAGGTCCCGGCCTGGAAGGGATCGGTCTCGGACGAGCCGTAGGCCCCCGACGGTGAGGCCATGGCCGGGCCCGCCTCGAGGATGCGGTCCAGGTCCGCGGCCTCGAGGGTCGTCTCGCCGGCGAAGACGCAGGCTCCCTCCAGCAGGTTCCTGAGCTGACGTACGTTGCCCGGGTAGTCGAGGGACTCCAGGCGCGCGGCGGCGGCTTCCGACAGCACGTGGGCCCGCCGGCCCGCGCGGGTCGCCGCGGCCTCGAGGAAGTGGCGCGCCAGGGGCAGGATGTCCTCGCGCCGCTCCCGCAAGGGCGGGATCCGCAGGGGCACCACGTTCAGGCGGTAGAAGAGGTCCAGGCGGAAGCTCTTGTCCTCCACGGCGGCCTGCAGGTCGGCGTTGGTCGCGGCCACGACGCGGATGTCCACCGGGATCGCCCGGCTGTCGCCCACGCGGGTGATCTCGTGGGTCTCCAGGGCCCGCAGCACCTTGGCCTGGGCGTTGAGGGGCATGTCGCCGATCTCGTCCAGGAAGAGGGTGCCCCCGTCGGCGGCCTCGAAGTGTCCGATGCGCCGCTCGTGGGCCCCGGTGAAGCTGCCCTTCTCGTGGCCGAACAGCTCCGACTCGATCAACTCGTCGGGGATCGCCGCGCAGTTGACGGTCACGAAGGGCCCCGCCACCCGCGGGCCCGCGAGGTGCAGGTTGCGCGCCACGACCTCCTTGCCGCAGCCGTTCTCGCCGGTGATCAGGACCGAGGCGTCCGAGCCCGCCACCTGCCGCACGCGCTCCCGCAGCTCCGCCAGGGCGACGCTCTCGCCCACCAGCTCCCAGCGCTCCGCCAGCTGGCGGCGCAGGCCCGTGTTCTCCTTCTCGAGTCGCTCCCGGTGCAGGGCGCTCTGGATGGTCACCAGCACGCGGTTGTCCACCAGCGGCTTCTCGAGGAAGTTGTTCGCCCCGCGCTGCATGGCCTCCACCGCGGTGGCCACGTCCGCGTGGCCGCTGATCAGGATCACCGGCGGGGCGTCCGGCAGGGCCTGCACGGCTTCGAGCAGCTCGAGCCCGTCGACCTCGGGCATCTTGAGATCCGTCAGGACGACGCCGGGGCGGCGACCGGCCTCCCGCTCCGCCTGGAGGCGTGCCAGGGCCTCCTTGCCGTTCTTGGCGGTCCAGACCTCGTAGCCCTCGTACTGCAGGAGCATCTCGAGGGCCATGCGGATGTCGCCGTCGTCGTCGACGACCAAGATCGGAGTGGCCGTGGGGCGCGCCATGGCCAGAGGGTACCTTGCGGGCCGTGTGGTGCCCCGCCAGAACTCTCCTCGACACGGATCAGCCGGTGGCCGGCGTCCTCTCCGGCACGTCCGGCGACGGGATCGACGTGGTCCTGGCCCGGGTGCGGTGGGAGCGTCCGGCGGGGGAGGAGCCCATCCCCGCGGGACTCGAGCCCCTGGCCTTCGAGACCCGGCCGTTCACGGGCGAGCTGGGGCCCCGGGTGCGGGCCGCCCTCGACGGTGCCCCCCTCGGTCCCCGGGAGCTGGCGCTGCTCTCCCGGGACCTGGGCCTGGCCTTCGGCGGCGCGGCCCGTGAGCTGGCGCGGGGCGGAGGCCGTGAGCTGGCCCTGGTGGGCAGCCACGGCCTGACGGTCTACCACCACGACGGCGTGGCGGCCGAGCGCGGAGCCTCCCTGCAGCTCGGGGACGGGGACCACGTGGCCGAGGCCGCGGGTTGCGCCGTGGTCAGCGACTTCCGCCAGGGGGACCTGGCCGCCGGCGGCGAGGGGGCGCCGGTCTCGGTCCTGGCGGACGATCTGGTCTTCGCCGCGGCGCCGCGGCCGACGACGATCCTCAACCTCGGCGGCCTGGCCAACCTGAGCTGGCTGGGGGAGGAGGGCGCGCTGGCGGCCTTCGACACGGGGCCGGCGAACTGCCTGCTCGACGGCTTCGCGCGTCGGCTCCTGCACCGGGACCACGACGAGGCCGGTCGGACCGCGGCCGCCGGCCAGGTGAACCCGGAGCTCCTCGAGCGCTGGCTCGAGCACCCCTTCCTCAGGCGCCGCGGTCCACGCAGCACGGGCCGCGACACCTTCGGCGAGGCCTGGGTGCAAGGACTCCTGGCGGGGGCCGGGCCGGGAGTGACGCCGGGGGACCTCCTGGCCACCGCGGTCGAGCTGGTGGCGGTCGCCGTGGTGCGCGGGCTGGAGGAGCTGCCGGGGCGTCCGGAGAGGCTCTGGGTGGCGGGCGGGGGCGTCCACAACCTCGCGCTGATGGGGGCCCTGGAGCGCCGCGCTGGGCTGTCGGTGGCCTCGACCGCCGGGCTGGGGGTGGACCCGGACGCCCGCGAGGCCCTGGTCTTCGCGGCCCTGGCGGTGCGCTGCGTGTTGGGCCAGGGGGTGACCCGGGCGACGGCCACCGGCGCGCGCAGCGGCCGCCCCCTGGGCAAGATCAGCCCCGATCCCCGGTAGCCCCGCCCCAGGGCCGGGGTAGGGGTCGGTCCACCGGGGGGGGCCGAGGCGGCTCCAGGGGCCTGGAAGCTTGATCCTCGGGCCGCCGCCGGTATCATCCCGCCACTCTTCTTCACCCTATCGGGGGGGCGACTGAGCCCGCCCCGTTCGGCCGACCTGCCACCGCCGCCCGCCTGCGTCTCCGCGCGCCGGCGCATCGCCCAAGGAACCCCCTCCATGACCGGACTGCGACGCCACCTCGGTCTCCTCGCCTTCTTCGCCGCCCTCAGCCTGCCCGCCAGCGCCAACGACACCTTCGACGAGGGAGTCGAGCTCCTGCGTCGCGGCGACGACGCCGCCGCCCTCGCGAAGTTCCGCAAGGCCCTGGCCGAGGACATGAGCAACGAGGCCGCCTACGAGCTGTGGAAGGACACCGACCACGACGTGTGGATCGACATGCTCGTCAAGGAAGGCCAGTTCGAGCTGATCGCCAAGCGCTTCATGGCCAAGGCCCAACTCGGCCGGGTGGAGCAGGCCGACGACGAGTCGACCATCCGTGGCCTCCTGCGGGACGTCCAGTCGGACGACGCCATGGTTCGCACCGCAGCCGTGCGCGCCCTGGGCGCCAACCACGGGGAGTACGCGGTCCAGTACATGCTGGAGACCCTCGGGGACGAGAACGCCGAGGACCGGCGGGTGATGTTCATGCACGCCCTGACCGAGATGGGCACCGACGTGGTGCTGCCCCTCCTGGCGGCCCTCGACTCCGACGACGCCTACCTTCGCCGGAACGTGGCCCTGATCCTGGGCTACATCGGTGACCCGCGGGCCCAGGCGGCCCTGACCTGGCGCGCCTACAACGACGGTGACGAGGGCGTCCAGCTCGCCTCGGCCGAGGCCGCCAAGAAGTGCGGCTCAACCGGCGACGCCGTGGCCCTCTACCTGCAGCTCGGCGACGACTACCACCACGGACGCGCCAGCGTGCTGCGCCCGGTGGACTACAGCGACGTGGTCTGGGCCTGGAGCGGCTCGGGCCTCACCGGGACCGCGACGCCGCGCTTCCTGTACGCGGACGAGCTCTCGAAGAACGCCTACTACGCGGCCCTCGCCGCCGACCCCGCCTCCGTCGCCGCGCGCGCCGGCCTGGCCCGCGCCTACGTCTCCCAGCACGCCGAGATCGAGCTCCTGGCCGCCACCGGCGCTGACGTCTCCGCCTACGACGGCGTGGTGGCCGCGGCCGCCATCGCCGTCGGCTCCGCGGGCGTCGACGCCCTCGAGATGGCCCTCTCGTGGTGCGTGGCCGAGAGCGACAGCATCACCGGCGTGGGCCTCATCCGCGCCCTGGGCGCCGGCTCGAACATCGCCACCCCCTCCCTGCAGGCCGCCCTGGCCAGCGACGACGGCGCCATGAAGAGCGAGGCCGCCGTGGCCCAGGGCCAGATCGCCCTGCGCACCCAGAGCTCTCCCGGTGGCGCGGTTGTCGACATGCTGGGCCGCACCGCGGGCCGCTCCATCATGAGCCTGGGCGTCGTGATCGACGCCGATGCGGCCCGTGGCGGCGCCGTGGCCTCGGCCATGTCGGGGGCCGGCATCCTGACCAACCACTGGACCAGCGGCGCCTCGGGCCTCGCGCTCCTCAAGCGCGTTCCCGGTGTGGACGTGATCGTCCTGGCCGGCACCCTGCCGGACCTGACCGCGGACCAGGTGCTGCACGAGCTGGCGAGCGACGACCGCACCGCCAACACGCCGGTCGTCATGATCGACGACAGCGACGCCTACGCCGACCGCGTGGCGGCCGTGATCGCCGGGGCCGACGGCCTCGACGAGATCACCGGCGCCATCTCCGGCGACGCCTCCAGCGACCGGACCCGTGCCGACGAGCTGGCGGCCCGCGCGGCCTCGACCCTGGCGGGTCTGGCCCAGGCGGGCGGCAGCAACCTGTCCAGCGTCGCGGGCGCCCTGGCCAGCACCCTCGGCGGCCGCTCGGACGCGGTGACCGTCCCCGCCATGCACGCCCTGGCCTTCGTGGGCGGCGAGGCCCAGCTGGGGGCCCTGCAGGCCGTGCTCTCGAGCTCCGACCGGAGCGACGATGCGCGCATCGCCGCCGCGGACGCGATCGGCAACATCGCTCGCCGGGGCAGCCTCGGTGGTACCGAGGGCATCGTGGCCGCCCTGGCTGCGGTCGCCGGCTCCGGCTCCAGCCTCGACGTCCGCGTGGCGGCCTCCCGTGCCCTGGGCAGCTTCGCCATGTCCGACGCCCAGCGCGCCGCCATCGCCGCCGGGGCAGGCGGAGGCGTCAGCCAGTAGTCACAAGAAGCAGGCGAGCGATCGGTGCGCGGCGCCTTCGCGGCTCAGCGCGAGACGAGCTCAGCGCCAGATTAGCTCAGTGGTAGAGCACTGCTTTCGTAAAGCAGGGGTCATCGGTTCGAATCCGATATCTGGCTCCATCTGACCAGCGGGCGCCCTCCTCGGAGGGCGCCCGCTGTGTTCGTTCGGGGCTTGCTCTCGGCGGCGTCGGAGGCGCCTCCGGGGGGCGCGTTACCCCCCGGTTACCAAGCTGATGGCCCCTGGGTGCGTACTGTGGGTTGTGCGCCCGCGATGGACCGCAATCCCGCGGTCGGGCGCCCAGGAATCGCATGGCAACCACAGATCACCTCGGCCTGGGGCTCGCCGCCCTGCTCTTGGGCGCCCTGGCCACGCCCGTCACGGCCCAGCTCGCGGGCCAGACGGGCTCCTCCACGACC
Organism: uncultured Planctomycetaceae bacterium; assembly: GCA_964591315.1. Classification (GTDB taxonomy): domain Bacteria; phylum Planctomycetota; class UBA1135; order UBA1135; genus JABACD01. The sequence continues at coordinate 18,684 of CAZQAT010000068.1, forward strand.
TCCGGGGCGCAGCCCGTCCAGGAGGTCTTCCTCGACGGGGCCAGCCACGTGCTGATGCCCCAGTTCCGGGGCTTCGCCCTGCGCGAGGGGCGCCGGGAGATCGGCGTCGACGGGATCGACGCGCGGGTGGAGATCCTCGAGCTCGGGGCGCGCACGACCCTCGAGATCCAGGTCTCGAACCCCGGGCCCCAGCAGGCGGAGGCGGTGCTGCTCCTGCCCGTGCCGAACGGCGCGGCGGTCAGCGGCTTCGCCTTCTCGGGCATCGGGGCCACGAGCGCGAAGCCCAGCGCCCAGCTCCTGCCCCGGGACGAGGCCCGGCGCACCTACGACGAGATCGTGCGTCGCATCCAGGACCCGGCCCTGCTCGAGTTCGTCGGCGCCCAGCTCATCCGCTCGAGCGTCTTCCCGGTGCCCGCCGGCGGCAAGCAGACCCTGCGCCTGTCCTACGAGCACCTGCTCGAGACCGACGGGGCACGGCGGGACTATTACCTGGCTCGCAGCGAGTCTCTCGGTCAGCGGGTGCCGTGCCGGGTGGACGTGGTGCTGCGCAGCGAGAAGCCGATCTCGATGGTCTACTCGCCGACCCACGAGCTCGAGACCCTCGAGCGCGACCCGCACCGCTACCGGGTGCGGGTGCGGCCGCTGGCGGAGACGACGCCGGGGCCCTTCCGGCTCTCCTATCTCGTGGCCGAGGAAGGCGTCAGCGCCTCCCTGATCGCCTGCCCGGACGGGGACGGCGGCGGCTACTTCCTGCTCATGACGGGCCTGCCCCAGACCCCCGAGGCCGAGCTCGAGGCCACCCGCCGGGAGGTGACCGTGGTCCTCGACCGCTCCGGCTCCATGGCCGGCGAGAAGATGGACCAGGCCCGGGCCGCGGCCCTGCAGGTGGTCGAGGGGCTCGCGGACGGCGAGGCCTTCAACATCGTCGACTACTCGAGCCGCGTGTCCCAGTTCGCCCCCGGCCCGGTGATCAAGGACCGCCAGTCGGTGCTCGAGGCACGGGGCTACCTGGCGGGGCTGCGGCCCACCGGCGGCACCAACGTGCACGACGCCCTGCGGGCCGCCCTGGCCCAGGACACCCGTGAGGGCTTCCTGGGGCTGGTGCTGTTCCTGACCGACGGCCTGCCCACGGTGGGCAAGACGGTCGAGGGGGACATCAACGCCATGGTCGCGGCCACCAACGTCCACGGCCGGCGCATCTTCACCTTCGGGGTCGGCCACGACGTCAACGTGCCCCTGCTCGACCGCCTGTCCGACTCCACCCGCGCCAAGAGCACCTTCGTGCTCCCCGGCCAGGACGTGGAGGTCAAGGTGGCCCAGGTCTTCCGGCGCCTGTACGGGCCGGTCCTGTCGGAGATCGAGCTCGCGACCCTGGACGAGGCCGGGTCCGTCTCCACGCGGCGTACGCGGGAGATCATGCCCGTGCGGCTGCCCGACCTGTACCTGGGTGACCAGCTCGTGATCCTGGGGCGCTACCTCGGGGACGCGCCCCTGCGCTTCCGCCTGCAGGGCACGCACCTGGGCCAGGAGCGGACCTTCCGCTTCGACCTGGACGTGAAGCAGGCCGACCACCGCAACGCCTTCGTGGCGCGCCTGTGGGCGGCCCGCAAGATCGCCTTCCTGGTGGACCAGATCCGCCAGGCCGGGGCGGCCAACGGGACCCTGCCCCTGGCCAACGGCACGGACATCTTCCGCGACCCGCGCTACTCGGAGCTGGCGGAGGAGATCCTGCGCCTCTCGACCGAGTTCGGGATCCTCTCCGAGTACACCTCCTTCCTGGCCACCGAGGGCACCGACCTGGCGAGCTGGGATGCCCTGCGGCTCTCCTGCAACGCGGAGCTCGAGCGGCGCGCCGTGCGCACCCGCTTCGGCGAGGCGGCCGTCAGCCAGGGGCGCAACTTCAACGCCCAGAAGCTGCAGAGCTGCCTGAACCTGGAGAACCGCTACTGGCACGCCTCCGGTGAGCTGGTCGCCACCGTCGGTGTGCAGCAGATCTCCGACCGGGCCTTCTTCCAGAGCGGAGGCCAGTGGATCGACTCCAAGCTGATCACCGACCAGGTGGAGCTCCTGCCCGAGGAGACGGTCCTGTTCGGCACCCCCGCCCACACGGCAATGCTGCACTCCCTGGCGGCCGAGGGCCGCCAGGGGCTCCTGTCGCTGCCCGGCGACATCCTGCTCTACCACTCCGGCAAGCGCGTCTTGGTCCAGAACGGAACCGTTCAGAACGGCGCCAAGTAGCCAGGCCGACCGCTCACTACCCTTCCTGACTTCCTGAGGAATCTGATCATGATGACCAAGATCTGGAGCTGTTCTCTGCTCACCCTGCTCGCCGCGGGCCACGAAGACCGCCCGCTCCCCACGCCCACCGAGGTGCCCGTGTCCAGCGGCCCGGTCGTGGAGGTCCCCTCCATCCCGCCGCCCGCCAACCCGATCGTCGAGGTGGCCATCTGCCTGGACACCAGCGGCTCCATGGACGGCCTGCTCGAGGCCGCCAAGCAGAAGCTGTGGACGATCGTCAACGAGTTCGTCTTCGCCGAGCCCCAGCCGAAGCTGCGGGTGGCGCTCCTGACCTACGGCAACGACGGACACAACCAGGAGAACGGCTGGGTGCAGCTCGAGACCGGCCTGACCGAGGACCTGGACCTGGTCTCCAAGATCCTCTTCGAGCAGACCACCAACGGCGGGACCGAGCTGGTGGGCCGTGTGGTCCACGCGGCGACCGGCCAGCTCCAGTGGAGCAAGGCCCCCGGCGCCCTGAAGCTGATCGTGGTGGCTGGCAACGAGAGCGCCGACCAGGACACGGTGGTGCGCTACGCGGACGCCTGCAAGGCCGCCATCACCGGGGAGATCATGGTCAACGCCATCTACTGCGGCCCGCCGACCCACGCGGACGCCCAGGCCTGGCAGCAGGTGGCGCGCCTGGCGGACGGCCAGTTCGCCTCGATCGACAAGGACAACGGCACTGTGGTCATGGAGACCCCCTTCGACGTGCGGCTCGCCGAGCTCAGCCTCGACCTGAACGGCACCTACCTGGCCTACGGCGAGCGCGGGGAGTGGTTCGGCGCCAACCAGATCGCCCAGGACGAGAACGCCGCCGGCCGCAACGGCGAGGCGGCCGCCACGCGTGCCTTCTGCAAGGCCAACGTCCTCTACAACTGTGCGAGCTGGGACCTGGTGGACGCCTACGCCCTCGGCACCCTGGTGCTGGCGGACGTGAAGGTCGAGACCCTGCCAGAGGCGATGAAGTCCATGACCCTCGAGGGGCGCCAGGCTCACATCGAGGCCAAGGCGGCCGAGCGCAAGAAGCTCCAGGCCGAGGTCAACCGCATCTCCGCCCAGCGCCAGCAGTTCGTGGAGGCGGAGATGAAGAAGCGCTCCCTGGACGCCTCGAACTCCTTCGACCACGCCATCAAGAGCGCCGTGCGGGCCCAGGCCGAGGCCAAGGGCTACCGCTTCCCGAAGGCCGAGGCCCCGGCCGCGCCTGCGAGTGCGCCGGTCACCCCCGCGTCCGGGGCTCCCGGGCCGGCCCCCGCGCCGCCCGCGGTGGGGGCCCCGGTCCAGGAACTCCTGGAGCCCTGCTGATCTGTTCGCGGGGAGCCCCGCCGGGGATTGGATCCCACGGCGGGGCTCCCCGCGCCGTATCCTCGACCTCCCCGCTTCCCGCGCTCCTCGATCATGGTGTCCGCCCCGACCGTCCTCGTCGTCGAAGACGACCCCGCTATCCGCCGCGGGCTGGTGGACTGCCTCGAGTTCAGCGGCTACCGGGTCCTCCAGGCGGGGGAGGGGCCCGAGGCCCTGCGCCTGATCCTGGGCGCGGAGCTCGACCTGGTGCTGCTCGACGTGATGCTGCCGGGCCTCGACGGCTTCGAGATCCTGCCCGAGCTGCGGCGCTCCAAGCCCTCCCTGCCGGTCATCCTGGTCACCGCCCGCGGCGCCGAGGAGGACCGCGTGCGCGGCCTGCGGGGGGGCGCCGACGACTACGTGGTCAAGCCCTTCAGCTCCACTGAGCTCCTGGCCCGGGTCGAGGCGGTCCTGCGCCGTTGCGCCGAGCGGCCGGACGCGGTGGGGCACCTCTACGCCAACGGCGTCGCGATCCATCTGGAGCGACGCCAGGCCATCGGAGCCGACGGGCAGAGCCAGCTCCTGTCCGAACGGGAGACCGAGATCCTGGCCTACCTGGCCGCCTGCCGCGGGCGCGCCGTGGCCCGCTCCGAGCTCTTGCAGCGGGTCTGGGGCCTGGACCCCCGCGGCCTGGAGACGCGCACGGTGGACATGCACATCGCACGCCTGCGCGAGAAGCTGGGGGATACGCCGAACGCCTCGCACTTCGTGGTCACCGTGCGCTCCAAGGGCTACATGCTCGGTGAAGAGGTGAGGTTCGAGGCCTGATGTCCGCGGCGCGCACGTCCTGGTGGGCTCTCTACGGGGTTGGCGCCCTCTTGACCCTGGGGGCCTTGTGCTGGCTGAGCGGCGCGCTGCTCGACCTCGAGCGGCGCGAGGCGGCGGCCCTGCGGGAGCAGGACCGCCAGCAGGCTCTGCGCCTGGCCCTGTGGCGCATGGACTCCTGGTTCGCCCCTCAGCTGGCCGCCGAGGTGGCCCGCTTGCCCCACGAGTACGAGGCCTACACCCCCCAGGAGGTGGCCTACACGAAGGTGCTGAGCAAGATCGAGCCCGGCGAGGTGCTGGTGCCATCGCCGCTCCTGACCTACGAGTCGGCGCTGATCCGGCTGCACTTCCAGGTGGACGAGGGGGGTCGCTGGAGCTCCCCGCAGCTGCCCGAGAGCAACAGCCTGGACCTGTCCTTGGCCAACAACTGGGTCCAACAGGACAGCCTGGAGCCGCGGCGCCTCGACCTGGAGCTGCTGCGCGGCCTCCTCGACCAGGCCACCCTGCGGGCCCGCTGGGGGGGCGCGGAGTCCCGCTTCGCGAACTGGTTCGTGCCCCTGTGCTCCGAGCCCACCACCACGACCCAGGGGGCCGAGTCGGCCGAACTCCTGACCCGGCAGGCGGACCTCAACTTGAAGGAGCGCAATCTCCGGGCCCAGGTCGTTCAGCAGACCCAGCTTCCCCAGGAGGCTGAAGATCCTCTGGTCCAGAGCGTGAACGAACCTCGGGATGCACCTGCGACCGGCGAGCGGAAGACCCACTCCTCGCCCCTCGTACCCCTCTGGCTGGACGGCCCCGACGGGGAGGTCCTGTTGGTCTTCCTGCGCCGCGTGCGCACGGCCCAAGGCCCCGTGTTCCAGGGCTTCCTGACGGACTGGGGCTGGCTGCGGTCGGGGCTGTTGGGCCTGGTCGAGGACCTCCTACCCGCGGCGGACCTCGAGCCTCAGCGCAGCGGTGATCCGCTCGAGGACGTGGACGGGCGCTCCCTTGCGGCCCTGCCCGCGCTGCTCGCTACGGGCCCGCTACCCGGAGCCGCGACGAGCGGCTGGGGACCGGCGCAAACGTCTCTCCTGGTGGGCTGGGTCGTGGCCCTGGCGGCCCTGGGGGTGGTGGGGCTCGGTCTGCGTTCGAGCATCCGTTTCGGTGAGCAGCGTAGCCGCTTCGCCTCCACGGTGACGCACGAGCTGCGAACGCCCCTGACGACCTTCCGCCTCTACACGGAGATGTTGGCCGCGGGCATGGTCCCCGCGGGCAAGCGACAGGAGTACCTGGAGACCCTCGAGCGTGAGTCCGATCGCCTGCACTCCCTCGTGCAGAACGTGCTCTCCTACTCGCGCCTCGAGGAGGGACGCAGTGGCCTCGAGACTCGCGAAGCGGCGGCGGACGAGCTCCTGGAGCGCGCGCGGCCGAACCTCGAGCGCCGCGCGGCAGAGGCCGGCATGCGGCTCGAGCTGCGGAACATGGACCTGGCCGGCGTGCGGGTCGAGACCGATCCGGAGGCGGTCGAGCAGATCCTCTTCAACCTGGTGGACAACGCCTGCAAGTACGGCCGGGGTGGAGAGGGCGGCACCGTCGAGCTGCTCGCGGACCGCGAGGGACGGGCCTTCCTGCTGCGGGTCCGGGACCGCGGAAGAGGCGTGCCCCGGGACGCGCGGCGGGCGATCTTCCAGGCCTTCGATCGCGGTGGCCGGGACGCCTCCGACGAGAACCCGGGCGTGGGCCTGGGGCTGGCTCTCTCGCGGGGCCTGGCCAGGGATCTGGGGGGCGACCTGGTGCTGGAGGTCACCCCCGAGGAGCCCGGGGCTACCTTCTGCCTGCGACTGCCCCTGGTGGGCTAG
>CAZQAT010000069.1:0-5039 GCA_964591315.1 uncultured Planctomycetaceae bacterium
CCCCCCCGGCCCTGCGATCGAGGGCCGATGGAGCGGGACCCGGCGATCAGACTTCAGGCGCAGGAGCTCATCGGGACTTCGCCCGAGGGGCTGAAGACCTCGGCTCCCGCTGCGGCGCCCCCCGACCAGGCCTGGAAGCTCCAGGTCCCGTGCCGGTTGAGGGCAAGGGCCACGCTCTCGAGCGGGGACCGCGTGAGTTCAAGGCGCAAGTCCAATTCAATCTGACTCGTGGGGCAGATTCATTCACCTGAACCGCCGCCGCATATTAGACGACAAGACCACCCGCTTTTCTTGATTCTGCCAGGCATGTCCAAGAGAGGGGTGACTCTGCCAGGAATAGGATTGCGGACGCCCAGGGGGAAAAATCCAGGCCCTCATCCCATCTGCGTCTGCAGGGGATTGCCATCCGCTGCCAAGCGGGAGCCAGGTGGCCCAAATTACTACCTGGAAACAGCTTACGAACCCCAAGCCAAGCCACGGGCGCCCAGCTCAAGCTCGCTGAGCAGATTAGATCTCCCCGATCTGAACACTTTTCCGAGTTTCGCCCCCCCAAATGAGGCGGTGCCCGCAGGATATTTCATTCGGGCCGAGGACTGCGATGCATTCCGTGGCACCGCACCCATCTATTTCGGTAGCAAGCAGCTACTTTCACAACTCAACTCCCCATTTAGATCGGCCCTACAAGCCGTACCTATCTACTTGGCCCTGTACCCCCATCGGTGCACCAACCGGCGCGGCCTGGATCAGTCCTGATCACAAGCCTCCGCCCGCATCGGTGCCTGGGAACTCAATCCGTTGCTGAGACACGCCCCGTGTCCTGCCCCCCACAGATATGAACAGAAATCCCCTATCTCCGTCGAAACGCCGCGGTCGCGCGACGCTCTTCATCTCGGGCCTGCTGGCTGTTGCCCTGATCCCGCTCAGCGAAGCGGTCGGGCAGCTGGGTGGCACGAACTCCCGCGCAGGCGGAAGTGGCGCCAGTTCTCCCAACCGGGGCCAGACCCCGAAAGGGATAGCGACCATCGACTTCCCCCTGTCCGATGTCGAGGTGCCCATGCCCCCGGACATCGACGACTACATCAAGGACATGGACGCGGCCATCGTCCTGGGCAAGGCGCTGTTCTGGGACATCCAGGCTGGCTCCGATGGCATGACCGCCTGCGCGAGCTGCCACTACAACGGTGGCGGGGATGCGCGCTCGAAGAACCAGCTGCATCCAGGCTCCGACGGTCTCTTCAACACGTTCGAGTCGGGCGCGGGTGGCCCAAACACGACGCTGGAGTCCTCGGACTTCCCCTTCCACCTGCTCGTCGATCCCAACGACGCCGAGTCGACGGTGCTACGCAGCGTCAATGACGTCTACGGGTCGGCTGGCGTGCCGAACCGGATCTTCGACGGCATCACGCCGGGTGAGGGCGTCGAAGATGGGACGGTCGTCGCTGACCCCGTCTTCAACGTCGGCGGCTGCAACGTGGATGCTGGAACGGGCCGGAACGCCCCCACCGTCATCAATGCGGTCTTCTTCGTCCGCCAGTTCTGGGACGGCCGGGCCGACTTCCGGTTCAACGGTGTGAACAACTGGGGCGACCAGGACCCCGACGCCCGCGTCCTCAAGACCATGCCCGACGGCAGCGTCCAAGAGGTCCAGATCAGCATCGACAAGGCCTCCCTGGCGAGCCAGGCAGTGGGCCCGATCCAGTCGAACGTCGAGATGGCCTGGCTGTCCGGCGCGGGTGGCCCCGTCCGGACCTTCCCCGTGATCGGGCAGAAGCTCCTCCCGGCGGCCCCGCTGAAGCTGCAAGACGTGCACCCCGAGGACATGCACCTCGGGCACCTCTCCAACTCTCCTGACGATGGCCTCACGCCTGGTCTCACTTATCAGGACATGATCGAGGACGCGTTCGTCGATGAGTGGTGGAACGGCACCGGCACCTTCGACGGGCACTCCCACATGGAGAGCAACTTCTCGCTCTTCTGGGGCCTGTCGATCATGGTCTACGAGGCCCAGCTGGTCTCCGACCAGGCTCCCATCGACTTCTTCCTGGCGGGCGATGAAGGCGCCCTGACCGAGGAAGAGCAAGACGGCCTCGGCCGCTTCCTCTCGGGCGGCGCGGGCTGCGCCGACTGCCACGCTGGCCCCGAGTTCGCGGGCGGCACCTGGAATCAGCTCGAGGATCCCAAGCATGGACGCGTGGGTGTGGAGCGCATGGGCATGGCCATCTTCGGCCAGGAGTTCATCCTCGGCCTCACCAACATCCCGGGTCCCGAGGATCCGCAGGTGGTCGGCCATGACGAGTTCTGGTTCACGGACAACCTGGCCATGGGCAACTTCGTGCAGATCATCCGCCCCGACACCGGCCAGGCCATCGCCCAGGTCAACATCCCGCACAGTGCTTGCGAGATGGGTCCGGAAGGCGAGCCGGTCGAGAGCGAGATTGACATGCTGGAAGGGCCTGGCGCCCCTCCCCCCGCCATCGATGACGAAGGCGATGTCGAACCGCAGGCTGAGTTTGCCCTTGCCGTGCAGGCCTTCGGCCCGCTCGAGGACGGCTCCTGCGGCCTGCGAGTCATCATCGAGGGCGAGATCGATACCGGCGCTGGCACCCCCGCGGGCGACTACCCGGTCCTCGTCAACGGCCAAGAGGTCCATGTGGTCACTCTTGGGCACCCGATCCCCGAGGCCGTCTACGACGCTGGCTTCTACAACATCGGCGTGCGGCCCACCTCCGAGGACCTCGGCATCGGAGCCGACGGCCCCTTCGGCCCGCTCTCCTTCACGAAGCGGATCCAGAACGGTGAGTCCTCTGCGATGGAGTTTGACCTCGACGAAGACGGTCCGGTCAAGCCCAGCGAGTACGCCGCGGTGAATGGCAGCTTCAAGGCCTCCAGCCTGCGTAACGTCGCCCTGCACGCGCCGTACATGCACAACGGCAGCATGGCCACCCTGGAACAGGTCGTCCAGTTCTACTCCCGTGGAGCTGACTTCCTCGAGCAGAACGGAATCGACATGGATCCCGGCGTCGACGGCGTTGGCGGGATGCGCAACAAGCCTGATGAGCAGGCCAACATGGTGGCGTTCCTCTCGAACGCACTCCTCGACCCCCGTGTCTTCAACGAGTCTGGCCCCTTCTCTCACCCCTCGCTGCCCCGCAAGGTCGGCGCCGTCGGTGATGATGTGAGTGTTGTCGACTCCAACAGCGACGGCGAAGCCGACTCGGTCATCGATGAGATCCCGGCTACCGGCATCAACGGTGGCGGTGGCGAGGCCAATTCCGTCTTCAATGACAAGTTGGCCGAAGGTGTCCGCGTCTCTCTTGACGGAGGTGAGTTCCTGTTCCCGCCGATGGAGACCAGTGACCCCGACAACCTTCTCGTCCTCCTCGAGGAAGGCGCCTCCGGCTGCGGGATCACGGCTACGCCCATGGACGCCTTCCGCACGGTTCGTGTCAACCTGACCAAGCGCCCGACGGCCGACGTCACGGTGCAGTGGTCGGTCTCCGACGACACCGAGCTTGGCACCCCCGAAGAGGACGAGGTGACCGGCGAGGTGACCTTCCTCGGCAGCGGCGAGCTGACCTTCACCACGACGGACTGGTTCCACCCGCATGAAATCGTGCTGGTCGGTATCCAGGACGACGAGGAAGACGGCTCGGTGAACGTGACGCTGACCTTTGACCCCTTCATCAGCACGGACCCCGCCTACTTCGGCTGGGCGCTCGACCCGATGAACTTCGTGGTCGAGGACTCGACCCCGATGGGGGGCGAGCTCTTCTGTGACCCCACTGCTGACCCGAGCTTCGTCAACGGGACCGAGGAGTTCCCCTTCCTGACGATCGCCGACGCGCTCAACTGCTCGACCGGCACGGGTAACATCAGGCTGGCCGCAGGCGTCTACGCCGAGGATCTGCTCATCGAGAGCGGCTCGATCAACATCATTGCCGAGTCTGGCGCTGTCCTGCAAGGCAGCGGCATGCGCCCGGCGATCGAGATTCGTGGAGCCGCGACCGTGGGTAGCTACATCAGCGGGCTGGAGATCACCGGTGGTGCCGGTGAGGCCGGCGGTGTGCTGCTGCAGAACGGCGCGAGCCTCACGCTCGATGGCTGCACGATCAAGGACAACAGCGGCAACACCGCTGGTGGCGTCCTTGCTCGCAACCAAGCCACCCTCAGCCTCGTGAACTGTGCCTTCGAAGGCAACTCGACGATGAACGGCCCCGGTGCCGTGATGTCTGAGAGCGGCGATGTCACCGTCTCCGGCTGCCTGTTCGACAGCAACACCGGCCGTGAGGGCGGTGCGCTGATGGTGCGCAACCTAGGCCTCCTGTCCGTCGAGGACTCTGTCTTCGTCGGCAACGACGCCCACCAGGGCGGAGCCGTCTTCAACGACGGAGCCTCGGTCTCCCTGATTCGCTGCTCGATCGTCGGCAACAGCGCCAGCGACTCCGGCGGCGGCATCTTCGCCCGCAACAACGCGGTGCTGACCATCGATGGCACCAAGGTGACCAACAACTCCGCCACGAACAACGCTGGCGGCATCTTCCTCGACAACTCGGAGCTCGTCGCGACGCGCTCCACGCTGGCCACCAACGGTGGTGAGTCGCTGCGCGCCCAGAACAACGTGGCCGCTTCGCTCAACAGCTGCATCCTCTGGGAAGACGGGCTTGGCACTGCGGTGTTCTCCACGACCGGGAACGGCTTCGTGGGCGAGGCGGAGTTCAGCATCGTTGACAGCGAGCTCGTCGAGGACGCCGATGATGCCGACCCGTTGTTCGTGGACGCCGCGAATGGTGACCACAACCTGCAGGCCGGGTCCCCGGCCATCGACAGCGGTGACCCCGACTTCGGCGGTGACCCCGACGGCAGCGCCACCGACATGGGCTCTCACCCCTTCCTGGGCAACTAGACCCTTGGGCTGGCTGTCCCCCGGGACAGCTTTCTCTCCACGCGCGCCCGCGCCGCTCTGAGCGACGCGGGCGCGCCTCCATGTCCTGGGGGACTCCCCAGGAGCAGCGATCACCGCCTCGGCCCCACCCGAGGCC
>CAZQAT010000069.1:5139-21463 GCA_964591315.1 uncultured Planctomycetaceae bacterium
CGACTCATCTCCCACGACTCATCTCCCACGGCTCATCGCCGGTCGCCGACGGCCCGTGAGTGCAGAGGAGGCCCGGCAGGCCACGCCGGGGGATGCGCGGTGACTCTCACGTCCTCACTCCCGCGGCCGGGTCGTGTGTCAGTGGCCGTTGAGCGCCCCTGCCGTCGCACCCGCGAGGGGGTGCCCCACACACCGCGGGGCGACCGCCTCGAGCTCCGTGCCGATGACCTCTACCCAGAAGGCCATCGTGCGCGGCGAGCGCAGATGCTGGGCCCGGGAGCGACCTCGGTGAGTCCGGCGACCTGCTTCCGGCGGCGGCGGGCGGTCCGTCGCTCCGGCAGCACGGCTGACGGCGCCCTCCTCCTCGCTCAGGGAGGCGGCCCGGGAAGCTGGCGAGCGGACAACACAAACCCCTAAGAAAAAGGCACTTACGACAGCTCGGGGCCAACCCGGGGCCGACCATCCGCGGCCATGCCCGGGAACTCCGGCCCAGCCGAGTCCGGGAAGACGGAGCTACTCCCCGTCGCCCCCGGCTTCCTCGGGCTTCTTCGCGAACACCTCCGACTCCTTGTCCCCACCCGACAGGAGGAAGGCCAGGAGGTCCTTCAGCTCCTCGGCGTTCATCGTGTCCACCAGGGCCGAGGGCATCTGGGAGAGCGCCGACTCCTGGATCGTGACGATCTCGGAGCGCTTGAAGACCAGGGGCTCGGCCGCGTGATCCCGCGGGTAGACGCTGACCTCGTCCTCGTCCTCCACGAGCAGGCCCTCGGCGATCGTCCCGTCGGTGTCGAAGACGATGTGGGAGCCGTACTGGTCCGAGATGACCTGGCTGGGCTCGATGATGGCCACCAGGAGGTCCGAGACGGAGAACTTGTTGCCGACCGTCGTCAGGTCCGGGCCGATCGCGCCGCCCTCGCCGTCGAAGCGGTGGCAGGCGCTGCAGGAGGCGGCGTGGAAGAGGTTCCGACCGCGGTCGTAGTCGCGCCCGGTGATGGTCTCCCCCACCGCCACGGCGGCAGCCGCCGTCGTCCAGGTCTGACCAGGGCCGACGGGCTGGCTGATGTCGTTCGGCAAGGGAACGACCAGGGACTGCCCCAGGAGCGGCGCCAGGGTGCGTTGCTCGGCCACCGTGAGCTTGGCCTCGGCTTCGGAGCGGATGTTCTCGAGAAAGCCCGCGTAGCTGGCGCCGCCCGGGCGCTTCGAGGCCTCGACGAAGAACTGGAAGTACTGCTTGCGCAGGGGCATCGTCCAGCCCTCGGTGGCGTTGCGCAGGATGAAGGCGTAGTCGATGCCCTGCAGCGGCGGCATGTCCGCCAGCATCCTGGCGATCGGCCCGCCGTAGCGGTCATTGCGCTCGATCAGCTCCGCCCAGGGGGGCAGCTCGCTCGGTGAGTCGCTGCTCAAGAGCGCCAGGGTCTTGCTCACCACTGAGGGGGCACGCAGGTAGGTCAGGAGCCGGGCCAGCTCCGTGTTCGTCTCGTCGGTCGCCGCCGGGAAGAGGGGGTCGAGCCGGGCGATGAGCGCCTCGCGCAGGGCCTCGTCGGGCTCACCCAGGCGGGTGAAGGCCAGGGCGTAGGCCCGCAGGGCAGCCAGCCGCTGCTGCTCGGTGAGCGAGGCCAGATCGAGGCGCTCGAGCCCGGCCACGACTCCCGGCAGGTCCCCGGCGCTGCCCTGCCGGGCGAGGGCGATCAGGGCCAGGATGGACGCCTGGGGCTCCCGCTCCTCCAGGGCCCGCGCGCGCCAGGACGCGACCGGCTGGCTCTCCACGGCGATCCGCGCGGCGAAGCGCAGGAAGCGGTCCGGGTCCGCGAGGTAGGGCCAGGCCACCGAGACCGCGCTCTCGTCCACCCGGCCGTGGTAGGACTCGAGCACCCGGCGCGCGGCGCGAGCCTTGGAGCCGGCGTCGACCTGCGGCGCCGCGGCGGGCTCCGTGGGCTCGGGACCGTCGTAGTAGATGCGGTAGAGGGCCGACTGGGAGCCGCGGCCGCCCACGGCGAAGTAGAGCGCGCCATCAGCCCCGATGACCGCGTCCGTGACCGCCAGGGGCTTGGCCCAGGCGAACTCCTCCTTGGTCGCCGCGTAGCTCGCGCCCTCCGGCTCCAGGTGGACCGCGTAGATCGTGCCGAAGGTCCAGTCGAGGATGAACAGGGCCCGCTGATAGCGCGCCGGGAAGCGCGCCCCCGTGCCGAAGACCACGCCGGTGGGCGATCCCGGCCCGATGTCGAGGACCGGCGGCAGGGAGTCCTCGTAGTAGGACGGCCACTTGCCCGTCCCGCTGCGCCAGCCGAACTCGCTGCCGCTCGTGACGTGGCAGACGCGGGTCGGGCGGTACCAGGGCGAGCCCTGGTCCCACTCCATGTCCGCGTCGAAGGTGAACATCTCCCCCTCCGGATCGAGGGCGATGTCGTACTGGTTCCGGTAGCCGATGCTGACGATCTCGATGTCCTTCCCATCGGGGTCGCAGGTCGCGATCCAGCCGCCGGGCGCGAGCTTGCCGCGGGCGTGGCCGCGGGCGTCCCACTGTCGCGGCAGGAGCAGGTCCTCGCCCCAGTTGGCCGGCGGGCGTGAGCTCGAGAACTCGGGCTCCGCCGTGTGGTTGCCGGCGATGAAGTAGAGGCGCTCGCCGTCCGGCGTCGGCAGGATCGCGTGGGGGCCGTGCTCGCCCCCGTGTCCAAGGGGGATCAGGTTCTCGGCGGCGTCGAGCTGGTCGTCCCCGTCCGTGTCCCGCAGGCGCCAGACGCCCTGACCGTTCACGTTGACGTAGAGGGAGTCGAAGGCCCAGCACATGCCCTGGGCGCCGCTCACGTCGATAGGGACCTTCTCGACCCGCGTGACGGCGCCGGCCTCGCCGAGGGGAGCGGGCGTGATCCGGTACAGGCCCCTCTTGCCCTGGTCGCTCGCGTACAGGCGCCCCTGGTCGTCCGTGGTCAGGGCCACCCAGGAGCCCTGGACGTCGTTGGGGACCGTGTAGAGCAGCTCGGCCTGGAAGCCGTCGAGCAGGGTGAGCCCCTCCGCCGCCTGGACGGGCTGGGCGGACGGTTCTTGCGGCGGCCCCGCGCCGAGGGCGGCGGCCGTCACGTAGCCGCTCCAGGGCAGGCCGGCCTGCCCCACGGGGCCGATCACCGTCGCCTGGGACCACTGCTCCGCCCCTTCCGAGCTGGCGACGCGCCAGCTCCCGTCCGTCACGACCGACCCCGCGTCCCCGAGGTCGAGGCGCAGGACGAGGCCCGCGGCGAGGGTCTGGTTGCGGGCCCGCACCTCGAGCAGGTTCTCCCCCACCACCAGCTCACCGGAGACCTCCGCGCTGACGGGCTGCTGCCAGGTGCCGTGGTCGAGTACCTGCTCGCCGTTGAGCAGCACGATCATGTGGCTGTCGCAGGACCCCGCGAGGGTGGCCGTCCGCACCTGGCCCTCGACCCGGAAGCTCCTGCGGAAGACCACGCTCTGGCCGTCCGTAGCGTCCCCGTGCCAGATCCACTGGGGCACGGCCTCGACGGCGGGGTCCTGCACGTGCGTGGTGACCCGAGGTCCGGTCGAGAGCAGGGCGCCCAGCGCGAGGGCAAGGAAAGGGGTCGAGTGCATCGTGATCCGGGCGGTGTTCTACGTGTGGCAGGACTCGGATTGGAGCGTCGCTCGCGGTGCCTGGGCCCGAGCTGCCCCACGGACGCGTTGCCCGGGAGCCCTCGGAAGCCGGGGCACGAGGGTAACTCGCGGACCCCGAACCCGGAACGCCCCCGGCGCGCGGGGGGCAAGGGAGGCTGATGACCCCCCCCCGACCCAGCTGACCCGGTCGGAGCGACGGACCGACAGGAATCAGAAAAGACTACCCCGCCGAGAGAGGGCGGGCGGTGAGTCCGAAAAAATCGGCGCTGAGGAGACCCGGCTGGTGGGCTTGCTCCCGCACCTCCTACCTCAGGGAGCTCCAGCAAGGCGGCAGCTTCCGCTTCGACGCTCCGAGGCCCGGGCACTACCCCCCGTGCGTCACAGGGGTCTTGACCGGAAGGGACGGCGACGAGTCCATGATGACCCTGACGAGCCGCGACGTACGCGGCATCCGTGGGTCAGGACGCCGGGAGCGAGTTCGAGCTGTGGGCGCCTACGCCGTCGAGGGGTCGATCACGGGGTAGGTCGATTTCAGCCTGCGGATGGAGCCGTGGTCCTTCGTGGTCGCCCCCGTCGAGCCCCGCCCCCATGCTCCAGGCACCCCGAGGCGGTCCACTGCACCTGCCGGCCGCCGCGCCGGAGGCCGCTCCTGAGTCGGTCCGGGTGCGCCTCGAGGCCGGAGACCCCATCGATCGCTTCCTGCCCGGCCAGGTATTCCGCCCGCAGATCGTGACCTCCGCCACCTACCTCCTCTAGAGCCCCTACTACGGCGTCGTCACGGTCCCCAGCGAGGCGCAGGCAGAGCTCACCGCCGAGGAAGGGGCGGACCTGGCCCGCATAAATGACTCGAGCTTCCGCAAGTGTGTCGCCAGAGACCCCCCCGAGCCGCGCCAGGTCAGGAGGTCCGCTCTCTGGGCCGCGGGGTTTTCGGAATCGGGCCGTCACCAGCCATCTGTGCTCACGCCGTATCTCTTGTGAGGACCAGGACCCCCGCTGCTGTCCATGAAATCCACGACTCCACAACCGATCCCTCCCGAGGCCAGACTCCACTCCACCCTGGGGGCCGCCCGTGACGGCGACGCCGAGGCGATGGAGCTCCTGTTCCAGGAGTACTACCCGCGGGTCAAGGAGATGGTCCACCAGGGCCTGGCCCGGGACCTGCGGCGCCATCGGCCCTGGTTGATTGCCCGCTTCAGCACGGGAGACGTGGTTCAGGAGGTGTTCCGCTCCCTGCTCAAGGACCTGGGCGGGTTCCGGGGCCAGACCGAGGACGCCTTCCAGGGCTACCTGGCCATGGTGGTCCGCAACCGGCTCCTGGACGCAGTCCGCTACCACGAGTCCGCACAGCGGGACGGCCGTCGGACGAGGCCCACCCCCCGGGGCCTGGACAGCCCCAGCGCCGGCCCGGACCCGGTGTCCGCCGCCCTCGATGCGGAGGAGATCGAGGACTTCCATGGGGTGCTCGAGAGTTTCCCCGAGCATGAGCGGCTGCTCCTGCGGGCACGCCTCGAGCAGGGCGCCATGTTCAAGGACCTGGCCGCGCAGCTCGGCTACTCCTCGAAGGCGGCGGCCCGCCGCGCCTTCATCTCCGCCCAAGCCCAGCTCGTGATCCGCTTGGGTCAGCGCCGCAACCGCTGACGCCATGGCCAACGATCCGTACAACGATCCGCAGCTACCGGGGCTGGTTCGATCCGCCCTGGAGATGCGCGACGAGGGACTCGAGCCCTGCTTCGAGGTCATCTGCCACGAGCGCCCGGACCTGCGCCAAGCCGTCGAGGAGTCCGTCCGGATCAGCCGCCAGCTGCCGAGCCTCCGCCAGGCCGCCGCGAGCCAGGACCGGCTCCGGGGACGGGTTCTCGCGGACCGCTACCGGCTGCGACTGCGGCTCGGGGCGGGGGCCATGGGGGTCGTCTACCTGGCGGAGGACCAGGAACTGCGGCGCTCGGTGGCGGTCAAGATCCTGCGCTCCGAGCTGCTCGACGAGGACGAGTCGGAGCACCGCTTCAGCCGCGAGGCCGAGGCCCTGGCAGCTGTCCAGCACCGGGCCGTGGTCGCGATCCACGATCGCGGGCGGACCGCGGAGGACGATCCCTTCATGGTCATGGAGCTACTCGAGGGCCAGCCCCTGAACCGCCTGCTCGAAGAGGGAAAGAGAGTCACCAACACGGGCGGTCAGGACACGGGTTGGCTGGCGCGTGAGCTGGGAGTCCAGAACCTCGACGAGCCGAGCACGATCCGCACCATGGTCAGCTGGGCCGCCGACCTGGCCAGCGGCCTGGCCATGGCGCACCAGAGCGGCATCTACCACAGAGACGTGAAGCCCTCGAACGTCTTCATCCGCAAGGAGGGCGGGCCCGTCCTGTTGGACTTCGGCATCGCCGCCCTGGCGAACATGGCGACCATCACCCGCCAGGACGCGACCGTGGGCACGCCGGCCTACATGGCCCCCGAGGCCCTGGAGCCGGACACGCGTCCGAGCGAGGCCCTGGACGTGTACGGCCTGTCCGCCACGCTCTACCACATGCTGACGTTGCGCTCCCCCTACGTCGGCTCCCCCACCCAGATCCTGACACAGCTCGCGATCCGCGACCCGCTCTTGGCACGCAAGGCCTGCCCAGGGCTCCCGCGGGATCTGCAGGCGATCCTCGACTGTGGCATGTCCCGACGCCCCGGTTCACGTTACGGCTCCGCCAGCGAGCTCGAGGCGGACCTGCGCGCCTTCCTCGACTACCGGCCCGTACAGGCACGGCACTTGTCGGCTGCGACCCGTCTCTTCCGCAGACTCGCGCGCTCCCAGGCCTTCCTCGCCGGCGCAGCCGTGGCTCTGGTCGCCGTCCTCGCCCTGTTCGGCTACCTGGGCCGCAACGCCTGGCTCGAGGGCCGGCGCGAGGCCCACCACGAGCTCTGGCGTCGCGTGCCGCCGAACCTGACCCTGGTGGCCCCCTCGAGCCGCGTCCTGACCCCCCAGGGCGGCCGCACCGAGATCGAGGATTTGCTGAACGACGCGGCAGAGGTCTGCGTCGACGTGCTGCCCACATTGCTCGTACGCGCTGCCTTCCGCCTGGACCACGGGAACCCGCAAGGCGCCGCAGCGGACATGCGGAGCATCGCCGACGACCTGGACAGCGCCTACGCCCGGGAGGTGGCTCGGCGCTACGAAGCTGCTGCTCCGGGAGATCGCTCGGTGGACCTGTCCGACGTTGGAGAGCCGAGGGAGAGGCTCGACCTGTACCTGGCTGCCTTCCACGCCATGCGGGACCGGGACAACGCCCGTGCTCAAGAGCTGCTCGCCGACCCGCGCCTGTCAGACTATCTCCCGGCGCGGGAGTTGGGGCTCGTGTACCTGGCCCGCAACCCCCAGCGCATGTTCGAGGAGGGCGTGCTCGTCGAGGAGGCCCTCGGAGGTCGCACCGCCTTCACGGCCTACGCGCTCGGGCTCGCCCAGCTCCTGCAGAAGCACTACGAGCGGGCCCTCGAACTCCTGAGAGAAGGGGTCGATCTCGCCCCGAGGAGCGCGCGGATGCGGGTCAACGCGGCCAAGGCCGCCGCCCGCCTCGGTGACCTGGAGGAGGCCCGGGAGCACCTCCGGGTGGCGATCGAGGTCGACCCCCTCTACTGGCGACCCTACGAGAACCTGACCCGCCTGTGGATCGACGCGGGCGAGGTCGACCTCGCCCGCGAAGTGCTCGACACGGCCCCGGAAGTCGTGGATGCCGACTACGCCGCCCCCCGAGCCCAGCTCCTGGGGGAGATCCTCACCGAGCAAGCAATCCAGCTCTACGTGAGCGGCCGCCGCGAGGAGGCCACGGCCGTGGCCAAGGAGGCGACGGCCTCCTTCGATGCCGCGGCCGCGCACCCGAAGTTCCGCTCCACCGCACGGAACGCCATGGCCCGCGCCCTTGCGGACGACGAGCCAGAGGCCGTCGCCTCGGCCCTGGCCGAGTTGATCGAGGACGACCCCCTCCACTGGCGCCGGATGAACATCCTCCTCGGGTGGATCCCCGAAGACACCGAGCAAGAGGACGTGCAGGTACTCAAGCGCGTCCTCCGCGCCGTCAGCGACGAGCTGGCCGAACGCGGCCAGAGCGACTCGGCCGAGATGCGCCGTCGTTGACCTCTCCTCCCCCACCACCAAGTAACCAGTCCCATGCGCACTCTCCAGCTCGTCCTGTCAGGGAGCTCGCTCCTGGCCTGCCTCGTCACCTTCGCGACTCCCGCCTCAGCTCAGCTGGGGCCCTTCCCGCGCCAGGGATTCACCGGTTCGATGGCTCACAGCCACTTCGTGGGTGGAAGCCTGAGCAACCCGAGCGACTCCATGGCGATCAAGGCCCCGGGGCCCCAGCCCGGAGGCCCCGTGACCTGGAACCCCGTTCTGTTCCCGGCCACCCCGGACTACTCCCTGGAGGCCATGTTCCCGAACCTCTGGCCGATGGTGCGCGTGGACGGCCACTCCTCCGGAAACGACGACATCACGCCCTTCGTCTTCGACACACTCACCGGCTACTGGCGTCCACAGCTCGCCCAAGCACGCTGGATGCAGCTCACGGTCTCAGTCAAGAACAGCGCCTCCGGCGCGCCGGGCAGCATCATTCGACGCCGAACCAATCTCGACCCGCCCCGCCGACGCACGCCCGGCGCCGACCTGATCGGCTACTACTTCGCCGAGAGCTTCAACCTGGACCAGTCCCTGCTCGGCAAGACCCTCCTGGAGCAGGCGAGCGAGAGTAGCGGCTACTTCGACAACGAGGACATCTGCGCCCTGGACTGGGGCCTGGGCGTGCTCAACACCTCCTCAACAGGAACCCCGCCGGAGCTCCTGTTCACGAACGAGGGTCAGTACTTCTTCACCATCACCCGCGACTCGGCGGATCTGATCAACGCGACCCTCGGCGCTTCGGCGCCCCAACAGTTCGCGTACTCCGGCTCGAGCCAGGTCCAGGCCTGCGGCGGAACGATCTACGAGATGGAGTGGGACGGCGCCCAGTGGTCCCAGCCCGAAGTCTACCGCTCAGCCGATGACCTCGGCCTCGACCCGGAGGTCGATGAGGTCGACGCCGTGGCCGTGAATCCGCTCTCGGGAACGGTCATCTTCTCGACCCAATACGTACCCGGAGTCTCTCAGCTCCAGGTCCACAACGCGGGCTGGACGATCTCCCAGCCCGTCTGGGACGACGGCTTCGTGGCCAGGAAGCTCGGGGCGAACGACGACGGGGACGACATCGACTCGGTCGCGATCATCGACCCGGGGACCGAGTCCCCCTCCTCCTTCGCGACTCACATTGCCACCCCCGTGCCGGACCATCTCGGTTCCTCCGACGCGGACAAGACCATGGGCCTCTCGGTCACACGCGGTGTACGCGTCGGCGGCTACAATGGTACGGACTCCCTCTACCTCCAGGTCTCGGGGTGGGGTTTGGCGGCGCCCCAGAAGAGCCGCGTGTACGTGTACGTCGCCTACGACTACGACCCGCTGGACCCGGACAACGCCACCTGGCGCTGGGCGGGGACCTACCTACGCAGCAAGATCCAGGACACGGTGGACGTGATCGTCGAGCAGCCCGACCCCTTCCTGGCGGCGACTGCCGAGCTCCAGGTCTTCAGGGCAGTAGCCTTCTCGGCCAACGGCTCGCTGATCAGTTGGAGCATGATCGGGGTCATGGACACGCCCTGAGGGATCGTCCCCGGCACGGGCTGCTAGCCCGGCCTATTCATGAGGCTTTGACGCATTGGGGCCCAACTGCGTTCCTGGCGGTACTTTGGGTGTCGGACGAACCGGAGGCGACCTGGTGAGGTCGTCGAGGATCGGGCGACACCCAAAGTGCCGCCAGGGGCGGAGAGGCAGCCGAAGGGGTAAGCCCCGGTCCGCGAAGCGGATCCAAGGGGTCCAGTGGACCTCTTGGAAGGGGATCCCGGTTGGGTGCTAATGCGTTGAAGGCTCATGAATAGGCCGGGCTAGGATCTGGATGGGCGAAGCCGCGGCGGGGCCGGTGCCGGCTGCACCGCCGCCCCACGGGCCGCGCCTCTCGACGCCCTCTCCTCCCTCCCAACCCCGCCCCATGGTGGACTCCGAGATCTTCGACCTGGCCGTCGTCGGCGCCGGCGGTGCCGGCACCATGGCCTACCTGCGCGGCGTGCTGAACGGCAACCGTGCCGCCCTCTTCACCGGTGACGCCGACTCCAAGCGCAAGGGGCGCGCCACCTGGGTGGTGGAGGTGGACAACATCCCCGGCATGCACGACCTGAACCGGCCGATCACGAAGACCTCGGCCTCGACGCTGAAGTGGCTCGCCGGACAGGAGACGCTGAAGGACTTCGGCACCGTGATGAAGTCCAAGGTCACCTCGATCCGCAAGCAGGACGACCTGTTCGTGCTCGAGCACGCCTCCCGCAAGGAGACCGGCGAACTGCGCGCCCGGCACGTGATCCTGGCCACGGGGATCATGGACGTGCAGCCGGAGATCGGCGGCTCCATCGAGCCCATCTTCCCCTACGCCAACCGCGGGGAGGCGCTCTACTGCGTGCGCTGCGACGGGCACCAGACCCTCGGCCACGGCCTGGGGGTGATCGGCCGCAGCGACACGGCGGTCTACATCGCCAGCATGATGATGGACCGCTACGGCCACGAGACCGTGCCCGTGCTGACCAACGGCCCCGGAGCCGAGCTCTCGGAGAAGGCCCGCGAGACCGCGGCCCTCTACGGGATCGAGGTCCACGAGGCGCCGATCGTCGAGGTCCACGGGGCTGACGAGGAGGGCCTACGGGGCTTCAGCCTCGAGGGCGGTCTGCGCGTCGACATGGAGCGCGTGATCATCGCCCTGGGCATCATCGCCTACAACGAGCTGCTCGTCTCCCTGGGTGGCGCGGTCGACTCGGCCGGTAAGGCGATCGTCGACGAGAGCTTCGAGACCAACGTGCCCGGCCTGTTCGTGGTCGGCGACCTGGTGGCCGGCAAGAAGATGCAGATCTACACGGCCTGGGACGAGGCGGTGGACGCCGCGGACGCGATCGACCGCCGGGTGCGAGAGCGCAAGCGGGCGGAGCGGCGCCGGGCCGCGGCCCGGACCTGACGCTGATCGGACCGCCCCCCCCCGGCCGCAGGAGCTGACGAGGCTACCGACTCCCTCAGGGACAGAAGTCCGTCGCCATCGCGTCCGACAGGTTGAAGCCCGTGCCACCCGGGCCGTTCGGGTCCCGGTACCAGCACTGGAAGTTCCAGGAAGAGCCGGGGGTGATCACGTTCGGTCCAGGGTCCTGTTTCTGGAGGTCGAGGGGGCGCCGAAAGATCCCCGCCTGGCTCGAGACCTGCGGCGGATTGATCCGCTGCGTCGTGCCACCCACGCACAGGAAGCCGTCCCCAAGGGGTGTCTGGGTCATGTTCGGCCCGTAGAAGAAGAGGCCGAAGGTGCCCTTGGCCGCGCCGGTGGCCTCGAGCACGAGGTCATTGGTGACGAAGCTGGGCGTCCCGAGCTGACCGATGACCGCGCCCGGCCCCTCGGAGTTGGGAGCTGTCACGCAGTAGTTCGTACTGCCGCAGTCGGGCGCCGGCACCACACGGAACAGGGCGGAGGGCGCATTGCCGAGGACCAGCATCTCCCCGAAGCCGTCCTCCCCAAAGGAGTTCACCGAGGAGAGGCTCGTCCCCCACGAGGTCACGAACTCGAGGCTGCGCTCCTGGTACTCACTCAGAGTCGTTCCGTCATAGCGCAGGGACCACACGCGCCCGCTGCAGAAGTCCGCATAGAAGTAGGTCCCCCCCAGAGCCGGCATGGCGGCGCCCCGGTAGACCTCTCCGCCGATGATGCAGCACAGGCCACCGCCGTACGCATACTCGAGGATCGGGTCCTCGAAGGCCGCGTCCGGGCAGCCGCAGCCGGTGATCCCCGTGCACGACGTCCCCTCGCTGCAAGCCCACCCGAAGTTCAATCCGCCGGCGTGTCCCCCAGGGATGAAGTTGAGCTCCTCCCGCGTCGCCTGTCCCACATCGCCGACGAAGACATCCCCGGTGACCACGTCAAAGTCGAAGCGCCAGGGTTGGCGCAGGCCGTAGACCCAGATCTCCTCCGCTGCCCCCGACTGACCGACGTAGGGATTATCAGGTGGGATGTGCGGCGCGGGCAGGTCCACGTCAAGGCGCAGGATCTTGCCCTGGGTATTCGAGAGGTCCTGGGAGTTGCCACTGTCCGGCGGCAAGCCGTGGTAGCCCCCGCCGTCCCCCGTGCTCACGTAGAGCATCCCGTCGGGTCCGAACTTCAGGCAGTTCCAGTTGTGGATGTGCCCCGGCTGCACGAAGGGCCCAAGGATCGTCTGGGCGCTGGCGGGGTCAGCGACGTTCGGGTCGGCCGATACCTGGTACTGGACGAGCATCGAGCGGTCGAGAGCATCGAAGTAGACCACGTAGAACTTCCCGTTCTGGTCATAGTCCGGGTGGAAGGTCATGCCCAGCAAGCCCTCGAAGGTTGAGGACATGTCCGCCGTCAGGTCGAGGAAGGGAGTCGGCAGGACCACGCCGCTCTCCACCACGCGCACCAGGCCGTCATTGGTGGTGACGAACAGGCGCGTGTCCCCGGGGGGCGCACTGACCGAGGTGGCTGTTCCGAGGCCGTCGGCCACGAGCTCGAGCATCAACTGCTGTGCCGCGACCGGCGCCGTGAGAGCGATCGAGGCGAGTCCTGCGAGCCGAATTCTAGTGACGGACATGGGGTCACTCCCTGCTGGAGTCCTCGAGCGAGACGCGACACATCACTCTTGAGGCTACCACAGGCATCGGAGACTGGGTTTGGACACCGCCCGCGGCCGAGGCAGCCCCCCCTTCCGACCGAGGAGCGAGCAGGGCTCAGGGGGCGCCACTGACCAGGTGCCCGGGCAGGTCCTCGACCCGCGCGCAGCCCACCTGGTCCATGACCTGGGTCAACTGGGCCCGCAGGAGCTCGAGGGTGTGCTCGCCGCCGCGCTCTCCGAGGGCCGCCACCCCGTACATGCAGGTGCGCCCCAGGAAGGTGAAGCGCGCCCCGCAGGCCAGGGCCCGCGCCACGTCCGGCCCCGTGCGCACCCCGCTGTCGAGCATGACGACCAGGCGCTCGCCGAACTCCCGCGCGAGGCGCGTCATGGGCACGATCGACGACTCCCCGGCATCGAGCTGCCGCCCCCCGTGGTTCGAGGCGATGATGCCATCGACGCCCAGGTCCACGGCGAGCGCCGCGTCCGCCTCCGCCACCACGCCCTTGATCACCAGCTTCCCTCTCCACCTGTCACGCAGGGCCGCCACCCGGTCCGGGTCGAGGCGCCCGGAGAAGGTCTCGTTCATGAACTTGCCGAGCTGCCGCAGGTTCATCCCCCCGGGCATGTAGGGCTCGAGGCTCTTGAAGGTCGGCGAACCCCGGCGCAGCATCCCCCAGGACCAGGCAGGGCGGCCCACCATCTGCGCCACGTTGCGCAGGCTCATGCGCGGCGGCATGGAGAGCCCGTTGCGGATGTCCCGCGGGCGGAAGCCGAAGGAGGGCACGTCCGCAAGGATCACCAGCACCTCACAGCCCGCAGCCGCGGCGCGCGCGAGCAGGTCGTCGCGCACCTCCTCCCTCGCGGGGTGGTAGAGCTGGAACCAGAAGCGGCCCTCCGTCGCCTCGGCGACCTCCTCGATACTGGCCGTCGAGACCGTGCTCAACACGAAGGGCACGTTCAGCTTGCGCGCCGCCCGCGCCAGGATCAGCGGCGCGTCGGGCCAGATCAGCCCCTGCAGCCCGATCGGCGCCACGCCGAAGGGGGCCGCCCAGCTGCTGCCGAAGAGCTCCACCGACGGGTCCGGCCTCACCTCCCCCACCAGGTAGCGCGGCTCCAGGGCGATCCGCTGCAGGTCCGCCCGGTTGCGGTCCAGGTTGACGTCCTCGTTGCAGCCCCCGTCGAGGTACTCGAAGGCGAAGCGCGGAATGCGCCGCCGCGCCCGGGCGCGGAGGTCGTCGATCGAGGGGTAGCGGGGGTCGAACGCGGGGTCCATGGACGCCCGGACGGTCCGGCACCGATCGGGGCCGCAAGATGATAGCAGCGCGCGGCTCCCGCACGAGGTCCAGCGGCGGGAGGAGAGGCTCCGCTGCGCGCGGCGAGCCTGCCCTCCCTGGCCGAGGATCGGGAGCTACTCCCCGCCGGGGATGTGCACCAGGGTGTAGTAGGCCTCGTCGTGCAGGAGCGGCATGCCCTTCGCGGAGCGGACTCCCGGGGCGTGCAGCTCGTGCACGTAGCCCTCCCGCAGCCCGTCGACGACGAGCTCGAGGCTACGACCGTCCGCGGCCACGACCACCTCTCGCACCTCGCAGGTCTCGGTCTCCACCTCCGGGCTGCCGTAGCTGCTGTGCAACAGGTAGGTGTAGCTCGTCATCCGATAGCCCTCCACGTCGGTGCAGGCCTCGCGATCCACCGGCTCGGTGAGCTCGAGGCGGAAGCCTCGCGGCGTGGCGGTCATGCGCAGCACCTCGAAGGGCACCTCTCCCTTCCACACCAGCCGCTCGAGGCCCTCCATGCGGTTGCCCCGGGAGCCCCAGCCGCGGTTCGTCTCTCCCACGAAGAGGGAGTCGTCGGCGCCCCAGGCGACCCGCAGGGTCCCGCACTGAAAACCCTCCCGGAAGGGGAAGCAGGCCCCCTGCCAGTGGCCGTCGACCTGCTCGAGGGTGACGCGCATGAGGCTCGCGTGGTGCTGGTCGGTGACGAAGAGCTGGCCCGCGAAGGGCCCGAAGGCACCGCCGGTGGTGTCCCACACCATGCCCGCCGGGGACTTGCCCATCTTGTCGTAGGGGAACCAGACCGCCGGCAGCTTGAAGGAGTCGTGCTCGCGCGCCACCTCCGGCATGGGCCGCCCGTCCGGCGGGGGCTTGGGCACGGCGTAGGTCCAGGGCTCGAGGTCGCAGGAGTCGATGCCCCAGGGGTGGCCGTGGAAGTCGCCGGGCTCGAGGTGCGCCAGCTTCGAGGCGCCGCACCACTCGCCCTGGTTGTCGGTGAAGAAGACGTCGCCCCAGGGGCTGGTCTCGATCCCGGCCGGGGAGCGCAGGCCCGAGCAGACCGGCAGCATCTCCCCCTCGGGCGTGATGCGCAGGGCGAAGCCACGCCAGGCCACCTTGCCGAAGGGGTCGCCCCCGAAGGGCTTGTTGGTGGTGATCCAGAAGTTGCCGTCGGGGCCCAGGCGCGGGCCGAAGTTGTACTCGTGGTAGTTGCCGCTGATGCGCCAGGAGTCGCAGACCGTCTCGATCTCGTCCACGCGGTCGTCGCCGTCCAGATCGCGCATGCGCGAGAGCTCGCCGCGCTGGGCGAAGTAGATCCAATCCTCGTGCTGCAGCAGGCCGAGGGGCTCCTGCAGGCCGTCGGCGAAGAGGGTGTACTCGACGCCCTGGCCGTCCTCGGCGTAGGCGCCGTCGAGCACCCAGACCTCGCCGCGGCGGGTGGCCACCAGCGGGCGACCGTCGGCCAGGACCGTCATCCCGCTCACCTCGAGGGACAGGTCCTCGGGCTCGGAGAGGGTGACGATCTCGTAGTAGTCCGACTCCACCGGCAGGTCCCCGCCCTGGAGACCGACGAACAGCAGCGGGAGCCAGGTCGGCATCACCATCGGACGACCTCCTCGAACTCGGCGAGGGACCCGCCGTCGGGGGCGGGCTCGAAGACCACGGCCCGGGGGCCGTCGGTGGAACGGAAGTACAGGTTCTCCGGAGGCGCCGGCGCGCTCAGGCGGAAGCGGCGCAGGAGCACGCCGTCACCCTCCTCGAAGCGCGTCTCGTGCACCTCCTCGATCTCGATCTCCCCCAGGGCGTAGCGGAAGATCGGCCGGCGCTCGGGGTCGTAGCTCCGACCGCGGGGCTGCAGCCGTGGGCGCCGGCCCACCGTGTGGGGCCACTCCCCTGCGGGATCGTCGAGCACAGCGAAGGGCGGCCCCTCGGGCAGGTCGAGCACGTCGTCCGAGGGCGGCGACTCGAGCATCCCGGCGCGCCCCTCCCAGGTCCCGCGGGCATTGAAGAAGCGGCCACGCCACACCTTCGCCAGGCGCGAGTTCTCCACGTCGAAGGCGTAGTGCACGTGCGCGGCCGTCCCGACGGCCACGACCCGGGGGCTGAGACCTTCCATGAAGACGCCCACCAGCCGCGGCGGGTCCCCGGCCGCGAGCTCCAGCTCGTAGGCGCTGTCGGGTACGTCGAGGCCCGGCGGCAGGGGCATCGAGCTCCCCAGGCTGAGGTAGTTCCAGACCGCGTCGATCTGGGCGTTCACGTCGCCGCCCAGCACGTCCTTCACCGGGCTCTCCCCGTCGATCCAGAACTCGGGCATGCGCGTGTTCATCCCCAGGCCGATCGGGTCCGCGAGGAGCTTGCGGAACCACGGGTAGCGCACGCGCTGCTTCACCGTCGCCAGGTCCACGGCCGGGATGCCCAGGGAGCGGTAGCCCTTGAAGGTGTGGCACTGGATGCAGCCGAGGCCCTCGGTGCCCACCAGCCGCCGACCGGCGAGCATGGCCTCGGTGCTGAAGGGCGACGGCTGCGGCGGATCCTCCTCGCGATCGGCGCGCATCAGGGTCGCCTGCAGCTCCTCCATCGCCGCCGGGTCGAACTGGGGCATGCGGGTGGCGAGGTAGGGGCGCACGCTGCCGCTCTCCTGCAGGACCTCCCGCAGCCAGCCGGGGTGCAGCTTGGCCCCGACGGCGTCGAGCAGGGGCGGGATGCGCCCCTCGTCCCCGAGGTCCACGTCCTCG
>CAZQAT010000069.1:21563-24752 GCA_964591315.1 uncultured Planctomycetaceae bacterium
TTCGGGTCGCAGCGCTCCAGGGGCCGGGCGCGCGCCTCCGGCTGCTCGTGGCAGGCGGCGCAACCAAGCTCGACGAAGCGATCGCGCCCGCGCTCCGCGCGCCCGTCGTCGAGGCGAAACCCGGCCTCGACCGGCGGAGCCATGGGGATCGAGCGGTGCACGAAGTCGTCCCCGCGCAGCCGCCGCTGCTCGAAGCCCGGCCCGCTCCAGTCCACCTGCAACTGACTGCCGCCCCCGTGCTCGTAGAACAGGAGACGGAAGCGGTGCGTCCCCGCGGAGAGGTCCACGGCCCCCTCCACCGCCCGGGTTCCGTGTATCCCGCCGTTGTCGAGCACCAGCTGCCCGTCGATCCAGATCCACGAGCCATCGTCGGACGTGCTGCGGAAGAGGTAGGTGCCCGCCCGCGGCGCCTCGAACACCCCCTGGAACTCGAAGGCGAAGTAGTCCGGCCGGTGGTCAGGCAGGCGGACCTCGTCGAGCCAGGTGCCGAGCCGCGCGGGGGCCAGGCCCTCGAGCTCGGGCGTGCCGCTGGGGAAGGTCTGTTCGTAGTAGGCGTAGCTCAAGCCCGGCGACTCGCTGTAGCGTCCCTCCACGACCTGAGCGCGCAGCAGGTAGGCCGCGATGTCCCGCGCCTCTCGCTCGCTCAGGTTCATGGACGGCATGCGCCCCGACGGGCGCGCGGCGCGTGGAGCGAGCAGGAAGGACTGCAGGGCGCCGACCGTGGTGCGGCGGGCCAGGTCCCCGAAGGGCACACGCGGCGGGTCGAGGGTGCCGGGGGGCACGTAGCGCTCATCGTCGGCCGCCTCCGGGGCGGCCTCCTCGGGCTCCTCTCCCAGGCGGTAGGGCTCGTAGAGGGAGTCCAGCGGCTCCTCGGGCAGGTGGCAGGCCACGCAGCCCACCTCGTGCAGCAGCTGGCGACCTTCCGCCAGCATGGACTCGTCGACCGCGAAGGGCGTCACGTCCAGGGGGCCGCCGCGGGACACCAGGTAGTACACCAGGTCCTCGATCGCCTCGCGCCGCGCCGCCTCGGGCAGGGCTGCGAGCACGTCGGGCATCGACGTGCCCGGCCGATCCCCGTGGGGGTCGGAGAGCAGGCGCCACAGCGAGGCGGGCGTGCGCCGCGCGCCCACCTGCTCGAGGTTCGGGGCGCGCTTGGGGGCCAGGCGCGCCACCAGGGGGCCCTCCATCGGGTGGCAGTTGATGCAGCCCAGCTCGGAGACCAGGGCCTCGCCCTCGGCCACGACTCCCGGGGAGGGCAGGCGTACCTCCTGAGCCTGGGCACCGACGGCCGGCCATGCGAAGAGGCCGAAGGAGAGCGCGGCACGCCGCAAGAGGGCGGCGGCCTGGGGGGATTCGATCATGGGCCGAGAAACAGGCGGGGCACGAAGCCGGCGGCACGGACGGCCGCCGGAGTCGAGGGAGCCGGCACGTCTTCGCGGCCGACCGGGCTCCCCGGAGTCTAGCCCGGTCCTGTCATCGCTCCCCGCCCTCGACGACCGAAAGTCGCTCCGCGATGACCGAGGTCACCGCCCCCCACGCCGCCGAACAGCTCCATGGCCGGCAGCTCCCGCGGCAGGTCCTCGACCGTGACGGCCCCCGAGAACTCGCGAAACAGGGCGGCGTGCATCGAGAGAGAGCCTAGCATCCGGCCCTCGACGGCCCCCTGCCCCCGCGTCCATGATCCGCCTCCTGCTCGGCCTGCTGCTCTTGCCCGTCGCCGCCTGCAACGCGACCCCGGACACCTCGACGCTCCTGGTGGTCGGCTCCGACCTGGAGAATCCCCCCTTCGCCTGGGTCGACGAGGAGGGCGTGGCCCGCGGCCGGGACGTGGAGATGATGCAGCTGCTGGCGGAGCGCATCGATCGCGTGCTGCTCTGGGAGCGCATGCCCTTCGACGAGCTGCTCGACGCCTGCGAGGCGGGCCGGGTGGACGCGGTCTGCGCGACTCTGGGCATCACCGAGGAGCGGGCGCGGCGCGTGCTCTTCAGCGAGCCCTACTTCGAGACCGCCATCTCGGTGGTGTCGCGCAGCGGCGCCGACGAGCCGACCGGCATCGACGACCTGGCGGACCTGCGGGTCTCGGCCGGCACGGGGACGACCTCCCAGCTCGCCGTGGAACGCCTCCTGCCGCGCGCGCGCGGCGTCTTCGAGAACAAGTCGGGCCTGCCCACGGCGGAGCGTCTCCTGAGGCGCGAGGTGGACGCGGCGGTCATGGACGGGCCGGCCGCGCGCCGGCTGGTGCAGGAGTCCGGCGGCGAGCTGCGCCTGCTGGTCACCGAGCTGACGGCCGAGCGCTACGCCCTCTGCCTCCCCAAGGGCCGCGGGGACCTCGCCCGGGACCTGGACCGGGCCCTGGGCGAGCTGCGGGCCGAGGGCGCCCTGCACGCCCTCGACCGGCGCTTCGGGCTGGCGAGCGGGACTCGCTGAGGGCCGCGGCGAAGAGCGCGGGGTTCGAGCGGAGGTCGCTCTGCCTGAGCCTCCGTCAGGACCCGAGCTTGCGCAGGATCGCCGCCCGGTACTCTCCGGCGGCGGCGCTGGAGCCGTTGCGCTCGGCGAACAGCCGGTAGCGCAGGTGGGCGCCGCGCAGCTCCTCCGCCAGGCGCGCCCCCTCCTCGTCGTCGGTGCAGGCCTCGGGCGCGGGCGGCCGGTAGCCGAGCGAGCTGTGCGGGCGCACCTGGTTGTAGTGACGGCGCCAGCGCTCGAGCAGCACCTTCGCCTCCCGCAGCGTGTAGAAGATCTCCCCGTTCAGGAGCTGGTCGCGCAGCGTGCCGTTGAACGACTCGTTGTAGCCGGGCTCCACGAGCCCAGGACCCTGCCCCTGGGCGACCGTCGTGTCGTCGAGCGAGGAGACCGAGAGGTCTACGGAGTTGCCGGCCCCGATGGAGTAGGACTCGAAGTCCTCGAAGACCTGGTTGGGCCCCAGCAGCTGGTCCAGGGCGGCACGGTCGGGGATCTGCTGGGCAGAGGCGGCCGAACCGAGCAGCGAGCCGCTGATTGCGGCGAGGAGGAGGGCGACAGGACGCATGGGGAGCATCTCGAGAGGTCGAGGGCGCAAGGGACCATGCCAGGCGCATCTGCCGCTGCCGTCACACCCCGCGCGCCTCACGACCCCAGGGGCTAGCCCGGCCTATTCGTGAGGCTTTGACGCATTGGGACCCAACTGCGTTCCTGGCGGTACTTTGGGTGTCG
>CAZQAT010000070.1:0-24622 GCA_964591315.1 uncultured Planctomycetaceae bacterium
CCGCCGATGACCGCGCCCACCGAGTAGCCGCTCATGCTGATCTCGGCGCCGCGCTCGCCACCCTTGAAGCTGGCGAAGCCCTCGCCCCGCGCGCCCTTGAGGAGGAAGCCGCCCTCCGAGGTGTGGTAGGCGATCAGGGCGTTGGCGCCACGCTCCTTCCACAGCTGTTGGTGCTTCTCCGACGCCATGAAGTCGTTCATCTTCTTCAGCAGGTGATCCTGCTCCTGGCCGACGATGCCCTTCTTGTCGAGCAGCCAGCGCGCCTCGGTGCGGGCCTCCTCGAGGGTGTAGCTGCCCAGCTGCGGGCCCGAGTCCACCATCAGCGCCGTCTCCTGGGAGGCGCAGCCCGCCAGCAGGGCGAGCCCCAGGGGGATCAATGTCCTGAGCAAGTCTCTCATCTTGGTCTCCTCTTCGACTCGGGGGATGCGTCCCGGCGCGCTGGTGAGCCAACGCCCCAGGCCAGGCCCGCGTGCCGGACTCTCGGCCGAGGGCGCGCCCACACTAACGCCACCGCCCGCGGGGGTCGATTCCCCCCCGGGCCCAAGCGAGTACCCCTGGGCCTCAGGCGCTCCAGACCGCCGAGGCCGCAACCAGGGGGTCGCCCCCGCCGGCGTGGCCCTGGTCCGCCAGGGCCGCCCGCAGGCCGGTGAGACACAGGGCCACGTTGCGCTCGGTGCAGCCCGCGCCCATCAGGCCGATGCGCCAGGTGTTGCCCTTCATGGGCCCCAACCCGCCGCCGATCTCGAGGCCGAAGTGCTCGAGCAGGTAGGCCCGGGCCCGGCCGTCCTCGACTCCATCCGGCACGGCGACGGCGGTCAGGGGCGCCAGGCGCTCGGCCTCGGGCACGCGTGGCTCGAGTCCCAGGGCGCCGAGCCCCGCGACCAGGGCGCTCGCGTTGCGGCGGTGCCGTGCGGCGCGGGCCTCGAGCCCCTCCTCGAGCACGAGTCGCAGGGCCTCGTGCAGGCCGTAGAGCATGTTGATCGGCGCCGTGTGGTGGTAAGCCCGTTCGGAGCCCCAGTAGTTGCCGATCAGCGTCAGGTCCAGGTACCAGCTCTGCACCGGCGTGCTGCGCGCCGCGAGCACGTCCTGGGCGCGGGAGCTGAAGCTGATGGGCGCCAGCCCCGGCGGGCAGGAGAGGCACTTCTGGGTCCCCGAGTAGGCGGCGTCCACGCCCCAGGCGTCGAGCTCCACCTCGAGTCCACCGAGGGAGGTCACGCAGTCCGCGAGCAGCAGGGCCCCGAGCTCGTCGGCCAGGGCGCGCATCTCGGTCATGTCCTGCAGCACGCCGGTCGAGGTCTCCGCGTGCACGATGCACAGCAGCTTGTAGGAGCGCCCGGCCGCGCCCTCCCGCAGGGCGTCGGGCGTGAAGGCCCGGCCCCAGGTACCGGCCACCTCGGTCACCTCCGCGCCACAGCGCCGGGCGACCTCAGCCATGCGCGTCCCGAAGACGCCGTTGACGCCCACCAGCACCGCATCACCCGGCTCGACCAGATTCGCGACGCAGGTCTCCATGCCCGAGGAGCCCGTGCCCGACATGGGCATGGTCAGCTCGTTCTCGGTACGGAAGACCGCCCGCGCCATCGCGCGGATCTCGTCCATGACCTCGAGGAAGGCCGGGTCGAGGTGGCCGAGGGTCGGCTTGGAGAGGGCGCCGAGCACCGAAGGCGCCACGTCCGAGGGACCCGGGCCGAGGAGCACGCGCTGCGGCGGCTGCAGGGGGGGAAAAGGCTGCATGGTCGTGCTGGTTGCGTGGGGATGGCGGAACGCGGTCTGGCGACGAGATCCTGCGTCGGTGATGCCCGGGGGTCAAGGCGACGTGCCCGCCACGAGGCAGCAGGTGGACTCTGCGAGCTCGACCTCTACGGCATCAAGGAGCTGCAGGTCCTCGAGGAGCTCCTGCGCAAGAACCGATCAAGGAAGGATCGAGAGCTCATCGCAGAGGTTGCAAGGCGTATCCGCACGAAGATCGGGTGGAGCGGGCAGGAAGGCTGGACGGACTGGCAGTTCCTCAATGCCTTCTACGGGGCCCAGCGCGGCCGCCTGGAGCGCAAGATGCTGTTCGGGAAGCGCCAGAAGAAGAAGCGCCCCTGAGGCCCCCAGAGGGGCCCTGGCCGCATGACCGCGCTCGCTCCTGAGCAGGGGATCTTTGCGCCTGCCCCGGACTCCCCCAAGAGAGAAAACTTGTGCTAGCCTCTGCTCAGGAAATGGGTCTCTTGTAGGGGAGGTAAAGGTCTTTGAAGCTGCAGCCCAGGTTTTCTCCGTCCGCCAGAGCGGTCATCTTCGCCTTCGCTCAACTCTTCGCGGCGGTCACATTCGCTCAATCGGTCTCTGCCCCCGCCGCTCCGGACGTCGGCCCTGACCCCAGGCCGGAGTCCTGGCAGCCGAACGTCCTCGTCATCCTCTGTGACCAGCTCAACGTCCGGATGCTGGGGCACGAGGACAACGGCTACGGTGGAGTCTCTACCTCCCTGACTCCAAACCTCGACTCCCTCGCCGCCGGCGGTGTGCGCTTCTCGAACGCGACCTGCCCCTCGGCGGTCTGCCAGGCCTCGCGAGTCTCGATCTTCACCGGCCGCTGGCCCTTCAACCACGGGGTGCGAGTCAACGGAGTCTGGGAGCCGCGCACGGAGACTCTGTTCCCCGAGCTGGCGCGCGAGGCCGGCTACGAGACAGCCAACGTCGGCCTGCACCACTTGATGTGGGACAACCAGCCCCAGGGCTGGGGGGATGACCACGGCTTCAACAAGATCATCGACCTGGGTGACTACGGCCAGTACTGCGGAACGAACGGTATCCCGCCCTACAACGCCCCAGCGAACGTCTGGACCATGCCCGGACTGCCCGTCTACGGCGAGATCGAGCACACGGGCTACACCCTCAACGAGAACCGCTACCACCCGAGCTCCTACTTCGCCGACGAGGTGATCCGCTTCCTGCGCGAGCGAGCCGGTCCCCAGGGTGACGGCAAGCCCTTCGTCTGCTGGTACTCGATGATCAGCCCCCACACGCCGATCCTGCCCTCCGGCGTGTCGCCTGACGACTGGGCGCACATGTACCACCCCTTCAACCAGCTCTCGCTGCCGCCGAACTTCGACAAGACGGCCACGACCGGGCGACTCGCCTACAGCCAGTCCCAGTTCAGCCAGGTCACGGGCGACGAGATGAAGGAGGCGCTCTCGTACTACTACGGCCTGATCTCCCAGTTCGATCACAACGTCGGCCGGGTGTTCGACGCCATGGACGACCTCGGTCTCACCGACGACACGCTGGTGGTCTTCACCACCGACCACGGTGAGATGTCCGCGGAGATGTCCTGCTGGACCAAGGGCGCCGGGAGCTACGACGCCCTGACCCGTGTCCCCCTGATCATGCGACTCCCCGGGGTCCTGCCGGCGGGCCGTGTGGTCGAAGAGCCGGCCCTGACGCTCGACATCTTCCCCACCCTCGCCGAGGTGACCGGCGTCCCGATCACCGACGAGGTGCGCGAGGGACTCGACGGCGAGAGCCTGGCGGAGCTGATGATCGAGCCCTCCGCCCCGGCCAACTGGCGCCAGGAGGCGTTCCACGTGCTGGGCACCGAGAACTCCTACGGCGGACACCACTTCGCGGTGCGCACGCCCACAGCCAAGTACACCGTCGACGAGCTCGATGGCGCCGAGGAGTTCTACGATCTGGCGAACGATCCTTGGGAGCTGAACGACCGCTTCCTCGACGTGGACGCAGGTATCCAGGCTCAGATCGCGGACCTGCAGGGCCGTCTCCAGTCGTGGTGGAACGGCGGGCAGGGGCACGCTCCCCACTACGGATTGATGGGCGCCTGGGGTGCCAAGCCGATCCACGCCCAGGTCCCCTGGCCCGAGCACAAGGCCGTCGACGTGGTACGGGACCCGAACCCGAGCTGGGTGCCCTGCACCGGCGCGCTGTACCAAGAGGTGTACTTCGGAACTGACCCCACGAACCTGCCGCTCTTCACCTCGATCGAGCACATGGGGACCGAGTTCAACCCGGGCACCCTCGACGCCTCGACGACCTACTTCTGGCGCGTTGACCAGGTCAATGCCAACGGCACCACTGCCGGGCAAGTCTGGCGCTTCCGCACCGAAGACGGAGGCCAGGGCGGTCCCGACCTCTCCCACTCCCCGTCCCCGGCGCACCTCTCGACGGGCGCGACTCTGGGGGTCCAGCTCAGCTGGAGCCCCGGCAGCGACACGACCAGTCAGGACTTCTGGTTCGGCGAGGCTGATGCCATGCAGCTCGTGGCCCAGGGTATGCCCAGCCAGTTCAACGCCTACTTCCCGGAGAATCTCCAAGCGGGCGTGACCTACGAGTGGCGCGTCGACGGCACCAACGCCGACGGCACGACCGAAGGCGACGTCTGGCGCTTCACCGTCAGCGAGTTGGGGCTGCCGCACCGGGCAGAAGTGGTCCATCCGGCGCACTTCGGGGCCAACGTCCCGGCGAACACGGTCCTGAAGTGGGACCACGCCGCGTGCGCGACCTCCTACGACGTGTACTTCGGTACGGACCACCCCCTGGCGTTCCAGGGTAACCAGGCGGGCACCACCTTCGACCCCGGGACCCTGAGCACCAACGAGACGTACTACTGGCGCATCGACTCGGTGAACCTGGTCGGGACCACCAGAGGTTGGACCTGGCGCTTCACCCACTGATCCGGGGAGGCGCGGTCTCCCCTACCGATACCGGCTCCTCCCCCGCTCTTCGACCGTGATGTTCAAGCTCTCGGGCTTCGCCGGCCTGCTCCTGCTCGCGGTCGTCCCAAACTGCACGCCGAAGCTCAGCATCCAGACCTTCGGCCTGGCGCCGGTCACAGACAAGCAGCCGCTGCCCAAGCCCGAGGACTGGCGGCCGAACGTCCTGGTCATCCTCAGTGACCAGCTCAACGTGCGCATGATGGGGCACGAGAACAACGGCTTTGGCGGCGTTCCGGACTCCCTCACGCCCAACCTGGACGCCCTGGCCGCCGAGGGAGTGCGCTTCTCCAACGCATCCTGCGCCTCGGCGGTCTGCCAGCCCTCGCGAGTGTCGATCTTCACCGGGCGCTGGCCGTTCAACCACGGCGTGCGCCTGAACGGCATCTGGGAGCCTCGCACCGAGACGCTGTTTCCCGAGCTGGCCCGAGCCGCGGGCTACGCGACGGCCAATGTCGGCCTGCATCACCTGATGTGGGACAACCAGCTACCTGGCTGGGGGGACGACCACGGCTTTGACGAGATCCACGACTTCGGAGACTACGTCAACTACTGCTCGAACAACGGAGTCCCGAGCTACAGCCTTCCCTCGAACACCTACACGATGCCGGGCCTCCCCGTCTTCGGCGAGTTCGAGAAGACCGGCTACTCCCTCAACTCGAACCAGTACCACCCCACGAGCTTCTTCGCTGACAAGGCGATCGACTTCCTGAAGGACCGTGCGGGCCCAGAGGGGGACGGACGGCCCTTCTGTCTGTGGTACTCGATGCTCGCGCCCCACACGCCAATCCTCCCGTCGGGCGTGGCGCCGGATGACTACGCGCACCTGTTCCACCCCTTCAGCCAGCTCAGCCTCCCGCCCAACTTCGACAAGCTCGCGACCATTCCGCGCCTGGCCTTCGTCCAGTCCCAGTTCCAGAACCTGAGTCAGGACGAGTTCAAGGAGGCCCTGTCGTACTACTACGGTCTCATCAGGCAGCTGGACCACAACATCGGCCGCGTCCTGGACGAGCTCGACGCCCTGGGCCTGACCGACGACACCCTGGTGATCTTCTCCACCGACCACGGAGAACTGGCGGCGGAGATGGGCGCCTACACCAAGGGTGCCGGAAGCTACGATGCCCTGACCCGCATCCCGCTGATCGCCCGCCTGCCCGGCGTGCTTCCTGCGGGCCGCGTGGTCGAGGAGCCGGCCATCAACATCGACATCTTCCCGACCCTCGTGGAGGCCACCGGGGTGCCGATCACGGAGCAGGTCCGCGAGGCCGTCGACGGGGTGAGCCTGATGGACCTGATGATCGAGCCCGCGGCCCCGGCGGGCTGGCGACAGGAGGCCTTCCACGCCCTGGGCTCGAGCGAGGACTCGGGGGGACACCAGTTCATGGTCCGCACGGCCGACGCCAAGTACACCTTGGACGAGTGGGGCGGGGTGGAGGAGTTCTACGACCTGGCCGCCGACCCCTGGGAGACCAATGACCTGTTCGAGAGCCCGGACGCCGGTGTCCAGGCTCAGATCGCCGACCTCCAGGGGCGCTTCCACACCTGGTGGAACGCCGAGGCCGGCCACGCCCCCCACTACCGCCTGATCGGCGCCTGGGGCGCGACCCCCGCCAGGGCCAGGACCCCCTACCCGGCGGACGGCGAGATCGACGTCCC
The DNA here is from genome assembly GCA_964591315.1 of uncultured Planctomycetaceae bacterium. GTDB lineage: Bacteria > Planctomycetota > UBA1135 > UBA1135 > JABACD01. Next base: position 6,366 of record CAZQAT010000070.1, read on the forward strand.
GCTGGACGCCGACCTCGCGTGGCTGCCCAGCACGGGGGCCCTCCTGCAGAAGGTGCACTTCGGGGCGGGCCCCGCGGCCCTTGAGTCCCAGGGTGATGCAGGGCACATGGCCGACGGATTCAACCCGGGCGCCCTGCAGCCGAACACCACCTACCACTGGCGCGTCGACGGGACCAACGGCAACGGCACGGCCGTGGGCTTCGGCTGGAGCTTCACCACCGTGGCCACCGGTGTCCCGGGACCGGCCAAGGCCATCAAGCCCCTTCCGGCTCACCGGGAAGAGGGCCTGCCCCTCGCCACTCCCCTGCGCTGGACCGTCAGCCCCTCGGCGAACTTCGTGGACCTGCACTTCGGCCCCACCGGAGACGTCCAGCCCCTGGCGCAGCAGCTGCCGGCCACCACGAACAGCTGGAGCCCGGGCCACCTCCGGGCCGGGGTCACCTACGAGTGGCGCATCGACACGATCGACGACAACGGAACGACCGAGGGCGACACCTGGCGCTTCGTCACGGACCCCAGCGGCCTCCCCGGACGGGCGGTGCTGGTCCATCCGGGGCACCTGTCCCTGGACCTCGCGGCCAGCCCCAAGCTGCGCTGGAAGGCGGGCCCCGGTGCCAAGTCCCACGACGTCTACTTCGGGACCAGCTTCCCCCTGACCTTCCAGGGCAACCAGACGGGCACCACCTTCGACCCCGGCCCCTTGGCGGCGGACGAGACGTACTACTGGCGCGTCGACGAGGTGAACGCGCGCGGCACGATCACGGGCTGGACCTGGCGCTTCACCCGCTAGCGGGCGACCCCGGCCCCCTTGCGGCGCGGGACTCCCCGGGCCTACTCTCCCCGGAGCCCTGCCTCCGGTACCCACCCCAGATCAAGGAGACCTCCATGCGCTACCCCCTTCTCGTCCTGCCTCTCCTCCTGCTCGGCTGCGCCTCCACCCAGGACAGCACCTCCTACGCCGCCATGATGGCCGCTCCTGATGAGGCCTTCGACGCGGAGGCCCGCGAGCGGCTCTTCTCCCAGCTCGAGAAGCTCCTTGGCCGCTGGCAGATGGACGGCCCCGAGGGCCCGGTCTACATCGAGTTCGACCTTACAGCCGGCGGCTCCGTGCTGCGGGAGACCATGTTCCCCGGCACCGAGTCCGAGATGGTCAACATGTACTCCCTGAACGGGAACTCCCTGATGATGACCCACTACTGCGCCGGCAAGAACCAGCCCCGCATGAACGGCCACATCGACGACGAGGGCAAGCTGTCCTTCGAGGCCTTCGCCGTGACGGACCTGGCGGACTCCTCGGGGCACTACATGGACTCCCTGACCTTGGCCTTCATCGACGAGAACACGATCGAGGAGCGCTGGACCTCGATCGCCAAGGGCGAGCAAGGCGAGATGCCCGTGTTCCGGCTGACGCGCGTGCGCTAGCTCGAGGACCGCTCGCGAATTCCGGAGGCCGGAGTCGTCCAAGGGAAGCCGGACGACCCCGGTCCTCTGTCAATTCTGGAGCCGATCCACCCCGAGAGCCGGCGGGCGGGTCATACTCTTCCGTGCACGGCACACTTGCCCCCCGAGCGCGCTCCCATGTCTCGCATCGTCCTCGTCCAGACCTTCCACCCCTACACCCAGCACACCCACGTCCACCCGCTGGGGATCATGGCCATCGCCTCGGCCGTGAGGCGAGAGGGCTTCGAGGACATCCACATCATCGACATGAAGGCCGAGCGCTGGGACGCCGAGCAGGCGGCGGCGCGGCTGGCGGAACTGCGGCCCGACGTGGTCGGCCTGTCGGCCATGACCTACGAGGCCGGCTGCATGCACGAGGTGGCCAAGCTCGTCAAGCAGCGGCTGCCGGAGGCCACCGTGGTGGCCGGAGGGCCTCACCCGAGCGTCGCCGACGACGACGTCATGCAGGACGCCAACGTGGACTACTGCGTGCGGGGCGAGGGCGAGCACACCTTCATCGAGCTGATGCAGGGCCTCACGACCCTGCGCAGCGACTGGGACGGTTGCACGGGCGTGACCTGGCGCAACCTGGACGGCGAGGTGGTGCGTGAGGCGGATCGGCCGGCGCCGGACGACCTGGACGACCTGCCCATGCCGGCCTGGGACCTGATCGACCACGCCAAGTACCACGACATGCCCCGGGGCGGCCTGATCTACGCCCACAAGGAGTTCGCCACCATGTTCTCCTCCCGGGCCTGTCCCTGGCGCTGCACCTACTGCCACAACTCCTACGGCAAGAAGTTCCGCGCCCGCTCGGCGGAGAGCGTGCTGGCCGAGATCGACTATCTGGTCCAGAACCACGGGGTGAAGGAGCTCGTCTTCATGGACGACATCTTCAACCTGCGCCCCGAGCGCGCCACTGCCATCGCCCAGGGCCTGATCGAGCGCAACTACGGTCTCAAGCTCACCTTCCCCAACGGCCTGCGCGGGGACATCCTGACCGAGGACCTCGTCGTCCTGCTCAAGCAGGCCGGCATGTACCGCTGCATGGTCGCGGTCGAGTCCTCGGTGCCGCGCATCCAGAAGGTGATGAAGAAGAACCTGAAGATCGACAAGGTGAAGCACATCGTCGACTTCATCGCCAAGCAGGACGTCCTGGTGCACGGCGCCTTCATGCTGGGCTTCCCCTCCGAGACCGAGGACGAGATGAAGGCCACCATCGACTGGGCGGCGGACAGCTCCTTCCACACGGCGGCCTTCTTCCGCGTGATCCCCTTCAAGGGCACGCAGCTCTTCGAGGAGGTCGAGCACGCAGGCTTCGACCTGCCCTCGAACTGGGAGGCCTACGAGCCCTACCAGACCGACATCAACCTGTCGGAGACGCCGGAGTCGACGATCACGAAGCTGCGCAACCGCGCCTATCGGGCCTTCTACTTCCGGCCCTCGCGGCTGTGGCAGATCTTCAAGCTGATCCCGAACAAGCGCTCGATGCTGCCCTACCTGGCGGTGCTCTTCGCCCAGCGGGCGTACTCGCGTTGAGCGCGGTGTACCCGCCGGGCCGGACCCTCGACGCCTTCCGGCGCCTGTTCCTGGTCGCGACGCGCTAGCCCGGACTATTCATGAAGACGTGCACCAGACACAGCAACTCGGTTCCTGCCGGTGCTTTGCGGGCATCGGCCCCGGAGTCGACCTGGTCAGGTCGTCGAGGACGCCGATGTTCGCAAAGTGCCGGCAGGAGTCGAGAGGCCGCCATCGGCGGCCGGTTGTAAAGTCTGGTGTGCGTGTTCATGAATAGTCCGGGCTAGCCCAGCAAGAAGCCGCGCGCCCGCTCGACCACGTCCTTCAGGCAGCCGGCCTGGAAGGGGCTCGTGATCCCCGCGCCGCGCACCAGCTCCTGGAAGGGCGCCGAGCCACCCCGGGCACAGAGCTGCACGTAGGACTCCATCGCCTCGCCGCGGTCCCGCTCCGCCCAGGCCCAGTACTGCAGGGCGCAGGCCTGAGCCAGCACGTAGTCGATGTAGTAGAAGGGCTCGAAGTAGATGTGCGACTGCCGCTGCCAGCGGCCGCCCTTCGCGCCGTAGCCGAGGTCACCCCAGTCCCTCCAGGGCAGGTAGGTGCGCTCCATCTCCCGCCACATCTCGTGGCGCTCGGCGGGCGAGCAGTCCGGTCGCTCGTAGACCAGATGCTGGAAGTGGTCCACGGCCGTGCCGTAGGGCAGGAACAGCAGCGCGTCCGCCATGTGCACCCAGCGGAAGCGCTCCCCCTCGTCACCGAAGAAGGCGTCCATCCACGGGTAGGTCAGGAACTCCAGGGACATGGAGTGGACCTCCGCCGACTCCGCCGTGGGCCAGTGGTAGTCGAGCAGGCCCTGCCCCTGGCTCGAGTAGTTCTGGAAGGCGTGACCCACCTCGTGGGTCAGGACCCGCACGTCCCCCTGGGTGCCGTTGAAGTTGGCGAAGACGAAGGGCATGCCGTGGGTCGGGAATGAGGTGCAGAACCCTCCGCCGGCCTTGCCCTGGCGGCTGTCCAGGTCGAGGAACTCGCCGCGCACCATGCGCTCGAAGAACTCCCCGAGGCCGTCGCCCATGGCGTTGAACATCTCCTCGGCCCGCTCGACCATCCAGGCCCGATCGCCCTTGGGCTCGGGGTTACCGCGCACGTCGTGGACCGGCTCGTCCCAGACCATGAGAGGGTCCACGCCCAGGACCTGCGCCTGGCGCTCGCGGATCTCGAGGCACAGGGGCACGACCTCCGCGATGATCTCGGCCCGGAAGCGCTCCACGTCCTGCTGGCCGTAGTCGACCCGGCACATGCGCTTGTAGCCGAGCTCCGTGAAGCTCGGGAAGCCCAGGGTCTCCGCCATCCGGCCCCGCAGGCCCACCAGCTCGTCGAAGTTCCGGTCCAGCTCTTCCCCGTTCTTCGCGAACCAGTCCCAGACCACGGCCGCCGAGTCGTGTCGCAGGTCGCGCTCGGCCCGGAAGGCGTACTTGCCGATGGTCGAGAGGTTGTGGCTCTCACCGTTGAACTCCAACTCGGCGGAGGCCAGCAGCTCCGTGTACTGGGAGACGAGCTTGGACTCCTTGACCAGGTCCTCCTTGATGGCCGCGTCGAAGGCCAGAGCCTGGGACTCCCACAGCGCGAAGGCCTGGGCACCGATGTCCGCCTCGAAGGCGCTCCGCTGTTCGTGGCCGAGCAGGTGCCGCTGCACGTCCACCTGCAGCTCGGTCCAGCGCGGGGCCTGCTCGTCCCAGGCATCCTTGGCGGCCTTGCGCTCCCCGTCGGCGGTGTCCTGCCTGAAGCGCAGGGCCACCAGGTCGGCGTAGGTCGACACGCGCTCCCGGCTCTCGTTCCAGGCCTCGAGCTCGGCCCGGCAACCCTGGGGACCGCCCCCCTCGTCGATCTTGGCCTTGAGAGCCCGTGCCTGGCCCTCGAGGGCGTCCAGGTCGGGCTCCTCCAGGGGAATGTCGTCGAAGCGGACGGGAGCGCTGGCGTCGGTCATGGTCTCGTGCGTGGGTGGCGATCCGCGAGGCCCACCACCATAGCGACTCCGTCTCCCCCGCGAGCCGCCCGAGACTCGCGGGTTTGGGGCGGGCCGCCTGTTCCCCGCGGCGGCTTCCTCGGCGATCCTGGGGTCCACCCCCCGCCCCCGGAGCCCGCCCATGAAGCACCTCCCGATCCTGCTCCTCGTCCTCCCGCTGCCCGCCCCGACGCCCGTCACACCGGAGCCCGCGGGCGCCCTGATCGTGATCGGTGGCGGCCGCACCCCGAAGGAGGCGGTAGCCCGTGCCGTCGAGCTGGCCGGAGGGCAGGAGGCAGTCGTCGCGATCCTCCCCCACGCCTCCCAGCGGGTGGGGCGGGGCGTCGGCTCGGCCGAGATGTTTCGCGAGGCCGGGGTGGCCGAGGCCTTCGTCCTCGACGACCTGGCGGCCCCGACCTCGCGCACAGACCTCCAGCGCGCGAGCCTGGTGTGGATGCCGGGCGGGAGCCAGCGGAGGTTGATGAAGGCGGTCGAGGCCGCGGACCTGACGGAGCTCCTGCGGGAGCGGCACCTGAGCGGCGTCGTCTTCGGCGGCACGAGCGCCGGAGCCGCCGTGCAATCGAAGCTGATGATCACGGGCGAGGCAGAGCTCGAGGCCGTCGTGGCGCGGGGCACGGAGCTGGTCACGGGCCTCGGGCTCTGGCCGGAGGTCATCGTCGACCAGCACGCCCTGAAGCGTCGCCGCCTGCAGCGGCTCCTGTCCGCGGTGCTCGACCATCCCGAGAAGGTGGGAGTGGCCGTCGACGAGGGCACGGCGGTGGTCGTCGAGGGCGAGCGCTTCGAGGTGCTCGGGGCCAGCAACGTGGTCGTCTTCGACGCCCGGCGAGCGCGGGTCGCGGAGACGAAGGAGGGCGCGCTCCACGCCGCCCGGGGTGTCACCCTGCACCTCCTGCGCGCCGGCGACGCCCTCCGCCTGGAGGAGGACGACTAGCCCCTCAGCGGCCTCTCTTCGCCTCTCGCGCCTCGATCAACTCGATCAGCGACTCCGCCAACCCGCCGCCGATCAGGCAGTAGGTCTCGGCGTTGTTGTTCCAGTGGTAGGCCTGCCCCGATGGCGACTGGTCCGCGGGCCGGAAGAAGTCTCTGGTGCCCACGAAGCCCACGTTGCCCCGAAACTCCGGGAGCTTCGCCACCGCTGCCTGGGCCTTCATCAGCGAGAGAGCCCGGGGGTGCTTCTCCTCGTGCCCACTCATGCCGGTCTCGGCCAGGGCAAAGGGCAGGTCGGGGGCCTTCAGCTCCTTGCGCAGGTCGCGGATGAAGTGGGTCAGGTTCTCCTGGTAGGCGTCGTTGTGGGCCTGGTTGACCCGGTCGTTCCAGCCCTGGTGCCAGGCGAAACCCGCCAGTTCGTAGCCCTGGCCCGCGTAGGAGGGAAAGTGGGCCTTCAAGTCCGAGAGTACGTCGCGCACCTCCTCGAAGAGCTTCGTGTAGAAGGGCCCCACCTCGCCCCCCGCGCTCGGCGGACGGAACTCCACCGCCAGGCTCTTGCCGCCCCAGGCGACCTTGATCAGCAGCACCTGTTCGTCGAAGTGGTCGCCGACCACGTGCCCGAACTGGAGCTCGGGACCGACCTGCTGCTCCTTCGCCCCGTAGCCGACCGTCAGGCCCCCCTTGCGGTCGAAGTAGGAGATCCACACGTCCTCGCGCACGCGCCAGGCGCCCTTCTCGTCCTTCAGGTGTGCGTAGCGCTCGGCCGTGGCCGGGTCCTTCACCAGGTGCTCGAGGGTTCCGCGCCCTCCGCTCCGCTCGGGATTGCTCGCAATCACGCCGGCCCCCTCCATGTTGGACTGGCCGGCGAGGATGAAGACCTTCACGGGCCTCTCCCCGGCGAGGGCGGAGGCAGTGAACAGCAACAAGCTCGGGAAGAGAGCGGCCAGGCGGCGTCGAATTTGCATCGAGTATCTCCTCGTTCAAGGGCGCGGGCGGAGTCCCGATCCTATCCGGAGATGTGCAGTCGATCGCCTGTCCGCTATCTTGGGAGTCGTGAACCTCTCCGAGTCCGAACTCCGGCACCACATTGCCTCGGGCGAAGGCAAGGACCGCGAGTTCAAGCGCGGCCTGCCGCGGGACGAGAAGCTGGCGCGCACCCTGTGCGCCTTCGCCAATACCCGCGGTGGAATGCTGCTGGTGGGCGTGAACGACAACGGCAGCCTGTACGGCGTGTCGCGCCCCAAGGAGGTGATGAGCCGCATCCGCAGCGTGGGCCGGAACCTCCTGGAGCCGGCCATCGAGGTCTCCACCACCTCCCTGCGCCTGGAGGGCCTCACCATCGTCGCGGCCCAGGTCGCGGCCTCCCTGGCGCGGCCCCACGCCGTCCTGCACCGTGACGACGAGCGCGAGGTCGTGGTGCGCGTGGGCGCCTCCAACCGCCGCGCGAAGGGCGCGACCCTGCACGCCCTGCGCAACGGCAACGCGCGCAAGCGCGGCCTCGACCCCCTCGAAGCACGCGTCCTGAACTGGGTCGAGGCCAGCAACTGGGGCGCCCGGGACCCCGGCGGCGACGCCACGCCCCTGGCCTTCAGCAAGGCCTTCAACATCGGCCTGCAGCGCGCGCGGCGGACCTTCGTGCGCCTGGAGCGGGACGGCTTCCTGGTGGGCCACGGCCTGGGCAACAAGCGCGTCTACGGGCGGCCATGAGCGCGAGCGACCAGCGCCCCTTCGAGGTGCGCACCATGAACGGCAACCCGGCCCGGGCCTTCCGGGTCCTGGCCCGGCGGGAGGGCGGCCAGTTCACGGGCGGCCAGGGCGCCCTCTTCCGCCTCGACCTCGCGCGCTGGCGCGAGCGGCGGGCGGGCGGGTAGAGTCCTCTCCGCCATGGGGATCCTGGAACGCATCTTCCAGCTGGAGAAGGCGGGCACCACCGTCGGGCGCGAGACGGTGGCGGGGCTGGTCACCTTCTCGACCCTCTCCTACATCCTCTTCGTCCAGCCGGCCCTGCTCTCCCACCCGGCGGCGGGGATGGACCCCGATGGCGTGCTCTTCGCCACCTGCGTGGCCTCGGCCGTGGCCTGCTTCTTCATGGGCCTCGTGGCGCGCCTGCCCATGGCCCTGGCGCCGGCCATGGGGCACAACCTGTTCTTCGTGTTCACGGTCTGCCTCTTGATGGGCTTCACGTGGCAGGAGGCCCTGGGCGCGAACCTGATCGCGGGGCTGGTGTTCCTGGCCCTGTCGTGGAGCTCCTGGCGCGAACGGGTGATGCTGGCCCTACCACGAGAGCTGGCGGCGGGGATCACGGCGGGCATCGGACTCCTGATCGCCCTGGTCGGCCTCGAGTTCGGCGGACTGGTGGGCGACAACCCGGCCACGCTGATCGAGCTCGGGGACCTCTCCGCCCCCACCGCGCTGCTGGCCCTGTTCGGCCTCCTGGTGCACGTGGTCCTCGCAGCCCGGCGGGTGCGCGGCGGGATCCTGATCGGGCTCGGCGTCACCGCGATGGCGGGGCTCGCGGCGAGCGCGGCCTTCGGGCTCGAGACGCCCCTGGTCGTCTGGCAGGGAGTCGTGGGAGCGCCGCCCGCCCCCAGCGCCGCCTTCCAGCTCGACCTGGCTGGACTCTTCGCGCGGCCCTGGACCGACTGGCTGGCCGTGATCCTGGTCTTCCTCGTGCTCGACCTCTTCGACACGGTGGGCTCCCTGCTCGGCCTGGGGAAGCAGTCGGGGCTGATGCGCGACGGGCAGCTGCCGCGGGCCAAGGGCGCCTTCTTCGCGGACGCGGTGGGCACGACCCTCGGATCCCTGCTCGGCACGAGCACCGTCACGGTCTACATCGAGAGCGCCAGCGGCATCGCCGCCGGCGGGCGCACGGGGCTGACGGCGGTGGTGACGGGCCTGTGCCTCCTGACCGGCCTCGTCTGCGCGCCCCTGATCGCCACCATCGGCGGCGGCGTGCCGGTGGGCGCCGAGGGCGCCGTGCACTACCCGGTGATCGCCCCGGTGCTGGTCCTGATCGGCTCGATGATGATGGGCGCCCTGAAGGAGGTCGACTGGGGCGAGCCGGCCCGGGCCATCCCGGCCTTCCTGACGCTCCTGATCATGCCCCTCTCCTTCTCGATCACCGACGGGATCGCCTGGGGCTGCATCGCGGCCTCGGTGATCGCCCTGGGCACCGGACGCCCGCGCAGCGTGCCGCTGCTCGTGCACGCCTTCACGGTGCTCTTCATCCTGCGCTACCTCTACATGCTGCAGCTCGGCTGAGCCGCCGAGGCGCGGCTAGAGGATGTCGAGGATGCCCTTGCCGACACCGTCCGTCAGGGTCGGCGTTCCCGCCAGGTAGTTCGCCCCCACGGCGAGCTTCGCGTTCCAGGGCAGCGGCTCCTTGTCGGCCACGATGCCCAGGGCCACGGCCGCGAAGGCCCGAGCGCGCACGTTGGTCTCCTGATCGCGCAGCATCGCGAGCAGGGGCTTCACCGAGCGCGCGTCGCCGATGGTGCCAAGGGCGGAGGCGATCGAGGACTGGGCCGTCAGGCTGGTGGCCTGGTTCAGCTCCTCGATCAGGTCGTCGACCACGTTCTTGTCCCCGAGCAACCCGAGGCTGATGGCCGCCTCACGCAGCAGCTGGGGCCGGTAGCGGGCCTTCGAGAGCAGCTTGCGCAGGGGCTCGATTCCCTCCCGGGCGTTCATCAGGCCCAGGCCGATGCAGAGGTAGCCGCGGGAGCGCTCCTCGGAGAGGGACTCCAGCTTGGCGGTCATGACCTTGGCCGCCTCCTGGTCCTGAACGATGCCGCAGGCGATGGCGTAGGCGCCGATCTCGCTGGGCGACCTGGCCTCCACCAGGCCGGCGCGCAGGGGCCCGCGCACGTCGCTCGAGGGCGCCAGGCCACCGGCCACCGAGGAGCGCTCGAGCAGTCCCAGGGCCAGGGCCGCCCAGGGGCGGTCGGTGCTGCGCCCCTGGCTGAGCTGCCTCAGGAGCTCCTTGCGAGCCGCCTGCACGCGCCGCTCGTCGAGGGGCATGCGGTAGCCGCGGCGAGCGCCGACCTGGCCGAGGGCGATCAGCGCCAGGGTGCGCACCTCCGGCTGGCGGGACTCGCGCGCCACCTTCGCCAGGGCCTCGAAGATGTCTCCGTCGAGCTCCGTCGGGAGCGCCGCGCCGATCCGCCCCAGGGCGAGCACGGCGCTTGCACGCAGGTCGTGCTGCACCTTGCTCGCTCCGGTCGCGAGCTCGATCAGGTCCGCGGCCACCAGGGCCCGCAGGCTCGGATCGCCCTCGGTGCCCCGGGCCAGGCGCGCCAGGGTGGTCGGCACGTGGGAGCGCAGCAGGTAGTTGAGCTCCTCGCGCTCCAGGAACTCGAGCAGCCAGACGACCTGTCCCCGCCGGCACTGAGAGGGCGACGGCTTGCGGTTCGCGGTCTGCAAGCTCCCGAGGGGGTCCACCGGCAGGGGCACGAGGCCGATGGCGCTCAAGCAGGCCACGCCCACGTCCGGGGTCGCCATGCCCAGGGCGTCGCCCTCGAGGGTGCCGCGCAGGAGGTCGAGCACGCCGCGCCGCACGTCCGGGTCGTCGCTGCGGTGGCCGATCAGCCCCAGGCCGTAGGCGGCGAAGGCCCGCGTCCGCCACGAGACGCCAGCCTCGTTGCCCACGAGCTTGCGACCGGCATCGCTGTCGGTCAGGAGTTCGCCCAGGGGCTTGATCGCCTCCGGGTGGGCCAGGATGCCGAGGGCCACGGCGGCGGTCTCGGCGATCTCCTGGTTGGGCGAGGCGAGGAAGGGTTGGAAGACCTGCGCCAGCGGCCGGCGGTCGGCCCCGGGCTTCGCCGGGTCGCCGATCTTCGCCAGGGCGATCAGGGCGCCGGTGACGAGGTCGTTGTCGCTCTCTTCCTCGAGCACCACGAGCAGGGAAGGCACGATCTCATCGCGCACGAGGGCCTCCGAGGGCCGCAGTTGGTCCCGCACGAGGTCCGCGGGCTCGTGGCCGAGGAAGTAGTCGTCGCTGCCGAGCAGCAGGCCTCCCTCGTGGATGATCGCCTTCAGGTTCAGGAAGGGGTCGCGGTTGAAGGCCCACCAGGGCTCCCAGGGAGCGCTCGTCGGAGCGGTCGGCACGGAGGGACCGCTGGGCCGCGAGCCGCCGGACTTCGGGGCGCTGCCGCCCCCCGAGGGAGTGCCCGGGGAGCTGCCGCCGCTGGTGCTCCCGGAGGTCGAGCTCCCCGAGCCCGAGGATCCGGAGCTGCCGCCAGGGGGCACCGTGTCGGCCGAGCCGCCGCCGGAGCCGCCCGGATCGCCCGGGCCGCGGTAGGTGCCGCCATGGGCATCGGCGACGTCCTCCAGGGCGAAGGCGGCGACCCCGAGCAGGAGGGAGATGGAGAGTAGGGCCTTCATGACGGGGTCTTCCTGGCGTTCGTGCGGGGTCGGAGAGGCGGACCGATCTCTATCGTCACCGGGCCCCCCGGTCACAGGGGCTCGCGGTCGGACTCGAGCGCGGAGACTTCAGCCACGCGGCCTCAGCACCACGAGTTGTTGAGCACTTCCCCCATGCCCCCCGCCCCGGGAACGATGTAGCCGTGGTCGTCGAGGCCGCGCTCCCGCTCCCAGTGGGTACCGGGCACGCTGGCCAGCACGTCCGGGTCGGAGAGACCGCGGTCCAGGCGGCCGGCGTAGACAACCGCGTCGTCCACGTCCTCGAGCACGGCGCGCATGTACTCGGGGGTGGCGATCACCGGCAGGCTGATGATCTTGGCCGGCGCACCGTAGTTCGACCTGTAGTGCTCGACCGCCCGCAGCACCGTGGAGCCGGTCGCGCCCATGGGGTCGGGGATGAGCAGGATCACGTCCTCCACGTCGCCGCCGACCTTGCTGCCGGAGAGGTCCACCCCCGTCACGCGGCCCTCGGCATCGGAGATGCGGGACATGTTCAGGTGATCCAGGCGCAGGCAGGCGTCGGGCAGGACCGAGAGCAGTCGCTCGAAGCAGACCTGACTGGGCACGATGCCACCACGCACCACGTCGCAGACCACGACGCGGACCGTCGGGTCGAGCACCGTCCCGTTCCAGACACCCGCCTCGGGGTGCACCTCGCGCATGCGGGTATCGACCTCGGCCTCCACGCAAGGGAACTCGGCAGTGGCCGCACCGAGCAGGATCTCGTAGGCCAGGCGCAGGAGGTTGAGCACCTCAGGGATCGAGCCCTGGGGTGAGGAGATGCGCGCCAGGACCGAGCGCAGGAAGGGATTGTCGACGAGGTGGACGCGCTCCCCGTAGAGGTGAGCCAGCTCCCCGGCGGGCGGGGTCGAGGGCTTGGGAGCTTCCGCGCTCACTTCTCCCGGGCGGCGCGCACGCCGGCGTCGAGGGCCTCCACCAGGCGCGGCACCTCCGCGACCGGGGTGGCGCAGAGGGCGATGCGGACGGCGCCGTCGAGCGGAACCACGTAGACCCCGAGCTCGCGCATGTGCGCGGCGGTCAGCTTCGCGTCGGGGGTGAAGGCTGTCACGAAGAAGCCGCCCTCGTAGCGCGGATACGTCAGCTCGTACTTGGCCGCCTCGGCATTGAAGGCATCCACGCGCGTGTTGAGCAGGACCACCAGCTCTCGCAGCTCGCTGCTGTAGGTACGCGTCAGCTCCGGCTGGGTCAACAGCTCGGTGATCGCCAGCATCCCGAGGTGGTTGCAGTTGGACCAGGTACCGCGGCAGGCGAAGCTCAGGGCATTGCGGATGCGGGAGCGCTCTTCCTCGTCCTTCTGCAGGGCGATCAGGGAGCCGATACGGGCGCCGTACTGGGCGAATGCCTTGGAGGCACTCCAGGCGATCAGGACCTGGGAGGCCGAGGACAGGCGTTCGAGTTCGTCGACCCAGCGCTCGGTGCCGGGGGCGCCGAACTTGGCGTAGGCCAGATCGAAGAGGATCGCGATCGGCGCACGCTGGCCATGGCGCTCGACGATGTCCACCACCCTGTCCCACTCTCCCTTGTCGAGGGTGTACCCAGTGGGGTTGTGACACGGGAAATTGAGGATGACCAGGGAGCGCCCCTGACGCGCGAGCTGGGCGACGAGGGCCTCCTCGAAGCTGCGCAGGTCGAAGCCGCCCTCCTCATCGAACATGCGGAAGGTCTCGACCGCGCGCTTGGTGTGGCTCGCGATGATCCGGTAGGGCGCCCAGAAGTAGTCGGTGGTCAGCAGGGCCTGCCCACTGTCCAGGAAACAGGTCAGGGCGTGCAGGATGGCCCCGGTGCCCCCGGCCGTGGCCACGGCGGTGGAGTTCTCCGCCAGCTCTCCCTCGCCGAGGGTGTCGCGGACCACCGCGTCCAGGTAGGCCGGCGGCCCCGCGATCGGAGCGTAGGCGGAGGCCCGCTGCAGGGGGATGCGCGAGAGGGCCTCGGCCACGGTGGGCGGCACCAAGAGCTCGCCCTCGTCCGATGTGAGGGCTCCCAGGGTCGCGTTGAGGATCGACTCCCCGGCCGCCTTGCGCCGGTTCGCGTCGGCGTTGAGGCTGAAGATGGGGTCGTCCCCCGTACGGTCACGGACGCTGTCGATCAGCGCGGAGAAGGGGTTGGACGTCAACGTCGAGCTCAAGGGCGCGCACCTGGGTCTGCCGGCAGCCCAGGGCCCGCTCTGGCGCGGGGCGGAGGGCGTTCTGGCTGCGAAGTGGGGCCCGGATTATACGAGCCCGAGGGCCCGTCCGGAGCACCGGAGTGGCCGGGATCGGCCCCCGCGGGGCTTCCTGCTCCGGTCCGGAGACGGGTCCGGGCGGTTCAGGGTCTGCAAGAAAGAGCGAGGTTCCCCACCCGATCTCCCAGCAGGCCCGGGGACGCCCGCGAGATGCCCTAGGATGCTCCTGGCTGCCCGCCGCCCAACAGGCCCGGCAGCACCGCCGCGTCCCCTTCGATCTTGCACATGCTCCTACCCCTGCTGGCTGCGATCCTCGCGTCGCCGATCCTCCCGCCTACCGACCACGGAAGACTGCCCTGGTTCGAGGGCACCTACGAGGCGGCCCTCGAGAAGGCCGCCACAGAGAACAAGCTCGTCTTCATCGACTTCTGGACGGAGTGGTGAGGCTACTGCAAGAAGCTGGACAGGGAGGCCTTTTCAGCGGACTCGGTGGTCACCGAGATGAGCGACGTCCTCTGCCTCAACGTGGACGCGGAGAGCGAGGCGGGATCGAAGCTGGCGAAGGAGTTCGGGGTGCGCGGCTTCCCCACACTCCTGTTCCTCAACCCGAACGGCAGCCCGCGTGACTCGATCGTCGGCTACATGCCCGAGGAGGACTTCCTGGCCGAGGTACGCCGCATCGAGTCCGGTGAGGGCACGATCGTCGACCTCGAGCAGCGCATCGCCGCCGGCGGCGACGTACTCGGCCTGCGCTTCGACCTGATCGAGAAGCTCGGCGAGTTCAACGCCCAGGACGCCATCGCCGTCCAGCGCGAGGCCGTGACCGCCACGGTGGTGGCCGGCCAGGGCTTCGAGGCGAGCAGCATCGACAGTCGCTGGGCCCTCACGAAGCGCCTGCGCAAGGCAGGTCTGGGGGAGCTTGCGGAGGCGCAGATCGCCGCCATCCGCAAGCTCGACCCCGAGGGCAGGTCTCTCGCCCTGCGGTGGGTGGCCTTCGAGGCCCTGCGCAAGGACGTGAGCGGCCCCGAGGACCTGCCGAAGATCCAGGCCTTCCTGGCGGAGGAGACCTACGGCGAGATCCTCTTCGACGGCTGGTACCTCATCTACTCCTTCCACGACCGTGCCGCCCGCACGACCCGCGACGAGGAGGAGAAGCGCGCAGCCCGGACCCGCGTGCGCGAGGCCGCGCCCCGACTCTGGAGACACGTCCCCGAGAGGTACCAGGCCAGCCTCGGCAACAGCATCGCGTGGGGCTTCTACGAGGACGCCGAGGTCCTCGACGCCACGGAGAAGGCCTTCGCCCTCGAGGTCGCCGTCGCCGCCGCCAAGGCCTCCGACGATGACGTCAACGTGATCGACACCCTGGCCTGCTGCCTCTTCATCAACGGCAAGGTCAAGGAGGCCCTGGTCGAGGTCCAGCGCTGCATCGAGCTGGACCCGGAGAACCCCGAGTGGCGCAAGCGCCGCGAGGAGTTCACGACGACCTCGGGCTGAGCGCGACCGTCAGCGACCGCCCAGCTCCCCGGGCTGGGTGAAGCCGATCAGGACCTTCTCGAGGGCGTACTCCTCCCTGTCGGTCAGCTCGCGCTCCTTCGTGCTGCGGTGGTCCGTGGCGCGGATGCCGCGCAGGGCCAGGTAGCGGTCGAACCAGCGCCGGCCCTCCTGGGGCCCGTACAGGTAGTCCGCGGCGACCGCCGTCCAGTAGGTCAGCTCCTCGTCCAGGGGATCCGCCTCGAGGCCGCGCAGGCCCTCCCCGAGGGCGTGGCGGTGGCGGTCGGCGCGAGAGAGGTCGAGCACCGAGCGCGGCGGGTCCTCGTCAAAGGGGGGGACGACGAGGAAGCGCTGCACGCGCTCGAGGTGCCGGGCCGCCAGGTCCTCGAGGGCCTGGCGCTTGGCGAGCTCGGTCCGCAGCCTGTCCTCGAGACGCGGCCAGAAGAGCACGCTGCGCAGGCGCTCGCGGCGGCCGGCCACCTTGGCCTCGAGGGAGTCGAACGCCCTCAGGCGGTCCGCCTCGGAGCGCAGCTTGGTGATCCCGATCAGCTCGGCCATCCAGGCCGGCTCCGGAGAGCCCGGCGCGCTCCCCTCTCCCCGCTCACGCAAGACGTCCAGGTCCAGGCGCACGGCCCGCAGGATCGCCGCGGTCAGGTCGAGGCGCGAGGCGACGGTGCGGGCCTCGGTGTCCTTCAGGTCGTAGAGCCCGTCCTGGGACCCGCGCAGGAGGGCCAGCCCGGCCCGCAGCTCTCGGGACTCCAGGTCGAAACGCTCGAACAACTCCGTCCGCACCTGAAAGCGTGCATCGAGCAACAGCTCGCCGAAGACCTCGGCCCGCCGCCCGCCGCTCGCGAACACCGGCCAGGGGGTCGCCTGGTCCTCTCGGAAGCGCCGATGAAGGTCAGGGAGGGCGTCGCCCTCCTCCGCCTCCAGCAACAGGAAGATCCCCCGGGAGCGATAGTCCCGGCGCACCATCTCGCGCAGCACGAGCAGGTCGCTGGTCAGCTCGTCGAGGCCCGCGAGCAGGGCCTCGTCCGCCTCGCTCGGGGAGACGAACAGGCGCCCGAGGGCGTGGGCCCCGCGGCGCTGGCCGAAGCCCGGCCGACCGTCGGGGGCCAGGTCGCGGGGCTCGTCTTCCGAGACGGAGCCGGCCAGGGGCGCTGCGGCGCACAAGGCCAGCGCCGGGATGGCGAGTATTCGATTCATGGAGTCTCCCGCGGGGACCGCGGTGCGAGCGGCGTCCCCGGGGAGGATAGCGCCTCAGGCGGCGCCGGATACGAACCCGTCAGGCGAAGGGGCCGGCGGCGCCCCCGTCGTCCAGGGGCGCGCTCCAGGCACCCCCGGCGGGCTCGAGCAAGGCGGGGCGCTCCCGGGGACTGATGCGCTCCTCGGGCCGCTCGCGGGGCTTGGCCGGGGCGGGCTCCGGCCGCTCGGCCAGCACCTTGCCGGCCAGGAACTGCAGGGTGCGCGAGCGGGTGAAGGCCAGCCCCGTGCGGGTGACCAGCTCGTCGATCGGGCAGGTGGCCAGATCCTCGAGGGAGCGCACGCCACCCCGCTCGAGGGCCTCGCAGGCCTCGGGGTCGAGACCGGGCAGGTCGCTGGCCCTCAGGCGGTCACCGCCCGGGCGACCATCGACCCCGTCGGCCGGGGTCGTGGAGAGCGGCGTCGCAGCCGTCAGGGCCTCGACCACCTCCGGCTCCACGGCCCGCACGGCACCGTGCTGGATCTCCACCTGGCGCAGCATCTCCTCCTCCTCGGCGGCGACGGTCCGGCGCTTCCCGGCGTCCTCCTCGCGCCAGCGCTCGACCACGCGGTCGAGCAGCGCCCGGTCCCGCAGGTCCAGGTCCGCCCTCTGGCGGGTGGGAGACTCCTCGAAGGCCGTCGGGACCTCCTCGAGGCGAAAGCCCTGGGGCGGCGGCTTGACCGCCGAGGCTCGGGCCGCCGGCGGAAAGGTCACCTCCTCCTGCTCCAGGTCCGGCTCGAGGCGCTCCAGCAGGCGCGTCGCCTCCTTGCTCAGCCGCCGCGCGGCCGCCGGGGGCAGTCCGAGCAGCTCGCCGACCTTCTCCGGGCGGAGCTGCCCGAGCTTCTCGATCGTGGTGCAGCCGGCTTCACGCAGGAGTCGAAGGGTCCGGGGACCGTCCGCGTGGAGAGTGCACAACAGGGCCATGCGGTCGATGACGTTCCTCCTCATGCTCGAAGGGGGCGTTGCGGAGCGAGCGCGCGGCGCCGAAGACGACGGACGGGCTCACGGAAACGAGTGGTGGTGTACGGGTTCGTGCGCGGCACCGGATCAGGAGTGGGTCTGCAGCAGCTCGCTGTCCTCGCCAGCCTGCTCCTCCTCCCGAAGGCGCAGCCACTCTTCGGCCAGGGCGTCGAAGTCCTCCGAGGCCCGGCAGGCGGGGTCGAGCAGCTGCACCGGCACGCCCATGCCCGCGGCCTCACGCAGGCGCACGCTGGTGCGCACGACCGAGTCGAGCATCTCCTGCTCGAAGCGCTGGTGCATGGCCAGCAGGAGCTCCCGGGCGAAGCGCGTGCGGCGGTCGAAGAGGGTGGCCAGGACACGGGTCTCGAACTGCACCCCCTGCTCCACCTGCAACTCGTCGAGGATGCGCAGGGCCTTGACCGCCCCTTGCAGGGCGAAGGCGCCGGTCTCCACGACCAGGAGCGCCGTGTTGCAGGCGCGCAGGGCGTTCAGGGCCAGGACCCCGTCCACCCGCGGCGGGCAGTCGAGGACGACCTCGTCGAAGGGCAGGCGGCACAGATCGAGCTGCTCCGACAGGACCGACTCCGGGTTGATGGTGCGGGCCGAGGACTCCTCGAACTCCGCCAGGTCCTCGCTGGCCGGCAGGAGCCAGAAGCCGCCGGGGGCGGACACCAGGGCCTCCTCGACGCCGGACTCGCGCTGCAGCACCTCCAACAGCACGGGCTCGTCGTCGACGGCCCAGCCGAGAGCCATGGTGGCGTGAGCTTGTGGATCCAGGTCCACGAGCAAGACTCTGCGTCCCTTCGCAGCCAGGGCGGCGGCGAAGTTGACGGCGGCCGTGGTCTTGCCACACCCACCCTTCTGGTTGACCAGGGCGAGAACGTGCATCCGTCCCTCCAAGCTCGAGTTACGCTCGAAGCCCCCACTGAAAGGAATGCGCAGGTCCGGATCAAGCGTGGACGGGGCGAGATTCTCAGCCTTTCCCAGGGCTGGAGAGGCCCGTGGGCTAGCCCGGCCTATTCATGAGCCTTTGACGCATTAGCACCCAACCGGCAGCC
>CAZQAT010000071.1:0-4344 GCA_964591315.1 uncultured Planctomycetaceae bacterium
GCGGCGACCACATCCACGTCACCGCCGCCGGGCGCGCGGCCTGGATGGAGGCCATCGAGCCGACGGTCGCGCGCTTGCTCACGGACTGATCAGCTCGCCCGCGGAACGCGGATGTCCTCCACGAGCTGCTGCACGTGCTCCGGCGGGGGCGGCGTCAGGTGCGACACGATCCCGGACACCAGGAAGTTGAGCAGCATCCCGACCACGCCGATGCCCTCCGGCGAGATGCCGAACAGCCAGTGCACCTCGTGGTCCATCTCCGGCCACAGGAAGCGGAAGAAGAAGATGTAGCCGGCCGTGAAGACGAGGCCCACGCTCATGCCGGCGATGGCCCCTTGCCGGTTGATGCGCTTCGAGAAGATGCCCATCAGGATCACCGGGAAGAAGGACGAGGCCGCCAGCCCGAAGGCGAAGGCCACCACCTGGCCCACGAAGCCGGGCGGGTTGATGCCCAGGTAGCCGGCCACGACCACCGCCGCGGCGGCGGCCATGCGGGCGTAGCGCAGCTCCTCCTTCTCGCTGATGTCCGGCTTGAGGGCGCGCTTGAGGAGGTCGTGGCTGATGGCGGAGGAGACCACCAGCAAGAGGCCCGCCGCGGTCGAGAGGGCCGCCGCGAGGCCGCCGGCCGCCACCAGGGCCACCACCCAGTCCGGCAGCTGCGCGATCTCCGGGTTGGCCAGCACCATGATGTCCCGGTCGATCTCGAGCTCGTTGCGCACCTTCTCGCCCGCCGCGTCCACGGCGGCGGGCCCCACGTACTGGATGCGCCCGTCCCCGTTGAGGTCCGTGAACTTGATCAGCTCCGTGGACTCCCAGCGCCCGAACCACTCGGGCATCTCCTCGTAGGGCTGGTTCGAGACCGTGTCGAGCAGGTTCGTGCGGGCGAAGACCGCCACCGCGGGTGCGGTGGTGTAGAGGATCGCGATGAAGAGCAGGGCCCAGCCCGCCGAGACCCGCGCGTCTCGCACCCGGGGCACGGTGTAGAAGCGCACGATCACGTGGGGCAGGCCCGCGGTTCCGAGCATCAGGGCCGCCGTGATGGCGAACACGTCCAGGGTGCTGCGGGAGCCGTCCGTGTAGGAGGCGAAGCCCAGCTCCTCGTGCAGGCCGTCCAGCCTGTCGAGCAGCGCCGTGCCGCCCTCGGCCCCGCTCATCCCGAATCCCAGCTGCGGAATGGCGCTGTCGGTCATCAACAGCGACAGGAAGATCGCCGGCACCATGTAGGCGAAGATCAGCACGCAGTACTGGGCCACCTGGGTGTAGGTGATGCCCTTCATGCCGCCCAGCACCGCGTACATGAACACGATGCCCATGCCGATGATGACCCCGGTGGTGATGTCCACCTCGAGGAAGCGGCTGAAGACGATCCCCACCCCGCGCATCTGCCCGGCAACGTAGGTGAAGGAGACGAAGATCGCGCAGACCACCGCCACGATGCGTGCCGTCTTCGAGTCGTAGCGGTCGCCGACGAAGTCCGGCACCGTGAACTTGCCGAACTTGCGCAGGTAGGGCGCGAGCAGGAGTGCGAGCAGCACGTAGCCCCCAGTCCAGCCCATCAGGTAGACCGAGCCGTCGTAGCCCAGGAAGGAGATCAGCCCCGCCATCGAGATGAACGAGGCCGCGGACATCCAGTCGGCGGCGGTGGCGAGGCCGTTCGCCACGGGGGACACGTGGCCGCCCGCCACGTAGAAGTCGCTGGTCGAGCGCGCCTTGGCGATGAAGGCCAGGGCGATGTAGAGGGCGAAGGTCAGCCCGACGATCAGGAAGGTCCAGCTCTGGATGTCCAAGCCGCTACTCCTCGTCGACGCCGAACTCGCGGTCGAGGGCGTTCATCAGCACCACGTAGACGAAGATCAGCACCACGAAGGTGTAGATGGAGCCCTGCTGGGCGAACCAGAAGCCGAGCTTGAAGCCCGTGCCCGGCAGACGGTAGGCGTTGAGCCAGTCCGCCATCAGGATCCCGCAGCCGTAGGAGACCAGGAACCAGACGCCCAGCAGGACGGCCAGGTAGGCGAGGTTGCGGTGCCAGTAGGCGCGGCGGCGCTCCGGGGAGAGCGGGGGGCGAGGCTCTGAGGTCATGGGCGGCGGAGGGGCTGGGGTCGACGGATCCTAGCGAAGGGAGGTAGGGCCCCTCACGCCTGCGCTGCCTCTTCCCCGGGGAAATCTCGGAGGAGTTCCGCCGCCCCCCGGGGAGGGCCCTAGGGTGAAGTGTCCGGCCTCTTCTCCCTGCCCTTCCCGTCTCACGACTCAGCTGTGATGAAGCCCCTCTTCCTGACCGCGACGGTCCTGCTCCTCGGTACCGGCTCCGCCCTCGGCGGTACTGTCTCCATCCGTGCCAACGGCGTCGTCGCGGCCAACTCCCTCTCTGTCAGCTCCCTGGCGGGGCATCCCTTCGGCGCGCCCCTGGTGATGACCTTCGATGTCGTCACCCCCGGCTCCCCCTGGCCCTCGGCCCCCGCGGACGGCTTCGAGTACGCCATCGATCCGAGCAGCTTCTCGATCGAGGTCAATGGCGCCGTGCTCGGCATGGTCAGCGCTGCGGAGAAGCTGCTGCTGATCGACGGCCTCCCGGTGGCCGACCGCCTGCACATCAACGTGGGCGGCCTCGACAGTGGTCTCGGCATGGGCTACGAGGTCGGCTTCACCGGCGCCACCTTCGACTCCCTCGACATCGAGGAGCAGGTCGGCCTCTACGACTTCTCGACCCTCACGAGCTACAGCTGGATCCTCAGCGGCCAGGGGGTGGGGGCCATGTTCATCGACTTCACCGACGTCGAGATCATCGGAGGTCCGGTGGGGACGCCCTTCTGCCTCGGCGACGGCGGCGGCACCCCCTGCCCCTGCGGCAATACTGGCGCCGCAGGCGCGGGCTGTGCCAACGCGACGGGCTCCGGCGGCACGCTGGTGGCCGGAGGCTCCACGAGCGTCGGTGCGGACGACATCGAGTTCAGCGTCTCGGGCCTGCCCGCCAACAAGCCGTCGCTCCTGTTCGTCGGCGACGCCAGCCTCGGCCTCGGAGGTCCCTTCGGAGACGGTCTGCTGTGCGTGGGCGGACAGATCCAGCGCCTGGACGTGCTCTTCACCGACGGCGCCGGCGCCGCCACCTGGCCCACCGGCCAGTCCGTCCAGGGCGGCTGGGCTGCCGGGGACCAGCGCTGGTTCCAGGTCTGGTACCGGGACACGACCGGTCCCTGCAACGGCCTCTTCAACACCTCGAGCGGGCTCGACGTGAGCTTCGACCTCTGAGCCGAGTTCGGAGCACTCTCCAGGAGGGGCCGACCCGCGCCGCGGGCCGGCCCCTCTCTCCTGAGGGTGGCTGGTCTCGGGCCGATCGACGGGCCCGGAGCTCGGGGTTGCAGATTCCAGGGAAGACACCGCGTGGGCGGTCGTCTCTCGAGTGCTGTACCAGAGATAACCAGACCCGGGAGAAGCCCTCATGATGCTCGCTCGCTTGCAACGCTCACTACCCATCTGCGCCCTGATCTGCGGCGCCCTCGCCCTCTCGCCCCAGGCCCAGACCGCCCTGGAGGTGCCGGAGCTCGCGCCGGCGGCCGCCAGCGCGGCTCCCCAGAAGCACCACTTCGCCGTCCCCGAGTCGGGGATGCTGGTCAAGGGCGGCGTCGAGGGTCAGCTCAGCATGCGGGACTTCCTGCGGGAGTTCGGCTCGATCACCGGCGAGACCTTCCTGATCGACGAGGAGAGCGCCACCATCCTGGAAGGGACTCGCACGGGCCTGGATCGGGACATCCGCGTCGACCCGGAGAACATGTACTCCGTGCTCCAGGGCCTGCTGGAGCAGAACGGCTTCGTGCTGGTCGACGTGCGCCGCCAGGAGCCGCGCCTCCTGCGCGTGGTGGCCAGCGACTCTCGCAAGGGCCAGAAGCTACGGGCCTGGGCCAAGTTCGTGCCCGAGGCCGAGCTCGAGGCCTACGCCGAGAACCGCGCGATGCTTGTGACCACCTGCCTGCATCTGCCGAATCTGAATGAGTACGATGTGGCCAACCGGCTGCGGATCCTGACCGTCGACAGCAACCTCCAGCTCCTGACCGCCGTGCGCGGCACGCGCCAGGTGGTCCTGACCGGCCCCGCCGGCCAGGTCGGGGAGTGGGCGGCGCTCCTCAAGGAGCTCAACCGCAATGCCACTCTCGAGAGAGCCGAACCCGTCAAGGCCGCCGAGGCCGAGGGGGACTGAAGCCCAGCGCCCGAGGGAGGTGTGGGCCCCGCCGAACGGGGCCCTGGTCAGGGGGACCCGCGCGGACTCGAGAGAGCCGTCGCGGGTTCCTCTGTCTGCGTTCGGCGTGGGCCGAGGCCCCGGACTTCCGGGCTCCGCCGGGCCAGCGCGTC
>CAZQAT010000071.1:4444-10590 GCA_964591315.1 uncultured Planctomycetaceae bacterium
CTCGCAATGGCCCACGCCTCCGACGCCCTCCGCTCTCTCACGACCCTGACCCTGCTCGGCCTCCTGGCCGGGCCCTCCGTGGCCCAGACGGGTCGGCGCGAGGCGCCCGCGCCCGGGCTGCCCCAGGTGGACCGCGACGCGGCCACTCTGAGCCTCGAGGAGCAGAAGGCAATCGTCCACGTGGGCGAGCGCCTCGACCCGCAGACGGCCTTCGGCGAGTCCTGGATCGAGACCATGGAGGAGGTCATGCGCCGGGAGCGTGAGAACCCCTCGTCCACGGCGCCGCGCAAGGTGCGCGGCGACTCCCAGGGCTGGTGGGCCGTGCCCTCGATGCGCAGCTCCCACCACGCCCACTCCGGTGAGCACTACGTGATCAACAAGTGGGGCGACACGCGCCTGGGGGTGGACTTTCCCGAGCCGGTCGACTTCGAGGGGGCCTGGATC
Source organism: uncultured Planctomycetaceae bacterium (assembly GCA_964591315.1). Lineage (GTDB taxonomy): Bacteria > Planctomycetota > UBA1135 > UBA1135 > JABACD01. The sequence goes on from CAZQAT010000071.1 coordinate 4,889, forward strand.
GCCGGACACGCGGCCGACACCCTGTGGGCGGACGGCGTGCGCTTCCTCGGCTACCGCGAGGACACCCTGGTCGCCGAGAGCGACTGGATGGAGCACCTGGCCTACGAGTCCCGCTGGCTGCGGGCCGGCTTCGAGGGCGTCGATCGCATCGAGGTCGAGGCCCGCGCCGTCTACCAGGGCGGCGGCTGGTACGGCCTCGATGACCTGACCTACACGCCGCGCAGCGAGGGCGCGGCGGCCATCGTCGTGGACTTCGACGACCTGGGCTACAACGCTCGCGTCAGCGGCACGGGCTACGCGGGCCTCGTCTGGCGCACGGGCACCGGCGACTTCGAGGCCCAGGGCGCCGAGGTGCAGACCGTGCACCCGCCCCAGGCCCCCGACTCCGCCGCCGTGGAGGAGGCCGACGACGAGGTCATGATCGTCAACCTCCTCGGGGGCGGCGGCACCGCGCCGACCCTGACCCAGGACTTCAACGGCCCGAAGATCTTCGACGCCGGCGCCGGCTGGCTGCCGCCGGACACCTGCGGCTCGGTGGGGCCGGACCACTTCGTGGCCGTCGTCAACCAGAACCTCTCGGTCTACGACAAGGGCACCGGCACGCGGCTGGTGAACACCGGCCTGGCCAACTTCTGGAACACGGGCTCGAGCGCGGGGGACCCGCGCTCGGTGTGGGACGAGCACTCAGGCCGCTACTTCATCGTCGCGACGGACTTCAACACGCGGCTGTGGTTCGCCATGTCCCTCACCAGCGACGCCACGGGCTCCTGGTTCAAGACCTCGATCAACCTCTCCCAGGGAGTCGACGCCAACCGCTGGCCGGACTACCCGACCCTGGGCGTGGACGCGAGCGGAGTCTACTCCGCCTCCTACATGGTCGGCGGCGGGGGTCAGATGAGCCTCTTCGCCATCGACAAGGCGCCCCTCGTCGACGGCTCGCCGAACATCGGCAGCGTCACCGCCTGGCGCAACCTGCCCTGGGAGGGCGCCATCCAGCCCGCCGTGACCCACGGCAACCCGGGCCGCGAGTACTGCGTCTCGCGCCAGTCCAGCACCCGCATGCGCGTGCGCTACGTGCAGGGGCCGCTGAACAGCCCCAGCCTGGTGGAGGCCGGCTGGGCCTCGATCCCCTCCCACTCGAGCCCGCCGAACGCCCCGGCCCAGGGCAGCGTGGCGCCCCTGGACTGCCTCGACTGGCGGCCGATGAACGCCGTCTACCGCAACGGCTCGGTCTGGACCACCCACGGCGTCGCCGTCAACGGTCGCGCCGCCTGCCGCTGGTACGAGATCGACACTTCGACGGTGAATGCCGTGCAGACGGGCACGATCTCGAGCTCGACCCACTGGTACATGATGCCCAGCATCTCGGTCAACGCGAACGACGAGGCGGTGCTCGGCTTCTCGGGCTCGAACGCCGACCAGTTCGCCGGCGCCTACTTCGCCGGAAGGGTGGCCACGGACCCCGCGGGCCAGATGTCGGACCCGGTGCTGCTCAAGAGCGGCAACGCGGCCTACAACACCGTCGACTCGAGCGGCGTCAACCGCTGGGGGGACTACAGTCTGACCAGCGTCGACCCCACGGATGACGTGACGATCTGGACCATCCAGGAGTTCACCCGGAGTACGGACCAGTGGGGGACCCGCATCGGCAAGCTCGAGTTCCCCTTCAGCTGCACGGACCCGACCCTGTACTGCGGCACCACGCCCAACTCGATCGGCTCTGGGGCCAGCATCGGCTTCATCGGCAACGGCAGCCTGTCCGCCAATGCCCTGACCCTGCTCTGCACGGGCCTCGTGCCCAACAAGCCGGGCCTCTTCTTCTACGGCCCGGACCAGACCGCGGTGCTCTTGGGCGAGGGCGTGCGCTGCGTGGGCGGCAACCTGACCCGCCTGGACGTGCTCAACTCCGGGGCCCTGGGGATCGTGCAGGACGTCCTCGACCTCTCGAGTCCGCCCTTCTCGAGCGGCCCGGGAGCGGTCGCCGCCGGGGACACGCGCAACTTCCAGTTCTGGTACCGCGACCCGGACGGAGGCGTGGCGGGCTACAACCTGAGCGACGCGGTCGAGGTGCCCTTCTGCCCCTGAGGATGTGGGGGTCGGGAGACCGGCCGACGGCCGGTCTCCCGGGTATCGGCTAGGATTGGGTGGTCCCCCAGGCTTCTCATCCTTCCCATGCGTCTTCCCTCCCTCTCGAAGCTCCTCCGCAAGCCCCTGGCCTCCCTCGCGGCCGTCGCCGCCCTGGCCCTGCCGGCCCAGGCGACCTGGTCGGTGGTGGTCATGGACCTCGTCACCGGCGAGGTGGTCCTGGCCTCGGCGACCTGCCTCTCGAACACGAACCTGGCCCAGGTGCTGGGCTCGGTGGTGGTCGGCAAGGGAGCCGGCGCCTGCCAGTCCTTCGTCTTCCAGCAGGGCAAGTCGATCATCTCCGACGGGCTGAAGGCCGGGAAGACACCGGCCGAGATCCTGGCGGATATCCACCAGGCGGACACGAGCCCCGAGCTGCGCCAGTACGGCATCGTCGGCCTCGAGGGGCCGGCGGCGACCTTCACCGGCTCGGGCGCGGGGCTGGCCGCCTCGGGGGTGACAGGTGACGCGGGCAACCTGCGTTTCGCGATCCAGGGCAACGTGTTGACCGGGGACGCGGTGGTGACCGCCGCCCGCGATGCCCTGCTCGCCACGGAGGGAGACCTGGGCCAGAAGGCCATGGCCGCCATGCTGGCCGCCGCCGCGCTCGGAGGAGACGGGCGCTGCTCCTGCGTGCCGGCCAATCCGACCGGCTGCGGGGTGCCGCCGCCGAGCTTCACCCACTCGGCCTTCTCCTCCTTCATCATCATCGCCCGGCCCGGCGATCTCGACAGCACGACCTGCGGGGTCTCCTCGAACAACTGCACCAACGGCATCTACTACGGCAAGCTGACCTTCCAGGGCAACATCAACAAGCCCGACCCGGTGCGTGCCCTCGACCGCAAGTTCCAGGTCTGGCGCTCGGAGCTGGCCGGGCGGCCGGACCACTTCCTCACCGAGGTCTACAACAGCTCCCAGCGCGTCAAGGCCGACGGCGTGGACACGACGACCATCGACGTCCTGCTGCGGGACGTGGACGGTGATCCCCTGGTGAGCGGCGGGCAGACGGTCCTCGTGGCGGCGATCGAGAACCCCGGCGTCACGATCCTGCCCGCCGTGGACAACGGTGACGGCACTCACAGCCTGACCGTGGTCGGCGGTACGAACCCCGGCCGGGTCCAGCTGCGCCTGCTCGTCAACGACGGTGGAGGCAACGTGCGCCTGTGGCCGGATGTCGAGTTCGAGGTGGCTCCGCCCACGGCCTTGTTCGCCAACCAGAGCGGGGTCTCCGTCAGCGAAGGGGGCCAGGTGCGCTTCGAGATCGACGTGCCGGCCAACGCTGGGGGGCCCTACCACCTGCTCGGTAGCGTCTCCGGCACCCATCCCGGGACGCCCTTCGGCTCACTGGTGCTGCCCCTCAACGCCGATCGTCTGCTGCGCATGACCGTGCTGCGGCCCAACTCGGCCGTGCTGGTCAACACCCAGGGCACCCTCGACGGCAGCGGCCGGGCCACGGCCTGGGTCGACCTGTCTTCCGGCTACTTCGACGGCTACATCGGCCTGACCGGCTTCTTTTCCGCCTTCCTGGCGGGCAGCCCCGATCAAGTGACCAACGTCGCGAGCTTCGAAGTGCTGCCCTGAAGGCGGGCGAGACTGACCGCGATCTCCACGCGGCGTAGACCCACGGCCCGATTGTCCTGGGCCGATGGCAGCGGGAGTTCCCTGGCGGCGCTCCGCCTACGGAATGAAGTTGACCTCCAGGGCGTTGGTCGTGTTGAAGGCCGACGCGCAGGGGGAGCCCAGCGGGTCGCTGTACCACACCTGGAACTGCCGCGTGTCCCCCGGCAGCCAGGTGGCGAAGCCGCTCTGGTAGGGGAGCCAGAGCGCGCCGCCGCCGCCGTCGGCGGTCTGGTAGCCGCGGCGCTGGAGCTGCCCGCCGGCACAGCGCAGGCCGTCGCCGAAGAGGATGCCGTTGCCGTTCACGAGCTGGGCCGTGCCGTCGAAGAGGATCGCGGTCTGGCCGGGGACCAGGCCCGTGGCCTGGAAGCCCAGGTCCGCGGCGGTCACGCTGGAGGTGCCGCTACCGGTGACCATCGCGCCCGCCCCGGTCGAGTTCTGGCAGCCCTCGCCGGCGGCGCCCGCGTTGCCGCAGGGGCAGAAGGTCCCGCTGCCGTCGCCGAAGCAGTAGGCCACGCCGGATGTGGTGTCGAACTCCACCACGTAGCGACCCACCGCGCCGTCGGCGACCTGGTAGTCGTTCCACTTGTCCGCCGGCCAGTAGCCCCCGTAGTGCTCCGCGTTGGCGCTGTTGTTGGGCTCGCCGCTGGTCCAGTTGCTGTAGGTCAGGGGTTCGCCCGTGACCCACTTCCAGCCTCCGCCCGGCTCGGAGTAGTTCGCGTCCTGGTCGTCCTGGTAGAGGCCGATCCACGCATTGCCCAGGGAGCCGTTGTTCAGGGTGAAGTACACCCACTGGTCCTCGGCGGCGTCGTCGAAGGTCACCAGGTGTCCCTGGATACCCTGAAAGCTCATGGCCTCGGCGGCGGCCTTGGCCTGGTCCCAGGTGAAAGTGCCCGTGACGACCTGGTAGTGGTGGCCGTTGGCGGGGTTGAGCACCGGCCCTCCTCCGCTGGCGAGGGCGGTCGCGCAGAGGAAGATGGGTGAGAGAGTCAGACCCAAGCGTCGGGAACTCGACATCATCGAAACGGGGGCTGGGGTGCTGGAGAGAGCCGGGACTCCTTCAGCATACCCCCCATTCCCGAGTTCGCCAGCGAAGGCGGGATGGGCTCAGTCCCGGGCTTCCAGCCGGCTCAGGAGGGCCTCCCGGTCCACCTCCTCGGCCTCCCAGAGCACGCGTCCCTCCATGCCGCCGGCCACGGTCAGGGTCTGGCCCGAGAGATGTCGGGCTGCAAAGGGGGACGCCAGGAAGACCGCCGTGCGGGCGATCTCCTGGGCCCGGGCGATCTGGCGCAGGGGCATGGTGCGCACGACCTTCTCGGCGACTCCGGGCTCGTCGAGGCTCTTGCGGGCCATCTCGGTCACGGTCCAGCCGGGCTCGATCAGGTTGACCCGGCCGTAGGGGTCGAGGGCGACGATCTCGTTCTTGAGCGTCAGCATCAGCCCGCCCAGGGCGGCCTTGCCCGTGGCGTAGTCCGCGTGACCGCGCTCCCCGAAGCGCCCGGCGGTGGAGCCGGTGAAGAGCAAGCAGGCCCCGTGGCCGTCGGGGCGCGGGCCGTCCGCGGCGAGGCCTCGCAGGAACTCTCGGGCGGTCCACAGGGCGCCGAAGAGGTTGACGTCGAGGGTGCGCCGCAGGCGCTCCTCGTCGAGCTCGTGCAGGCCGAGGTCTTCCGGGGGCCAGACCCCCGCGTTGGCCACGGTCACGTCCACGCGGCCGAAGTGGGCCCGCGCGGAGTCGAAGGCGGCGCGCAGCTCCTCGGGCCGTGTCACGTCCGCGCGGACCACCAGGGCGTTCTCACGCCAGGGCCGCCCCGCCAGCCAGGCCTGGAGGTCCTCGAGGCGCGTGTGCCCGTGCAGGACGACCCGCGCGCCCTCGGCGCCGAAGGCCTCGGCCATGGCGCGTCCGATGCCGCCGGAGGCGCCGGTGATCAGTACGACCTTGTCGTGGAGGAGGAGGTCCATGG
>CAZQAT010000071.1:10690-24370 GCA_964591315.1 uncultured Planctomycetaceae bacterium
TGATCGGTGAGGTCGAGGCCCTGGCGGCCCTGGACGGCCGCATCCTGACCGTGGGCTCCAACGAGGCGGCCATGGTCTACGCCGGCGAGGGCACGCGCATCCTCGACCTGGAGGGGAAGCGGGCGATCCCCGGCTTCATCGATGGGCACGCCCACTTCACCGGCATCGGTTACGCGCAGCAGGTGCTCGACCTCCTGCACGTGCGCAGCTGGGACGAGGTGATCGCCATGGTGGAGGAGGCCGTGGAGCGGGCCGAGCCCGGCGAGTGGATCCTGGGCCGCGGCTGGCACCAGGAGAAGTGGGACCGGGTGCCCGCGGACAACGTCGCGGGCTTTCCCGTGCACACGGCCCTGAGCGCGGTCTCGCCCGACAACCCGGTCAGCCTGCGCCATGCGAGCGGGCACGCCTGCTTCTTCAACGCCAAGGCCATGGAGCTGGCCGGAGTCACCGCTGCCACCCCCGACCCGCCGGGCGGGGAGGTGCTGCACCTGCCGAAGGGAGAGCCGAGCGGCGTCTTCATCGAGACCGCCATGGCCCTCGTCGGCGCGGCCCACCAGCGGGAGCTGGACCAGCGCAGCGAGGAGGAGCGCCGCGAGGCCGTGCGCCGCTCCCTGCGGCTGGCGGACGCGGAGTGTCTCTCCAAGGGCATCACCAGCTTCCAGGACGCGGGGACGCCCTTCCAGGACATCGAGGTCATGCGAGAGATGGTCGAGGCCGGAGAGCTCGGCACGCGCCTGTGGGTCATGGTGCGCGACTCGAACGAGGCCTTGCGAGAGAAGCTGGCGGCGACCGAGGTGGTCGGGGCCGGCGACAACCACCTGACCGTACGGGCCGTCAAGCGCACCCTGGACGGGGCCCTCGGCTCTCGCGGCGCCTGGCTGCACGAGCCCTACAGCGACCTGCCCTCGACCCGGGGCCTGAACACGGCCAGCATCGAGAGCGTCGAGGAGACCGCGCGCATCGCTGCCGCCCACCGCATGCAGCTCTGCGTGCACGCCATCGGCGACCGGGCCAACACGGAGGTGCTCGACCTGATCGAGCGGGTCCTGGCGGATCACCCCGGGCTGGCGACGGACCACCGCTGGCGCATCGAGCACGCCCAGCACCTGCGGCTCGAGGACATCCCGCGCTTCGCCGAGCTCGGGGTGGTGGCCTCCATGCAGGGGGTCCACTGCACCTCGGACGCCCCCTTCGTCGAGACCCGCCTCGGCGAGGTGCGGGCCCGCGAGGGAGCCTATGTGTGGCGCTCGCTGCTCGAGGCCGGGGCCCTGGTGACCAACGGCACGGACGCCCCCGTGGAGGATGTGGACCCGCTGCCGAGCTTCCATGCGACCGTCACGCGGCGCCTCGCGAACGGCGAGCAGTTCTACCCCGACCAGCGCCTGACCCGCGTCGAGGCCCTGCGGACCTACACGCTCGACTGCGCCAAGGCGGCCTTCGAGGAGCACCTCAAGGGGAGCCTCACGCCCGGCAAGCTGGCGGACGTGACGGTCCTGTCGAAGGACATCCTGACGGTTCCCGAGCAGGAGATCCTCGACGCACGCGTGGAGCTCACGATCGTCGGAGGGGAGCTCCTCTACGTCGCTGACCGCTGAGGGCCGCGGGAGGCGATGACCTACGAGAGCGGGGCCGCCCGAAGGCGGCCCCGCTCTCGTTCACGGGCCACTCGCGCTGCCCTCAGGGAGTGAACGTGATCTCCAGTCCGTTCGACAGGTTGAAGAAGGCGCCGCCACCGGGCACGTCCCGGAACCACCCCTGGAAGCTCCAGGTCGAGCCCGCCTGGATCGGCGGCCCGCCGGCCGAGGGGTTGTTCAGGTCCAGCTGGTGACTCAGGCTGTTCCCCGCCGCCAGGTGGGTCGCGAGGCGGTTCAGGCTCCCGCCCACGCACAGGGTGCCGTTGCCGAAGGGGGTGCTGCTCTGGGTCGCGCCGTAGAAGAACAGCCCGTAGGCGTTCGGCACCGGGGTGGCGGTCAGGTACACGTCGTTGTCCGCCACGCTGGTGGAGCCCTGGGCCTCGATCACCGCTGCGCCGCCGGTGGAGTTCGGAGACGAGCTGCAGTAGTTCGCACCGATGTTCGCCGGGACGGTGTAGAGCAGCGGCCGCCAGTTCTGGAGGGTGCAGCGCATGCGTTGGATCTGGCCTTGGGTGAACTCCCAGACGCAGGCGGCATCGAGGTAGTTCATGAAGTTGTTGTTCGGCGTGCCCGCGCCGGTGCAGGCCCCGGGGTTGGTCCCACAGGACCAGGTGGGCGTGTCGTGGGCCGGGGTGTCGCAGATCAGGTCGCCCGCGGTGTCGCAGCTCCCGCCGCAGCCCCCCTGGAAGGTGTGCCAGAGCCCGAAGTGGTGCCCGATCTCGTGGGCGGTCACGTGGGGGTAGGTCGAGCTGTCGATGGCGCTGTGCAGCATGCGCACCGCGTCGTCCGCGGTGCCGACGATCCCGCCCTGTGGCAGATTCGTCACGTAGCCCACGGCGGCGCCGCCGATGGGGTTCAGGGTGAAGATGTTCAGGTAGCGGTTCGAGTCCCAGGTCAGGGACGTGTAGCCGTTCGAGCTGTCGTTGAACCAGGAGCTGTTGATCGTGCGCGTGATCCCGGAGGTCGGGGCGCCGCTCGGGTCCAGCTCCGCGAGCTTGAAGCTGATCTTCGCGTCGTTGCCCTGGGGGCCCAGGGTGCCTCCGAAGTGCTGGTTGAGCAGCGCCATCTGGTTGTGGATGGCCTGGTCGGTCACGTTGCCGAAGCCGCTGGACAGGTGGATCACGTGCCAGACCACCGGGATCTCCATCAGGAAGTTCGGGTCGTAGGCCGAGCCGGCGTTGTTCGATGAGTAGTCGCAGTCGGTGGGCGCGCCGAACTGGAGGCTCCCGGCCAGCTCGGAGAAGTCGGGGCTGCCGCAGAAGGCGGGACTCCCTGCTTGCTGGGGGGTAGGCAGTGCGGTGAGAGCGGCTGCGAGGGTCGATGCGAGGAGCATGGGTGTTGGGGTGAGGGCCCTGGGAAGCGAGTGGAGATTGTACCTCAGATGGATAGGGCCGATAGGGGGGCCGCAGACGAAGCAGCGGGGCGCGGCTCCGGAAGGAACCGCGCCCCGCTCCATGGCTGGTCGGCGATCAGAGGGTCGTCCCGATCAGCTCGACGTCGTCCACGTCGGCCCTCTCGTTGTTGCGGTTGCAGCTCGTGCGGAAGCGGAGCTTGAAGGCGCCGTTGTCGTTCGCGTCGGCGCCCAGGGACCAGGTCGGGACGCTCCAGGTGGTCGAGCGCGTCTGCTCGACGGTCACCCAGCTGGAGCCGTTCCAGTACTCCACGTGGAGCCACTCGCCGGAGTCCATCTTGCGCGTCCGCCGGGCGTAGGAGAGCTCGAGGGTGTCGTAGCCCGCCGTGCTGACGGCCTTCTCGATCCATGAGCTGCGCTTGATGCGCGCGCCGTAGGTGCCCCCCTGGTCAGCCTTCGTCGAGACCTGAACGTTGCCCGACGTGGTCCAGCCCTCCGCCGAGAAGTTGCCGCTCTCGAAGCCGCCGAAGAAGATCGTCTCGACCTGGCCGCCCGGGGAGCCCGAGGGCGTGGCGCTGGCCTCGCTCGAGCTGCCGGACTCGTTGCCGGAGTTGTCCTCGGCGGTGACCACGTAGTAGTAGGTCGTGCCGTTCGTGACGGTGTTGTCGTTGTAGGCGCTGCCGCCGATCAGGCCGGAGATGTCGCTGTAGCCGCCGCCGCTCGAGGTGGAGCGGTAGACGCGGTAGCCGGCCAGGTCGGCCTCGCCGTTGTTGTTCCAGTCGAGGCTGACGAGGCCGTCGCTGCCATTCGCGCTCAGGCCCGTCGGCGCGTTCGGAGGCGTGGTGTCGGGCGCCGCGGTGGGGGTGCCGCTGTCCTCGTTGGAGTTGCCGGACTCGTTGCCGGAGTTGTCCTCGGCGGTGACCACGTAGTAGTAGGTCGTGCCGTTCGTGACGGTGTTGTCGTTGTAGGCGCTGCCGCCGATCAGGCCGGAGATGTCGCTGTAGCCGCCGCCGCTCGAGGTGGAGCGGTAGACGCGGTAGCCGGCCAGGTCGGCCTCGCCGTTGTTGTTCCAGTCGAGGCTGACGGTGCCGTCACCCGCGCTGGCGGCGAGCCCCGTGGGGTTGGCCGGGGGCGTCGTGTCGGGCGGGGAGCCGCCGTCCACGGCGTTGAATGCGTTCAGTACCTTTCCGGTGGTCGTGATGCCGGACATGGCCGAGCTCGGGCGGCCGGTGTCGTAGATGTGCTGGATCACCTGGCCGTAGGACCAGCCCGGGTTCTGGGCGTAGACGAGGGCGGCGACGCCCGCCACGTGGGGCGTGGCCATCGACGTGCCGCTCGACCAGACGTAGCCCGCGCTCGCCCATGTGGACGCGATGTCCACGCCGGGGGCGCCGATGTCGACGCTGTTGGCGCCGTAGTTCGAGGCCCAGGTCCCCTCGTCCGCCAGGTCGTCCCTGTTGTCGGTGGCGGCGACCGAGATGATGTTGTCCTGGCCGTAGCTCGACGGGTAGTGCGGGTTGCTGTCGGTGTTGACGCCGCTGTTACCCGCCGCCGCCACGAACACGTGGCCGATCGTCTTGGAGGCCGCGATGGCGTTGTTCAGGCTCGAAGAGAAGCCCCCGCCGCCCCAGGAGTTGCAGGAGACGGTGATGTTGTTGGTCGTGCAGTACTCGACCGCCAGGACCGCGTCGGAGGTGTAGCCGCCCTGGGGGCCCAGGAAGCGCAGTGGCACCAGGTTGCAGGCCCAGTTCACGCCCGCGACGCCGATGCCGTTGTCGCCCACCGCGCCGACCGTGCCCGCCGTGTGGGAGCCGTGGCCGTCCGAGTCGTCCGGGTTGTTGTCGTTGTTGTAGAAGTCCCAGCCGCGGACGTCGTCCACGTAGCCGTTGCCGTCGTCGTCGACGCCGTTGATCACCTCACCGGGGTTGCTCCAGATGTTGGCCGCAAGATCCGGGTGATCCCAGTCGGTGCCCGTGTCGATGATCGCGATCAGGAAGTCCGCGTCGCCGGTGGTCACGTCCCAGGCCTCGATCGCGTCGATGTCGGCGTCGGCGACGCCCACCGAGCCCTGGATGGTCTGCCCCGTGTTGTGGCAGCCCCACTGCAGGCTGAAGTACTGGTCGTTGGGCGTCTGGGCCTTGCGCTGGACCCAGTTCGGCTCCGCGTACTCGACGTGGGGGCTGAGGACCTCGATTGCGGTCTCCACGTCGATGCGCAGGTCGATCAGCTCGAGGCCCTCGACCGTGACGTAGCGGCGCAGCACGCCCTGGCCGACCACCCGGCGGAGATCCTCCCGCTCTGCCTCCGTGTTGTGCGCACGGAAGCGCACGAGCAGCGTCGTCGGGTCGTAGAGCATCTCGGGATTGGCCTCCAGGAGCTCGGTCGAGCGACGCTGGGCCTCGGCGACGAGCTCCGGGGACTGGGCACTCGCGGGCATGGCCAGTCCGGTACCAGCGGCCAGACAGAGCAGGACTGCACGGGGACTTCTCATGTGGGGATCTCCATGAATGGGTCAGGGCGGGTTGCGCGCTTCGAGTTGTCACGACCCGCCGGAGCGGTAGATCCCCAAGCTAGTGAACACAGACCTTGTCTCCAGAAGATCTCCGCGGCCGATCCCCGCGCGGTGGCGAGCCCGTGAAGGAGGTCGCTGGCGAGCGAATGTAAGAAACGACAGGGGAGGGCGCGTCAGTGCGCTGGTGGAGGCGCAGGCAAGCATTCACCTGGACTCGCCCTGTAAAGAGTCGGGTGACTCGCTCTCTCAAGGGTGACCTGGATTCACCCTGTAAAAGGTCACTCGGAAGCGCTGTGCGCCGCGCGTGCCGCGCGCAGCAGGGGGCGGCTCCTCCACCACAACCAGGCCGTCTGAGTGAGCCCGCCGCAGGTGAAGGCCACCACGGCGAAGTAGACCCCCGGCCATGTGACGAGGGCCACTCCGGTCGCGAACAGGCTCGCCACGACGACCCCGTAGGCCGCCACTGCCTCGGGCACGGCGCGCGTCCTACCGCTGGCCACGAGGACACCCTGGAACCAGCTCTGCACCACCTGGTAGGCGGGCATGAGGAGTGAGAGGGCCACCGCCAGCCGCGTCATGCGCGCCAGCTCCGGCGAGAGGTGCATCAGGTCCTCGAACCACAAGCCCGCGAGGGGCGTTGTCACGAGTAGAGCGAGCAGCCCGACCGTGCCTGCGGCCACCAGGAGGGCGAAGCGCTGCAGGACCGGCACGCTGCCCGGGTCGTCGAAGTGGGCGACGACGACCTCGTTGTAGGCCATGCCCACCCCCCGGAAGAGGAACACCAGCCCGTGCACCGCGGGCCAGGCGGCCAGGGACTCCATCGGCAGCCGCATGCGAGCCATGGCCGCCGAGCCCACCAGGGGCAGGATGAGGGTCATCAGCGGCGTCATCGCCAGGGGCGTGTAGAAGCGCCCCAGTCGCGACCAGCTGAGGGGTTCCGTGTCCCTGTCCCGAGCAGGGAGCTCTCGCACGCAGGGGCGCACGAGGATCCCGGAGAAGATGGCTTCGAGGGTCACGCCGGTGGCGATACCGCAGGCGCCCACGGCGCTGCCCGCCAGGTTCGTGAACTTCGCCGCCACGAGCATGGCCGAGAGGTTCCCGGCCAGGCGCACCAGGGTCCCCGCGCCGACCACCCGCGAGTGTCCCGCCCGGATCAGGACTCCGTGCTGCATGCGGCGGTAGGCGATGGCCCAGGTCCAGGGCGTCATGATCCGCATCGCGAGCCGCGCGGGCTCCACCAGCTCCTCGGGCACCTCGAGCAGCCGCAGGCAGATCAGGTCGAAGAGCCCGGTGAAGGCCACCGCCAGGTGCAGGACCGTCAGGAGGGCCCCGGCGATCATCATGAAGCGGTGCAGGCGGTCGTAGGAGGCCCGGTCCCGCACCAGGGCCGTGGCCGCCGCCAGCAGCATGATGATCGGCGCCTCGACGATCAGGGCCAGGGGGAAGACCACCGAGCCGTAGGCCGCCAGGTTCACGTCCGGTTCCGCCATGCGCTCGACCACCGCCGTGAGCAGCGGGAACTCGACTCCCATCAGCAGCCAGCTGGCGGCCAGGGGCCACCAGGTACGGGCGACCTGGGAGAGCTGCAGGGGCGCGGCCTGGGTCGAGGCCTTGGGGGGGAGGGCGGACATGGGCGGAGCCTGAGGGGGCGAGAAGCTAACCCCTGGGCGCCACCGCCGCGCGGGAAACCAGGCTCTCTGGTCCACCGGGAGCCGCTGCCCTCGGTCGTGGTCGGGGTCCGCCGAGGTGGGGGCCGAGCTCAGCTCTGAGCTCCCCGGATTCCCAGCGGGCGTCCGCGCTCCTCGCGAACTTCGGCGAGTCCTCCCCGAAGCTCGCCTGGTCGAGTGCGGAAGACCTGGCGTGGCGCGCCTGGGGCGGCCCGGCTGCCCGAGCGCCCCCGCCGGGGGACTCTCCTGCCCTCTCTCTCCGCAATCGGGGGGTAACGATTGGGTTGTGCCCGCAGCTCGGCTTTCCCATCCGGGCGAGATCACCTAGCTTGGGGGGCCTCTCCGGAACCCCTACAGGAGCTTGTGATGAATCTCAGCTGGATCCCCGTCGCCGTGCTGGCCGGTTGCCTCGCGGCGCCCGTCTCCGCGGCAGTGACGACGACGAACAGCCTTCCCACCTTGCAGGAGAAGCAGGGCGATACCGGGAAGGCCGACAAGAAGAAGGACAAGAAGCGCATCCTCGAGGTCGGCTCGACCGTCCCCGAGCGCATGGCCCTGCCGAACATGGACGGCAAGGAGACGAGCTTCAAGGACCTGCGCGGCAAGGTCGTCATCCTGCACTTCTGGTCCGACCGCTGCCCGGCCGAGCGCCACGCGAACCCCGTGTTCAAGCGCATGGAGAAGCAGTACGCGGAATCGAAGGACGTGGTCATGATCGCCATCGCCTCGAACCAGAACGAGCTGGGGGAGAAGCCGGGCAAGGACGCCGACTACAAGAAGCACTACGCGAACCTGCGCAAGAAGCGCAAGGAGGTCGGCCTGACCCACGAGCTCCTGATCGACCACGGCAACGTCGCCAGCAAGAAGTTCGGTGCGCGCACCACGCCGCACTGCTTCGTGATCGACAAGAAGGGCGTCATCCAGTACGCCGGCGCCCTGGACGACGACCAGCGCGGGAAGAAGGGTTCCAAGGCCACCAACTACCTGGTGAACGCCACCACGGCGATCCTGGCGGGCAAGAAGCCCGAGGTGACCAACACCAAGCCCTACGGCTGAAGCATCAAGAAGAAGTGACCTTCCCGTGCGGAAGGTCGAACAACCCTTCGTGAGCCGCCTCGCTCTCGCCGCCGGTCTCCTGGCCCTCTTCTCCTGCAGCTCAGGGGAGGAGGTCGCCGCGGAGCCCGGGGCCGAGGGCGGGGCGGCCGCCCATTCCCAGACCCTCGAGATCGTCGGCTTCGACGAGCTGGAGGACGCCCTGGCCGCCGAGCGCGGCGAGGGCATGCTGCTCAACTTCTGGGCGATCTGGTGCGTCCCCTGCGTCGAGGAGCTGCCGGACCTGGTGGAGGTGGCCCACGAGTACCGCGACCGGGGCGGCCGCGTGGTGGGTATCAGCTACGACCTGATGGTGGCCGGCTCGGACCCGAGCACTGTCGAGGAGACCATGCGCAAGTTCCTCGACCGCCGGGAGCTCGACATCCCCGTCCTGATCTACGACGAGGATGACGAGGATGCGATCAACGAGCGCTTCGGCCTGCCCGGCGGCCTTCCCGTGACCCTGGCGATCGACAGGTCCGGTCGGATCGTCGACCGCCAGGACGGTCAGGCGGGCAAGGAGCGCTTCGAGGAGATGATGCGCAGGGCGTTGGGGCTCTAGCAGCCGCGCCCCCGCGTCCCTAGTCCTCTTCCTGCTCGGCGTTGAGGCGGTCGGCCGCCTCCAGCAGGGCCTCCTGGAGCTTCTCCGCGCCTTGGAGCTCGCGCTCCTTCCCGGAGAACCCGTCGATCTGCTGCAGGAGTTGCGCCAGGCTGTGCACGTTCCTCCCGAAGCCCGTGAGGATCACGGAGTTGCTCTCGGGGATCGGGATGATCTGCATGGTGTTGGGGTCCACCACGAGCTGGCGCATGGAGGCGCCCGTGGTGCGCACGTCCGTGTTGGGCAGATGGAGGGTCGTCTGGATCAGCATGGCCGAGTACTTCGCGAACTCGTCGAGGTGCTCGGCGTCCACGACGCGGGCGTCCTGCTTGATGGTGGCCCGCTGGGGCGAGTCCAGGCTGGCGACGGCCATCATGCGCGGCTCCGAGCGGCGCACGTCGGTCAGGACGAACTTGCTCTGGATCAGGAGGTCCTGCACGACCTCGTAGACGCGCTCCGGGGCGACCTCGAGGTCCCGCTGGAGCTGTGTCCTCGAGCCCTCGAGCATGGTGCCCGTATCGACCGAGTACAGGATGTGCTCACCCGTGACGCGCGAAAACTCGTCCAGGAGTCCGGCGAGGCTCTGCTCCTCCGCGCGGATCGTGAAGCCCTCCTGGGGCGTCGGGAACAGCTGTGAATAGGACGCCGCGGCGGACTGGGACTCGGCGGCCTGGGACTCGGCGGCCTGGGGCGAGAGAGAGAGCGCGCCGCAGAGGAGCGCGGCGCCCAGCATGGTGGTTCTATTCGGCTTCATGGCGTGTGTACGGTAGGAGTGGAGGCGGATGCTGGGGTCTCCGTGGGACGCCCCGGGAGCAGCGTACTTCCAGGTCTTTGGGGTGAATCTGGCGCCCTCGCGTTCCATCCCCCGCCCCCCGGCGCCAGAATGGGGGGCTCCCGCCGTACCCCGACCCGATACAGATGTCTGCCCAAGCGAGCTACCAGGCCACCCTCGACGCCTCCGCCAAGACCTACACCTACGCCAGCCTGCCGGCGCTCGAGGCGGCCGGCTTCGGCTCGATGGCGCGCCTGCCCTACAGCATCCGCGTCCTGCTCGAGTCCGCCGCCCGCAACCTGGACGACTACATCGTGACGGAGGAGGACGTGCGCAACATCGCGGGCTGGAGCGCCGCCACCGCGGGCCAGGTGGAGATTCCCTACCTGCCGAGCCGCGTCGTGCTCCAGGACTTCACGGGGGTGCCCTGCGTGGTGGACCTGGCGGCCATGCGCGCCGCCATGGGGCGCCTGGGCGGCGACCCGAAGAAGATCAACCCGCTGGTGCCCTGCGACCTCGTCATCGACCACTCCGTGCAGGTGGACCACTTCGGCTCGGACGAGGCCCTCGAGAAGAACATCGAGATCGAGTTCCAGCGCAACAAGGAGCGCTACGAGTTCCTGAAGTGGGGCCAGCAGTCCTTCACGAACTTCCGCGCGGTGCCCCCGGCGGTGGGCATCGTGCACCAGGTGAACCTCGAGTACCTGGCGGGGGTGGCGCTCACCAAGGAGCAGGCCGGGGCCACCTGGGTGTTCCCGGACTCGGTCGTCGGCACGGACAGCCACACGACCATGATCAACGGCCTGGGGGTCCTCGGCTGGGGCGTGGGCGGCATCGAGGCCGAGGCGGTCATGCTCGGCCAGCCGGTCTACATGCTGCTGCCCGAGGTCGTCGGCTTCGAGCTGACCGGCAAGCTGCCGGAGGGCGCCACCGCCACCGACATGGTCCTGCGGGTGGTCGAGATGCTGCGCGAGAAGGGCGTGGTCGGCAAGTTCGTCGAGTTCCACGGGGACGGCGTGCGCGGCATGAGTCTGGCCGACCGGGCCACGATCGCGAACATGGCACCCGAGTACGGCGCCACCATGGGCTTCTTCCCGGTGGACGGCGAGACGACGAAGTACCTGAGGCTCACCGGCCGCTCCGAGGAGCAGGTGGCCCTGGTGGAGGCCTACTACAAGGCCCAGGGACTGTGGGCGGCCGAGGGCGCGCCGACGCCGGAGTTCTCGGACAGCCTGCGCCTCGACCTCTCCACCGTGGTGCCCGCCCTGGCCGGCCCCAAGCGCCCCCAGGATCGCATCGCCCTGACCGACATGAAGCAGGAGTTCTCCGCGGCCCTGCGCCGCCCGGTGGGGGCCAGCGGCTTCAACCTCTCCGGGGCGCAGCTCGACGCTCAGGCGCGCAGCAACGGCCACTCCATCGGCCACGGGGCGGTCGTGATCGCGGCCATCACCTCCTGCACCAACACCTCGAACCCCTCGGTCATGGTCGGCGCGGGGCTGGTGGCGCAGAAGGCCGCCGCCCGCGGCCTGCGCGTGCCGGCCCACGTCAAGACCAGCCTGGCCCCGGGCTCGCGGGTGGTGACCGACTACCTCGAGAAGGCCGGGCTCGATGACGCCCTGGACCAGCTCGGATTCCAGACCGTCGGCTACGGCTGCACCACCTGCATCGGCAACTCCGGCCCCCTGCCCGAGGCCGTCTCGAAGGCCATCGGCGAGGCGGACCTGGTCGCCTGCTCGGTGCTCAGCGGCAACCGGAACTTCGAGGGTCGCGTGAGCCCCCACGTGAAGGCCAACTACCTGGCCTCGCCGCCGCTCGTCGTGGCCTACGCCCTCGCCGGGCGCCTGGACATCGACCTGTCGAGCGAGGCCCTGGGGCAGGATGCCGACGGGAACGACGTGTTCCTGGCGGACATCTGGCCCACGAACCAGGAGGTGGCGGACACGATCGCCCGCGCCGTGCAGCCTGAGATGTTCCGCAGCGAGTACGAGCAGTCCGTCGCCGGCCCCGCCGCCTGGCAGGCGATCCCGGCGGAGGCCTCGGACCTCTACGCCTTCGACGCCGCGAGCACCTACATCCAGGAGCCGCCCTTCTTCCTGGACATGACCATGGACCTGGACCCGATCGCCTCGATCGAGAAGGCCCGCGTGCTGGTCAAGGTGGGGGACTCGACCACCACCGACCACATCTCACCCGCCGGGGCCATCAAGGGAGACGGCCCGGCCGGCGCCTACCTGCAGGCCAACGGCGTGGAGCCCGCGGACTTCAACAGCTTCGGCTCCCGGCGCGGCAACGACCGGGTCATGACCCGCGGGACCTTCGCCAACATCCGCCTGCGGAACCAGATCGCGCCGGGCACCGAGGGGGGCCTGACGCGCCACCTGCCCAGTGGCGAGGAGATGTCGATCTTCGACGCCAGTCAGCGCTACAAGGAGGAGCAGACGCCCCTGCTCGTCCTGGCCGGCAAGGAGTACGGCACCGGTTCGAGCCGTGACTGGGCGGCCAAGGGGACGCTGCTGCTGGGGGTGAAGATGGTCCTGGCCGAGAGCTACGAGCGCATCCACCGCAGCAACCTGGTGGGCATGGGGGTCCTGCCCCTGCAGTTCCTCGAGGGCCAGACCGCCGAGAGCCTGGGCCTCAGTGGGGCCGAGGAGTTCAGCCTGGCTCTGAGCGACGACCTGGAGCCCCGCTCGACCCTGACCATGACCGCCAGGGACCTCGACAGCGGCGAGACCAGGAGCTTCGAGGTCCTGTGCCGGATCGACACCCCGGTCGAGGTGGACTACTACCGCAACGGCGGGATCCTGCACACGGTGCTGCGCAAGCTGGCCTCGAGCTGAGGCTCGAAGTGCTCGAACGCGAGAGCGGCGGCGCCCCCCGGGGGGACGCCGCCGCTCCTCGTTGGGGGCTCTTCTCGGGCTCAGGGGTTCTCGGTCCCCGGGCCGGCCTCCACCGGCGCGCCCTTGGGCTTGGCGTCCGTGGGTAGGAGCGCGGTCAGCTGCTCGCGCAGGATGTCGGTCAGGAGGCCGGGCTTCTCCTTGGTGGGGGTGTAGCCGACGACCTCGCCCTTCAGCTTGGCCACCCGCAGGGCCGAGCGCATCTGGGACGAGAAGCTCGCGATCTCCTCCTTCCTGACGCCCCACATCTGCTCGCTGCTGACCACGGCGCGCACCTGCACACCGGCGCTGACCGCATTGGGGATGTAGCTGCTCGTCAGGTTGGCGAGGAACGGGCCATCGACCGTCAGCACGGCCGTGTACTTGCCTGGGGCGCGCATGGCCACGTTGAAGGCGATCAAGGCCCCCTGGCCCTCGCCCACGATCACCGTGCGCGTGGGATCGATGGGCTTCTTCTTCGCGAGGGCCTCGAGGGCCGGCTTCAGGGGCTCCTCGGCCACCCAGTAGCGGCTCGAGAACTCCTCGAAGTTGGTGAACCAGGTCATCCCCTGGTCGATGGTGGCGCCGGCCAGCTCCTTGGCCGAGGGGATCACCAGGGCCAGGCCGTGCTCGGCGGCGAGCTTCTTCCAGGCTCCCTCGGCCACGCTCTGCTTGGTGCGGCCCGCGTCGTGCAGGACGACCAGGGCGCCGACCTTCTCCATCTCCTGGAACCCCTCCGGCAGGATCACGAGGGGGGTCTTCCACTCCTTCTCCGCCAGTGCCAGCGTCTTCTCATGCTGCTTGCGCATCTTCTCGATCAGCGGCGCGAAGCGGGGGTCGGCCCGCATGTTGGTCAGGTCCTTGTCCTTGGCCTCCGCGAGCTCGAGGTTGGCCTCTGAGTTGCCGAAGCCCAGGTCGGCTGCCTTGCCGAGCCACTCGAAGGCCGGGTCGAGCTCATTCTTCAGGGAGTAGCCGCAGGAGATGTTGTAGGCGCAGGTGGCGTTCTCGGGCTGCAGCTCGAAGCACTTCTTGAAGGCCGTGATGCCCTCGTCGTGGCGCCCGGACGTCAGGGCTGCGATGCCCTCGTCGAAGTGCTTCTGGAACTCGACGCTGTTCTGGCCCAGGGCCAGCGAGGTCAGACCGAGGAGGGTGGCGAGCAGGAGCAGGAGTCGTCTCATTTG
>CAZQAT010000072.1:0-23935 GCA_964591315.1 uncultured Planctomycetaceae bacterium
GGCGCGGTCAACTGGGAGGCGGTCACCGCGCTGGGGCAGCTGGTCGGCGCGCTCGCGGTCGTCGCGACCCTCAGCTACCTCACGATCCAGGTCCGCTACGCCAAGGCGGCGACCTCCGACGCCAACCGCCTCGCGCGGGCCGACGGCGTCTGTGACATGTTCCTCGCCGGCGCTGTCCACCGTGACATTCGCGACGCCAACTGCAAGGTCCTCGGGCTCGACGAGTTCTACGCGACCGTCGCCGCGCGCCTCGACGTGACCCCGGACGAGGCCGCGATTCTCGACCACACCTACAGCTACTGGTTCTGGCTGCACTGGGGTCAGTTCAGCTCGACCAACGAGGAGAAGGACCTGGCCGAGCTGCGCCGCATGGTGCGCCAGTTCTACCGTGTGCCCTCGGTGCGCCTCTTCTGGGAGGCGAGCCCGACGGCCAAGCCGATGCTGGACCAGACCTTCGTCCGCTTCGTGGAGGACACCCTGGCGGAGGGCGGAGACTCCTCCCGCGCCTTCGTCGACATGGACGAGGTCTTCCGCAAGCTCGACGCTCTCGAGCAGGGTTGAGGCGACGGCCCTCTCGGCAGTCGGATCGGAGCGCGGGTGAGTTCTGGCGCCGGGGCAAGGGCCTCGGGGTCCTGGTCCGGAGGTCGTCCGTCGGGCCGTGAAGGAGCGACGGGGGAGCGCCTGATGGGGGGTGAGGCGCCTGAGGAGCCAGTGTGGATGGAGCAGTTCGCCTGGGTCGCTTATGCTCTGCGAGCCCTGACCCCATCCGGGGCGAGGGTGTCTGTTCTTCCGCATCGGGGACCCTCGGTCCCCTCTCGTGTCGATCCCTTCGAGAGACCCAAAGAACTCCATGAAGCTTGCAACCTTCTTCCCGGCCCTGGGCGTCTGCCTGCTGTCCACCGCCTGCGCCTCCAGCGAGAAGGCTCAGGTCACAGCCGATCCCCCGCTGCCCGTCGTGGGGATCCACGACCTCGAGCTGGCGGAGGGAGTCACCCCGGAGCAGTTCGAGGCCTTCGTCACCGGCCCCTTCTCCGAGTTCTGGAGCACGCCTCGCGGTGGGCTCTCGATGGGGATCGCCAAGTGCGACCGGGGTGAGTCTCTTGGGCGGTATCAGCTCGGGTTCTTCTTCGAGAGCATGGCGGTCCGTGACGGCTACTTCCCGGCCGAGAGCGGCACGCCCACGGAGCTGTGGCAGCGTGAGATGGAGCCCGTGGTCGGCGAGACCATGGATGCGCTCTTCGAGCTCTGCACGAGCACCGGCTTCACGGACTACGTGGTGCTCAGCGCGACCCAGCCCGACGACCCGACCGTGCCGGGGACCTTCGGGATCCACCGGCTCGAGCTCCGGGACGGGGCCACTGCCGAGGAGATGGAGGCCTTCGCGCGCGGCGCCCACGCCGAGGCCTGGTCCAAGCAGATCGCGGGCTGTGGGCAGGCCATCATGGTCGGCGAGCGCGGCGAGCACGTCGGGGAGTTCCGGATCGTGTACTCGTTCCGGCCGCACACCCTCAGGGACCGCTACATCCCCGAGGGGCGGCTCTCGGACGAGTTCGTGAACGATGTCCGACCGCTCCTGCCCGAGGAGACCGGCGCGGAGTTCAACCGTCTCTGCCGCTCGGTCGGATTCTCCGACTGGGCGCCTGTGCTCCCCTGAGTTCGAAGGCCCCCGGGAGCTCGGCCTTCGGCCCGAGCTCCCGAGGACCCGCCTCGCCTCGCAGGGCGCGTCTTGGCTGGCTTCGCAGAGTGCAAGTGCCGAGCCGGAGAAGGTCTCGATCGCGCGGAGAGCTCTGGACGCAGGGGGGCAGGTCGAGTCGAGGTGGCCCAGTAGTGGGGGATGGCACAGTGCAGCGCACAGTCACTGATGAAGATCTGATCCGGCTCGCCGAGCAGTTCGAGTCCGCGACGCCGGACCTCGGTCCGGTCGAGCAGTACCTGGTTCGGGATCCAGAGGGCGACGAGCCGTTCAAGGCGCCTTACGTCCCCTTCGTGGGGAGCAAGTACCGGACGGGCGGGGTGCTCGTCTACGCCACGGCGCAGAACATCGACCCGAAGTCGTTCCCTCCGCGTTACAGATCCCGACCGCTCTGGCGCCTCTATCGGGATGGTGGCCTGAACAGGACCGGGACGAACTACGGCGAGGTGTACATTCAGCCGTGGAAGGATGGGATCCTCCCAGCTCTGGTCGCGATGTGGCACCTCGCGAGAGAATCGCATCAGACCGACGATCTGGGCGAGGTCCATCAACGGGCGGCCGTCTCCAACTTCTACAAGCAGTCGCTCAGGCAGGGGCCAGGGCAGCGGCGGGACAAGAATCCTCGGGCCCTGTCCAAGGCGGAGCAGCGCTCATTCGTGGAGCAGACCCTGGAGCACTACGTGAGACCCGAGATCGAGCGCCTCGAGCCGGAGGTGGTGATCATGTTCCGCGGGCCCCATGAGAGAGAGATGAAGGGCCTGTGCAAAGAGCACAGGGCGGCCTGCAAGGTGGTGAACGATCCATCCTGGGTGAAGCGGGGCATGGGGGGGGTCTTCCGGCCGGGAAAGAGCTGGGGTCGGAAGATCGAGGAGAACGAGGCCTCCTTGAGGCCGGCACGGGAACTCGTTGAGGCTCTCCTCCCTCAATGCAAGACTCCATACAGCGCCGGCAAGATGGACGCATCTCGCGTGTACCTCCTCAAGTACTACCTCGATTGGAGGGAAGAGCACTCGAGCGCATCGCCGGGTGCTCAGCGATGACGAAGAAGGGTCAGTGCCTCCCGCAGCTGGAGGTAGAGCGCCTGGAGAAGGATGGAGGTGAGTGTAATGGCAGCTCGGAACGCCTATCCTCCATTCTCACGCGACTGAGCTTCGAGCCGCTGATGGCGCCTTCCCACGCAATCCCATGAAGAAGTTCGCCTTGTTCGCCCTTGTCGCAGTCCTCGCAACGACACTCGTGCATCTGATCATGACGTGGTGTCTCGGTGTGGAGGATCCCGGGACAATCGGGCTCTTGATCCCCATTGGCCTTGTGTTCGTGTTGTTCTACGCCCGCAGCTCCGGCGCAGCCTCATAGTGAACAGGGCTGTCGCTTCCCGATGCCAGCTCCCCCGCGAACGCCCCGCAGCTGGTGCTGAGCTTCGAGGGCAGTCCAGGGCAGGTGAGGGTGGAGTCGGAGCAGGGCTCTCCCGCGGATAAGCTCCGGGCGCAGGAGGAAGGGTGAGGTGGGAGAGGGCCCCGATCCTGGCTCGGAGGCGGTCCTGGAGCCATCCAGGAGCACTCCGGAGGTGCCCCCGAGGCGCGCGGACCACTGAGTCGGGCAAGAAGCGACACCATGCGTTTCCGATCCTCGAGTCAGCTCATGTGTTGCTGAGCCCGCGCTGAACCTCGTAGGCTGGCCGCATGTTCAGGCAGCACCTGTTCGTGCGCGCCGCTCAGGGAGAGCGCGACTTCCGGTGGCGGGGCGGGGAGATCTCGCGCATCGAGGGCCTGACCGACGGGGTCTTCGCGCTCGCGATCGCCCTGCTGGTCATCTCGATGGATGTGCCGCGCACCTTCGACGAGCTGGTGGAGGCCTTCTTGCAGGCCCCGGTGTTCCTGGCCTGCTTCGCGACGCTCTTCTGGTGCTGGCACGTGCACTTCCAGTTCCACCGGCGGTACGGGCTCGAGGATCCGCTGACGCTGTCCCTGAACGGTGTGCTGATCTTCCTGGTGGCGCTGTACGTCTATCCGCTCAAGTTCGTGTTCGGCATGCTGTGGAACAGCATGGTCCTTGGCCGGGGATTCAGTGTGCTGGACAGCTACGGCAACCAGGTGCTCGACGCTGAAGGAGAGCCGGTCCATGCGATCAGCGACCTCGGCAACATGGTGGACCTCATGGTCCTCTACGGTCTGGGCTTCGCCGCCGTCTTCCTCGCGTTCTATCTCCTGACCCTGCATGCCTGGGCCTGGCGCGAACGACTGGAGCTGGACGAGCGTGAGCGCATCCTGACCAAGGCCAGTCTCTGGGCGCACGGCCTCTGCGTGCTCTTCGGTGTGGTGTCGAGCCTGATCGCGATCGTCTGGAGGAACCCCGCCGCCGCCGGGTGTCTGTACTTCGGAATCGGTCCGCTACAGGCTGCCAATGGCATCTTCTGGGATCGTCGGGCCGTCCGGTTGCGGCCCGACGTGGAGGAGGCCGAGGATCCTGCCGGTGGCCCGTAGCGGTCGACCCAGGCCCAGATCCCATGAAGCTCACACTCCGGCGTCCCTTGCTCACACGCGGGCGCCCACCTGCCAGGGAAGCGCCGTGGCCGACTCGAGAAACCGTGTCGCTACATTGCCCGCCCAGGGCTGGCGGCCGAGCGCCTCGCGATTGACGAGCAGAACCGAATTCTCCACGCGCTGCGCTCTCTCCGCCGGAGAATGATCCACGTGGGCTTCACGCCGCGCTCTCTGCTCGAGCGGTTGTGCGCGATGCTCCCTCTTCCACGGCGGTTCTGCGGGGGGAGTGTCCAGTCTCGCGGGGGAGCTCTGGGCACAGGGAGAAGGGTGAGGGGGAAGGGGGCCCCGATCCTGGTACGGAGGCCACCCCATGGGGCGAGAAGAAGCGGCGAGGGCCCGCTTGCCGGAGGTGAGGGGTCTGAGGGGGGCATCCTGTCCTGACCCCCAGTCCCCCGGCCTCTCGGCGAGCGCCTGGGGCGGGAGGGCGTCGCCCCGAACCCCGCGTCGCAGCGGGCAGCTCCGACACGGGCCGATCGGCCCCAGGGCTCGGTTTCTTGGGCTCGCGAGGATTTCTCGAGAAGTCAGTCCGGGTGCGTCCAGGCCGGTGCTCCTCGGGGCAAGTAGCAGACAAACCCGGACCAGCTAGCTGGTCCACTTCTCCTGGAGGAACGAATCATGAAGCAAGTCACTCAGACCAAGGTCCTCGGCGCCGCTCTCCTGGTGGGCGCCCTGAGCCTGGCCCCGCAAGCAGCCCATTCGGGTTTCCAGCGAGAGTCCTCGGCTGACCAGCACCAGGTGCTCTTCCCGACACCTGCCCAGGGCCTGCAGGTCAGTGGGTTGAAGTCCAAGACGGTCTCGGATGTCCTGGCTGAGTTCTCGGCAGTCACTGGCGAACTCCTGATGTACTCCGCCGAGACCGAGGCGGCCCTCGCTGCGAGGAGCACCCAGCTGCTGGCTGACCTCGACGTCCAGCCGGAGAACGTGTACTCGGTGATGCAGGACATCCTCATCCAGAACGATTTCGCCCTGGTCGATGTCCGCCGCGAGGAACCGCGGATTCTGGGGGTCAAGGACCTGCAATCTCCCGAGCGCTGCCTCATCCGCGAGAGTGCGCGTTTCGTGCCCATGTCCCAGCTCGGTGACTACTCGAACGACTCTGCTCTCATCATCAGCACGGTCTTCCCCCTGCAAGACCTCGACGTGCGGATGACGGGCGCGTCCTTGCGGCACCTGGTCGTCGATCCCAACACCATGCAGATCCTGCCCATCTCCGAAGGCAACCAGGTACTGATGACGGGCTTGGCCAGGGACATCCACCGGATCGCGCAGATCCTCGCCTCCCTGGACGATGCTGCCGGAACTTCTGGCGAGAGGGACTTTCAAGAGGCCCTGCTGGAAGCTGCCGAGCGCATGGAGGTGGAGAGTGGTAAGGGGACTGACAACTAGCACCCGCTGCCGTCCTCCCGAGGAGCCCCGCGTGCCCTTCTGGTGGTTCAAGCCAGAAGGGCACAGCTTGTTCAGCGGTGGGGGATACGGGGTCAGGAGACCTCCTGGCTCGGCGGCCGTCGGTCCTGGCGAGGAGAAGGCATGAGGGAGCTGCTCGCGGGGGGCGAGGCGCCCGTGGAGGGTGTAGGGTGGAGGGGAAGTCAGCTTGGATCGCTTACCCTCCATCGGATTCTCAAGGAGACGGGCATGGCACGTATCACCGGCATCGGCGGCGTCTTCTTCAAGTCACGCGGCGACGACCGTGCGCTCGCGAAGTGGTACAGCGAGCACCTCGGCCTCGAGCTTCAGTCCTTCGGCGGCGCCGAGCTGAACTGGAAGAACGACACGGCCGAGGACGGCGGCATCACGGTCTGGCACGTGGCACCGGCCGACACGTCGTGGTTCGCGCCGGGCACGGCGCCCTTCATGATCAACTACCGTGTGGACGACCTCGCCGCCCTGCTCGACGAGCTTCGTGCCAAGGGCGTCGAGATCATCGGCGGTCCCGAGTCCCACGAGAACGGCAAGTTCGCGTGGATCCTCGACCCCGAGGGCAACAAGCTCGAGCTGTGGGAGCCGATGCCGTGGGACGACAAGAACAAGGACGCCTGAGTTAGCTTTTCCCCGCGCTGCGTCCCGGGGTGCAGGTCGCGGGGGTGGAGCAGGTGCTCCCGTCGCCTGTCCTGAGCCCAGGGGCTCGGTGTCGAGGAGACAGGTGGTGGTGGCGCCGAGCTCGCACTGGGGGGTACCCGCGTCCTTGGGGAGGTCGCACTCGAGTTCCCCGGTCGCGATCCTGGGCACACTGCGGCGTACGTCTGGCGCGGTCTATCCATAAGGGCGGGAGTTCAACCGCGCACAGGAGGAGCTTCTGCACAAAAACCGCGCGGGGTCTCCTTGAACTGTCGGCCCCAAGAAAAATCCCGATCGGG
This sequence comes from uncultured Planctomycetaceae bacterium, assembly GCA_964591315.1. Lineage (GTDB taxonomy): Bacteria > Planctomycetota > UBA1135 > UBA1135 > JABACD01. The sequence goes on from CAZQAT010000072.1 coordinate 6,591, forward strand.
GCCGTCTGCGCGGACCGTGGGGATCCCCACAGGGCTGAGTTCGACGCTCGTCGGACCATCGCCTTGGCTTCACCACGACTCCGATGACACTCACTATCCTGCTCGCCGCGACAGCCCTCCAAGGGGCCGCACCTCCCGACCTCTCTTCGGCCACGCCCCCTCCCGCACCTCGTCCTCCCGCCGTCTGCCACGGAGACCACGGTACCTGGGTCGGCCAGGATCCCTGTGGACACCAGCACGTGGTGATCGGGGGGATGGCGCCTGACGTCCCCTGGTTCTCCCTGCCCCTGAACGGTCCCATCCCGGGCGTGCAGGCGGGCTATGGGCCGCAGTCCCCGGCGGGTTCGGCCTTCGAACCCTTCACGAACCCGACCCCCTTCTTCGACTGGAACGCGGACAACCCGGCGGTCTCGGGCCACGGCCAGCACACCAACATCACGCGCTACTGGGCCCAGGACCCGAGCTACGTGATCGTCTTGCCTCGGAGCGATCTCAGCGGCGCAGTCGTCCAGCCCAGTACCCCGGTCGTCAGGTGCTTCCAGAGCACCCTCGCGGCCAGCGCCAACCCCCCGCTCTACACCTGGAACAACTGGATCACCGACGTGAACGCGACCTTCGCCAAGTTCACGGGGGTCAGTACCACGGCCATCAACGCCAACTACGGGGGCACCCAGGTGGCCGACTACAGCGTGGCCGCCCTGGGCACCGCCACCGTGGGGCCCTTCATCTGGTCGAGCGCCTTCGGCGGCCCCACCGGCAACGGCATCAACGAGGTGATCCTGACCGACCAACCTCTGAGCGGCGGGGGAGGCCTGGCCAGCCTGCTGTTCGACCCGCAGACGGGCATCATCCAGGAGGCGGACATCCTGTTCGACACCAACTTCCTGTTCGCCCCCAACGGCCTGCAGCAGGACACGGTGCCCACCGAGTTCACGGCCCTGGCCCACGAGGTGGGGCACTTCTTCGGCCTGGACCACACCAACCTGCACCCGGGCGTGGCGGGCATCAATGCCACCCCCTTCCAGGTCAACCCCAACGGGGCCGTGCCCACCTCTCTGGTGGAGTACGGCGGCGCCGTGCCGGGCGCCACGCCCTTCCCGGGCATGGTGGGGTTCATCACCCACCTGGGCGCCAACATCAGCCACGTGGCGACGCCGCTGCACGCGGACGACGCCACGGGGATCTCCAAGCTGTACCCGGTGTGCATGCCCACGGACCCGGCCCTGGGGCCCCAGAAGCTGCCCCTGATCAACACCAGCGCCCGCATCATCGGGCGTCTGGCCACGGGCAACTCCGTCTTCGTTGGAGCCCCCACGCAGGGAGTCGTGGGCGTCAACGTGCTGGCCATGCCCCAGGGCAGCCTGGGCACCGGCGCACCTGTGAACCCCCAGCACGGGACCCTGTCCGGCACGGCGCGCCTCTCCAGCACCGACGGCTTCCTGTTCGGTAGCTACCTGCGCCCCGGTACTCCCAGCACCTTCTTCCCCAACCAGGCGCTGTTCGGAGGTGGCCCGTACTTCACGGGCAACTCGGTGGTGGGCGCCAGCACCCAGCCGATCATCGCCGCCCTGTTCCCCTTCGTGAGCATCAACCAGGCCACCGGGGACTTCGCCATCGAGGGCCTGGCGGCCAATCCTATCGACAACATCGCCGGGGCCACCGCCTACGACGTCCTGTTCGAGGACCGGACCGCCCTCTCGAGTGGGCTCGGGGCCTGGTTCAACACGCTCGCCTTCTACGTGGGGAACCCGACGACAGCCTGGGGGGGGCTGGGCGTCGCCGCCGGTGTCCTGCGCAACTTCGCCGACGGCCTGATCGTGAACGGAGCCGCGGGCTCGCCCATGCGGGTCATCCCGGGCACCACCATCGCCCTGGACCCGGTCTACCACGACCAGGCCGTGTGGAACGGGAGCAACCTGCTCCCAGGCACCACGGTCAACACCGATCCGACGGGCGTTCCCTACCGCGTCGCCCTGGAGGATGCCCTGCGACCCCTGGTGGACATCCAGCCCCGTACGGGCCGCTTCACCACCAACACGGTCAGCATCCGGGTGCAGAACGCCTCGAACCTGACCGGCGACTTCACGGACTGCAGCGGCTCCGGGACGTTCGTCTACATCAACGAGCAGCTCGTGGGCGACCTGCAGACGATCTTCCTCACGGGCCTGCTGCCGGGCATCGGCCTGGCTCCCGGGTCCACTATCGATAACTTCACCGTCACCGTGCCCCTGGCGACGCTCCTGGGCCACCCCCTGGCCGCCACGCCCAATCCGCAGTGCCCGCCCTCGGCGGTGAATCCCCTGCGGATCACGGTCACCTCGACCCTGGTCCCCGCCGGTGCTCTGGACGCGGCCACCGCGTCCATCGTCGACGACTTGCTGGTCCTGGGTCGTAACGACTGCATCTTCTAGGGACCGAGCAACCAGGAGAGTCATGGGAGGCCGTGCCCGCGGGGGTGCGGCCTCCCCTCGTCCTGGGGGCGCTTCCTCTCGGGGGAATTGCCAGGGACGCGCTCCGGTAGGGGGAGCTGCTCGCGCCTTAACTCCTGGGGCGTCACCCCCTGCGACATGGTGCGAGAATCTTCAGAACAATGCGATCCGGACAAGGGGTCACGGGCGGACCTCGAGCTGGTGCGTGCGACCCTGCGGGAGGATGCGAGGGCGACCGAGCGATTCGTGCAGCGCATGGGCTGCATCCCGCGCTTCCTGGAGAGCATGCGCCGGGGACGCTCGGGCTGTTCCGGCCGGGGTGCTGAGCTGGACACTCAGGAGCTGGCGCAGGAGATCTTCGCGCGCCTGTGGTCCCGACGCGCCAGCTACTCCGGGCACGCCTCCCTGGAGACCTGGGCCTACGCCTTCTGTCGGCATGCCCTGCTGGGCGCCTTGCGCGGCAGCGGGTGGTCCCGGCGGGTGCACCTGCAGGTGGAGCCGCCCGCCAGAGAGCCCGAGCCGAGCCAGGACCTCGGACTTGCCGACGAGCGGCTGCGCCTGGGCAGGGCCGTGGCGGACCTGCCCCCCGAGCTGGCCGACCTGATCCATCTGCGGCACGAGGAGAGCCTGGCCTTTCCCGACATCGCCCGTGCCCTGGGCCTGCCGGTGACCACGGCCAAGGGACGCTACTACCGGGCCCTGTCGCTGCTGCGCCGGGCCATGGCCGTTGGAGGAGGCGCGTAGAGCTTTCCGTCGACTGTCGAGTTCGTGGACTGAATCACCGCGGGGCGGGCAGTGGGGGCGATGGCCCCCGGCCGGGCCGCCTCAGACGTCACGGGCCCAGACGCAGGGTCCAGTGAGGAGCCGTATGCCCGGCTGGTTGCTTCACCCTTGGGAAGAAGAAGCGATGAGAGGACCGCTCGATGGGGCTTGAGGCGTCTGAGAGAGGGGGCGATGTAAAGAGTGCAGGAGTCGCCGGTCCTCCCCGGTCTCGGGGGGGACGAACTCTCCGGGTCGCGGCTAGAATCGATGTACCACAGCCCTTTCCCGGAGGAATCCATGCTCGCGCATCGCACCATCTTCCGTACGCCCCTGGTGACCCTCGCCTGCTGCCTGATGTCGCCCCTCGTCCTGGCCGGGGACCAGCTGCTGGAGGTCCTCGGCACCTTCGATGACGAGTTGGGCTCTTCCATCGGGATCGGAGACTTCAACGGCGACGGAATCGAGGACATAGCAGCCGCCGCCCCCGAGGACGAGAGCCTGTCCTTTTGGGGGGGCACGGTCTCCCTCTGGAACGGAGCGGACGGGAGCCTGCTGCATCTCCTCGGGGGATCCGGCCCCGAGGCGTATGCCAGCTCGGCGGAGGCCATCAGCGATCTCAACGGTGATGGCCGCGACGAGGTCCTGGTGGGGGCCTGGTTGGCCGACGGGAATGGTACGAACGCGGGGCGGGTCTACATCCATTCGGGGGCCGACGGCTCGGTCCTCGACTCCCTCGAGGGCCCCCTGGCCGGCGGGGGCTTTGGCCGCGACATCACTCGGATGGGCGACGTCAATGCGGATGGCGTCGAGGACTTCGTCGTCGGCGCGCCGAACGCACAGGGAGGCGTCGTCTACTGCTATTCGGGCGCGGATCGCAGCTTGCTCTGGCAGGTGAGTGGCACGCCTGGGGTCTTTTCGGGGCCCCTGGGGCGCGTGATCGCGTGCGTGGGCGACGTGAACAATGACGGCGTAGCCGACCTGGGCTCCGGGCGGCGCAGTGAGAGCACGGTGGCGGAGAGTGCCGGACGTGCCACGATCATCTCGGGGACCGACGGTGCGATCCTGCACGAGTTCTACGGTGACGCCGCGCACGACCACTGTGGCAACGCCATCTCGGCGGCAGGCGACCTCAACGGAGACGGCTTCGGCGACATCGCCATCGGGTACTCGGGGGTGGACCAGCCCGTGGGCCTCGCCGGACTCGTCCGGATCCACAGCGGTGCCGACAGGAGCGTCCTGCGGGAGTACTCCGGCTGGGCCGATGACGCGCTGCCGAGTGCCCTCGCCAATTGCGGAGACGTGAACGGAGACGGCGTCCCGGACCTCGCGATGACCTCGCCGCGCTCGGACCTGGGAGCCGAACTCGCCGGCACGGTGCGGGTGCACTCCGGCCTGGATGGCGCCTTGCTCCAGATGTTCTGGCCGGAGAACGGCAGGAACTTCGGTTACCGCCTGACCACGATGGCTGACCGGGACGGGGACGGGGCCCGGGAGCTGGTCGTGGGCTACCCCGGCCGTGTCGGCAACTTTGGCGCCATCACCGGCAGCGTGCGGGTCTACTCGACCCACCCCAGCACGGCCGTCCAGACCTGCGTCGGGCCGGCGCTGCCCTGCCCGTGCGGCAACACCGATGCGGTCGGTGGCTGCACGAACTCCTCAGGCCAGGGCGCTCGGCTCCTGGCGATGGGGTCGACCAGTCAGTCATCGGACACGCTGAACCTGCTCGCCTTCGGCATGCCGACCTTCAAGTTCGGCCTCGGCTTCGTCGGTCCAGCGAGTGCTCCGGTGCCCTTCGGGGCCGGCGTGCTGTGCAGCGGCGGGGGACCGATCCAGCGACTGAGCGTCCTGAACACGGGACAGGGAGGGGGCTTCCGCTACGAGGGAGGGATCGTCGCCGAGCTCGGGCTGACGGGCCAGGCCTCGACCTTCTTCCAGGCGTGGTTCCGGGACTCCGCCAGCACCTGCGGCGCGAGCTTCAACACCTCGGGCGGCCTGATCGTGACCTGGCAGCCCTGAGCCTGGCGGGGTCACCCAACCGGGCGGCTCTGGACGGTGAGGTGAGACCCGGGGATGTTGACCTGGCCCAGGTGAGGAGGTGAGACCTTGGATCTCCAGGCTCAGGGTCCGAATCTCACCTCCAGCGCGTTCGTCGTGTTGAATCCGAAACCGCACGGTCCCTGCGTGTCCCGATACCAGCCCTGGAAGTTCCATGCTGAGCCGGCCGCGATGTGACCGGAGGGCGGGAACTGCGAGTGGGAGTAGGCAATGATCCCGGGCCCCTCCGTCATGAGCCCGCCAGGTGTCGAGGCCTGTATGGAGAAGCGGAAGATCCCGGGGGTGCTGTCGGAGACGCAGCGCAGGCCATCCCCAAGGGGGACGTTCGCCTGTCCTTGCCCCATGAAGAACAGTCCGAAGACGTTGGGCGGATAGTCCCTTCCATTGAGAACGAGGTCGTCGGGTCCCAATTCGTGGGTGCCGGTGAAGAAGAGAGATGCGCCCGAGCCGGTCGAGTTAGCACACCCTGCCTCGGTGTCATGATTGCCGCACGGGGCAAAGGCGGGTCGGCAGTAGCCGTACTCATCGATCGCCTCGCACTCGTCCGGAATGCCGTTGTCATTCGCGTCGGTCGAAGAGCCCGCAGCGATGTCGACCGCATCCTCTACTCCGTTGTTGTTGCAGTCGAAGCAGGAGTCTCCCTCGATGTCCATGGCATTGAGGTCGTCCCCCTCCTGGGCACCATGGGTTCGACTTGTACGTAACCCGATACTCTCCGCCGAAAAGAAGATTCCGGGGAAGGACGAGACGCCACCGTGCACAGGGTCAAGGGGCGTTGTGAGCACGTCTCCAGGCTCGATGGGCTCACCGAAGATGGAATCGGGCTGTCCGACCACGGCCGAGCCGCGGCGAACGGAGAACAGCAGCATGTCCGTTCCTCCACCAACCCAGTCGTAGGGGAACTTCGAGGGATTGAACAGGTTGTCGCCGTTCTCCACCAACACGAGGGCGTCGAGGTCGTCGGAGTCAATGCCCCCCACGATGTCCAGACCCAAGAGGTTTGCCGAGGCGAAGACCGTGGGTGAGCCTGCGGAGGTCGCCACCCAGAGCACATCTCCACCAGAAACTCCTTCGACGACCGATGTACCGGAATTCGTGACCGTGGAGAGGGGATCAGCAAATGCGGCATCCACGGAGAAGTAGTATCCACCCGGGGGGAACCCTGCCTGCGCATTGAGGTTCAGCGCGTCGAGATTGTCGCCATCGTTCTCCGGAAGGGAGTTGGGGTTGTTCGGTTCGATCAAGCCGACACCCGGGTACACAAGACTCCCGAGCGTGTTGCTCGCAAGTCCATTCCCGTCGAACACTCCAACATGGCGGCCGACTCCCGCACCGGGTGGGATTGGGCCCACGGGGATGTTCATGGTCACGAAGACATCGGCGGATACGTCCCCTGCGACGCCACCCTCGGTGAACACCGTCGGCCCCTGGTGGGTCTGGGGTAGTCCCTGCGCCCACTCGTCAGTGGAAAACCACAGCTCCCGCGCGCCACTGATGTTGGAGAACAGCTGTCGGTCGGTGCCCTGGGAGATCGCGTCGACCTCGATGCCGCAGGGCTGACCGGGAGCGTGCCCCGAGCATGGGCCATAGAGCAATAGGCCCAGGTTGAAGCCGGTCAGCATGAAGGTGGGCGGCGGCAGGGGCCCGAAGCCGGGGGCGCCAGGCCCGAAGGTGAGGATGTCGGCCTCGGTGATCCGCTGAGGAGATAGTGAGGCGGACTGTCCGATCCTCGGACCCTTGAAGTCGATCGAGAAGGTGAAGTTCTGAGCGCCAGCAAGCGGAGACAGGAGGAGGGAGAAGGCCAACGAACCCGTTGACTTCATCAGGGCACTCATGAGACAGGCGAGCGCGCTCTGTGGAGATCAGCTGGACCGTTCATACCTCCTACTAGAACGGAGAGTCAGGCATTGGTGAGGGAGAATGTGCTGGAACCCATGGCGGGGAGGTAAAGGCCCCTTCCATGGCATTCCAGGCCAGCACCTTGATCAGCGGCTGGACCGGAGCGGGGCTCCGCTGGAGGTGCCTACGCCATCTCAACCGCCATGGTTCGAATCGGTGGCCACCTCGCCTTGCAGGCCTGCCCCGGGGGCCGGCTCCGCTGTGAGCGCTCCGTCGCCCATGGCCAGGGGCAGGGCTGGAGGAGGCCGCAGCCCGAACTGACCATGCCGCCCGGGAGCGGTGGGCTTCGAGAGGGGGCGGCTCGAGATTGCTGTGGAGTGCCTGGCGAGCGGCTCGGCCTCGAAACTCCAGGATTCCTGTCACCTGCAACCTGCAGGGCTCCCTTCCCGGGTGTGCCCCGCACCCATTGCTCGTGCACCAGGCGCCTTTCCAGTCCACGTGGGCTTGTCTTCCAAATCGTGGAGTCCGCGTGCGCCGCTAGAGGCATGTCTCCAAGGAGCAGTTCGAGGCCCACTCCAGCGGATGAGCCCTGCTCCTCCTGGGCACCGGGCAGTACGACGACTTCTTCACAAACCCCGCATCACTCATGAAGTACTCACTCATTCTCTCGCTCGCGGCCTTCGCGCCTCCCGCTCTCTCGCAAGGCCAACTGGCGAGCCAGGCCTACATTGACCAGACGAGCTACGTCACCAATGACGGAATCGTGTCATCCATCGACCCGGCTACGACGTTCACGGTCAGTCACGGCGGTCACTTTCGGGGCCGCTTGAACTACCAGAGCATGAAGATCGATGCCTCGACCGGGCTCTTCGTCGAACCGAACCTCGTCGGCCTCTGGTCGGTCCGCAACGAGGACCTCGAGAACGTCGGCAATTCGGAGTGGCACGGCGACGACGGCAACCAGACCGTCCTGCCTTCGCTCTCCTTCAATCCCCAGACCGGCATCGGCCGGGCTCAGGTGGACATCCCCATGGGGCAGTACATCGGGCAGTGGAGCTATCCGCACCTGCCCGAGGGAGGAGCCACTCTGTACTTCGCCTTCGGTCCGTCCAGCTCGCTCGGCCTGGGCAGCGACGGCTGGCCCGTGAACTTCTCTCACTATGCCCTGTACTCCTTCGACACCGCCTACCCGGATGTCCTGACCTACGCAGACAAGGGGCAGATGGCGATGGGCGAGGCGGTCCAGATCACCGTCGTGATGGACGAGGTCGTGACGTCGGCAGACGTTCTTCAGATCGACGTCATCGGTGACGCCAAGCTCCAGCTGAAGGACGGCGGGCCCACGAACTCCTGGACCTTGCCCATCCCCGCCGGCACACGCGTGTACGCCATCGATCTGGTGGCCCGCAAGACCGGCACCTTCTTCGTCCGCGCCTCTCTCTCCAATGGCGCCTTCGGGGACGGCCCCTGGTGCCAGATTTCCGGCACCCAATTGACTCCCGCGGAGGGGGACTCGCCCGCGCCCACCACCGGTCCGGGAACCATGGGGTACCGCTCCGAGGAAGAGAAGCACTGCCGCCCCGGCGTGTGCTCTCCCACTGGTGGTGACATGGAACTCAATTGCACGAGGCCCTTCATCGAGCTGGTGGAGACCCCGCCCAATCCTGACTGCGTGTCAAACGCTGCCGCAATCGTGATCCACGGCGGCTGCACGAGCGGCGAGTCCTCCTGCACCTTCATCCCCGAACTCTTGATCACCTGCCCCAGGTACGCCTATGCCGGCACCGTCGACCGCTCTGCCGGCGCGGTCGAGGTGGGCGGAAAAGTCGGACTGGATGGCGGAGTGAACTGGGTCATCCTGAAAGCGGAGACCAGCGTGGAGTTCCACACTAGCACCATGAGCCCGATCACTCGGCGCTGCTGCAAGTACACGCCGGTCCCTGGTGAGACGGCGGAAGTCAATGTCAGGAGCTGCCAGTAGTCCTTTTGGGACCCCGAGTGATCGGGGTCCCACTCTCCCCCCACACGAGAGACCCCCGTCACAAGAGTAACGCCATGCAGATCCTCCTCACCCTCCTCACGCTACCTCTCCTCGCACCGACCGCCGATAGTGGTGATCCCATTGCCGAACTCACGCGACGCATGGGCTTCGGCGATCCCGCCGCCTACTGGGTCGAGTATGAGACACGCTACTTCTCCATCACCCAGGCCCAGGCCCAGGACGCCAAGGACCACTACGCCGTGACGGTCGATGCCTGCCACCTGGAGGGCGAGACCGACTCGGGGGAACGCGTCGCCTACCGAGGCTCGGAGCTACCTCCTTGCCTGATGAACGTGGCCGAGACCAAGTTGATCCAGAACTCCGAGCGGTTCGATGTGGCCTGGCCCTCCTTCCGACTCGAGACACGCAACGTGACCGACGCTGGCAGTGCTGACTGGGCCAGCCTGCGAGTCCACGACCTGGACGGGCTCACGGTCTGGCAGCGCGATGGGAGCGTCTCGCGCCCCGCCATGCGCATCGGTGTCGAGAGCCCCTGGGACGCAGAGTCCGGCGCCGTGACCCTCTTCGGCCGGGTCTTCCGCCAGGTCCCGATCCTGCTGGAGGAAGCCCGGCGCAATGATGAGATCCTGCCCCACGAGGCGGGCTTCGACGCTCTGGTCTCGATGCTTGATGCGGCCCTCATGTTCCGCTTCGACGGCATGTACCTGCCCAACGGCGTTATCGTGACTCCCGGTTACTGCGAGATCGAGTACCGCGACTACGGCACGCGCTCTCAGCTCATCCTGCGCTACCGGGACTGTCTCGACGCGGAGATTCTGACCCAGACCCTGCGTTGGGAGGGGGACGCGCAGTTCCTCTCCGCCTACGAGGAGCAATGGTGGGCCCCTGGGGCAGATGCGCTGATCCGACACCAGGTCGTTTCCATCGCCCCCATTCCTGGCGAGCAGCCGACTCCCGAGAGCCTGCGCTGGCGGGGGGAACCGGGACAGACCGTCTACGACTATCGCTTCGGAGTGGAGGAAACCTACAGGGTGGGGGAGGGACCACGAAGTGACTCGGCGATCGCCATCGCCGCGGACGCCTCTCGCAATCGGGCCGGTGAGCTGCTCGGGAGTCCCGCCCGGGTCGAGCCGGAGCTTGTGCAAGGGGCGCAGCACTTCGCCGTCACGGGCGGGGACCTGCCAGAGTACGCCATGGTCGGCTCTCGACTGCGAGCGGAGATCCTGGTGGAGAACCTGTCGATGGAGACTCGCACCTTCGGCAACAAGACCCCCTCCTGTGGGATCGCGAGCATGAACTTCGACTACGACGATGTGATCGGGCTCCAGGTTGCAACCATGGAGCTGGACCTCGAGGTCAGCGACTCTGGCTGGAACGTGTTCACTGTCAGCGCCCCTTACTTCGGCCTCGAAGAAGAAGGTTCCGGCCAGTTCGAGCTGCGCCTGGCAATCTTCGGCGTGGACGTGGGGGCCATGGAGCCCCGTGTGCAAGGACCCATCCTCTGGATCGAGGGCGAGCCACAGCCGCAGCTCACCTGCACCTGGCGTGACGGGATCGGAGGAAGCCAGCCCGTCTTCGAGACCAACCCACCCGCGCTCGATGTCATCACACATGAGGTAGAGGACGGTGTGGGCTTGCGCCTGGTAGGGCTGCCGCAGGACGGGGGCTTCGGAATCCTGCCCGTGGAGCTGAGCACCAGCAAGTACCCCGGGGCGGTCATGGCCCAAGAGGCGGTGATCCTGGTCGATCGGGTCCCGGCGAACATGCGAGAGAGCTGGCCGAGCTGCCTGAGGACCCTGAGCGGGAGCTTCCCGCGCCGGGATCGATTGGTCCTGCCGGGAGTCTCGATCCTGTCGGCGACCCTCGTGCAAGAGGAGGGGGTCGAGCTCGGCCGCACGCTCGTGGAGCTCGAGGCCAAGGGCGACACTCTTCATCTGGTAGAGCCCGCACCCTCGGGCAGCCGGGATCTCCTCGCTTCCTACCGTGTACAGCTCGAGACGGACATCGGTCCTGTACAGCTGTTCGTCTACTCGGCCCCGGTGGAGGCGAGCTTCGGGCACTGAGAGCTTTCCGACGGGGGCTCTCGAGCTGGCCAGGTCGCACTACTTCGCGGCCTGGCCGGCTCACTCTCTTCAGCTGGCGAGGTCACGCGCCTGGGGCTCGAGGGTCCGCGGTGAGGGCGGCACTCGATTGAGGACTCTCCGGGCCCCGTTGAGGGAGACCTCTCCCGTGTCACTCAGCCACCCGACAGCCGGCGCCTGACCGCGGCCAGGTGCGCGGGCCGGGTGTGGCAGCAGCCGCCGACGAGGGTTGCGCCGGCGTCGATCCAGCTCATGACCGCGTCGGCGTAGGCCTCGGGTCCCAGGGCCTCGCTCGGGACGACCTCCGGGTCGAGGGGGTCGAAGGGGCCTGGCAGGGCGTTCATCGCGTTGGCGTATCCGCCCAGCGGTCGGTCCGAGAGCTTCGCCAGGCGCGGCATCGCCTCGGTGATCAGGTTCGCGCCGCAGCAGTTCACCAGGTGAGCGTGGACGGGGAGGTGGGCTGCGGCGGCGAAGGCGTCCTCGAGGGTCTCACCGCTGGGGAGCAGGCCGGCGCGGTTTCCCTGCAGGGTCCAGCTCAACCAGACCTCGCACTGCGTGGCCAGGGCGGACTCCGCGGCGGCCACCGCCTCGCGACCCAGGGAGAGAGTCTCGCACAGGAGCACGTCGACCCGCGGGGCGAGGGTCGCGGCAAGGCGCGAGTACTCCGCGCGGAGCTCCGTGTCCGAGGCCACAAGGTCCGCCCGGTAGCTCGTGTCCAGCGGCGGCAGGGAGGCCGCCACCCGGACCGACTCGCCGGACTCCTTGACGGCGTGCAGCGCGAGGTCGACCGCGATGTGGCTGAGCTCCTCGACGCGGGCACCCATGCCCTCTCGCGCCAGGAGCGTCGGCGTCACGGCGTAGTTGCAGGCCGTCACGACGCGCGCGCCGGCCTCGATGTACTCACGGTGGACCGCGACGACGGCCTCCGGAGCGGCCAGGAGCGCCCGGGCGGACCAGATCGAGGTCCGATGGCAGGGAATCTCGACACCCCGCTCGCGGAGCTCCGTCCCCGTGCCGCCATCCAGGAGGGTGATCTCGCGGTCGCTCATGTTCGGCTGATCGGATGGGAGGTGACTCCAGCTTCCAGTTCCGGGTCGAGGAGAGGCCCAACCGGGTGGCCCCCGGGGATCCCTTATACTCCCTGGACGTCCCTCGGTTCGAGACCGAGACCTCCGCCCCGCCGCGACGAAACGCTCCTCGGGAGACCTCTGACGTCTCCAGCTAACGACGCCCCATGCGACTCACTGTCATCTCGGAAGCGGTGGTGCGCGAGGTCATCTCGCCCGACCTCGCGTTCGCCGCGGTCTCCGACGCCCTGACCTCCGTGGCGACCGGCCAGGCGGACATCATGCCCGTGGTGCTCGCCGAGGGGGCCGCGCCGGGCGCGGGCTTCGGGGTCAAGACGGCGACCGATCTTCCGGCCGAGCTCCTGGGGCTGAAGGTGGGCAGCTACTTCCCTGGAAACCAGGCGCAGGGGCTCCCCAACCACGGCTCGACGACGCTCTTGCTGGACGCGGAGACGGGCCTGCCTCGGGCTCTGGTCAGCGCCGGCTATCTCAACGGCTTGCGGACCGCAGCCGCGAATGCGGTGGCGGTCGAGTGTCTGGCCCGCCCCGAGGCGAGCACCCTGGGCGTCATCGGGGCCGGGCATCAGGCGGCCTTCGAGGTGCGGGCCGTGGCGCGACGGCGTCGGCTCACCACGGTCAAGGTCTGGAGCCGCCAGCGTGCCAGCGCGGAGGCGCTGTGCCGCCAGCTGGCGGACCTCGAGTGCGAGCTGACGGCGGTGGATTCCGCCGAGGAGGCGGTCGTGGGCAGCGAGATCCTCACGACGGTCACTCCCTCGCGCGAGGCCATCGTCCAGGCCGAGTGGGTCGGGGCAGGCACTCACATCTCGGCCATGGGCGCCGACGGTGGAGGGAAGCAGGAGCTCGATCCCGGCATCATGAGCACGGCGTCGGCCTTCGCCGACCTGCCGGAGCAGTCGGTGCGCATCGGCGAGTTCCAACACGCGGTCAGTCAGGGCTTGCTGGCGCTCGACGGGATCACGTCCATCGGCAAGGTGTTGCTCGGCCAGCATCCGGGACGCACGAGCTCCGAGCAGGTCACGGTCTTCGACAGCTCGGGCGTCGCTCCTCAGGACCTCCACGTCGCCGCGGCAGTTCTGCGCGAGGCCGCTGCACGCGGGCTCGCGAACGACATCGAATTCTGACCCAGGGCTCCCTGATGGAGGCGGCGCGTGATGTCGGAGCCATGACCGGATCGGGTCGCGAATCCTGTAGGCTGTGCCGCCGAGGACCCGCCCATGGACGAGCCCATCATTCACTTCACGACGGTCCTGGTCGCCTTCCTGGCCATCATGAACCCGGTCGCGAACGCGCCCGTCTTCCTCGGTGTCACGGAAGGCCTCGATCGGTCGGCGCGGGCACGGGTCGCGATCCACGCGGTGCTCCTGACCTTCGCGATCGTCACCGTCTTCTGCCTGGGCGGCCGTGCCCTGTTCGAGGCCTTCGGCATCACCTTGCCGGCCTTCCGCATCGCGGGTGGGGTGCTGGTCGCGCTCGTGGGCTACCACATGCTGCAGGGTGAGAGTTCGCAGGTGCACGTCCCCAGCGACGAGGACAACGCCCTCAGCAAGGACGCCCTGATCGGCATCGCCGTCTCGCCTTTGGCCATGCCCCTGCTCGCGGGTCCCGGGACGATCGCGACGGCCATGAACTTCAGCGCGGGCGCGGACATTGCGGGAACCGCCCGCGTCGTGGGGGCCTTTGCCTGCGTGTGCCTGCTCACGCTGCTGGCCTTCCTGGGTGGAGAGGCCATGCTCCGCGTGCTGGGTCAGAACTCCATCAAGGTCTTGAGCCGCCTGATGGGGCTGATCCTCTCGGTCGTCGGTGTGCAGATGCTGATCGAGGGGATCAAGGGAGCGTTCCCCGCGGCGTGACCTCTCCGTGCTGGGGTCGGGTCCCTGGAGGCCTGTCCGCGGTCAGGCGCAAGGCTGCAACTGCTGGCTCGAAGTCGTCCGCCGTCTCGCCAATCCTCATCGCAAAGGCCCTGACATGAACCCCTCAGGCACTGTCGAGCACGTGGGAGGCTCCGTTCGCTACGAGCCCTACGAAGAGGGCCAGCTGTGGCGTGTGTTCCTCGACCGGCCTGTGGGCAACGTGTTGGACATGGAGATGATGGAGGCCCTGACGGAGGTCTTCCGTCGAGCGGCCGTACACGAGCATCTCAAGCTCATCACGATCGAGGGCGAAGGGCGGCACTTCTCCTACGGCGCGAGCATCCAGGAGCACCTGCCCGAGCTGTGCTCGGCCATGCTCAGCCGGCTGCTCACCATGTTCGATGCACTCCACGACAGCCAGGTGATGGTGCACTCCATCGTTCGCGGTCAGTGCCTGGGGGGCGGCCTGGAGCTGGCTGCCTTCTGCCATCGCATCTGGTGTCACCCCGGGGCGTCCCTGGGCCAGCCGGAGATCGCCCTGGGCGTCTTCGCTCCGGTGGCCACGGTCATCCTCGCGGATCGCGTAGGTCGAGGGAACGCCGAGGACCTGTGCCTCTCCGGCCGCATCATCGACGGGGCCGAAGCACTTGGCATGGGGCTCGTCGACGATGTCGACGAGGATCCCTGGGGGGCCTGTGCGGCTTACTTCAACGAGCACATCCGCCCGCGCTCTGCATCGAGCTTGCGCCTCGCGGTTCGGGCGATGAGGTTCCACTTCGCCCGGCGCTTCAAGCTCCAGATCGAGGACATCAAGGAGATCTACATCAATGAGCTGATGGAGACCCACGATGCCACGGAGGGGCTCCGGGCCTTCCTCGAGAAGCGCAGGCCCGAGTGGAGGGACGAATGAGTAGGACCCTCGCTGCGCGCTAGCTCAGCCAGCCTCCTGGCCGCTCGAGGTCTCCCGCTCACCCGCTCGAGGGCAGTCGGCTCGAGCGTCGTGGAGACCTTCTCTGGCGCCCACTCGAGAGGCGCTCCGGGGACTCGGGTCCTGGCTGGGAGCCGTCGCGCCCGTCACGAGCCGCCGAGGAACCAGTCCTCGACCTCGCCCTCCTCGTCGAACCACACGTAGCAGATGGGCTCGCCCACGAAGAAGATCCAGACCTTCGAGGTGATGGGGCGCTCGCGGCGCGTCCAGCCCTTGACGTAGTAGTCCTCGGGCGCACTCGCGGCGTCGTAGATCCGGTAGGGCTCGCCAAAGCGCTCGCGGACCTGCGCCTCGCTGAGGCCCAGGGCGAGCTTGCTCTCGGCCCGGCGGTAGGGGAGACCCAGGATCCAGATGATGAGCGCGACGGCGCCCACGGTGGCGAGCACACACCCGGCGGCGAGGCCCAGGAGGGTGCGCCTCGAGCTCTCTCTCGGCTGACTTGGCTGCACGGTCATGGTCGGAGCCTGGCTCCCGGGTGGACGTCCTCGTGGTTGGCGATTGGGCGCTCGATCAACCCGTGCGTGGGATGGGAGTGGCGCTCAAAGTACCTGGAAGGGCCAAGCGGTGCCGCACTCTCCGTCTGGCAAGGTGCGGGAGTCCTTGTCACTGCTCATGCCCGTTGCCGTCGAGCATCGTGCGGCCGGGGTAGTCCTTGAACTTCGGGAGGGAGTCGGCCCAGTCGAAGAGACGGTTCTCGTAGTTGATGTGGGCTTGTGGTGCGAGTGAGTCGGGCAGGCGGTCGGCGCCGTGGTCGTCGCCGGCAGCGCCTCGGCCGAGATCCAGCGTGACCGGGAAGACCACACGGAACTCGTTGGAATCGCGGTACTGCGTCACAGGGCCGTGGCAGGCGCTGCAGGTGACGAGGCGCATCGCCCCGCTCTCACGGGTGGTGGTGGGGCCGCTGCCCTCGTCGAAGGAGAGGGAGTCGGCGCCAGTGACTCCGAGCAGCTGGACAGGCGAGGACCCCTTGGAGGCCGCGCAGTTCTTGCAGTGGCAGAGGAAGTTGAACATCACCTCGCCGGAGATGCGGAAACGGACAGCGCCACAGTGGCAGCTCCCGGTGGTGTCGAGATTGCTCGAGCTCATGTGGGTGCCGGTACGGGGGTCGATGGGAGGGTGTTGATGTGTATCTCGGTCGGGGCTGGCGAGAGCTGGCCCTTCCGCGGCGCCGCCCACACGAGGGCCAACGCCTATTCCCAGTAGTGGTATCGGTACGTGACCCATCCTCGCTCCGGAAGCGGACTCGACTTCACGGATGCTCGGGGGGTGGACCACCAACAGGGCAAACCGTGAGGGCTCGACGCACAGGGGCGCTCGAGAACCGAGGGGGCTGGCCACTCCCCCGGCAGAACCCGCGCGTTGAGCTCGAGGTCCTCGTAGAGCGAGGAGTCGCGTTCGCGCAGGGGGGGCCTCTGGATTTCGGCCCCTGTCGGTCCTCCATCAGCGCGAGAAGCGCGACGTCCAGCCCGGTGTCGTACCTGAGCGGTTGACGGAGACGGCCACGCCGCCGACGAGGTCCACGGCGACTTCCTTGAAGTGGATCGTCGAGGCGGAGGCTCCCTGGGTGATCTTCGTGGCAGGGCCGAGAGTGTGGATGAGCTCGAAGGGGCTGGCGAGCAGCAGCGAGTCTTCCAGGCCGGAGGCCGTGCTCGGGACCAGGTCGGGCGCGGACCTCAGGACGATACCATCCGCCACCAGGATCGCTCCGCGGACCACCTCGCCCGCCTCGTCCTTGTAGTCGAGGGACAGGGAGTCCTTGGCCGCCGAGATGCTGACCGGAGGCCCGAGCTCGACCCGGACGACCTCGAGCGTCGCGCCGAGGAGGTCCTCGGTCGTCGCAGAGGCTGCGGAGTGAGACATGAGGAGGGAGACGACGGCGCCGGACGCCAAGGCGGTGAGTGTGAGCTGCTTCATGCAGCTTCCGACGCAGGAGGCCGGAGCCTCTTCCCGGATAGGCCTCGAAGTGCCTCGATCCAGCGAACCTCAGAGCCCCCGGGCGACATGCCCGAGCACGATGCGCGCCGCTTCCTCGTTCAGTGGCTTCGCCTTGTTCGTGAGGAGTTCACGACCGACCACATTGCAGCCGAGGTGCGAGAGCTGGAGGCGCATGGCGACAAGCACCTTCTGCCCGCCGCCTCCGCTGTAGGTCGCGACCGCAGCCGGCTTGCCGTTGAAGACGGTGAGGATGAGGAGCACCGGATCTCGGGGTTGGGATGAAGTCGGCGAGCGAGGACCTTAGGCCGGGCCTCTC
>CAZQAT010000073.1:0-23796 GCA_964591315.1 uncultured Planctomycetaceae bacterium
CGTCCGGAACACCGTTGACGTCGCAGTCGTTGCCGGCCAGCTCGCACTCGTCCGGCACCGCGTTGCTGTTGCAGTCCGTGATCACCTCACATGCGTCCGGCGTGCCGTTCGAGTTGCAGTCGGTGTCGCACTCGTCCGGGACTCCGTTGGCGTCACAGTCATTGCCCGTGGTCTCGCACTCGTCCGGGATCGAGTTGCTGTTGCAGTCCGTGATCGTCTCGCAGACGTCCGGGGTGCCGTTCGTGTTGCAGTCCGTATCGCACTCGTCCGGCACTCCGTTGAGGTCGCAGTCGTTGCCGGCCAGCTCGCACTCGTCCGGGATACCATTGAGCTGGCAGTCCAGGCTCGTCCCGTTCGAGATGTCCGTCGCGTCGTCGATGCTGTTCGAGTTGCAGTCGGTGATCCCGCCGCCGGACAGATAGAGCACCTCGACGTCGTCCACGTTCCAGCCTCCGAAGACCACCGAGGTGTCGGTCGTCAGGGAGAACTCGATCTGCACGGCAGCGTTACCGTCCGCCACGCTCGAGATGTCGATGTCGTGGAGGATCCAGGCCCCGTCGAGGTTGTCGGCGCCGAACTCGTTCTCCCACACCAGCGTCCCGTTGACGCGGATCTGCGCCTGGTCCCACTGCCCGGACTCGATCTCCAGCCAGCGGCGGTAGCGCAGACGTGTGCCAACGGCGCTCGAGCAGTCGATGTTCGGCGAGCGCAGGTAGTTGTGGACGTTGTCCTGGTAGGCGCCGTTCCAGCCCGTGGGCCCCAGGTCATTGCCCCAGCACTGGGTCCCGCTGTAGGCGATGTTCGGGTCACCGGCCTTGCCGTTGGGCGGCCCGTGCTGCCAGTCGTCCTGGCTGTTCGATGTGTCCCCGAAGGTGTTGTGGGTCCAACCGTTGTCCCCCGCCGTCTCGAAGTCGTCGAAGAACAGGACGTTCAGGGTCCCGATATCGAAGTTGTAGAAGTCCGTCGGGGCCCCGATCGGCGAGGTGGTCGGGTTGCTCGCGCTGTCGTAGGCACGAACGTAGTAGTCCACCGAAGCGGGGCCGGTGTTGACCGTGAAGGCGCCGGTCCAGCCGCTCCCCGTGGTGGGCGACATGAAGCTCGTGATCCAGGCGCCGCCGTTGACCCGGTGCACCAGTTCCACGCTCGTGATCGGCGGGTTCTGCAGGGCGGCGATCGTCGCGTCGACCACGAAGGTCCCTGCGTTCGGCGTGTTCGGCAGCTGTGTCACGCCGGTGATGCTGATCAGCGCCAGGTCATAGCCCGGGAAGCCCTGGTCCCGGAAGCCCTGGTCGACATCCGTGTAGTTGGGCGTGCCGTTGTCGATGTTCCCGTCGTCGTCATCCAGGGTCAGCCACTGGGTCTCGATGACCGAGTCGATCTGGGTCTGGTTGAAGGAGCTCATCCAGGCCAGGAAGAGCGTATCCGCGGCCAGGGAGCCGGCACTGGTCCCCAGGGTCGCCTGGAGCCGTGTGCGGATCTTCCAGGCTGCACCCATCCAGACCTCTCCATCGGCGTGCACCTGACCGTAGCAGCCCCCGTTGCCGTCCCCGCAGTACTGGCGTGTGTTGAGGCCGGTGCGGATGTGACAGCCGCCTCCGCAGAAGTTCTCGCCGACGATCGGTTCGTCGTAGAGGTACATGGACCAGACGTCCGCGTTGCCCTCACCCATGCCGTCCGAGCCGTTGCCGGTCGAGTAGAGCACGTTGAGCCAGTGCCCGTACTCGTGCACGACCACGGTGCGGTAGGCGGTGTTCACGCAGCCGCCGCCGGCCTGGAACATGTTGATCGACACCCCGTTGAAGAAGGCGTTGCAGGTGTCGTTGAGGTTCGCGTTGCTGACCGCCTGGAAGTTGGCGGTGGTGTCCGTCGGGTTGATCGAGACGATCCAGTCCCGGCACTCCACGACGCCGATGTAACTGTTGGCCTGGGCGGTCACCAGGGCCTGGGAGGAGGGGTTCATCAGCACCACGTTGCCCTGACCGGTCTGCGCCTGCGTGGTCAGGCTGTAGTCGCCCCCGGCATTGTTACGCACGTCGTTGTAGGTGCCGACGTAGTCGACCGTGACGTTGAGCGGCCCGCTCGCGCCCGGGAAGTTGAAGCTGCCGTTCTCGTCGGTGAAGACCGTGCCCGCGCTGCTGGTGACCCGCAGGTGGCCCAGGTTCTGGGCCGTCTCGGGGTTCGAGCCCGTGTCGGGCAGCACTCCGGGGGTCGCGTTCGACTGGACCGTACCGCCCACGTCGAAGTGCTCGATCAGGTCCTTGTCACGGATCAGCTCGCCGTCCACGTCGTCGATCCAGAAGCGCCAGGCTTCGGCGACCTCGTGGGCACGCTCGGGGTGCACGTCCACCTGCCAGGCGAGCACCGGCACGCTGCGCTTGTCCTCGGCCACGGGCAGGAAGACGAGCTGCGGCTCCCCGGCGTTGCCCGGCTCCTCGGTCGAGGTGCGCTCGGCGAAGAGGCGCAGGGCGATGCCACGGGCCGTGTCCGCGTCGAGCAGGGTGTCGGTGGGCGCGCCACGCCACGCGGGCACGGCCGTGGTCTGCACGGACAGCAAGTCGCCCGCGTCCGAGAGCAGGACGTTCAGGTAGGCGTCCACCACGGGCACCCCCTCGACCTCCTGTCGGAACTTCACGTTCCACTTGTCGGTGCTCCCGATCTGGCCCAGGGGCAGGAAGGCCACCTTCGTGCCGCCGAGTGTCTCGGGCACGATGCCGTGCACGCCCTCGGTGGCAGCCGCGAACTCCCGCGCCACCAGGACCCGGTCCTCGTCGGTCAGCGGCACGAAGTCCGCCGGCGTCGAGCCTCCGTGGAGCATGTCCGCGTATCCGTGCTCTCGGTCCAGCACCGTGCGCCAGCTCGCGCCGTGCTCGCCGCGCCAGGCCTCGAGCGCCGCCTGGGGCCGGTGGCCGAGACGCTCCTCGGTGTTCTGAACCTCCTCGGGGGACGGGCCCTGGTGTGATTGAACGGCGAGGACGGTGAGCAGGCTGGGGAGCAGCAGGTAGCGCATGGGCAGGAGCCGGGTTGGGATCCCCCACTGAGCGAGGACGGGCCCGCGCAGCGGCTCATGCGCCGCGGAGGACCGCCCTCGATTGATTTCTTACGGTCCCGGTGCTGGGGGACGAAGGCCCCGGGCCGCCCCTCCCAGAGTGCAGCCCCCCCCGCTGGAGGGGCCTGCAAGGAGGCTTCATGGGCCCCGGAACGCCACTCGACCCCCCCGTGGAGGGCCAGGAGCGGAACAGGACCCAATTTGAGACGGCCCAGCCCGCTCCGGGGGTCCCTCGGATCCGGGAGAAACCCCGCCCAACCGCCCGCTTCGCGCCCCGGTGACTCGCCCAGAACGGGGTCAGCCCGAGGCCCGGGCGAGCTTCCCCGGGAGCTCGCTGAGGCTGTCGAGGATCTCGATCCCCTCGCACCCATCCAGGCCCGCCGCCGCGAACTCCCGGCTCAGGATGCAGCGCACGCCTGCCCGCTGCGCCCCCAGGAGGTCCACCCCGGGGCCGTCCCCGACCATCACCGAGTCGGCGGGCGCCACCCCCAGAGCACGCAGGGCCTGCTCGAAGATCCGAGGGTCCGGTTTCTCGACCCCCGCCTCCTCGCTGGTCATGACGACCTCGAAGTAGGGCTCGAGGCCCAGGGCCTCGAGCTTGCGCAGCTGGACCTCGGTCGTGTGGTTGGAGACCAGGGCCAGGCTGTGGGTCCGGCTCAGCTCCTGGAGGAGCTGGAGAGCGGCGGGCGCCGGCTGCATCGTGTCGAGGAAGACCCGCCAGTAGGTCTCGAACAGCTCGACGGCCAGGCTGCCGCGGCCCGGACCGACCAGGCGCTCGACGATGCGCTTGAAGAAGATCGCGCGGTTGTGGGAGGCCGCCTGCCCCTTCAGCTGCTCGGCGAGCTCGAGGCGAACCTCGTCGTGGCAGGCGCGGAAGTCGTCGTAGGAGGCGGTGACCTCACGGGCCAGGCGCTCATGGGCAGCCCGCAGCCCCGCCTCGTTGCACGGCGCGTAGCCGTAGAGCGTGTCGTCCAGATCGAACAGGATCGCGCGCAGGGCCATCGCCTGTGATTCCTCAGCTCGAGGCCTTCATCTCCGCGAGGAGCCTGCGGCGGTACTCCTCGCTCCCCAGCTCGTCGAGCCGCGCGCACTCCTCCTCGGTCAGGAAGGCCGGGTCCCCCACCACCTGGGCGTGCCACTGGATGAAGGCCTGCTCCTCCATCGCGAGGGTGCGGAAGGTGGCCTCCTTGACCGAGGCGCCGACCGTGATCGTGCCGTGGTTGCGCAGGACCATGCCGTAGCAGTCCGGGGCGCGGAAGGCCTCCTCGACGTCCTTGGCGAGCTCCGGGGTCGTGACCGTGACGTAGTCGAGGTGCGGGACGTTGCGGCCCAGGTAGACGTAGTAGTCCGGGAAGATCGGGCGCAGGTCGTGACCGGCGCAGCAGAGGGCGTTGGTCATCTTCGGGTGCGCGTGGACGATGGCGTTCACGTCCGGGCGCACGCGGAAGGTCCAGAGGTGCATCAGGACCTCGGAGGAGGGGCGGAAGTCCCCCTCGACGACCTCCCCGGTCTCGACCGAGATGCGCGGGTAGTGCTCGGGCCGGGCGTCGGCGAAGGAGAAGCCGCTCGGGGAGACCCACATGGAGTCTCCCTCGCGGCAGCTCACGTTGCCCCCTGCACCGGTGACGAGGCCGGCGGCGACAAGTTCTTCGGCGGCGGCGACCAGTTCTTCGAGGATCGTGCTCATGGGCTCACGGGCCGAGATAGCCGCGCTCGGTCAGCGCGTCTCGGAGGCGGGCATGGTACTCGTCGTAGCGGACGCTCAGCTCGGGATCGGGGTGAAAGCTGTCCTCGATGCGCACGAGAGCGCGGCTCGCTCTCCACAGGTCGTCGAAGAGCGCGTGACCGGCGGCGAGCACCGCGGCGCCGAAGGCGGACTCGGAACAGGCCGGGCGGTGGTAGGTGCGCCCGCACGAGTCGGAGCGGAGCTGCAGCCAGAGATCGCTCCTCGCGCCGCCGCCGGTGGCGAAGACGTCGTGCGACCGCGAGTCCGTGCCCGTGGCCTCGTCGAGGACCTCGTAGGCCAGGCGCTCGATGAGGGCCGCCCCCTGGAGGTTCGCGGCGAAGCGCTCGGCTGCGCCCTTGGCCGGGGGCTCGCAGAAGGCCTCGGCTTCGGCGCTGCGGAAGGGGAAGCGCTCGCCGCGCACGGCGGTCGGGTAGGCCACGTGCGGGCTCGGCAGGTGCGCGGCGGCGAGGCGGTCGAGCTCGGCCAGGTCGGCGCCCGAAAAACCCGCACGGATCCAGCCGCCGCCCACGTTGCTCGCGGCTCCGGGCAACCAGACGCCTCCGGGGAGACGGTGGCAGTAGAGCAGACCGCCCGGGTCGCGCACCTCCTCCTCGGCCACGCGCTTGAAGACCAGGGTCGTGCCGAGGGTCGTGTTGTCCTCCCCGGGCCGCGTGGCACCCGAGGCGAGGAAGGCGGCGGTGCCGTCGCTGACGCCGGCGACGACCGGGAGGCCGGCGGGGAGGCCGAACTCGGCGGCCAGCTCGCGGCGCAGGGCGCCGATGACGGCTCCGGGCTCGACGACCCGCGGCAGGCGGGCGAACAGGCCGGGCGCACCCTCGAGCCAGTCCGCCCAGTCGCCGCGCTGCAGATCGAAGCCCGACTTCAGCGCATTGCTGCCGTCGGTCACGCCCCAGCAGTCGCCCAGGCGGGCGGCCACGAAGTCCGCCTGGTGCTGGAAGCGGTGGGTCTTCTCGAACTCCGCGGGCAGGTGGCGCTCGACCCACAGCATCTTGGCCGAGCCCGAGGTCGGCGCCACGGGAGCGCCGGCGGTGCGCAGGGCCTCGAGCTCGGCGGCCTCGGCCACGGCGCGGCCGTCGTCGTACATGATGCCTCGGGTGGTCGGCACCCCGTCGGCATCCACTCCGACCACCGTCCCCGAGGTGCCGTCCACGCAGAGCGCAGCCAGCTCGAGCCGGGGATGCGCGCGCCGCGCCCCGGAGACCGCGACTCCGAGGGCCTCGCGCGCCGCGCTCCACCAGCCCTCGGGCTCCTGCTCGTGCCGCCCCTGGGCCGTGAGCTCGGCGTGCTCCGCCACCTGCGCGATCGGCGCCGCGCCGCCACCGAGGAGCTCGCCGTCCTCGGCCACCACCAGCGCCCGCGCGCCGCCGGTGCCGAGGTCCAGGCCGACGACGGCCCTTCGAGCCGCTGTGCTCGGGCTCAAGGCTCCGGGAGCGGCGGGTAGTCCATCGGCGTCTTCAGGGAGCACCAGGGCTCCTCCTTGCAGACGTCGATCAGGGCCGGCCCTTCGAAGACCGCCGGGCTCAGGATGGCGAGGAAGACCACCGGCTCGTCGAAGACGTTGTAGGTCCCGTGCACCTCGTTCACCGGCACGTGCACCACCTCACCGGCCTGCACGATGCGGTTCTGCTGCCCCACCCACTGCTCCGCCTTGCCGGAGACGTAGTAGAGGGCCTCCTCCATGTGCGGGTGCCGGTGGAACTGGTGCGCCTCCCCCGGCGGCATGGTGACGCGCACGAGGAGCAGGTTCTCACCCTGGGTCATCCCCGGGCGCACCATCCACTCGTGGGGCCCCCAGGGCAGCTCCTCCACCTGCACCTCGGAGGTGCTGACGAAGCGCAGGAAGTCGCAGCCGCACATCGTCCTACCCCTCGTCCGGCAAGCGGATCGCCTTGAAGGCCTCGATCTGCTTCTTGATCGCCACCTCGGTCGGGAAGCGCTCGGTCGAGCTCGCCCCGTAGAAGCCGTCGATGCCCTTGGTGCGCTGGATGATGTAGTCCGCGTCCTCGGGCATGGCGATCGGGCCGCCATGGCAGAGACAGATGACGTCCTCGCGGATCGACTTGACCGTGTCGACGATGGCCTCGATCTGGCCGATGCACTCGTCGAGGGGGCTGACCGTCTCCGCGCCGATGGTGCCGCCGGAGGTGCAGCCCATGTGGGCCACGATGATGTCCGCCCCGGCCTCGGTCATCTGGCGCGCCTCGTCCGTGTTGAAGACGTAGGGGGTGGTCAGCATGTCCATCTCCCGCGCCAGGCGCACCACGTCCACCTCGAGGCCGTAGCCCATGCCCGTCTCCTCGAGGGTGGAGCGGATCTTGCCCTCGATCAGACCGACCGTGGGGAAGTTCTGGATGCCCGCGAAGCCGAGCTCGCGCAGCTCCTTGAGGAAGAGCTTGGGCATCATGAAGGGGTCCGTGCCGCAGACGCCCGCCAGGACGGGAGTGTGCTCGACGACGGGGATGACCTCGAAGGCCATCTCCTTCACGATCTGGTTCGCGTTGCCGTAGGGCATCAGGCCCGCGGTCGAGCCGCGCCCGGCCATGCGGTAGCGGCCGGAGTTGTAGAGGATCAGCAGGTCGATGCCGCCGGCCTCCTCGCTCTTGGCCGAGATGCCCGTGCCCGCGCCGCCGCCGATGATGGGCTCGCCGCGGGCGATCTGCTCGCGGAAGCGCTTCAGGATGCCCTCGCGGGAGTTGTCGTTCTCGATCATGATCATGCCGGGAGGATCAGCTCTTCAGGAGCTCGAGCAGGGCGCGCGCGGCGGCCTCGGCGAACTCGGGGTCGTTGATGTGGAGCGGGAGGGTCGTGCAGGGAACGTCGCCGCGGTGCGCCTCGATGGCGGAGAAGAGGGCCGCCCGGGCCTCGGGGTGGTCGAAGGGGGCACCCTCGCGGTCGATGGCCGAGACCCCCCTCTCCGGCAGGATCAGGGCCCGCGGCCCCTGGGCGGCGGCGAGCTTGCGCCCGATGTCCGCGCCGATGCGTGCGCACTCCTCGGGGGTGGTGCGCATCAGGGTCACGTTGGCGTTGTGCTCGTAGAAGTGGCGCTCCTTGAACCTGTCCGGGACGCTCGCCATGGGCCCGAAGTTGACCATGTCGGTCGCCCCCACCGAGACCACCTGGGGCAGGCCGGTCTCGCCGGCCGCGGTCAGGCGTGTGGGCCCGGCGGTCAGGGTCCCGTCGCAGAGCTCGTCCGCCAGCTCGGTGGTGGTGATGTCGAGCACCCCCACGAGCATGCCGCTGCGCGCCAGGACCTCGAAGCTCTCGCCGCCGCTGCCGGTGGCGTGGAAGACGAGCACCTCGTAGCCGGCCTCCTCGAGGACGCCCTTGGCGTGCTCCACGCAGGGGGTCGTCACGCCGAACATGGTCATCGCGACCAGCGGTCGGTCCGTCGTGTCGGCGGCGGCGGTCGCGAGGCTGATCGAGTTGGTCACCATGCCCACCATGGCGCCCGCCGCCTGGGCCAGGACCTTGCGGCTGACCCGGTTCAGGCCGGCGATGTCGACCACCGAGCACAGCATCAGGATGTCCTTGCCGCCCACGTACGGCCGCACGTCGCCCGAGGCGAGGGTCGAGACCATCAGCTTGGGCGTGCCGATCGGCAGGGCGCGCATGGCGGCGGTGCCGATGGTCGTGCCCGCCGAGCCGCCGATGCCCAGGACGCCCGCCAGCTCGCCCCGCTGGAGGGCCTCCTGGGCCAGCCTGGCGGCCCCGGCCGCGGCGGCGTTGACGGCCTGGCCGCGGTCGTTGGCGGCGAGCTGCTCCGCGTGGGAGCTGCCCCCGGCCCGGAAGACCTCGTCCCTTGAGACGTCGGCCTCGCAGGTGGGCGCCCCCAGGCAGCCGCAGTCGACGATGCGGGCGGCGACGCCGAGCTTCCCGAGCTGCTCCTTGAGCCAGCTGGCCTCGGCGCCCTTGGTGTCACAGGTCGCGAAGAGGAGGACGTACATGGGGCGGACGTTCTACTCGATTGCCCCTCCGCGGGCCACCGGAACGGCCGTGACGAGCGAATTGACGGGATTCCCGCCGGGAGCGGCGCGACGGACGCGTCGGCCCTCGAGGTCATGCGCCGAGTCGATTCCGGAGCCGCGGCAGCCGCCGGAGCACTCTTGTCCTAGCGGTCGCCCTCGTATTCCTCGCGCTCGTACTCGCTCTCGCGCTCCTCTTCCTGCTGCTCGAGCTCCCACTCGCGCACGGCGTCGTACTCGGGGTAGTCCGGGTCGCCGGCGACGACCAGCGGCTGCGTGTAGGTCAGGCCGTCCACCACGAGCTCGACCTGGTACGTGCCGTCGGGCACCGGGCGTCCGCCGCCGCGGCGACGACGGCGCTGCTGGGTCTGGGCCGTCGAGGACGAGGAGGACCGGCGCAGGCTCCAGCTCACCGAGTGCAGGCCGCTCTTGCGCTCCAGGTCGTCCTCCTTGAAGGCGTAGAGGGTGCCCTCGGCGCCCTGGATCGTCAGGCTGATCGACCTGGCGCGCTTGCCCAGGGAGTAGTGGATGTGCACGCCCGAGGGCGGGTTGTCGCCGGTGAAGCGTCGCGTTCCGCTGACCGCGCGGCTCGGCAAGGAGCGCAAGCGGACGGCCTCGGCGGGCTTGTAGAGCCAGGCGTCCGCCTCGAGCGCCTCAGCGGTGAACTGGCGCAGGGTGGTGGCGTCGAAGGCCCACAGGCTGCGGCCGTGGGTCGCGACCATCACGTCGCCCGTCGCCTCCGACTGGGCGAACTCGTGGATCGCGACGGTCGGCAGGTTCTCGACCTCGCGCCAGGTCATGCCCCGGTCGATGGAGATCCAGGCGTTGAACTCGGTCCCCAGGTAGAGGACGTCCTCGTTCGCGCGGTCCTCGCGGATCACGCGCACCGAGCCGCGGGGCAGCTTGTCGGTCAGCGAGCGCCAGGAGACCCCGTAGTCCTCGCTGACGTAGGCGTAGGGGGCGTCGTCGTCGGAGCGGTGGCCGTCGACGGCCACGTAGATGCGGCCCTTCTGGTGGCGCGAAGCCTCGAGGCCGGTGATCCACATGGGCTTCGGCTGCACCTCGGCCCAGGAAGGACCCGCCTTCTTCGGCTTCTTGGCCTTCTTCTTCTTCTTGTCGTCCTCCTCCACGTCGGGCTCGGCCGTGAACTCGGCCTCGAAGTCGCCGGAGCGAATCGAGAGCTTGCCGGTGATCTGCCCCTCGGCGACGGTGCCCTCGAACTCGAGCTCGACGTCCCCGGCCTGGAAGGCGAAGGTCAGGGCGCCGCTCGCCCCGTCGAAGATCAAGCTGCTCAGGCCGCCCTGGTGCTCCTCGGACTCGAGGATGCCGTCGCGGCGCAGCTCGCCGTCGCGACCGAAGGTCAGGCTGAACTCGCTCCCCACTGGCGGCACGGCCTCGCCGGCCACGGTGACCTTCCACTTGCCGATCAAGGCGTCCGTCGCCGGGCTGCCGTAGGTGCCCCGGAGCAGGTCGAGCTCGTGGCCGTCGAGGACCTCGTCGCCGTTCACGTCGGCGCGGGAGAAGAGATCCTCCAGGCGCGAGGGCGCCTCGGCCTTGGTCACCCGGCCGTCGCCGTCGGCGTCCAGGCCACTGGCCAGGAGCGCCAGCACCTGGTCCCGGCGCGCGCCGGCCTGCAGGCCGTCCGCGGGAGGCGGCAGGCGCAGGTCGATCCAGTTGGCACCCCCGTCGCGGGTCGTCCACAGGGCCCCGTCGTCGGTGCCGACGTACAGGACGTCCGGATCCTGGTGGGACTCGGCCAGGGCGGTGGCGGAGCCGCGCTCGGTGCGGGTGATCTCGGGGGAGATCGGCACCAGGCCCCGGCCGCGGTTCGAGGAGCGGAAGACGTGGTTCCCCGCGGCGTAGAAGACCCGCGAGTTGTACCTGGAGAGCAGGAAGGGCGTCTCCCAGTTGAAGCGGAAGCTCATGCCCCGCTGGCTCGAGGGCCGCGCGCTGCCGCGCTCGCCGGTGCGCAGGTTGCGCCAGCTCATGAAGCCGTTCTGGCTCTCGGTGAAGATCACGTCGTTGTCGTTCGGGTCGACCCGGCACACGAAGCCGTCGCCGCCCCCGACGTTGAACCAGTCCGAGTTGACCGTGCCGCTGCGGTCCCGCGAGCGGTTCGGGCCACCCCATGACCCGTTGTCCTGCAGGCCGCCGTAGGCCTTCCAGAGCTTCCCGTAGTCGATCGTCGCGTGGTAGAACTGCCCGATCGCCATGTGGTTGTGGTGGTCCCAGGTGGCGGTGCGGTCGTGGGAGATGTAGATCCCCCCGTCGTTGCCCAGGATCATGTGGCGCCCGTCCTCGGGATCGATCCACAGGGCGTGGTGGTCCACGTGCACCGAGCCCATGCGCGACCCGCTGAAGGTCTCGCCGCCGTCCTCCGACTGCCAGAAGGAGGTCCCGAGCACGTAGATCCGCTGATCGTCGCTGGGGTCGACCCGGATCTGGCTGTAGTACATCGGCCGCGGGTTGAGGCTGTTGACCTTGGTCCAGCTGTCACCGCCGTCGGTGGACTTGTAGATGCCGCCGGTCTGGAAGCCCTCGGGCCCCTGGGCGCCCTGCTGGTTCTCACGCTGGCCTCCGAGGAAGGAGGCGAAGGGGCGCAGGCCGCTGGAGCCCGCCTCGTAGGTCGAGAACTCGAGCTCGAGCTCGGTCAGCTCACGCTCCCGCACGAGCTCGACCATGACCTTCTCACCGGCCTTGAAGCCGCGGATGGTCTCGAGCAGGTCCTGGTAGCCGAGGATCTTGTGCTCGCCGATCGCCAGCACGATGTCCCCCTCCTCGAAGCCCGCCGTCTCCGCCGGGCCCTCCTCCGTCAGGCGCGTGATGCGCGCGCCGACGTCGGCATCCTCGCCGCTCATGCCCATGTAGGCCACGTCGTCCGGCAGGCGTCCGATGCGCTCTGACTCGATCACGGCGAAGAGGGTGTCGGGGTTCTGCAGGCTGTAGTCGACCCCGATGCGGCCCAGCTCGACCGTCGGCAGGCCGGCGGTGAGCTTCATCCAGGTCTGGCCCCCGTCCTTGGTGCGGTAGATCCCGCTGCCCGGGCCCCAGGACTTGGCCGGGGTGTTCGTGTCGAAGTCGTCGCGCTGGCGCTCGTAGGTGGCGACCACCAGCGTGTCAGGCTCGGTCGGGTGCATGTCCACGTCGACCACGCCCGTGCGCTCGTCGATGTGCAGCACCTTCTCCCAGCTCTTGCCGCCGTCGGCGGTCTTGTACAGGCCGCGCTCCTCGTTCGTTCCGTACAGGCGTCCCAGCGCGCCCACGTAGACCACGTCCGGGTCCTCGGGGTGGATCGCGATGCGGCCGATCTGGAAGGACTCCTCCAGGCCCATGTTCTTCCAGGTCGCGCCGCCGTCCTCCGACTTGTAGACGCCGTCGCCGTAGGAGACGGAGTTGCGCGGGTTGGCCTCACCGGTGCCGACCCACAGGATCTCGTCGTTCGAGGGGGCCACGGCCACGTGTCCGATGGAGACGCTGCTCTCCCGGTCGAACTGGTGCTCGTAGGTCATCCCCGCATTGGTCGTCTTGAGCAGACCGCCCGAGGCGGTGGCGACCCAGTACTTGCTCGGGTCCTGGGCGCTGACGGCGATGGCGACGCAGCGGCCGCCCATGGAGGCCGGCCCGAGCTCGCGCCAGGGGAAGGCCTCGAGCCAGTCCTTGTCGAGCTTCAGCTTCTCGGGGTCGTCGGGGGCCGTCGCGCTGGCGAGACCCAGGGAGAGGCAGGACAGGCCGAGAGCGAGGAGGGGGGAGATTCTCATGGCTGCGGATCCGGGCCGGCGGGCGCGGGGGACGGGTGCGGGGACGATTCCCCGCCTCCGGGATCGGTTCGAAGGGCCGGCGGGTTGAGGGCGGAGGTCTCAAGCTAGGGGGCTTTCCCGCTGCCGCAAGGGCCGCCGGCGCCAGGCCCCCCAGGGCTTACGCCTCCGATACGACGAGCGGTGTCGGCGGGGCCCTCGGGACGCGCGGACGCTACCCTCTGCCCCCATGTTCCACCCCCCCATCCGCAACGCCCAGGGCGAGCTGATCGCCACCACCTACGTGCCCGGCGCCGACGGTCGGCGCGACCTCGTGGTCATCGGTCACGGGGTGACCTCCGACAAGGAGCGCCCCTGGTCCGAGGCCCTCTCCGCCGGCCTCGCGGCCGAGGGCATCGCGAGCCTGCGCATCGCCTTCTCGGGCAACGGCGAGTCGGAGGGCCGCTTCGAGGAGGCGACGATCACCAAGGAGGCCGGCGACCTGGGCGCGGTGCTCGACGCCTTCCCCGAGGCCCGCACGAGCTACATCGGCCAGAGCATGGGCGGCGCCGTGGGCGTGACGTTCGCCTCCGAGGACCCGCGCCTCGCGGCCCTCGTGACCCTGGCCTCGGTGACCCACACGGCGGCCTTCTGCGAGCGCATGTTCGGCGACCTCCAGCCGGGGCAGCCGATGCTCGACAAGCCGCACTGTCCCTGGAGTGCGAACCTGCGAGACGACCTCCACCGGCTCGAGTCGATCGCACCACGTGCGCCGCGGGTCGGCTGCCCCTTCCTGATCGTCCACGGCACCGAGGACGACGTGGTTCCGGTGCAGGACTCCCACGACCTGCACGCCGCGGCGCCGGGCTCGGAGCTCGTGGTGCTCGAGGGTGTCGACCACGCCTTCAGCGACGCCGGCATCCCGCGCCTGGTCGAGGCCGTCGTGCCCTGGCTCGCGGCGCGGCTGGCGCCCTAGTCGCGGGCGAGGAAGGGCTCGAAGAAGGCGCGCGGGTAGCGGTACATGCGCACCAGGGTCAGCCGCTGCCCCCGCTCGTTCTCCGCCGGGTTGATCCAGGCCCACAGGAGCCGTCCCTCGCGGTCCACCTCGAAGGCCCGCGCCGCATCGGACTCGCACACGAGCACGTTGCCGTTGGGGAGCAGCTGGTTCGAGCCGCGGCTCTTGGTGTAGAAGCTCTCCTTCGGCGTGCCGCGGTACTCCCAGACGACCTCCTTCGTCAGAGGGTCGAGCTCCACCACCCGGCTCCAGTCGCGGCCCAGGCCGTTGTCGAACAGCAGCACGTGCCCGTTGTCGAGCAGGGTCGCGTCGTGGGGCCCGAGGATCTCTCCCACCCCCCAGGTCCACAGGAGCTCGCCGGTCTCCCAGCGGAAGATGAAGACCGCGTCCTGGTGGCGGCAGGAGACGAGCACGTTGCCCGGCTCGAACAGCGGGTTCGGCGGCGCGTCCGCGGGCTGCTCGAGGAACTCGACGGAGTTGGAGTGGATCAGGTCCACGAAGCGCACGCCGCGCACCTCGGTCGAGGCCACCCCCTGGAGGGTGAAGAGCTCCGGCCGCGACTGCAGGACCGCATAGAGGGAGCGCTCCTCGAGCCTGTTGCCGTCGAGGTCGAGCAGCTCGACCGTGTCCTCCCGCAGGTCGACGCCCGGCTCGGGCCCCTCGTCGGCGTTGCGGCGGAAGCTCAGCACGGCGAGCTTGCCGTCCGGGGTCAGCTCCAGGTCGTGGTGGGCGTTGATCGGCACCTTCCAGCGCTCCTCTCCCTCCCAGGAGAGGCGCAGGAGGTAGCGGTGCTCGTCGACGGCGCCCAGGTTCTCCTCGCTCTCCTCCTGGCCGATGACGATCAGGTCACCGTCGTCGAGCAAGAGGAAGTTGGACCAGGTCCTGTCCTCGGGCCGCTCCCAGCGGTGCAGCTCCTTGCCCGCCATGCCCATCACCACCACCGAGCAGGCGTAGCGGTTCGTGGTGACGTTGACGCCGGGCGAGGTCTTGCCCCGGGCCCAGTGCACGACGCCGGTCTCGGAGTCGTCGTAGGCGTGCTCGCTGACCTCGACGTACCCGAGGGCGCGCAGGTCGTCGAGCTTGCTGCGGCCGGTCGCTCCGGTCCGTGCGGCCCCGGCGTCGCCGGTCCCCGCGTCCCCCTCTCCCCCGCAGGCGGCGAGGCCGAGGGTCGACACCAGGGGGATCAGAAAGGCTGCGCGCGGCATGAGCACCTAGGTAACTGCGCCGGCCCGAGCTTGGCAAGGTCGAGCGCCCGCGAAGCGGTGGCGTCGACGCCTCACCCGGGCGGCAGGGCCGCGAGCCGCTGGCGCGCCTGGGCGTTCTCCGGCTCGCGCGCCAGGAGCGCCTCGAGGACGGTGCGCGCCTCCGCGTTGCGGCCGAGCCCCTGCAGTACGTCCGCCAGCAGCAGGCGGTGGGTCGCCTCGTCCTGCTCGAGGGCGACCGCGCGCTCGAGCTCGGCCACGGCCTCGTCACCGCGGCCCTCGAGGTAGAGCACGCGCCCCAGGAGCTGGTATCCGCGGCCCTCTCCGGGCGCCTGGTCGCAGTAGCGACGGGCGGCCTCGCGCGCGACGTCCAGCTTGCGCGCCGCCATGGCGATCTCCACCTGGGAGCCGAGGCGGTCGAGGTTGAGGGGGTCCAGCTCGACGGCGGTGGTGATCAGCTCCTGGGCACGCTCCAGTCCGCCCGAGTTGGCGTGGATCTGGGCCGCGAGCGAGAGCATCTGGGGGCTCTTCGGGACGCGGGCCAGCAGCTCGTCCACCGCCTGCCGCGCACGCCCCATGTCCCCGCTGGACAGGGCGATCCGCAAGGCGTTCTCGAGCGAGCGCTGGGTCCCCGCCGCGGCCTGCACCTCCTGCAGGCGCGGGTCGAAGGACAGCCAGCCGCGGTACATGGGCAGCTCTCCGGCGAGCGCGGCCGCGGCCGCCGCCTCCTCCGTACGCTCGAGCCCGGCCAGGGCGCGCGAACGCAGGCGATGGGCCAGGAAGTCCTGGGGCGTGATGCGCAGGGCGGCTTCGAGCAGCTCCAGGGCCGCGGCGAAGTCGCGCCGCTCGAGGGCCACGCGCCCGCGACCGATGAGGCCCGAGGCCGGCGCCGCCGGGAGGGTCGCGGCCTCGGCGTAGCTCGCGTCGGCTGCCTCGAGCTCACCGCGCTCGAGGTGCAGGGCCCCGATGCGCACGTGGGTCGTGCCGTAGTCGGGCTCCATGCGGCGCGCCTCCTCGAGGGCCGCCAGGGCCGGCTCCTGCTCGCCCACGATCTGGTGCTCGGCCCCCAGCAGGTAGGTCCAGCGCACGCGCGCCGCCCCCAGCTCGCGAGCCGCGGCGAAGTAGCCGATGGCCGTGTCGTGCAGCTCGAGGGCCAGAGCGATCTCCCCCATCCGTCCGAGCTCGTCGCCCTCGCCCGTCTCGGCCCAGCGCCGACTGGCCTCGACCAGGCGCCGGATGGGCTCGATCTCCAGGCCCGAGGGGTTCGGGAAGTCCGGCAGGTCGGCCGCCAGGCAGGCCTCCTGCCAGGACTCCTCGTCGACCTCGACGATGTGCGCTCCGAGGGCGTTGACGCGCGTGTCCGGCAGGCGCAAGCCCTCACCCCCCACGCGCCCCAGGACCCCCGCGGGCCCGACGGCCGCGTAGCCTCCGAGCGCCAGCAGCACGAGCCCCAGGACCAGCGCCACTGGGTCCACGCCTCCCCGCCTGCCGGAGGTGGCCTCCGATCTGGCACCGGCCTTACTCACGGCGCACCTCCACCACCCGGTCGACCTCCAGGTCCTCCAGAACCTGCACGGACCCGTCGGGGAAGTGCACCCGCAACTCGTCCACGCGCTCGACGTCGCCCAGCCCGAAGTGCACCCGCGGATCCGAGCTGGAGAGGTAGCTCGACTGGGCCCGCACGGTGCGCGTCCGGGTCGTCTCACCGCTCCGCAGCTCGATCCGCGCGCCGAGCTCGGGGCCCCCGGCCGCGTTGCGCACGTCGACCATCAGCCACGCGCCTCCCCCTTCGTGGAGGTTCTGGAGCACCTGGAGCCGACCGCCGTTGTTGGTGACCACCAGGTCGATGTCCCCGTCCTGGTCCAGGTCTCCCATCGCGAGGCCCCGGCCCGAGCCGCCCTCCGACACACCGGCGCCGTCGCTCGCGTCGACGAACTTCCCCTCCACCAGGCGCGCGAACTGGTCGGGCTCCGTGTAGGGGTCCGGGTCGTCGATGCGCGCGGGGGTCAGGTTCACGCCACCATTGGCGACGTACAGGTCCCACTCTCCGTCGTGGTCCTGGTCGAAGACCGCCACGCCGAAGCCGGTCGAGGGCATCGACCAGCCCTGCACGCCAAAGGTCCGCGTCGCCTCCACGAACTGGCGTCCTGCGCCCCGCAGGACCAGGTGGCTCTGGTCGTGGATGTTCGTGACGAGCAGGTCCGCCCAGCCGTCCGCGTTCAGGTCCTCGCAGGCCACCCCCATGCCCGCGATGGCCACGCCCGCGCCGTCGTAGGCGCAGCCCATGCGCAGGGCGGCCTCCTCGAAGGTGCCGTCACCCCGGTTGTGCCACAGGAAGGCGGGCGTGGAGTCGTTCGCCACGTACAGGTCCGTCCAGCCGTCGCCGTCGAAGTCCTGGGCGAGCACGCCGAGGCCGTTGCCGAGGTGGCCCTGGATGCCCGCGGCCTCGGTGACGTCCTCGAACCCCTCCCCGGCGAGGTTGCGGTACAGCCGGTCCTGGGCCGGCGCCTCGTAGGAGGTGGGATCGCAGTAGTCGGGAACCCCCGACAGGAAGCAGCCCTGCTCCTTCTCGGCGGCCCACTCCACGTAGTTCGTGACGTACAGGTCGAGCCAACCGTCCCCGTCGTAGTCGAAGAAGGCCGCGCTGGCCCCGAATTCGTCGCAGCCCAGGCCCACCTCGAGGGTGGCGTCCACGAAGCGCCCGCCCTCGTTGCGCAGGTAGACGTCGGGGCCCAGACGCGTCAGGTACAGGTCGACGTCCCCGTCGGCGTCCGCGTCCGCGCAGGCGACGCCGTAGGCGTGCCCGGGCACGGCGGCGCCGACGGAGGCCGCGACCTCCACGAAGACTCCCCCCTCGTTGCGCCAGAGCTGGCACGGCTGGGTTGCACGCTCGCCGGTCAGGGAGCCGCCGCCGGCAACGAACAGGTCCAGGTCCCCGTCCCCGTCGTGGTCGAAGATCCCGACCCCGGGCCCCATCTCCTCGGGCAGCCAGTACTTGCCCCGGGCGTCGTTGTCGTGGACCGACTCGATCCCGAGCAGCTGGGTCGCGTCCCGGAAGAGGAGCTCCGAGCCCCGGCTCGCCCCGCCGAGCCCGGCCCGATACTCCGCGGCGATCGCCCGCGGTGAGGGCACCCGCGTGGCCTTGGACCAGGCCAGCCAGCCGGCCGGGATCAGGGCCACGGCGATCAGCCAGCGCGCTCGCCGCCTCGGGGGCGCGGCGGCTGTCGTTGGGGTCTTGGACTGGGACACGGGTAGGCCGGGTGCACCGGCGGGCTCGCAGAGAATCTAACGCCCCCCCCGGCGGCCCGCCACATCCCGTGCCCCGCCCCGATCACGGCCACGGTAGAGTGGAGCGGGCCCCGGCGCTCTCCCTCCATGCTCCCCACGCGACTCCGCCCCGCCCTCCTCGCGACCCTCGCCCTGGGGCCGATCGCATGCATGCAGAGACCCGCGGAGCCGGAGCCGCCGTTGGGCGAGAGCGCTCCACCCACGGCGCCGGCGCTCGAGATGCCCCTGCCCCGTGGCGGTGCGAACGTGATCGGCGAGCTCGCGACGCCCCTGGACGCGGTGCAGGCCGTGGGCGAGGTGACCGCCTGGCGGGGCGCCGCGCCCGCGACCCTCGTGCGCTGGTGGACCGACACCTGCCCCTTCTGCGCCAGGAGCTTGCCGGCCATCGAGGCCATGCGCGCCGACTACGGTGAGCGTGGCCTGCAGACCCTCGCCGTCTACCACCCCAAGCCGCCGCGACCCGTGGACGAGGGCGCGGTGCGCGCGGCCGCCGAGCGCCTCGGCTACTCCGGGCCCCTGGCCGTCGACCGCGACTGGAGTGTCCTGCGGGAGCTCTACCTCGACCGCAACCGGAGCTCCCCCACCAGCGTCTCCTTCCTGCTCGACGACGAGGGGCGCGTGCGCTTCGTGCATCCGGGTCCCCAGTTCTTCCCGAGCGAGGACCCGCGCTTCTCCCAGGAGAGCGAGGACGAGCACGACCTGCGCCGAGCGATCGAGGTGCTGCTGGCCGAGGGCTAGCCGCCCCAGGCCCCGTGCGGCGACCCCGAGCGCGGGGCGCGCTCGCCCCAGGAGCGCGTGGCCCCGTGCCGGTTTCCGCGGACCGGGGCATCGCGTAGGATGCTCGTCAGCCGCCTCCGGCGGTCACCCCAACGCCCCATCGACCCAGGAGAGGTCATGATCCGGCTCATCAGCCTGCTCGCCCTGCTGCTCCTCGCCCCCCTCGCCAGCGCCCAGACCCGCGAGCGCATCCCGCCGCCGGAGTTCGTGCGCGAGACCATCGAGGACGAGGAGGGCCTCAAACAGTGGAAGGAGTACCAGGTCAAGTGCGAGCCCTGCCAGGGCATGGGCAGCCACGTGTGCCTGGGCTGCAAGGGCAATGAGGAGATCATGGCCAAGTGCACCGAGTGCAAGGGCAAGCGCCGCGCCACCTGCCGCACCTGCGCGGGCGAGAAGGTCCTGCCGGACCCGCTGGTCGAGATGGCCTGCCCCTTCTGCCGCGGCAGCGGCTGGTTCAACTGTGGCCAGTGCAACGGCCCCGGGGTCTTCTTCGCCACCGACCAGAACGGCAACCGGACCGAGATCAAGTGCGGAGCCTGCGACAAGAAGGGCCGCTACGCGTGCATGCCCTGCAAGGGCAAGCACTCCCTGCCCACCGTTCGCATCAAGAAGAAGAACCCCGGAGAGGCCAAGCAGAAGGACCTGCTCAAGATGCGCGAGGATGTCGCCGAGGCCCTCGAGGCCTTCACCGACTTCGAGCCCCTCGAGCGTGTCGGCAAGAGCCTCAAGGCCTGGGAGGCGATGGCCAAGCCCTACGGCAAGAAGCTGCCCTCCACCAAGCAGGCGACCAAGATGCTCGAGGTGGTCCTCAAGGGCATCCGCAAGGTGGACGCCGGCTACGAGGGCTTCGAGGCCCGCAACACCCACCAGATCCTGCTGATGAAGGACCGGACGGTGTACATGCTCCAGTTCAACCTGCGCGCCATCGACCAGAGCATCGCCCGCAACGAGTACAACGCCTCCGTCTCCGACGGCCGCTAGCAACACCGCAACGACAATGGCTGCCCCCCTCGCCCGCGCCTTGCGCGGCGCCCTCCTGCTCGTGGCCGCGGCCCCGGCCAGCGCCCAGACGCCCGTCACCGAGCTGATCGAGCGCACGTCCCCGGCCGTGGTGAGCGTCGAGGTGCTCTTCAAGAAGGTCAACAGTGCCGGCCGCAAGGCGCTGAACTCCCCCGACGCCGTGCGCATCGAGCGCCCCGGCTCGGGGATCTTCGTCAGCGCATCGGGGCTCGTCCTGACCAACGCCCACCTGGTGGAAGAGGTGCGCGAGGGCAGCGACGAATACTGGCTGCGGATCGGGCTGGGGTGGGGCTTCCGCGACGCGGAGGTCCTCTTCCGGGACGAGGTCGCCGACCTGGCCCTGCTCCAGGCCAAGCTGCTGCCGAACGACGAGATCGTCGCCCTGCCCCTGGCCTCCTCCGCGGACCAGCTCTCGGGCTCACGGGTGCTCGCCATCGGCTCCCCCGCCGGCGAGCAGGGCGGTGCCTTCGCCGGCGCCCTGGCCTTCACCTCCGGGCCGGTGCAGCTGCGCGAGGCGCTGCTCGAGCCCTGGCAGGCGCTGCTCAGCGACTGCCGCTTCCACGAGACCCTCGACGGCGGCCCGCTCCTGAACACCAGGGGTGAGCTGATCGGCATCCACAACAGCTCGCACCTGAACCCACTGCCCGAGAGCTGGGGCGAGGACGAGGAGGACGAGGAGGAGAAGAAGCCCGACACGGACTACGCGGTGATCGTCTCCAGCGACGCGATCCGCGCCTCCATCGGAGAGCACCTGAAGGCACCGGAGACCCTGCCCGCCCACCTCAGCGCGGAGGCCCACGACGCGGTCGCCCCCGCCGCCGTTGCCCGGGTGGCGCCCGCGGTCGTCAGCATCTGGCACGGTCCGGCGCAGGAGCACCCGGACGCGGCCGACCCGGCAGACCCCCAGTCCCAGCGCCTGCCCGCGACCCTCGGCTCCGGGGTCGTGGTCGACCCCTCCGGGCTCGTGCTGACCAGCCGTGAGATTCTCAGCGACCTGGACGCGGACACCTCGGTGCGCACGGCGGACGGGACGCGCTACGCGGCGAAGGTCGTGATGCGCCACGCGGACAGCCAGACCGCCCTCCTCCAGCTCGAGCTGCCGGAGGGCGCGACCCTGCCCGCGGCCGAGATGCTCGACTCCTCGAAGATCGCGGCAGGCGACTTCACGGCGGTCGTCGCCCGGCCCTTCCACGCCGCGGTCAACCTGAGCGTGGGGGTGCTCTCCGCCGCGGAGCGCGAGGGCTTCGTGCAGCTCGCGAGCTGGGTGCACCCGGGCCACCGGGGCGGCGCCGTGGTCGATCCCGAGGGGCGCCTGGTCGGCATCGTGGTCGAGGAGCCCGACATCTCCGAGCGGGCCGACGAGGACAGCTTCCTGGGGTTCGCCGCGCCCCTCTCGACGGTCTTCGCCGCCTTCGAGGGGTCGTTGAGGGGACTGGGCTCCAGCGCCGCCCTGACCGAAGCCCCCGAGGTCGCCCCCACAGCGGTCGAGACCGTCGCCTCGAACACCCGCAGCTCCCTGATCAACGTCATGGTCAGCAAGGCCGTAGAGACCAAGAGCAGCGGCTTCGACCCCTTCGGCGGCGGCGGGGCCGGGGGCTTCAAGATGCTCGGCCAGGGCTCGGGCGTGATCATCGAGGAGACCGGCCTGGCCCTCAGCAACTGGCACGTGGTCGACGCCGCCCTCGAGGACGACGGCACCCAGGGCGAGGACTTCAAGATCGAGGTCAGCCTGCCGGACGGCCGCTCCTTCGAGGCCCGTGTGCTGAGCACCTCCCGGGACGACGACCTGTCCCTGCTCTCGCTGCAGATCGGGCCCGAGGACGTGCTGGTCCCTGTCGAGCTCGGGGACTCCGACGCGCTCGAGCCCGGGCAGCCGGTGGTCGCGATCGGCAACCCGCTGGGGCTCTCCAACTCCGTCAGCGCCGGCATCGTCAGCGCGGTCGACGTGGACACCCGCATTCGCGGCCGGCTGCGCAAGTACGCCGGGATGGCCATGACCGACGCTGCCATCAACCCGGGCAACTCCGGCGGCGCCCTGCTCGACCTGGAGGGTCGCCTGGTGGGCATCAACACCGCCGGCAGCGTCGGCGCCGGCCTCGCCATCCCCGTCAACAAGGCCCGCGAGGTCTTCTCGGCCAAGCTGCTGTCCGCCCGGAGCCTGCGCACGGCCTATCTGGGCCTGACCGTCGCCGAGCGCGACGGGCACCTCGTCGCGGGCAGGGTCGACGGTGAGGGCCCCGCCGAGCGTGCGGGGGTGCGCCGCGGCGACCGCCTGCTACGCCTCGCGGGCCAGGCGACCCCGACCCAGGCCGCCTACGCCCGGCTGATCCTGGACCTGGACACGACCGCCCCCTGCGCACTGGTGGTGGAGCGCGAGGGCGAGGAGCTCAGCCTCGAGCTGCTGCCCATCTCCTTCGCCACCTGGGAGATCGCCCGCAGCTGCGGGATCGAGGTTGCGGAGCTCGACTACACCGCCCAGGCCGAGCGCATCCAGGAGGCCAGCGCCCTGCTGCACCGGGCCTACACCCAGAACGAGAGCGGCGAGCCCACGCGCCTGATGGCCGGCGCCCTGGAGGTGGTCAGGGTCTCCTCCTTGCCCGGCGAGGACCCGCCCCTCCTGCAGCCCGGCGACCTCTTGCTGGGCATCACCACCTTCGAGCACGGGACGACGGCCATCCACGAGCGCCTGCTGCGCCTGGAGGACCTGGCCACCCTCTCGGAGACGATCACCCCCCTGGCCACCAAGGACGGCGGGGCGCACACCTTCTGGGTCCTGCGCGGCGAGCGCATCGAGACCGTCGAGGTGATCGTGCGGCGGCCGCCGCGCTAGCGCGAGGCCCCTCGCGAGGGCGCGGCCGGCGGGATCAGGTGTTGAACTCGATCTCCTTGCGCGCCGTCGACTGCTCGTCGTCGTAGGTCCACAGCACCTTGACCTCCGCCCCCTTCTTCAGGGGCTCGAGGGGGTAGAAGACCACCATCCCCGGAGCCGAGGTGCGGCGGTTCTGGCCGCCGTCGGCCAGGTGGATCAGGCCCTCGACCTTCTTGCCCTGGATCGTGACCTTGCAGTTGTAGGACTCCCGGTTGCCCTGCAGGCCCCCGATGCCGAAGTGGTGCAGGGAGATCGGGAAGCCGACCTTGGTCACCTCCGTGTGGCCGTTCTTGTCGAGCAGGGCCCGCAGCTCGGGGCCCAGGTCGGCCACCTCGACGGAGGTGGGAATGCTGCGGTCGCCGGGGCCGGGGAAGTAGCGGGTGCCGCCGCGGCCCTGGGGCGGGCGGCCGACCCCTCGGATGCAGTCCATCACGAGCACGGAGTCCTCCTCGTAGAGGCCGATGCTCAGGAGGCGCTCGTTGATCAGCGTGTCGCGGTAGCCGGGGAAGTCGTGGAAGTCCTTGAAGACCCTCTTGGGCTTGGAGGCCTCGGCGTGGACGAGGGCCATCTGGGCGAACATGTCACCCAGGTGCGAGCCGCCCTCGAGGGCGATGTCCTGGGTCTGCTCGTGCTCGGCGCCGCGCAGGTCCTCGTGGGCCAGGAGGTACTGGGCGTGCTCCTGGCAGCGGCCGGAGTAGGTGGCGCTCCAGGTCACGGCCGGCGAGCCCTGCTCCTTGCGCTCCTTGTTGAAGGCCGTCAGCCACTGCTTGACCTTGGGGCTGACGGTGGTGAGGGGCTCGGTGTTGTTCTGGATCGCCTTGAGCACGGGGCTGGCGCCGGTCCAGAAGTCCTTCCAGCCCTTCTCGATCTCCGCCAGGGAGACCGCGTCGTTCTCCTTGGTGAACTCGGCCTCGACCTGGATGGGGGTCTGCTTGTCCGCCATCTTGTCGAGCAGCACCAAGAGCTCCGGGTCGCGGCGCACCACGTAGTCGCAGAAGGACCAGGACTTGATCCGCGCGTCGTCCGGGAACTTGTCGGCGGTGATCAGGGGCAGGTTGGCCGCGGGCGTGCCCTCTCCGAGCTTCCAGGCCGCCTCGAGGGCCA
This sequence comes from uncultured Planctomycetaceae bacterium, assembly GCA_964591315.1. Lineage (GTDB taxonomy): Bacteria > Planctomycetota > UBA1135 > UBA1135 > JABACD01. The sequence continues at coordinate 23,765 of CAZQAT010000073.1, forward strand.
GGTCCTTCCAGGTGTCCATGTTCGGGGAGAAC
>CAZQAT010000074.1:0-23685 GCA_964591315.1 uncultured Planctomycetaceae bacterium
GAAGGCTGCCGGTTGGGTGCTAATGCGTTGAAGGCTCATGAATAGGCCGGGCTAGCCCGCCTGCCGCTCGTCCTCGTCGCGCGCCTCCTCCTCGACGCCCTCCGCGGTCTCAACACGGGAGACCTCCTCACCGTCGCTCGTGAGGCGCAGGGGCGTGCCCTCGACCTGGGTGGCGAGGTGGCAGGGCTTCTTCCAGAGCTGCGCGACCTGCTTCAGGGTCTCCCCCGCCTGGTCGAGCTGGAGCTCCCGGCCGTCGAAGCGGTGGACGAGGAAGAGCTCGCCGCGGCCCTCGAGGTCCGCGTCGACCAGCTCGATCTGCGGCACGCCGCCGCCGGCCATCGAGGCCAGCAGCTGGGCCTTGATCGGCCGCCAGTCGCGGTCCGCGACCTCCATGCGGCCCGTGCGCGGATTGCGCTGGTACAGGAACAGGTTCGAGCGACGCGCGAAGTCCTCGTCGACCAGGGCGTCGATGAAGGACACGTCGTTGTGGATCGCTCGCAGGCGGAAGAGGTCGTCGCCCCTCTCCTCCGCGTGGCGGAAGAGCTCGATGCCGAGCTTGTAGGGATTGAGCTGCCCCGGCTGGGCCGCGGTGGCACCGGAGTGGCAGTCGGCGAAGTCGACCACGTCGGAGGCCCCCAGGAGGGAGCGCGTCATGATGCGGCTGTGCCAGAAGGAGGCCCAGCCCTCGTTCATGATCTTGGTCATGCGCTGGGGCACGAAGTAGTAGGCCTCCGCCCGGACGATCTCGAGCACGTCCCGCTGCCACTCGCAGAGGTCCGCGTTGGCCGCCAGGAAGCCCAGGACGTCGAGCGTGGGCAGGCTCTCCCCGCCGACCTCGGCCGCCTCCTCCGGCACCGGCTGGCCGCTGGCCTCCTGGAAGGAGCGCCTCGCTCGCTCCCGCAGGGACAGGGGCCGCCGGCCGCCCCCCTTCCGGCCGCGGTGCTCGCGCAGGGGCAGGTAGGGGTCGACCAGGTTGTCCAGGGCCAGGGCCCGGTCCAGGAAGCACTCGACCTCCTCCTGGCCGTGGAGGTCGATGTAGCGGCGAACGCGGGTCGCGCTGCGGGCCATGACGTCCACCATCTGGCGCTCGGTGGGCTGGAACCAGACGTTGTGCTTGAAGAAGTCCGCGTGGCCGTAGACGTGGGCCATCACCAGCTTCTGCTCCATGGGCGAGTTGGAGCGCACCAGGTAGGCGTAGGTCGGGTCGTTGTTGATGACCAGCTCGTAGATCTTCGAGAGGCCCCAGGTGTAGCCCTTGTCCAGGCGCTCGAACTCCATGCCGAAGCGCCAGGACGGGTAGCGCACCGGGAAGCCCGTGTAGGCCGCCAGGGCGTTCACGTCCCGGGCGTCGAGCAGCTCGAAGATGACCTGGAAGAAGTCCAGGCCGGAGGCCTTGGCGATCTCCTCGATCTCCAGGTTCAGGGCCCGCAGGTCCGCGGGCAGGGCCTCGGTGCGCACCATCAGACGCCCCCGCCGAGGAAGGCCTTGATGGCGCCGGGGATGCCCTCGCGGTCGTCGACCGCGGAGGTGATCAGACCCTCGACCTCGCCGAGGGCCCCGTCCAGGTCCTTCATGAACTGGCCGGAGCCGTAGGCGCTCTTGACCTGGCCGTAGCAGAACTGGTTGACGCGCGGCAGGATCTCGTCCCGCAAGAGGCCCACGCAGCGCTCGGTGTCACGCGCGGACCAGTTGTCGCCGTCGGAGTAGTGGAAGGGATAGATGTTCCACTCCTCGGGGCGGTAGCGCTCGCGGATCTGCTCCAGGAGCAGCTCGTAGGCGGAGGAGATCTTCGTGCCGCCGGACTCGCGCAGGTGGAAGAAGGTCTCCTGGTCCACGAGGCGTGCGACGGCGTCGTGGACGATGTAGACCACCTCGAGGTTCGTGTACTGGCTGCGCAGCCAGGTGTCGATCCAGAAGGCCTTGATGCGCACCACGTCCTTCTGCTCACGGCCCATGGAGCCGGAGACGTCCATGATGTGGAAGATGACCGCCGAGGACTCCGGCTTGGGCACGGACTTGCGGTCGCGGATGCGCTCGTCGTCGTGGATCGGGACGACCTTCGGGTCGCGCGGGTCCCACTCGCCGGAGGAGATCGTGCGGCGCAGGGCGCGGTCGAAGGTGCGCCGGAAGTGGCGCAGGGACTTCGGGCCGGTCTGCCGGATGCCGGAGTAGCGGCCCCCGTCGGTGGCCAGCTCCCGGTCGCCGCGGGGCTCGATGTTGGGCAGCTCGAGCTCCTGACCGAGCATCTCCGCCAGCTCCTTGAGGTCCACGTCGACCTCGAGGATGTGCTGCCCCGGCTGGTCGCCGGCGCTCCCGGCGCCCTCGCCCTCCTGGGCCTCGCCGTCCACGGCGTCGCCCTCCTCGCCGGGCCCCTGTCCGACCCCCTGCTTGGAGTTGTCGCCGAAGCGGAAGCGCGGCAGCTCGATCTGCGGGATCGGGATCGAGACGGCCTTGTCGCCGCGGCGCCCGAGCAGCTCGGTGCTCGAGAGGTACTTGCGCAGGTCCTTGCGCAGGCGCCCGCGGACGATCTCGCGGAAGCGGGTACGGTCCCGTTCGATGCGGTGCATGCCGTGCCGGGGAGGCCTAGGCGGCCGCCTCCGTCTCCTCCTCCGCGTCCTTGGCCTCGCCGCGGGCGAAGAGGCCCGCCACGTACTGCAGCACCTCGTCGGCCGAGAGCTCGTCGTAGCCGAACTCGCGGCACAGGCGGTCGCGGATGACCGAGATCTTCTCCTGGGTGTCGGGGTCCACCACCGTGGACACCAGGCTCGTGAGCTGGATCGTGTCCCGGCGGTCCTCGAACATCTTCAGCTCGAGGGCGCGGCACAGGCGGTCGTTCTCCCGGTAGTCGAAGGTCTCGCCCTCGAGGTGCACCGCCGCGATGTAGTTCATCAGCTCATGGCGGAAGTCGTCCTTGCGGCCGTCGGGGATGTTGATCTTCTCCTCGATCGAGCGCATCAGCCGCTCATCCGGCTCCTTCTCGCGGCCGGCGGAGTCGACCAGCATCTCGGAGGTGACGTAGGCCTTGACGTTGTCGATGTACTTGCTGCACAGGCGCTCGATGGCCTCCTGGTCAGCGGAGATGGCGATCTGCACCTCACGCTTGATGATCTCCTCGTAGGCCTCGCGGGCCACGTGGATCAGCTGGCAGTAGCGGTTTCGGGTCTCCTCGTTGGAGATCAGGCTGTGGTGGCGCAGACCACTCTCGAGGGCGTCGAGCACGTCCAGCCCGCTGATCACGGCCTGGTCGGAGACCAGGCAGGTGGCGATCGAGTCCTGGACGTAGCGCGGACTGATGCCGAGCATTCCCTCGCGGATTGCCGCGGCCTTCATCTCCTTCACGTTCTCCTTCGTGAAGCCCGAGACCGTCTCACCCGCGTACAGCTTGGCCTTCTGCAGCAGGGTCAGGTTCGGGTGCGCGGGGTCCTCGAGGCGCGTGAGCACCGACCACAGGGCCGCCACCTCCAGGGTGTGGGGCGCCGCGGGCCGCACGCCACGGTCCTTGGAGCGGAACTGGCGCCGGTAGATCTTGACCTCGTCCTGGATCGAGAGGTTGTAGGGGATGTCGATCTTGATGGTGCGGTCCCGGAAGGCCTCCATCAGGTCGTTCGACTGCAGCTTCTTGTACTCCGGCTCGTTCGTGTGCCCGATGATCACCTCGTCGATCGAGGTCTGAGCGAACTTGCGCGGCTTGATCGAGTGCTCCTGGGTCGCCCCCAGGAGGTCGTACAGGAAGGCCACGTCGAGCTTGAGCACCTCGACGAACTCCAGCAGCCCACGGTTGGCGATGTTGAACTCGCCGTCGAAGTTGAAGGCGCGCGGGTCGGAGTCCGAGCCGTACTCGGCGATCTTGCGGTAGTTCAGGTCTCCCGTCAGCTCGGTCGAGTCCTGGTTCTTCTCGTCCTTGGGCTGGAAGGTCCCGATGCCCACCCGATCGGCCTCGGACAGCACGAGTCGACGCACGCGCACGTGGGAGACGACCTTCTTCCAGTCCCCGTCGTAGCGCTCCATCAGGTGCTGGTAGTAGAAGCGGCTGACCGGGTCGAGCTCGCCCTTGATCTCGAGCTTGTACTCGGCCCGGGCCTTCTCGTTGAGGCGCCCGACGATCTCCGACCGCGACTCCAGCGGAATCAGGAGCAGGGGCTCCTGATGCATGGGCGACTCGATCACCTCGTCGTCCACGTGCCAGGTGAAGGTGTACAGGGCCCCGGCGTCGGACTGGGAGTAGCGCTCGAGGGCCTGCTTCAGGAGGCGTGCCACGGTGCTCTTGGCGCTGCCCACCGGGCCGTGCAGGAGGATCACGCGGCGCTCGGGGCCGAAGCCGCAGGCCCCGGCGCGGATGGTCTGCACCAGCTCCGCCAGGGGCTCGTCGAGGCCGAAGATCGCGTCGTGCCCGTCACCCAGCGGGTCCTGGAACAGGTTCCAGCGGCGCGGTGCCCCCGGCTGCGCCGGATCCTCCCAGCCGTGGGAGCGGATCATGTCGTAGAGCCGCTGCCAGGCGTTCCGAGCCACGAGCGGATTCTCCTCGACGACCCCCAGGTACTCCTCGAAGCTGCCCTCCCAGCTCAGGGTCCGGAAGCGCCGGGCCTCCGTGTCCGTGTTTACGAGGTCGTAGAAGGAGTCATTTTGGTTGAGCATCGGCCGAGATCTCCGTGAATCAGGCCTCCCCCGGGAACTCTATAGGCGACCGGGAGGGTGGGTCGAAGGGCGCAGGGCGTGGGGACGCGTCATTTCTCTTCGCCGCTCGGGCGCCAAAGCCTGAGCCGAGGTCTCAGAATCGGCCCGTACCTGGGCCAGGCGGGGCCTCCAGGGGCCCCGAGGGGGCTAAGATCGGCCCCATGCCGCACCGCCTCCTGCTCACCACCCTGCCCCTCCTCCTCGCCCTGGCCCCCTGCGCCTGCCAGAAGGGCGGCGCCGCCTCCCAGGAGCCCGCGCGGGAGCTACCGCCCTTCGACACCGACCGGGCCTGGGGGCTCCTGGAGGCCCAGGTGGAGCTGGGCCCGCGTCCCTCCGGCACCGAGGCCAACGTCGAGAACCGAGACCTGATCGCCGCCGACCTGGAGGCCTCGGGGCTCGTTCCCGTGCGCCAGGCCTTCATCGCCGAGGACGCCCCCTTCGGACCGATCCCCATGGAGAACGTCTACGCCGACCTGGAGGCTCCCCCCGGGCCCAAGGGCGAGCCGGCGCCGATGCTGATCTTCGGGGCCCACTTCGACACCAAGAAGCTGCCCTTCGAGTTCGTGGGCGCCAACGACGGGGCCTCCGCGGTGGCCGTGCTGCTGGAGCTGGCCCGCATCCTGAAGGCCGGACCGACCCCCGAGGTGACCTACCGCTTCCTGTTCATCGACGGCGAGGAGTCGGTGCGCCGGGACTGGGAGGACCCGGACAACCGCTACGGCTCCCGGCACCACGTGGCGGAGCTCTTGAAGGTCAAGGGCATGACCAAGCGCGTGCGCGCCTTCATCCTGCTGGACCTCGTGGGTGACGCGGACCTGCAGCTGGAGAAGGACCAGACCTCCACCAAGCAGCTCCTCGACATCTTCATCCGCACCTCGAAGAAGATCGGCAAGCCCGACCTCTTCTCGAAGCGCCCGATCCCGATCAAGGACGACCACGAGTCCTTCCTGGCCTACGGCATCCCCTCGGTGGACCTGATCGACCTGCACTTCGGCAAGTACGGCAACGAGTACTGGCACACGGCGGAGGACACCATCGACAAGTGCTCGAAGGAGAGCCTCGAGACGGTGGCCGGGCTGGTGCTCGCGGCCCTGCCCGAGGTGGAGGCGACCTACTGCCGCTGAGCGCGGGGGCCGGCCTGGGCCCTGGCCGTGGCCGCCCTCGACTCGCGGCGCACTCCGGGGAGGGCGCGCAGGCCACCGGAATGCGCCACGCCCGTGGAGCTGCCGTGGGCTGGGCGTAGCGCGCCCGGTGCCGCGCCCAGTAGGCTCTGCGCGCGATGATCCACGCGGAGAGGCTCTCGAAGACCTTCACGGTGCACCAGAAGCAGCCCGGGCTGTGGGCCTCGGTGCGCTCGCTCTTCGCGCGCGAGAAGGTCGAGCGCCGGGCGGTGCGCGAGGTGAGCCTGGAGATCGGCGAGGGCGAGATCGTCGGCCTGGTGGGCGCCAACGGGGCGGGCAAGACGACCCTGGTCAAGATGCTCTCCGGGATCGTGCACCCGACCTCGGGGGTGGCCCGGGTCCTGGGCCACGAGCCCTGGCTGCGGTCCAACGAGCTCCGACGCCAGATCGCGCTGATCATGGGTCAGAAGGCCTCGCTCTGGTGGGACCTGCCGGCCGGGGACTGCTTCCTCTTGCTGAAGGAGATCTACCAGCTCTCCGACGCGGAGTACCGCGAGCGGCTCGAGGACCTGACCGAGCGCCTGGAGGTGCGCAAGCTCCTGACGACCCAGCTCCGGCGCCTGTCCCTCGGGGAGCGCATGAAGATGGAGCTGGTCGCCACGCTCCTGCACGCCCCCAAGGTGGTCTTCCTCGACGAGCCGACCATCGGCCTCGACCTGAGCGCCCAGCGGACGATCCGCGAGTTCCTCCTGCGCTACCGGGACGAGCACCGCCCCGCGATGATCCTCACCAGCCACTACATGGAGGACATCGAGGAGCTCTGCGAGCGCATCCTCCTGATGCAGGCGGGTGAGATCGTCTTCGACGGGCCGCTGCAGGACGTGATGGCGACCTACGCGCCCCACAAGATCCTGACGGCCCACTTCCGGGCCGGGGAGGGCCCCACTTGCGCGCCCGCAGGCCTGCCCGGGGAGGTGCTCACCTGCGACCGCGACCAGGTGCGCCTGCGGGTCCCCCGGGGCGAGGTCAGCCGCAGCGCCCAGGAGCTCCTGCAGAGCTTCCCGGTGACCGACCTCTCGATCGAGGAGGTCGAGGTGGGCACGGTGATCGAGGAGATCTTCAAGGAGGGCCGCCTGCGCGGCGCGGCCCCGTGAGCCTGGGCCTGTTCTGGCACGTGTTCTCGATCGAGGCGCGCAAGCTGATGAGCTACCGCTTCGACTTCTGGTTGAACACCATGGCCGGGTCCCTGGCCCAGTTCGTGCTCGTCTGGTGCCTGTGGGCCTCGATCATGACCGAGCCCGGGGCGACTCGCGGCGGCTACTCCTTCGACGGCATCGTCTTCTACTACGTGGCGGTGATCCTGATGGGCAAGCTGGTGGGAGCCTCCCACAGCCAGCACGACGTCTCCCAGGACATCTACGACGGCGGGCTCTCGCGCTACCTCCTGTTCCCGACCGCCTACTTCGGCTTCAAGTACGCGCAGCGCCTGGGGGGCATGCTCCCGGCGGTCGTCCAGCTGGTGCTCCTGGGACTCGTCTACCTGCTCGTGCTGCCCTTCCCCGAGGAGCTGCACCTCTCGCCCGGCTCGGTGCTGATGGGGCTCTCGGCCCTGGCCCTGGCGAACCTCCTGTTCTACTCCTGCATCTGGCTCGTGCAGCTGGTCGCCTTCTGGGCGGACAACGTCTGGAGCCTGGTGGTGATGACCCTCTTCATCAGCCGCCTGCTGGGGGGCAGCATGTTGCCCCTGGCGATGTTCCCCGACTGGAGCCGTGCGTGGCTGGACCTCCTGCCCTTCCGCTACTTCTACGGCTTCCCCGTCGAGAGCCTGATGGGTGACGTGCCGCCCCGCGAGTGGCTGATCGGCATGGGGATCGGGCTGGGCTGGTGCTGCCTGTTCGCCCTCGGCTCGCGCCTGGTCTGGCGCCGTGGGATGCTGCAGTTCACGGGGGTGGGGATCTGATGGGGCGCTACCTCCGGCTGTACCTGTACTTCCTGCGCTTCTCCTTCAGCCGCGCCCTCGAGTTCCGGCTCGACTTCTTCTTCCGCGTGGTGATGGACGTGTTCTTCTACGGGACACAGCTGGCCTTCTTCGGCGTGCTCTACGGCCAGACCTCGGAGCTGGGGGGCTGGGACCTGCCCCAGGCCCTGATCTTCATCAGCGGCTTCTTCGTCATCGACGCCCTGCACATGACGTTCGTCGCGAACAACATGTGGATGCTGCCGATCCTGGTGAACAAGGGGGACCTCGACTACCACCTCCTGCGGCCCGTGTCCTCCCTGTTCTTCCTGAGCCTGCGGGAGTTCGCTGCGAACTCCTTCCTGAACCTGGCCCTGGCGGGCGGGCTCCTGGGGTGGGCGCTGGCGAGCTACGAGGGCCCCCTGGAGACCGAGCGAGTGCTGACCTTCCTGGGCCTGATCCTGAACGGCGCCTTCCTCTACTACGTCATCCACATCTGCTTCCTGATCCCGGTGTTCTGGTTGCACAGCGCCCGCGGTCTGGGAGAGATGTTCCAGGCGGTGGCCAAGTACGGCGAGCGACCCGAGCGCATCTTCCGCGGCTACCTGCGGCGCGCGCTCGTGACCGTGCTGCCCCTCTCGCTGGTGGCCTCGCGGCCGGCCCAGGTGCTGTTCGAGGGCCTGACCCCGCCGGTCCTGGTGCACATCAGCGTGGTCACCGCCACGGCCTTCGCCTTCCTGCTCTGGTTCTGGCGGAGGGCCCTGCGCTCCTACTCCTCGGCCTCCTCCTGACCGGGCGCCCACGCGCCGGAGCCGCGGAGTCCAAGCTCACCCGGCAGGCTGCCCCCCATCGCCCGGAGACTGTCGACGCGGTTGTAAATGGGCCCCAAGAGCCCTCCAAGGGCACGGATCTCCACCCCCCTTGTAACCAGGCCGAACTCGGACACAATAGAACACCTCCCCTGATGCTTCTCTGCTCCCAACCATATTGAATTCGATGAGACTCCCCCGTTTCACCTCCCTCATCGTGGTGGGCACTGCCCTCACCTCCGCCGCCGCCGCCCAGGGCGTGACGACCATCGTCCTCGAGGGCGACGTCATCCCCGGCGTCGGGACCGTCACCAGGATCGACAACATCTCGGTCAACAACAACGGTGACACCTTCGTCGAGGTGACCACCGACGGCCCCGCCAGCGCGAACCAGGCCATCCTCAAGAACGGCAACCTGTTCCTCCAGGAGGGACAGGCCCTGACCTCCCCCGCCGGCGGAACCTGCGGGACCTTCGACGCGATCTCCGGCAACATCAGCGGCAACGGCGCCTTCAACCTGACCCTGGGAGGCCAGACCACCGCGACCGACTCCGGCGTCTTTTGGAACGACCAGCTGATCCTCCAGGAGGGCACCATCTCCACCTCGACGGCCTTCTCGGCCAACACGCCGTACGTGCGCTTCGACGAGGTGCGCATCAACGACAACGACCAGATCCTGATGATGGCGCGGGTCAACGACCCCGCCATCGGGGCCAACAATCTGGACGCCTGCGTGGTGATCCTGGACACCGACGGCCAGGGCAACCTGACCGGCGAGAACGTGCTGTGGAAGGCGGACGACGCGATGGGCAACAACTTGCACTCGGCGACCCAGTTCAGCACCCAGGCCCAGACCTACGACTTCAACAACGCGGGCCAGGTGATCCACCAGGTCTTCATGGCCACCGGCTCCGGCGCCAATGACGTCGCCGTCTACCTCGACCAGACCGTCGTTGCGGAGGAGGCCAGCCCCTCGCCCATCGCGGGCCGCAACTGGGGCACACTCTCCGCTGCGGCGGCCGGGCTGAACAACAACGGCGACTGGGTCATGCGGGGCGCCCTGAGCGGCTCGTCCACCGACAACGAGCTCCTGATCAAGAACAACACCAAGTTCGTCCAGAAGGGCGACATCCTGGCCGCGACCGGCGGCTGGGCCGTGGACAAGTTCGCGTCCTCGCCCACGGACATCTCCGACAGCGGCGACGTGGCCTGGTTCTGCAAGTGGACCGACCCGAACACCTCCATCGACACCGGGATCTTCATCAACATGAACCTCGTGGTCCAGGAGGGCGTGACCCAGGTCGGCAACAACACGATCACGGGCCTGCTCGCGACCGGGGACGCCTTCCGCTTCGCCCCCAGCGGCGCCTACCTCATCTTCGAGGGCACTCTCGACAACGGCCTCGAGGGCGCCTTCTACATCTCCGCCGGCGAGCCGGGCACCGCGACCTGCTTCGGCGACGGCACCGGCCCGAGCTGCCCCTGCGGCAACTTCGGCCCCTCGGGCTCCGGCTGCGGCAACTCCACCGGCATGGGCGCGACCCTCGGGGGCACGGGCTCCCCGAGCATCGCCGCCAACTCCCTGGGCTTCCACGTCCAGGGCCTGGCCGCCTTCAAGCCCGCGCTGCTGGTCTCCAGCTTCAGCCAGCAGACCGTGGCCTACGGCGACGGCATGTCCTGCGTGGGCTCCTTCCCCACCTATCACGGCGTCCAGTGGGCCAATGGCGGCGGCAACGTGCAGTGGCCCGCGGGCACACTCCAGAACCCCAACTGGACCCCGGGTCAGGACTCCTTCTTCCAGGTGTTCTACCGCGACAGCGCCGGCTCCTGCGGCATGAACTACAACTCGTCCCAGGCCTACCAGGTGAGCTTCATTCCCTAGGCCCGGAGGGGGCGCCCTCCAGGGGCACGACGCGGGCAGCTCGAGGAGCCCAACTCCAGGAGCGGGCAGCCACCAGCGCTGAAGCATGACACGGCAGGGGCCGGACCTCGGGTCCGGCCCCTGCCTCGTTCGAAGGGCGTCCCGGGATCAGTGCTCCTCGTGCCCGCCGTGGTGGGAGCGGATGTGCTCGAGGTCCTCGGCCTCGAAGTAGGTGCCGCTGAACTCGAGGGCCAGCTGACGCAGGCGCGCAACGTTCGAGGCGTCGGTGGTCTGCTTGCACTTCATGGCGGCCACGGTGATGCCGTGCAGCAGCTCGAGCTGACGGTGGTAGCGGTCCTTGGCGCCCTCGTCCTTGGGCGCCTTGATGCGCTGGGCCAGCCAGTAGGCGGCGACCTGGTCCTGGATGGCCTGGGCGTGCTGGTCCTTGTTCATGACCCAGCGCACCATCTGGTTCTTGGAGGGGCTCTCCTGGCCGTCCATCTCGCGCAGCTGGGCCATGCCCTTCTCGATGGTGGCGGCGTCCTCCATCATGAGGTCGATGCGCAGCTTGTCACCGTAGATGCCGCAGGGGACCTGGCAGTGGAAGGGCACGGCGGCCGGTGTGGTAGCGGCCGGTGCGGTAGCGGCCGGTGTGGTAGCGGCCGGTGTGGTAGCGGCCGGTGCGGCGACGGGACTGGCGGGGACGACCAGGGCGGCGGAGGCGGTCACGAGGAGGGCGCAGAGCGCGAGGGCGATTCTCATTGGATGTGGAGGGAGTCAGGGGGCTTGCGAGGAGCGCCGCGCGGAGGCGCGTCGGCCGCACCTTGTAGCCGGACTGGCTCCCTCCGACAACAGCCCGCTGGGACCGCGCCAGGGACTGACGACCCCCTGGTCGGAAGAGCCGAGGCGAGGCGACCCCCAGCCACGCCCGGTCCCCATCAAGGCCCGAACACCACCTTCACCGCGCTCGTAGGACCGAACCTCGCCCGCACCGACTCCCGGGACAGGTCCGACTCGTGCAGCCGGAGGTCATGGGCGCCGCACAGGTAGGGCGTCACGAAGGCGCTCGCCCCCCCGGCCAGGGCCAGGAGGGCGAGCGCGGTGAGGGGACTCCTCGGCGCGGCGACTACTGCCAGGTCGTCGTCCAGCCGTTGGAGAAGTTGAAGTCGGAGCTGCCCGTGTCGTTCAGGCAGCCGTTCGCGGTACCGGGGTCCCGGAACCAGTAGGTGTAGGAGGTCGGCGTCCCGGAGACGACGATGTCGGACTGGCCGAAGGGCGCGCCCTGGAAGTCAGGGAAGCTGGCCGCCCCGTTGCTGTCGGTGGAGACGACCCCGCCGCGGCGGGTCGTGCCGCCCACGCACAGGATGCCGGCGCTGTCGGGCACGGTCGCCACGCCCACCGGGCCGAGGCTCGCGCTGCCCGCGAGGATCAGCCCCGGCTTCAAGGGCGCCGCGTCCACCACGTCCAGGACGAAGCTGTCGTTGGCGATGCTCGCATTGCCAGCACCGACCAACATGGCCCCCAGCCCGTTGGCGTTCGAGTTCGGGCAGCCGCGGCCCGCGCCCGCGACGTTGAAGCAGGGACCGTTGGCGCCCGCGCAGTCGCAGTCGGAGGCGCCCGGGAGGCCGCCCTCGAACTCGATCAGGTACTCGTTCGTCGCCAGGTGGTTGAGCTCGGCGTCGTTCCAGAAGCCCGTGGCGAACATCTCGGCGTAGTCCTCGGGTCCGCCGGAGCCGCTGATGTTGTTCGGCTCACCGGTGGCCCAGTTGAGGTAGTTCGTGGGCTCGCCCGTGACCCAGGCCCAGCCACCCGCGGGCTCGCTGTAGTTCGGCGAGGTCGTGTCGTGGAAGAGGCCGATCCACGGGCGGCTGGCCCCCATGTTGGCCACCACCCAGTCGACCTCGGCCTGGTCCGCGAAGGTCACCAGGTGGCCCTGGCTACCGTTGTAGGTGTAGCCCTGGGCCGCCGTGTCCGCGTCGATCCAGGAGAGCGATGACTGCACGAGGAGATAGCGATTGCCGTTGTTCGGGTTCAGAGCCGGGACTTTCTCGCTGAGGTCGAACTGCCCCGTTCCTCCGACGGCCCCGGGATAGGTACCGAGGCGGATGATGTAGATGTTGCCGGCGATGGTGTTCCAGGTCACGCTCGTCTGCAGGGAGCCGCAGGAGTCGTCGTTGCACGCGAGAACGGTGCCCGAACAGGTACCGTCGTAGTCGTAGATGGCAACCTTGGTGTCGACCGCGGTCAGACCGCAGGTCTGGAGGGTATAGATGCCGCTCGTGGGTGCGGTCCAGCTGAACCAGACGTCGTTGTCGATGTCCTGCTGGCTGAAGAAGTCGCACAGGGGGTGCGGAACACCGTCGAGGGTCGCGGCGCTGTTATCGAAGGAGAACAGGCCGGTTCCGATGATGAACTGGGCACTGCTGCAGTTGTCGCTGCCCTGGGCCGCGGCCAGGCTGCACAGAGTCAGGGTCAGGCCGAGACCACGGAGGGTCGAGGGGAGTCTCATGGGAATCGAGGGGGCGTGATCTGGAATTGGGTTCGGGGTCGGTGTTCCGCTTCACCCTATCACGGCCTCCGCGATGCTGCGCGCTGACCGAGAGACGCGCGCAGCCCCGTCCGCGGGCCCCCAGGGCCGATCCGGTCCCCAGCGAAGCCCTCCCGGCCCCGGGAGGGCACTGCACGGTAAGACCTCGCCCCCGCCACCTCACGCTTGCCCGCCTCGCTGGTAGAGTGGGGTTGCGGGCCACTCGGGCATGCCCAGGTGTTCCGGCCCCTGTCAACGTGATTGATTCGGCCATGCGACCACTCGAGCTCCCGGCACCTCCCCCGTCCGGGATCCCGTCCCCCAGGGCACGGGTCCTCTCCTTCGTGCCCGTCCTCCTGGCGATCACGGCGCTGACCGGTCAGGGCCGGGCCGACGTCCTCTCCCTGACGACGACCTTCAGCTCCGACAACGGGCTGGACGGGAACATGTTTGACGTGACGGCCCTGAGCGACATTCGGATCGTCTCGCTCGACTGCAACATCAATGCGGGCGGGACGACCATCGAGGTCTACACCTGCCCCGGGACCTACGTGGGCAACGAGACCAACCCCGCGGCCTGGACCTTGAGGGGCAGCGGTTCGACGACCTCCACGGGCTCGGACCAGCCGACCCCGATCCCCTTCGGACTCGACATCCATGTCGACGCGGGCACGACGATCGCCATCTACGTGACGACCTCGTCGGGCGCGTCCATGCGCTACACGAACGGCACGGGCGTGAGCCCGGCGGCCTCCAACGCCGACCTGCAGATCTTCGAGGGCCTCGGCGTGGGCCACCCCTTCGGTTCCTCCTACTCGCCCCGGCTGTGGAACGGGACGATCTACTACGAGGGCGACTCCGGCACCCCCTACTGCTTCGCGGACGGCACCGGGAGCGTCTGCCCCTGCGGCAACTTCTCCTGGGCCGAGTCCGGCTGCATGCACTCCGGAGGCCAGGGCGGGGTCCTCTCGACCGCGGGCTCGACCAGCGTCGAGGGAGACCTGCTGCGCTGCTCCGCCGCCTCCTTGACCGCGGGCAAGCCCGCGCTCCTCTTCACGGGCACCATGGCCGTGAACGGCGGTAACGGCTCGCCCCTGGGGGACGGTCTGCTCTGCGCGGGGGGGACGATCCAGCGCCTGTGGGTCGAGATGACCGACAGTACCGGTTTCGCCGAATGGGGCACGGGCATGGCCGCCGCCGGCCAATTCCAGGCCGGGGAGACGCGCTTCTTCCAGGTCTGGTTCAGGGACCCGGGCCCGTCGAGCCCCTGCGCCGGGGGCTTCAACCTGAGCAACGCCGTGGAGGTGTTGCTCTCGGTCTGACGGAGGCCCGCTCCCGTCTTCGCCCGCGCGCCCGGGCTCCGTGCCCGCTGAGGGCGACGCACTGACTTCCACGGGCTGAGCTTCTCGTCCGTGAGCCGCGGTCCAGGCCCGAGGAGTCGCGCCACGTCCTGGCTCCGGGGGCCGGCCCGCCCTGGGCGGCCTCGCGCTCCACCGGTGCCGGCCGGGGGCGTGGTCTGGTAGCGAGGGCGGGACTCGAACCCGCGACTCCTGGCTTATGAAGCCAGTGCTCTAACCGACTGAGCTACCTCGCCGAAGGGGGGGCGAAGACTCTAGCCCCGGGCCCCAGGGGGGTCAAGCGGGGTACCCGGCAGCGCGACTCCAGTCGGGGGGCTCCGAGAGCCGAAGAAGGGGCATCGGCCGAGGGGCCGGGCCACGCCCGGGTGAAGACCCCCTCGAGCCCCGTGAGAGCACTCCTCCGCCGGACGGCGGAGCCGTGGGGGGGCCGAAGCGAGAGAAGCCGAGGCGCGCCGTCCAGCGATGGGCGGCGCGACTCTTTGGGGAGAGCTCAGCGGGCCTCGGAGAGGCCCAGACCGCTCCCGTCCCGCACGGCTCGCAGGGCCAGGGGCAGCTGCTCGAGCAGCAGCTCCACGTCCTCGGAGCGGGTGCCGTCCCCCAGGCTGAAGCGCAGGCTCTGGGAGGCGCGCTCCTCGCCGAGGCCCATGGCCAGGAGCACGTGGCTGGCCCCGCCGCTGGAGGCGGAGGCGCCCGCGGCCACGGAGAAGCCCATCTCCCCCAGGCGCGCCTGGAGCGCGGCGGAGGACACGCCCGGGAAGTGCACGTTGAGGGTGTTGGGCAGCATGTCTCCCCCACCGTTGCGCGCGCAGTCCGGCGCCAGCTCGCGCAGGCCGTCCCACAGCTGCTGGCGGCGGGCCTCGAGCTCGGCCTGACCGCCGAGCTCGCCACGCGCGACCAGGCCGGCGGCGGCGGCCATGGCCGCCACACCGACGGTGTTCTCGGTTCCGCTGCGCAGGCCCTGCTGGTGGCCGCAGCCGAACAGGAGCGGCGGGAGCTCGACGCCCTCGCGCACGAAGAGGGCCCCGACCCCCTTCGGGGCGTGGAACTTGTGGCCCGAGAGGCTGAGCAGGTCGCAGGGCACCTCGCCCACGTCGATCGGCAGCTTGCCCATGACGGCCACCGCGTCGCAGTGGAAGCGCACGCCGCGCCGCTTGCAGAGGGACGCGATCTCGCGCACGGGCTGGCAGACTCCGGTCTCGTTGTTGGCCCACATGACCGACACCAGGAAGGTGTCCTCGCGCAGGGCGTCCTCCACGTCCCGCAGTTGCACGGCCCCGTCCTCCCCGGGCTGCACGAGGGTCAGGTCGAAGCCCTGGCGCTCGAGCTCGAGGGCCGCGTTGAGCACCGACTTGTGCTCGACGGCGCTGACAACCAGGTGCCCCGCGCGGCGGTCCCGGGCGGAGGCGAAGAGGGCCCAGTTGTTCGACTCGGTGCCGCCGCCGGTGAAGAAGATCTCGCGCGGGGCGGCGCCCAGGGCCGCGGCCAGCCCGGCGCGGGCCTCCTCGACGATGCGACCGGCGCTCTGGCCGGCAGGGTGCGGGGCGGCGGAGTTGCCGAACTCGAGCTCGGAGAGCTCGCGGCACAGGGCCTGGACGCGGGGGTGCAGGGGGGTCGACCCGTTGTAGTCGAAGTACCTACCCGGGGACGGCTCGTTGGGCTGGGGCATCCCCCGAGTATGGACCCCGGCGGCCTCCTTGTCGTCAGCGGGGCGCGGGGGGCCTCCGGGCTCCGGTGGGAGGCCCTCCGCTGCCGATAGGGAGTCCGATCATGCGCCCCTCCCTCGACCTCGACCGCCTGGCGCGGCTCCTGGCTCACGGCCTCGACGAGGAGCTGCGGTCCCCCTGGGGCTCGCAGCTGCTGGCGGAGGTGACCCAGGCGGGCTGGGCCCAGGCGGCCGCCCTGTATCGGGAGAGCAGCGACGGCGCCTGGAACCTCCTGCGCTCCCGGGGCCCCGCGGACCTCCTGGTGCGCGAGCAGGAGGTGGCGGCGATCCACCGCGGCGAGCTCCCGTGCAGCCTGCCCCTGGGACGTGAGCTGCTCTTCGCGGCCGGGCCGGCGGGCTCCTGGGCCCTGGCCCTGGGGGGCTTCGACGGCTCCGAGGAGTCCCTCGACGCACTCGAGGCGCTCCTGCAAGTCATTCTCATCTGCGAGGCGGATGAGGATCACGGCGAGGCCTTCTGGGCTCCCCCGCTGCCGGGCGCCTAGATCGGTAGAGCCCGCCTCTCAGGGCCTCTGACCGCCCCCTCAACCCCCCGCGGGGACACTCTGCCCTGGTCGTGCGAAGGCCCCTCTGGCCCGAAGATTCCGACCATTTGCCTGCGAAGCTCCCTGCCGTCGGCCCTAAGATAAATGGCGAGAGTCAGGTCAAGAGGTGCCGCACTTTGCGAGCGGTGCGGTATCCGGGAAGCTTGATCCGATTCCTCTCTCCCTCGGGCCGACAGCCTTCCCGCTGTCGGCCCCCTTTTCTTGTGGGTGCACTTCAGGGCGTGATGTCCACCCGCACCGCGCGGCCGTCCTCCGTGGGACGCAGCCAGAGCTCCTGGGTGGGGGCGTGGTGGCTCGACCAGGCCGGAGGTTCGCCCTCCACGGAGATCGAGGCGGGCGCCGTCGCGTAGCCCCGCAAGCGCAGCACGTCCGCGGTCCCGTCGGCGCTCTCGTGGGTCAGGCTCAGGGGCCGTGAGGCGTCGAGGCCGATCACGTCCAGGTCCAGCGCCAGCTCGTCCAGGTCCCGGGTGCCGTCGAGGGCGAGGGAGTTCAGGGTGCCCGTGCTGAGGGGCGCCATGGCCAGGCGGAAGCGCCCGAAGGCCTCCGGGGAGATGGACTCCACCTCGGCGTGCAGCCAGCGGCCGGGGTCGTCCGTGAACAGCTCGACGGTCGCCGGCGGGCTCGACTCCAGCTCGAAGCCCGCGACCCAGTCCAGGGCCGGCCCGAGCTGCAGGGTGTCCCAGCTGTGCCCCGCCACCGGCGAGTGGACCAGGTCCTCCATCACCAGGGCACCGCGCTGCTGCAGGAAGTTGCGCATGGCGACCACGCCGGCCAGGAGCTCCGTGTTCGGGTCCGCGAGATTCGCGTGCAGGTAGATCGGCCGGTGGGAGAAGTTCACCACCGGGGCCAGGTCCGGGTCCACCAGACCGCTGGAGTCGAAGCGCACCGGGGAGATCCGGTCGTACTCGAAGGGCACGCTGCTCGGCGACCCGCCGAAGTGGCGGCTGTCCTCGAGCAAGAGCTGCACGGAGAGGTCCGCGGCGGCATGGCCCTTGACCATGTCGAGGCAGGGCGTGTGGAGCACGACCCCGGCGAACTGCAGCTCTTGGGGGTCCAGGTTCCGCATGGCGAAGGAGAGTGCGGACAGCCCCCCCATCGAGAAGCCCACGGCGTAGACCCGCCGGTAGTTGAAGGGCACCTGGGAGAACAGGAGGTGCGACACGGCCTGCAAGGAGGCCTGGCTCGGGACGTTGCCGAAGCTCGTGTCGGTCAGGCCGTAGGGCGCCACCAGCATCCAGCCCCGCTCGGCGGCCTCGTAGGGCAGGGTGGTGTTGACGAAGACGTCCTTCTCGCTGGCCGAGAAGCCGTGGAAGCCCACGACCACACAGCGCTCCTGGAAGGGCTTGCTCGCGAAGCCCACGGGCAGCTGGACCAGCAAGCGCTCGGGGTAGAGAGGGTTGCCGGAGTAGGGGGCCCGGATGACCACCTCGAAGGTCGGGTCGCCGCTGAAGCTCGGCACCGAGCGGTAGAGCACTCCGCTCGGACCGTGCTTCCAGCCCGCGCCGCCGATGGACGGCACGGCCACCGTGCCCAGGTCCTCGGGGGTCTGAGCCCAGCGGAACATCCCCTGGGGCTCTTCCCCCGCTGCCTGCGGGGCGGCGGCCGCCGTGGGGACGAGGAGAGTGGCGAGGAGGGCGAGAGCGGACGCGGTTCGGTGCATCGTCGGGGGCGCTCCAGGGGTGAGCGGGACGGGGATCCAGGGCCCCCATCGACAGCCCGCCCCGAAAGCCTTTGGATCCAGGGCGGGCGCTTCCCGAACCCGGGCGAGGGGCCTACTGGCCCTCGGCCTGGGGCAGGGAGAGCACCACCTCCAGGCGCCGCGAGGGCTTCTCCTGGCTGAGGCGCACGAGCTGCTCGTGGGGCGCGTAGCCCCGGGCGCTGACCCGCAGCCGCCAGCTGCGCAGGGGCACGCGCTCGTGGACCGCCGCACGGGTCGAGACGCGCTTGGCGCTGCCCTTGTAGCGGTGGCGAGCCTGGACCAGCTCGAGCGCGACGCGGCCCTTCTGCTTGCGCCTGGCGCTGCCCTTGACCGGCTCCAGCACGGCCTTGAACTTCAGCACCGGCTGGCCGTGCTCGGTGCGAGCGAGGACCTCGAGCGCTCCCGCGGGGTCCAGCTCCAGGGTGCCCAGGTCCAGCTCCTGCCACGGCACCAGCCGCAGCCTCTCCGTTCGGTGGGCCAGGTAGCCGGGGGCCGAGACGCGCAGGCGGGTGTCCCCGGAGCGGGCGCCGCTCAGGCGGAAGCGGCCCTCGGAGACCTCGAGGGCCCCGCCCCGCAGGGAGTCGAGCCCGATGCCCACGAGGGGCTCCCCCTCGCGGTTGGTGACGCGGCCGGTGACGTTCGTGCGGCCCTCGCTGCCGTCGCGGCGCAGGGTCAGGAGCAGCGGCACCTCGCCGTGGGTGATCGCCGTGACCGGTGTGCCCAGCCTTTGGTAGCCCGTGGCCTTGGCCGACAGGCTCCAGGTGCCGGGCCAGAGCTGGGGAAACTCGAAGCGTCCGAAGGCGTCCGTGCGGGCCCCCTTCTCCTTCTTCGGCACCTCGGCGAGGCCGTCCAGGCGGAAGGGCCGGGCCTCGACCTTGGCCCGCGAGATCGCCTGGCCCTGCTCGTCGACGACCCAGCCGAAGAGCCGCTCGGCCCGGCGCAGCTCGACCTCGACGACCTCCTCCCCACCCTCGGCCTGGACGCGGAAGGCGTGGTACGCGGACAGGTACTCGTCGTGCTTGCAGGCGAGCTGGTAAGAACCGGGCAAGAGACCGACCAGCTCGAAGGCACCGTCGGCGTCGCTGGTCACGGCCTGCAGGCGGTCCGTACCCCGCGGGACGCTCGATCTCCGTCGGCCGCCCCGCTGCCCGCGAATCAGGCGCAGCTCGGCGCCGGCGATGGGCGCTCCGAAGCTGTCCCGCACGACGCCCCGGCGCGCCGCGGTCTCGCGCACGATCAGCTCCAGGCCAACGCGCTCCTCGGCGGATCGCAGGCGCAGGGTCCGGGGCTCGCTGAGCGAGTCCGCGGCCAGGGCCGGCCGACCCGCCTCGCCGCTGTAGGCCACGACCTCGAGGCTGCGCCCGCCGGGTAGTCCCTCGAGGCGGAAGCGGCCCTCGGCATCGCAGGTGGTGCGCAGGTGCCCGCGCCCCACACGACCTCGACGGTCCAGGCGCGGGGAGATCGCGGGGCCGCTCCAGGCGACCTCCACCACCGCGCCGGCCACGCCCCCGCCCCCGCCCGCGGCCTGCAGCACCCGGCCCTCGAGCACGCCCGGCGCCTGCAACTCGAAGTCCCGCTCGAGCTCCTGGCCCGCCTCGAAGACCACCAGGTCGGCCCGCACCCGCGTCTCCCAGGGAGCCTCGACCTGGACCGAGATCGGCCCCGGCGGCAGGCCCACGACCCGGTAGCGGCCCTCGGCGTCGCTCTCGACCACGTGGCGCGCTCGGGCGCGCACGTCCCTGGGCAGGCCAGGGGTCTCGGGCTCGACCGTGAGCCGCGCGCCCTCGACGGGACCCCCGCCGCCCACGATCGCGAGCCGGCCGGTCAGGGTCGCACCGCGCGTCGCCTCGAGGGACAGGCGCCGGGTCTCCCCGGCCTCGAGCCGCAGGCCGTGCTCGAAGGAGACGCTCCAGCCGGGCACCTGCGCCTGCACCACGTACTCGCCGGCGCCGAGGCCCTCGAAGGTGAAGGTCCCCTCGGCGTCGAGAGGCGCGCTCAGCTCCGTGTGCCGCAGGCGCTCGGGGCTCGAGAGGTGGAAGACCCGCGCCTCGCCGCCGCCGAGGGCGCTGGCGTCGGGACCGATGACCCGCCCGGCCAGGGTCGCTCCCGGCTCGAGCTGCAGCACGAGAGTGCGCTCCTTCCCGGTGATCGGGCGGTAGAGAGCTCCGAAGCCCGCCTTGGTGACCCGCAGGCCGGGGAGCGCGCCCTCGGGATACTCCAGTGCGAAGCGCCCGTCCCCGTCGCTCGCCGTCTCCAGGCTCCAGCCCTCGTCCACCAGCTGGAGCTCCGCCCCTTCCACGGGCGCGCCGTCTTGGCGGGCGACGACGCGACCCTCGAAGAGCACTCCCTCCCCCGGCGCCACCAGGGGCGAGGGGCGGTCGAGGGCGTCGAGCTCGACACGCTCGGGAGCAGCGGCCAGCTGTTCGGCGGGCGCGTCCTGTGCGAGGTCGGCGGCCCGGGGAGCGGGGGCCAGGCCACCTTGCTCGAGGGAGCCGCTCGGGTCGAGGGCCGGCCCGAGGCTCGGACGCGCATCCTCCCCGCTCGGCCACGCGAGGACCCACACCACGCCCAGGACCACGAGGGTCGCGAGCGGGAGGAGGAGGCGCTGCCGGTTCGGGGATCGCGTGGCCATCAGCTCGGCTCCCAGCTCGGCTCCGAACAGGCAAAGCCCGGGAAGGTTCCGTAGCAGTCCCCCTCCAGGTTGAACACCTGCACCCGCGTGCCCTCGCCGTCGATCACGAGCACCCGGGTGTGGCGGTCGTCCCCGTCGGGGGCCACGACCACGTCACCGGGCTCGCTCACCTGGCCCTCGCGCTCGCCGCCCTCGGCCAGCACCCGCAGGACTCGCCCACTGCGATCGAGCAGGGAGAGGGCGCTGGCCTCGCCGCCCTGGGCCAGCACCAGGCGTCCGTCGCCGCAGGGGGCCACGGCGTTCGGCAGGAAGCACCGGCCCGCGGGCACGTCGAGCTGGAAGGCGAAGTGGAAGTCCCCGTCCCGGTGCACCTGCACCCGCCCGCCGCCCCGCTCGCAGGCCCAGCTCGTGTCCCCCTCCCAGGCGACCCCGGCCAGATCTCGGAACTCCCGGTCCACCTGGCCCAGGGAGCGCAGGGAGCGCGCACCGCCGCCGCCGAGACCGAGCACCTGCAGGGCGTGGCGCCGGCGCCCGCCGGAGGCCACCAGGAGCTCCTGGGCCTCGTCGCTGCCGCGGGTCGCCACGTCGATCACCCTGCCGAGCACGCCACCCCGGTCGTGGTCGCCCCCCTCGAGGCCCGGCACACCGGCCAGCGGGTCTCCGAAGAGGCTGAAGGCCCGCAGGCGACACCCCACCTCGTCCGCCACCCACAGGCGGTGGTCCTCGTCCACGTCGAGGCCGCGCACCGAGGCCGCGCCGCCGTCCTCCCCCGCGAAGGAGAAGCCCGCCTCGAGCTCGCGACCGTCCAGGTCGAAGCTGCGCACGTGGGCCGTGCGCTCCTCGCTGCCCACGTAGAGCACGCCGCGCTTGTAGGCCAGGCTACCGGCCATCGCTGTTCCTACCGGGATCGGGAGCGTCCACTGTCCGTCCATTGTAGTCCGCGCTCGAGGGCCTGGGCCGACGCAGCCGGACGACCACGACCTCCGCCCGCGAACCGACGCGCAGGGGAAGCCCGACGACCCCCAGCCCGTGGCTGGTGATCGAGACCGTCCCGTGGACGCTCCGCCGATCGCCCGGGTGCGGCGGTCCCACACGCCGTAGCAGGGGCAGGTCCAACTGGGTGCCGTGGCTGTGGCCGGAGAGCACCAGGGCGCACTCCCGGCGCGCCAGGGTCTCGGCGCCCTTGGGGTTGTGGCACAGCAGCACCTCCACGTCCGACGGGGCGAGCTCGGCCCGCGGAGTGTCCGCATCGATGCGCCTGGCCTCCTCCAGGTCCTCGAGCCCCACCAGGGCCAGGACCCCGTCACCGCTGTCGAGGCGCACCGCCTCGTTGCGCAGGAAGCGCACCCCGGCCGCGGCGAAGTGCTCCGCGATGCGGCCCTCCAGGCGGCCGCGGTAGTCGTGGTTGCCGAAGACGGCGAAGGTGCCCAGGCGCGGCCTGAGGCGGGCCAGGTCGTCCACCAGGGCCAGGGCGTCGTCCCAGCGGTGCGAGATGTAGTCACCGGTCAGGACGACCACGTCCGGCTCCTCGGCGTTGGCGACCCGCACCGCGTGGCGCAGGTCCCCCGCCCCGAGGAAGGAGCCCGCGTGAAGGTCCGAGAGCTGGGCGATGCAGAGCCCCTCGAGCCCCGCGGGCAGCCCCTCGACCTCGACCTCCTCGCGCCGCACCCGCAGCCGCCGCGGGGAGAGGCTGCGCCAGCGGTAGAAGGCTCGCCCGCCGAGCAGCGCGCAGGCGCGCTCGGCCAGGTAGGCGAGCCCCAGCAACCAGCGCGGCTTGCGCCGCGGGGCGACGCGGCCGCGGGCGTCCGGGTCGAGGACGGTCATGCCCCCATGCTACGGGGAGCGCGAGGCCGGCGAAGGCTCGACTTCAGGGCAGGACCGTCGTCGCCGTCCCGAGGGGCAGCGCGCGCTCGCCGCGCCTGTCGACCAGGGTCCACGTCCCCGCCTCGGGCTCGAGCACCAACCCCTCGTCGTCGAAGGTCAGGCGGCCCCGGGCCTCCCGCAGCTCGACCACGCCCAGCACCGTGACGAAGGTCACGTCCCCCTCCACCCGCACGCGGCCGCGGGGGAAGCGGAAGCGCACCGGGCGGGCCGACTCCAGGAGCAGGCTCGTGTCCTCCCGCAGGTCCACCACGCAGGCCCCGCCGTCGAGGCGCGCGCGGGCCTTGGGCCCGGCGTTGACCCAGCGGCCGGGCAGGACCAGGGGCGCGTCGGAGCGGTGCTCGACGGTGCGCAGGTCGATCGTCACCGGACCGCTGCGCTCGACGAGCTCCACCCTGGCCGGGGCGGGGCCGATGCCGGCGATCTTCATCACGATGTAGATGAAGGCCGCGGGCATCAGGATCAGGCGCAGGCGGAACCCGCGGCCCGAGCCCCTGTCCGGCTTCTCGCGCCGCTTGAAGGCCCGCGCGTGGCGGGCCCTGCGCTGGCGCTCGAGCATGCGCTTCTCACGCTCCTCGAGGGTGAAGCGCCCGAGCTGGGCGGTGGTCTCGACCGCCTCCCGATAGGCCCCCATGCAGGGTCGGCACTGGGCCAGGTGGCGGCGCAGGCGCAGGACGTCCTCGCGCTCGAGCGCGCCGGTGGCGACGGAGCTCGTCAGGACGGCCGCCTCCTCGCAGTCGCAGGGGGGCGCACCGGGCGTGGCATCGGGGGTCGGATCGTTGGACGGCATGGGCCCGACGACTCATCGACCAGCTGCGGAGCAGCCTTGAGGGACGGGGCGCCGGCGGGGCGCCCGTGGGAAGCGGGGCGGGCTAGCCCGGCCTATTCATGAGGCTTTGAC